>NZ_JAPQKX010000005.1:0-408756 GCF_026800125.1 Pectobacterium jejuense | reverse complement strand
GCGACTGAGTCCGGCCAGACCATAGCCGTCACCGGTCAGGTCGGTAATGAAGTCAAAGCGGGCGATGCGATCACCGTTACCGTTGGCACTGAGACTTACCAGACGACGGTGAATAGCGATGGTAAAACCTGGAGCGTGAATGTGCCGGGCTCGGTACTGGCCGCCAATGGTGATGTGAGTGCGACCGTCACCACGCGTGACACCGCAGGTAACGTCACGACTGCCAACACCAGCCACACTTACGGTGTGGACACCGTTGCACCTATTGCTTCAATTTCTATTGATAATGTGACGTCCGATAACGTTATTAATGCCAGCGAATCCGGCCAGACCATTGCCGTCACCGGTAAAGTCGATAACGACGTCAAAGCGGGCGATGCGGTTACCGTTAAAGTCGGCACCGAAACCTACCAGACGACGGTGAATGCGGACGGCAAAACCTGGAGCGTGAACGTTCCAGGATCCGTGCTGGCAGCAAACGGCGATGTGAGTGCGACCGTCACTACATGCGATACGGCAGGTAACGTCACGACTGCTAATACCAATCATGCTTATGGTGTCGATACGGTTGCGCCGGTTGCATCGATATCTATCGATAACGTCACGTCCGATAACGTGATTAATGCCAGCGAGTCCGGCCAGACCATTACGGTCACGGGTAAAGTCGATAACGACGTGAAAGCGGGTGACGCGGTTACGGTTACCGTCGGTACCGAGACCTACCAGACGACGGTGAATGCGGATGGTAAAACCTGGAGCGTGAACGTGCCGGGGTCGGTACTGGCCGCGAATGGTGATGTGAGTGCCACTGTCACCACCCGTGATATCGCAGGGAATGTCACCACCGCCAATACCAGCCACACTTATGGTGTGGACACCGTTGCGCCAGTGGCGTCGATCGCTATCGACAATGTCACGTCGGATAACGTGATTAATGCCAGCGAATCGGGTCAGACGATTGCGGTCACCGGTCAGGTCGGCAACGAAGTTAAAGCGGGCGATGCGGTCACCGTTAAAGTCGGCGGCGAGACCTACCAGACGACGGTCAATACCGACGGCAAAACCTGGAGCGTGAATGTTCCCGGTTCGGTGCTGGCCGCCAATAGCGATATCTCCGCGACCGTCACTACGCGTGACACCGCAGGTAACGCCACTACCGCCAACACGAATCACACCTACGGTGTGGATACCGTCGCGCCAGTCGCGTCGATCTCTGTCGATAACGTCACTCCGGATAACGTGATTAATGCCAGCGAGTCCGCTCAGACCGTTGCCGTTACGGGTAAAGTTGATAACGACGTGAAAGCGGGTGATGCGGTTACGGTCAAAGTCGGTACCGAGACCTACCAGACGACGGTGAATACCGACGGCAAAACCTGGAGCGTCAACGTTCCGGGATCCGTGCTGGCAGCAAACGGCGATTTAAGCGCTACGGTCACCACACGCGATACCGCAGGTAACGTTACCACCGCCAACACCAGTCACGCTTACGGTGTGGATACTGTCGCACCAACGGCGTCTATCACTATCGATAATGTCACGTCAGATAATGTGATTAACGCAACCGAGTCCGATCAGACGATTGCGGTCACTGGCAAGGTGGGCAATGAAGTCAAAGCGGGCGACGCGGTTATCGTTAAAGTGGGCACTGAAACTTACCAAACGACCGTCAATACGGATGGTAAAACCTGGAGCGTCAACGTTCCGGGATCCGTGCTGGCAGCAAACGGCGATGTGAGTGCGACAGTCACCACACGTGATACGGCAGGCAACGTCACTACCGCGAACACCAGCCATGCTTATGGTGTGGATACCGTCGCGCCGGTGGCGTCGATCTCTATCGACAATGTCACGTCAGATAACGTCATCAATGCTAATGAATCCAGACAAACGATCTCTGTTACCGGAAAAGTCGGCAATGAGGTTAGGGCGGGTGATGCGGTTACGGTTAAAGTTGGTACCGAAACCTACCAGACGACGGTGAATGCCGATGGAAAAACCTGGAGTGTGAATGTTCCAGGTTCGGTACTGGCGGCTAACAGTGACATTAGCGCGAGCGTGACCACGCGTGATGCAGCGGGGAACGCCACCACGGCGAATACCCATCATGCATACAGCGTAGATACGACCGCACCAGAAATTGATATTACGAATTTCGCGGGTAACGATGGCTATGTCAGCCAGAGTGAGTCGAAAAACACCCTGGTCAGCGGCACCAGCAACGAGAAGAAGGTCGATCTGGTCTTTACCGATGTGAATGGTAAGTCGGTTACGCTGCATGACGTGCCCGTGACGAACGGAAAATGGCAGACGAATGTCGATCTGAGTACGTTAGCGGAAGGCAAGATTACCGCCGGGGCGACCGCAACCGATGCGGCAGGTAATCAGGCGCATGATAACAGTCAGGCCATCATGGATGTCACGCCGCCAGCCGCACACAACAACACGGTGTCTGGTACGGAAGACACGCCGCTGCACATTGGCTGGAGCGATCTGGGCGTATCGAGCGATACCACAAGCATCGTGATTTCGTCTCTGCCGCCTACTGCCGCTGGCACGCTCTATTTTAACGATAACGGGAGTTGGAAAGCGGTCACCGCTGGACAAACCTTTACGGCTGGCAACACCGATCTACGCTTTACGCCAGCGAGTAATGTCTCTGGCACCGCGCTGGGTGATATTGGTTATCGGCCAGTTGATGTTGCGGGTAACACCGGCGATAAAGCCGCGCTGCACATTGGCATAACGCCAGTAGCCGATGCGCCAGTAGTGAGCCTGAGCATCACCAGTGGCGCGACAACGCCGACCTCTTCGGAAATTATTAAGGTCAATGGCGGTAGCGCCAACGGTGGCTTCGACGTACAAAATGGGAAAATTGTTGCCGTGGGCAACGGTGTCCGCGTTTGGCTGACCGAAGGGGATCCGGTACCCACGGTGGTCGGCAATGGCAAGGTAGCGTACTACAGTCAGGGTAATACCAGCGGGGATGGCAGTTACAGCGATATCTTCGTTGTGCATTCCAACAGTGGGTATTTCTATCGACAGAGTGACTGGCCGGCCGATCGTAAGGATCATCGCGATCTGGATTCGTTTAACGGTAACCGGACGAATAACGGCAGCAGTGCGCATTCTGACTACGTGTTCGTTATGAAAGAGACGGGTTACACCTATAACGCAACTTATAGTACGAACAACAATCAGGATTCGTCGGTTAACACGCTGGACGGACTGAAAGTTAACTATACCGATGGCAGCGGCAAGTCAGGCTCGTTTACCTCGCAGGTTAGCAACAATATTGAAGGTGTGATCTATAGCGACGGTACGACATACACCCCGGGCACCAATAGTGCGACGGTGGAAAAAGTGCCCGGCCAGGCAGGCACACAGACGCATACGCTTGATGTCTCGGCAGCCCTGACCGATCGCGACGGCAGTGAAACCCTGTCAGGGATTACGCTTACGGGAATCCCGAAAGGAACGGTGCTGACCGACCACATTAACAACGTGAAGTATACCGTTGGTGACGATGGATCGTATCTCATCAAGAACGCCAATAATGCCCAGACGCTGGCTGGTAAGATTACGCTCGAAGTGCCAGTCGATGCGGGTAAATTCAATGTGGTGGCGCAGGCGACATCGACAGAAATTGCCAACCATGATACGGCGACCGGCTACTCTGCCGGAGGCGTTGAGCAGTATGGGATGAGCATCGGTACGATAGGCGATGACAACATGTCCGGCACGCATAGCCACGATGTGATGGTCGCGGATGTCTCCGGTTTGCAGATCATAGAAGGCAAGAATTACAACATTGCATTTATGGTCGATTCATCTGGCAGTATGTCGTCAACGGATATCGAGAATACGCGTACATCGTTGAGCAACGTATTCAAAAGCCTGATCAATAGTGCTAGCGGTGTGAATTCCGGTACGGTAAACGTTTTTCTGGCTGACTTTGATACGCAGGTGGGGAAAACCATTTCTGTGAATCTGAACGACGCCAGCGCCCTGAATAAGCTGACTGCCGTATTGAATTCAATGGTTGGCGGATCGGAGAAAGGCGGTGGAACCAACTATGAAGACGTGTTCAAGACGACGGCTAACTGGTTCCAAAGCGATGTGGTGAAAAAGAATGTGGGTAATAACCTGACGTATTTCATTACCGACGGTGAGCCAACGTTCTATCAGAAGAATGAAGCTGATGTCGTGAAAGTGAGTGACTGGAACCAAACGCTGAATATCGATAGCTTCGCCTACAAACCAGGGCAGTCCTACTCTATGGATGTCCGCGGTGCCGTGCGTGAAGTGATTGATAGCAAAGGGAACGTCTATCAATATGCCTGGAGCGATAACAGTAATAAAGTGGTCGGGACGGTCATTGGACAAGTACACGCGCAGGGGGACGGAACGTATGAAATCTCCTCTTTGGGCGGCGTGGGTAATAACAGCAGCTACTGGGCGCAGGACTACCGCGGCAACTGGTACTGGGTTGATAATTCAGGCAACCGCGATGTCAGCAACACAAACGCGACTCAGGCTTTCAGTTTGCTGAAGAAGCAGTCAGCAATTGAAGCGATCGGTATTGGGGCTGATTTAAATGGCGATACGCTGAAGCGCTATGACACCGACGGTGTGGTTCAGGATCATATTGACCCTGCTAACCTTAATAAAGCGATTTTGGGCAGCAGTGAGTCAATACATGCAGGTAATGACCAACTGAATGGCGGGTTGGGGAATGACATTCTGTTCGGCGATGTGGTGTCGTTTCCTAATATCGACGGCAACGGTATCACCGCCTTGCAGAACTACATCGGCAAGCAGTTAGGTATGCAAACTGGCGTCCCGACGGCGAAAGAGATGCATGGCTATATTGCAACGCACAGCGCGGAGTTTGATCTGTCGTCGTCGAAAGATGGCAACGACATACTCAACGGTGGAGCGGGGAATGACATTCTCTTCGGCCAGGGAGGAAATGACACTCTCTACGGCGGGGCGGGGAATGACCTTCTGTACGGCGGCAGCGGAGACGACATCCTGATTGGCGGCGCGGGGGGCGATACGCTCATCGGCGGCGCAGGTGCGGATGTCTTTAAGTGGCAGGCTGGCGATATCGGCAACGATGTGATCAAAGACTTCAATGCCAAAGAAGGTGACCGGATTGATTTAAGCGATCTGGTGGGCGAACTGGAGGAAGGCACTGATATCAGCCGCTATATTCGCATCACCGATAATCATGGTTCACCGACGATTGAAGTGAGCACCGCGGGGAACTTTACGGCGGATAAGGGCGGAACGGTTGCAGTGTCGATTACGTTGGAACACTATAACGGTGCATTGCCGTCGCTTGAAAGTCTGGTCAGCAAGCCAGAACCGTCTAGCTGACGAAAAGGGGGAGACTGCACGGCTCCCTTTTTTATCAAAAACTTAAAAGGTCTCCGAACATGTTTTATATCCAGCGCGACAGTGATGGCCACCTGATGAAGGTAGAAAAGAGTCCTTTTCCTGAAATGAACGGCGAACTGTCCGATGATTCGCGTGAGGCGCAGGCTTGGTTCCGCAGTCATCAGGCAGCGATGTCCAGTCTCCAGCAACTGCGGCAAAGCGATCTGGAAATGGTGCGCGTGCTGGAGGACTTAATTCAGGTTTTGATTCAGAAAGGCGTGGTCAGCATTACCGATTTCCCTCAGGCGGCACAACTGAAGTTGATCAACCGTGCGCAGGCGCGTGAAGCCCTGAATGGCGGGTTGAACAAGCTGATTGGCGACGATGAAGAGACCATGTTTTGAAGAAGAGTGAATGTTTTAAAAAATTGCTGTTTTAACGGCATGTGTTTTAAAGACTTACTGCTTTAAAGACATAGCGTTTTGAAGAAGAAATCATCCCTTAACGTCCCGTTCAGCCGTTTCCGGCTTCTCAATGTCGTAGTGAGAAGCCGGGGTCGTTAAACGCCGTTAGCCAAAATGATGTGGTATCAGACTCTGACCGCTGGCACCGGTTCACCCAGCAACCGTCCCATCGCGCCTTGTAATCCCATCTCCTGAAGCACTTTCAGCTCACCTGCAGTTTCAACACGTTCGGCGATAAGCGGCAGGGCAATACTGTTGGTGGCGCGATACAGCGCTTCGATAAACATTTGTTTATCGTCTTCCTGATCGATATTGCGGATGTAGCTGCCATCGACTTTCAGGTAAGCCAGCCCCCATTGCGACAGGTTGCCGATCATATTAAAGCGCCCGCCAAAATGCTGTAGCCCCAGCGCACAGCCATGTTCATTCAGCAGCTTGATTAAGGCTTCCAGTTGGGTGCTGTCTGGCAATTGGTTCTCATCCAGCTCCAGAATCAGTCGTCTGGCGACGTCAGGCTGATGCTTCAACGGGGCAAGCAGATCGGCAAGCAAATGAAGATTCAGGACCGTGGTGCCGGACAGGCTCAGTGCCAGATTGCCGTCGTGCTGACGAAGATAGTCCAGTACTTCGCGCAGCATAGTCTGATCCAGACGGGTATCCCAGCCAAAGCGTTGAATCCACGGCAGGAAGCGGCCTGCCGCGATGCTGTTTCCTTGTTCATCCTGAATACGGGCTAGCACCTTGTGATGCAGCACCTGACTGGGATCGTCACAGGCGACGACCGGTTGCAGGAAAAGCTGCAAGCGTTCCTGTTCCAGAATGGGATCGAGCAGGTTAAACCATCTATGGCGATCGGTTTCGACCTGTTCGGCACTGACGGACGGAATGTCGTGAGGCGCGGTGCTATCGGTATTGCTTTCGGCTCGCGTGAGCGCCTGATCGCCCTGAATAAACAGAGATTGCGCGGTGTCGCCGGGGCGGAAAGGCACCATGCCGAATTGGGCAACAGGGGAGACGTCGGTTTCGCCTGTCAGATGCAACGTTTCGATGTTGCTCGTCAGCTCGCCAATCAGCGCATAGGCTTCTTTATCGACCAACCCCGGACAGAACAGCGCAAATTCCCCGCCGCGGATGCGTGCCAGAAGGCTCTCCGCATTGGTATGCTGTTTTTGCATTTTGCGCAGGATATGCCCGACGGAGGCTAAGAGCGCATCGGTGCGCTGGCCACCCAACCGCTGGTTCATCCCCGCCAGATCCTGAACGCGAATCATAATAAGGAAGCCGGGAGCGGTTTCTTCGTCGGCCAGTTTGTCGTTGAACTGCATGTCAAACGCGCGGCGGTTATTCAATCCGGTTTGAGGATCCTGATAGGCGTCCTGACGTAAGCGCTCGCTCCGCTCTGCTTCCTCTTCAAACAGCGTTTTGAGCTTGCTAACCATCAAGTTCATCGCCTGCGCGACGCGGCGGAATTCTGGCGTATTGGGTAAATCTGGCTGGCTAAGGAACTCACGACGGGTAATTGCCAGCGACTGATCGACAATATAATCAAGCGGACGTAGCTGACGGCGCAGGAACAGCGCACCGAGGAGCACGCCCAGCGTGCCACAGCCTAGCAGCCATAGGAAAGAGGCCGTACTGCTGCGCCACAGCCGCGTCACCGCGAACATCGGATGGCTGACGACTTCGACTTTTGCCGCCTGTTCCCAACCGCGCATCACGATGGCTTCGCCCGCACCAGGTTGCAGGTTCACTAACTGAACAAACCAGCGTGGTACGTCAGGGATATCCGGTGAGGCGGTGCGCTCCAGCGTAACGTTGCCGGTTTTTAAATCCCGCACGCGGATACTGGAAAAGTAGCCACTGTCGAAAATCGAGCTGACCATCAGCTCTACCATTGCCGGGTCATCGATATTTGGCGTCAGGGAAAGCCCAAGCGCGGTAGCGGCATCCTGTGCGTGAGAGTGAAGCTGGTTATTGTACTGTTCACGCGAATTTTCCAGGCTGACGAAAAAACTCCCGCTGAAAATAATTAGCACAAACAGGCAGATGGCTATCAGTAATTGTTTGTATAGAGACATAGCCTACCCTTACTCCTCAATTGAAAACCCTTCGGCACGCATTTTGGTTAATACATCCTGCCAGCGTGAAAGTCGTTTACTGTCGCCTACGCGTTTGTTGCTGCCGCTGGCACCTGGCAGCCAGAGACCACCACCATTAAAGGCGTACACCGGAACTAAATCATTGCGCTCTGTCGCCGGTTGGATTTTGTCGGTCAGATTGTCCAACACCAGCGGAATCGAGGTTGGCGTGGGATAATAGGTCACTACCATGTGCGCTTTATTCAGGCGCAGGGCTTTTACATAGGTAATGCGTAATTTGTCCGCCGGGACGCCTAAATGGCGCAGCGTAAAATACTTGGCGAGCGCATAATCTTCGCAATCCCCGGCACCTTTACGCAGCGCTTCAATCGGGGTTGCCCAGTAATCTTCCTGATTCCAGACGACAATATCATCGCGAAACAGCATACGGTCATTGAAAAATTGGTTCACGCTGCTCAGCAGCGCCTTTTCCTCTTTATTGCGGGAATTGACCAACAGCGTCTGCCATTCATCTATTCGGCGGCGAGCATCGGGCGTTGCCGGGCCATAAAGCTGCTCGGTTCGCTGATTAATGGTAATAAAATCCCAGTCCGCACGTAGGGAACCCGCCAGCAGAAACAGCAGACAGCTAATAAAGAAAAGCGTGTAACTGGAGAGTCTGAACCCGGAGAGTCGCACTGAGGTTTCTCTGTTTACCTTGCGAGATGCATGTGGAGGGTGAATTCGATGCAGAATAGCGTACTTTCACAGCTCCCAAAAGCATATATACCCTAAATAATTCGAGTTTCAGGAAGGCGGCAAAAGAAGGAATCCCGATGAGCTTACTGAGGTAAGTGATTCGGGTGAGTGAATGCAGCCAACGCACATGCAACTTGAAGTATGACGGGTATAGTGGTGAAAATGGTTGTTTGTCATGAGCGTGTAAAGCGCTGACACAAAGCATGAGGTAGCAGAATGCGTTCAGATGTGATGGATGAAGAGAATCTTAATTTAGGGAAGCTGGTTTCTGAAACGAGAAACCCGGCGACGATGGCCTTGGATCAGCTCTCTACGCTGGAGATGATGCACGCGTTTAATCAGGAAGATCGGAAAGTGCCTGAAGCCATTGCGCAGGTTTTACCCGCGATTGCCGAGGCTGTCGATCTGGCGACGGCGTCGTTGCAAGAGGGCGGGCGGTTGATCTATCTGGGCGCGGGGACCAGCGGCCGTTTGGGCGTACTGGATGCCTCCGAGTGTCCGCCGACGTTTGGCGTGCCACACGGGCTGGTTATTGGCCTGATTGCCGGTGGGCCGGGCGCATTGCTTAAAGCGGTTGAAGGTGCAGAAGACGACCCCGCACTCGGTGAGGCGGATTTAAAAGCGCTGAATTTAACCGCAGCGGATATGGTTGTCGGTCTTGCGGCATCAGGCCGAACGCCGTATGTGATTGGCGCATTGCGCTATGCGCGTGACGTTGGCTGCCGGACTGCGGCGATCTCCTGTAACCCGCATTCACCCATCGCACAGGAAGCGCTGGTGGCGATTTCTCCGGTCGTTGGCCCGGAAGCGTTAACGGGGTCGACGCGACTGAAGTCGGGAACGGCGCAAAAACTCGTCCTGAATATGATTTCTACCGGCGCAATGGTTAAGCTGGGAAAGGTGTACCAGAATTTGATGGTCGATGTGAAGGCAACCAACGTGAAGCTGTTGGACCGGGCTTGCCGCATCGTGGTTGAAGCAACGGGTGCCGAGCGGGAAAAGGCACGGCAGGCGCTGGTGCAGGCGGATAATGAGGTTAAGCCTGCAATTCTGATGCTGCTGGCTAATATTGATGTGGCAGCGGCGCGTGAGCGCCTGAAACAGCACAACGGTTATCTGCGTGAGGCGCTGATTGGCGGATAAAATTATCTTGGTGTAAGTCGGGAGAAATGTTTTGAGTGATAAGCGAGAGCAACGCATTGTTTTTTTTGATCTGGATGGCACGTTGCATCAGCAGGACATGTTTGGCAGCTTTTTGCGTTTTTTACTTCGTCGGCTGCCGCTAAATCTCGTTCTGGTTATCCCGCTATTACCGATTATCGGGCTGGGGCTACTGATTCGCGGTCGTGCGGCCCGGTGGCCGATGAGCTGGCTACTGTGGGCAATTACGTTTGGGCGTGATGAAGACGAGCTGGTTCAGTTGGAAAAGCAGTTTGTCGGTGCGTTTCGTCATGATGTCATTCCGTTTCCGCAGGTTCAGCAGCGGCTGAAAACCTATCTTGAAGACAGTGAGGCACAGGTCTGGCTGGTGACCGGATCGCCGCAGCGGCTGGTGGAACAGGTCTATCATGATTCGCCTTTTCTGCCCGGTGTTCGCCTGATGGGAAGCCAGATTACACGCCGCTACGGCGGTTGGGTATTAACACTGCGCTGTCTGGGGCATGAAAAAGTGACGCAGATGGAGCAGCGTCTCGGCGCACCGCTCAAGCTCTACAGCGGTTACAGCGACAGCAAACAGGACAACCCGCTGCTCTATTTTTGCGAACACCGCTGGCGAGTCACCCCCGAAGGTAGCCTGCAACAGCTGGAATGATTTTTTCATTCTTTCATCTGATTTTTCATCTCTTCATGTGGGTATAATGCGCCGCCAAAATATGAATGACTGAGTGAGGAAACGTGGGCAACCTGCGTAACGATGAATACTGGATGCGTCACGCATTAATGCTGGCTCAGCGTGCTCAGGATGAAGGCGAAGTGCCGGTTGGTGCGGTGCTGGTGCTGGGTAACGAAGCCATCGGCGAAGGGTGGAACCGGCCGATTGGACATCACGATCCTACCGCGCACGCTGAGATTATGGCGCTGCGGCAGGGAGGTCAGGTGTTGCAGAATTACCGTCTGCTAGAGACGACGCTGTATGTCACGCTGGAGCCGTGCATCATGTGTGCAGGTGCGATGATACATAGCCGGATTGGCCGTCTGGTTTACGGCGCGTCAGATGAAAAAACAGGTGCGGCGGGGTCGCTGGTGGATATTCTGCGCCATCCCGGCATGAATCATCAGATCGTGATTGAATCCGGCATTCTGGCTGATGAATGTTCTGCCACGCTCAGCGCGTTCTTTCGCCTGCGTCGTGAACAGCATAAAGCCCGTCGTGCCGCAGAAAAAAGCGAGAAAAACGCCGCGCAGGAGTAGCGGGGCGTTTGTTCTTTCATACGGATCTACTCCGGTTTTTTATTCCGGTACCTTGCTGAGAGGCACGGCCGGATAGCCTTGCGCGATCTGGGTTTGCTGCTGCACTTTGGCTTCTTTTTCTATCAGATAACCTTCCAGACTCACCATATAACGCCGAATGTTTTCCACGTAGTTATAGGCTTCGTGTCCGCGCGCGTAGCCGTAGGTGGTTTGAGTGTAATAGCGCTTCTGGCTCAGCATCGGCAGGCGCATCTTCACATCGACCCAGCTGTCGGGGTTACCCTTCTGTTTTTCGGTCAATTTACGCGCATCAAGCAGATGAGCGTATCCCATGTTGTAAGACGCCAGCGCAAACCAGATTTTTTCATCTTCCGGGATGGTGTCCGGCATTTTCTGCATCATGTGCGACATATATTGCGCACCGCCGCGAATACTTTGCTCAGGGTCGACCCGATCGGTGACGTTCAGGCTTTCTGCCGTGTTGCGCGTGAGCATCATTAGCCCGCGCACGCCGGTAGGAGAGGTCGCCAGCGGGTTCCAGTGTGACTCCTGATAGGAGATGGCGGCCAGCAGCTTCCAGTCGATATCGGTGGCGTATTTTTCAAACAGCGGGCGTAGATCCGGCAGCGTTTCATCAATCGCGCTCAGGAACGTGGTGGTATCGACATAGTCAAATTCGCCAACGTGGCCGAGATATTTCTCCTCCAGACGCGCGAGCGTACCGTCTTCGACAATCTGGCTGAAGAAATCCAGCAGCGCGGCGGACAGGCTGTCATCGTGTGAACGGCGCATATACCAGGTAACTGGCTCTTCGTCGCTGAGATCGAAAGCGACGGCAAGCTGCGGATGAATCCGCTGCATCAGGCCGATAGTGACCGAATCACCCAGCGTATAGTCCAGTTTGCCGTCGGCAACCTGCTTCAGTAATTCCTGCGTGCTCTGATCGGAAGCCGACTCCCAGCTTAGTTGCGGGTATTTCTCTGCTTTTAGATCGCGCAGGGTCGCGGCGTGGGCGGAACCTGACGTCACGACGAGGCGGCCTTGCAGTTTATCCAGCGTTTTTGGGCGGGGTGAACCGAGGCGGTACACCATCTGTTGTGAAATGGAATAGTAGGTTGGGCCGGCGCGGAAGCGTTCCAGACGCTCGTGGTTGTAGATCAGCCCGGCAGCCAGCAGGTCGGCATCGTCGCCATCCAGATCGTCGAACAGCTCGTCAAGATTCTTGCGTGACGAGACCACCAGCTTGACGCCGAGGTAATCGGCGAACCGTTTTGCCAGTTCATAGTCCAGACCTGTCGGGGATCCGTTGCTCATTGCATAAGTCAGCGGTGAGTTGACCGTGCTGATACGCAACTCACCGCGTGAGAGGATCTGCCTGAGCTGTACATCCTGACTACTGCGCCAGGGAATACTAGGCCATAGCGCTAACGCCAGCAGTAACGTGATAATCCCGATGAAAAAATAATTTAATTTTAACGGCTTCAAATAGTTATCTCTCGGCGGCCGTGTGGCCAGGCTGTCTGTAACGGCAGTTTTTTTATACGTCATTTCCCAGAGTGGGGGCATTTTGCTTAACAAAGCGCCAGTGTGCAACTTTTATTGATTTGGTCACCAATTAATCATTCGTCGGGCGTGAAGTGAAATTATCGCCACGCAAACGGTTTCGTCCGAGGGAAGGATTCTCTATAATATGCGCGTTTCCCCCCTGTTGTGCCCCATGGCTGTATCGCAGCCAGTGCATCGAAGACGAGAGAACTTTAGATTATGGAAATACTGCGTGGTTCACCTGCTTTATCGGCTTTTCGTATTAATAAATTGCTGGTCCGCTGCAAAGAGCACGTTTTGCCGGTCAGTGATATCTATGCTGAATACGTACATTTCGCCGATGTCAGCGCCCCGTTGAACAACGATGAACAGGCCAAACTGACACGTTTGCTGAAGTATGGTCCTTCTCTCGCGGAGCACGAGCCTCAAGGCCATCTGTTACTGGTCACGCCGCGTCCCGGCACGATTTCGCCGTGGTCTTCCAAAGCAACGGATATCGCCCATAACTGTGGGTTAAGCAAAGTACTGCGTCTGGAGCGTGGTTTGGCTTTCTATATTCATGCGCCTACGCTGAGCGATGAACAGTGGCAGCAACTGGGGGCACTGCTGCATGACCGCATGATGGAAAGCGTATTTAGCGACCTGAAACAGGCCGAAGCGCTGTTCTCTCACCACCAACCTGCACCTTTCAAGCGTGTCGAAATTCTGCTGCAAGGCCGTCAGGCACTGGAAGAGGCGAATGTCCGTCTGGGACTGGCATTGGCAGAAGATGAAATTGACTATCTGATGGAAGCCTTCACCAAACTGGGCCGCAATCCTAACGATATCGAACTGTATATGTTCGCCCAGGCGAACTCTGAGCACTGCCGCCACAAGATTTTCAACGCGGATTGGGTGATCGACGGCGTTACTCAGCCGAAGTCACTGTTCAAAATGATCAAAAACACCTTTGAACATACCCCCGATCACGTTCTCTCTGCCTATAAAGATAACGCCGCCGTCATGGAAGGTTCCGCCGTCGGCCGTTTCTACACCGATCCCAACGGGCAATATACTTACCATCAGGAAGACGCCCATATCCTGATGAAGGTTGAAACGCATAACCACCCAACCGCCATTTCACCGTGGCCGGGCGCGGCAACGGGATCCGGTGGTGAAATCCGTGACGAAGGCGCGACAGGCCGTGGCTCCAAGCCGAAAGCGGGTCTGGTGGGTTTCTCTGTATCGAACCTGCGCATTCCTGGCTTTGTTCAGCCGTGGGAAGAAGAATTCGGCAAGCCAGAGCGTATTGTCAGCGCGCTGGATATCATGACCGAAGGCCCATTGGGCGGCGCGGCATTCAACAACGAATTCGGCCGTCCTGCACTGACGGGCTATTTCCGTACTTATGAAGAGCGTGTTGATAGCCACAATGGCACCGAGCTGCGTGGCTACCACAAACCGATCATGCTGGCGGGCGGCATTGGTAACATCCGTTCCGATCACGTCAAAAAAGGCGAAATTATCGTCGGTGCCAAACTGATTGTACTGGGCGGACCGTCCATGAATATCGGACTGGGCGGCGGTGCAGCCTCTTCTATGGCATCGGGTCAGTCTGATGCAGATCTGGATTTTGCTTCTGTACAGCGCGATAACCCAGAAATGGAGCGCCGCTGTCAGGAAGTGATCGACCGCTGCTGGCAATTGGGTGAAGCCAACCCGATCCTGTTCATTCACGATGTCGGCGCGGGCGGTCTGTCCAACGCCATGCCGGAACTGGTGAGCGACGGTGGCCGCGGCGGTCGCTTTGAACTGCGCGATATTCTGAACGACGAGCCGGGCATGAGCCCGCTGGAAGTCTGGTGTAACGAATCGCAGGAGCGCTACGTTCTGGCCGTTGCGCCAGAGCAGCTGGCACTGTTTGATGAAATTTGCCGTCGTGAACGTGCGCCTTATGCGGTGATTGGTGAGGCGACGGAAGAATTGCATCTGACGATGAACGATCGTCACTTCAACAACCAGCCTATCGATCTCCCGCTGGATGTGCTGCTGGGCAAAACGCCGAAGATGCTGCGTGACGTTGAGCGCAAGCAGGTAGAAGGCACGCCGCTACAGCGTGATGAAATCTATCTGGCAGAAGCGGTCGAGCGCGTGCTGCACTTGCCTGTTGTCGCCGAAAAAACCTTCCTGATCACCATCGGTGACCGCTCTGTTACCGGTATGGTAGCCCGCGATCAGATGGTCGGTCCGTGGCAGGTGCCAGTGGCTGACTGCGCGGTGACCACCGCCAGCCTCGATAGCTATTACGGTGAGGCAATGTCTATCGGTGAACGTGCGCCAGTCGCGTTGCGTAACTTCGCAGCCTCCGCGCGTTTGGCGGTGGGTGAGGCGCTGACGAACATTGCGGCCACGCATATTGGCCCGCTGACTCGCGTGAAGCTGTCTGCGAACTGGATGGCAGCAGCAGGGCACCCGGGCGAAGATGCCGGACTCTACGATGCGGTGAAAGCCGTGGGTGAGGAGCTGTGCCCAGCACTGGGTCTGACGATTCCGGTGGGTAAAGACTCTATGTCGATGAAAACCCGCTGGCAGGAAGAGGGCGAAGATCGCGCGGTAACCTCGCCGATGTCGCTGGTGATCTCTGCGTTTGCCCGCGTGGAAGACGTGCGTAACACGGTCACGCCACAGCTGCGTATCGGACAGGATAATGCGCTGCTGCTCATCGATTTGGGTGCAGGCAATAAAGCACTGGGTGCGACGGCGCTGGCACAGGTTTATCGCCAGTTGGGTCGTAAGACGGCAGATGTGCATAGCCCTGAGCAGTTGGCTGGCTTCTTTAATGCCATGCAGCAACTGGTCGCGGATAAAGCGCTTCTGGCCTATCACGACCGTTCAGACGGCGGCCTGCTGGTTACGCTGGCAGAGATGGCGTTTGCTGGCCATTGCGGCGTGACTGTCGATATCGCGTCTCAGGGTGAGGATACGCTGGCGACGCTGTTTAACGAAGAGCTTGGTGCAGTAATCCAGATCCCTGCGGCACGTCGTGCGGAAGTGGAAGCGGTTCTGGCACTGCATGGTCTGGCAGACTGCGTGCATTACCTCGGTCATGCTGAAGAAGGCACGCGTTTCACCATCAATCAGGGTGCAGAAGCGGTCTATCAGGAAAGCCGTTCAACGCTGCGTCGCTGGTGGGCTGAAACCAGCTGGCAGATGCAGCGCCTGCGTGATAACCCGCAGTGTGCCGATCAGGAACACATCGCCAGACAGGATGATAACGATCCTGGCCTGAACGTGTCGCTGACCTTCAATCCGCAGGAAGATATCGCCGCGCCTTACATTGCTAAAAATGTCCGCCCTAAAGTGGCAGTCCTGCGTGAGCAGGGTGTGAACTCTCACGTAGAAATGGCGGCGGCGTTCCACCGTGCGGGCTTTGATGCCATCGACATCCATATGAGTGACCTGCTGGCGAATCGCCGTAACTTGCAGGATTTCCAGGCGCTGGTTGCGTGTGGCGGCTTCTCTTATGGTGACGTGCTGGGCGCGGGTGAAGGCTGGGCTAAATCCATTCTGTTCAACTCTCGCGTACGCGATGAATTCGCTGAATTCTTCCTGCGTCCACATACGCTGGCGCTAGGCGTATGTAACGGTTGCCAGATGATGTCCAACCTGCGTGAGCTGATTCCGGGTGCCGATCTCTGGCCGCGTTTTGTCCGCAATAAATCCGATCGCTTTGAAGCGCGCTTCAGCCTGGTTGAAGTGGAGAAAAGTCCGTCGTTGTTCATGAATGACATGGCCGGATCGCGCATGCCGATTGCCGTTTCACACGGTGAAGGTCAAGTTGAAGTCCGCGACGGCGCGCATCTGGCGGCGATTGAAGAGCACGGTCTGGTGGCGCTGCGTTATATCAACCACTACGGTCAGGTAACCGAGAACTATCCGGCTAACCCGAATGGCTCACCAAACGGTATTACGGCGGTTACCAGCACCAGCGGTCGGGCAACTGTCATGATGCCGCACCCTGAGCGTGTGTTCCGTACCGTCAGTAACTCCTGGCACCCGGAAGAGTGGGGCGAGGATGGCCCGTGGATGCGTATGTTCCGCAATGCGCGTAGACAGCTGGGCTAAGTTTAGGTCAGTCAGAGAAAGGGGCTTCGGCCCCTTTTTTACGTCTGTTTTCTCCGTTTGTCGTTTTTTTGCGACGGACAGGTTTTTTACTGTCTCTAATTGGTGACATTTAACTGTTTGATTTATATGAACGGCGTGATGCCATCATAAAGCTGTCTGTTTTTAGCGACATAAATCGTCTCTTTTGCGCGTATTTTCGTTATTTGTATTTCGGGTTATATTTTTCTTGGTTAGTTTTGAAATAAAAATCACTATTAATCATGATGTTAATTTTTTTATTTTAAGGTTGGCATCATAAGTGCATATTAAGTGTAGTTGCTCATTCAACTGGTTATGATTGCGTTGCTAACTGGCAAACATTTTCGCTCATAACATCTGGAATGATGCCAAAAGAAAGGGTGCCTATCGTCCACCAGACCGATAATCGAGCGTGAAAACGAACGTTATCAAGCATCGGGCGACACGTTGAGTGAGGCACCGCCTATTCAGTTACGCGGCCAGAAGGAGTGATTCTTCTGGCCGCGTGACGTTTTAACCCCGCCACGTCTCCCCAGAGAATCCCCCTGATTGTTTTTATGGCGTGATTTTTGCCGTCCTTACATTGGTATTCATGCCACATTGCGAAGCGTTGCGCATGTCGTAAGGGAAAACGTTGAACTTTTATAAGACTCAGTTAGCATCAGAGCGGATTCGATAGGTAACGAGATGATTTCTTTGAAACGATGGCGTTTATTCCCGCGTTCTCTGCGGCAATTAGTAATTATGGCGTTCTTGCTGGTGTTGCTGCCGCTGTTGGTGCTGGCCTATCAGGCTTATCAAAGCCTGAACATGCTGAGCGAACAGGCTGCGGATATTAACCGGACAACGCTGACGGATGCCCGCCGCAGCGAGGCAATGACCAGCGTTGCGCTGGCGATGGAGCGTAGCTACCGGCAATACTGTGTATTGGACGATCAGACGCTGGCGACGCTCTATCAGAACCAGCGTAAACAGTATTTGCAAATGCTGGATTCTCACGCGCAGGTCCTGCCCGATCCCCGCTATTACCAGACGCTACGTCAACTCCTTACTCAGCTCGGCGACATACGCTGCCATAACAGCGGTCCGGAACAAACGGCATCCAGCCTGCTGGAAGGGTTCTCCCGCGCTAACGGACAGATGGTGCAGGTGACGCGTGACGTCGTTTTCTCCCGTGGGCAGCAGCTCCAGCAGGCTATTTCCGAACGCGGTCAGTTCTTTGGCTGGCAGGCGCTGCTCTTGTTTCTAGTCAGCGTGCTGCTGGTGGTCCTCTTTACACGGATGATTATCGGCCCCGTTAATGGCGTCGAGCGAATGATTAACCGCCTTGGCGAAGGGCGCTCGCTGGGCAACACCAGCACCTTCAAAGGCCCGCGTGAAATTCGAACCTTGGCGCAGCGTATTATCTGGTTGAGCGAGCGTCTGTCCTGGCTCGAATCACAGCGACATGAGTTTTTACGCCACATCTCCCACGAACTGAAAACACCGCTGGCTAGCCTGCGGGAAGGCACTGAATTGCTGGCCGATGAGGTGGTTGGTCCGCTGACTGCCGATCAGAAAGAGGTGGTTGCTATTCTTGATAGCAGCAGTCGCCACCTGCTACAGCTGATCGATCAACTGCTGGACTACAATCGCAAGCTGGCGGATACGCCGACCGAGCTGGAGCGGGTGGAAATCGAAGAAATCGTCGATATTGTCGTGGCCTCTCACAGCTTGCCTGCCCGCGCCAAAATGATTCATACCGATGTGACGCTAGCCGTTGATCACTGTTGGGCGGAGACGACGCTATTGATGCGAGTGATCGATAATCTCTATTCCAATGCGGTGCACTACGGTAAGGAATCCGGTAACATTTGGATTTATAGCCGTCAGATTGGCAATCGCGTTCAGATTGATGTCGCCAACAATGGTACGCCTATTCCCGATGCAGAGCGGAGCATGATTTTTGAGCCCTTTTATCAGGGCAGCCATCAGCGCCGTGGTGCAGTCAAAGGAAGCGGACTGGGGTTGAGCATTGCGCGTGATTGCATTCGTCGTATGCGTGGTGAGCTTAGCCTAATTACCGTGGACTATGCTGATGTGTGTTTTCGCATCGAGCTGCCCTTATTGTCCGATAACGAATAGTCCGAGAATGAATAGAGAATGAATGTAGGATTTATGAAGGGATGGCTAGCGAGTAGAAGATTTTCCCGTCTGTTGAAAGCGGTGGTCATGTCGTCACCGCTCGTTTTGGCTGCGTGTAATAGCCATGTAATCAGCGGCACGGCGTTGCTGGAGACGGAGGCGACACCGCCGAAAGAGCAGGTTGCCGATTTCCGTATCGCGCAATGCGAGCATCTGTGGCAGATAGACGATCGTGAATCCATGAACAACGCGCTTTACTGGTTGCGGGCGATGGACTGTGCCGGGCGTTTAACGCAGTTCCAGGCCCGTGAGGAAGCCGGGCAAGTTGCGGGTGATAGCTGGGATAGCATATTTAAGCAGGGCATCCTGCTGGATAATGCTGGTATTACTCAGGCTGAACGCCGTCAGGTGCTGGAACAGATCAATTTATATCGTCTGGCTTTCCCAGCGGCGCTGCGCCCGCTGATGCAAACCTGGCGTGACAGACAAACGTTGTTCTTGGCGCTGTCGGATGAGCGTCTGCGCTATAAGCGTTTGCAGGAATCCAGCGACAAGCAGCTAGATGCTCTGCGTGTACAGCAAAGTCACCTGCAATATCAGTTAGAAACAACTACGCAGAAACTGGAAAATCTGACGGATATTGAGCGCCAACTGTCGTCTCGTAAGCAGCTGTCGGGGGACATGCCGGATAACGACGGCGATCGTCGCGGGAATTCTGGTGCAAATAGCAGTAGTGCAAATAAAGACAGTTCGCGCAATTCGGCAACGAAATCCAGAAATGAGCCGGTTGACGCGGATGACACCTATACGCCGCCGATGGAATCACATACGGACAACGCGACGACGAAGAAGGAGTCAACAAGACAATGACAGCCCGAAAAACGGCGAGTTTGTTGCTCGTGGATGATGACCCCAGCCTGCTGAAACTGTTGGGCATGCGGCTGACCAGCGAAGGATTTAGCGTGATGACGGCGGAGAGTGGCCAAGAGGCGCTGCGGCTGTTAACGCGTGAGACGTTCGATCTGGTGATCAGCGATCTTCGTATGGATGAAATGGATGGCATGGCGCTGTTTGCCGAAATTCAGCGCTATCAGCCGGGGATGCCGGTGATCATTTTAACTGCTCACGGTTCCATTCCCGATGCGGTTGCGGCTACACAGCAGGGCGTATTCAGCTTCCTGACGAAGCCTGTTGACCGCGATGCGCTCTACAAAGCGATAGACGAAGCGCTAGCATTGTCCGCCCCGGCGGGTGATGAAAGCTGGCGTGAAACCATCGTGACGCGCAGCCCGATTATGCTGCGTCTGCTGGAGCAGGCCAGAATGGTCGCGCAGTCGGACGTCAGCGTGCTGATTAACGGCCAGAGCGGAACAGGGAAAGAGGTGCTGGCTCAGGCGATTCATGCGGCAAGCCCGCGTGCAAAAAAAGCCTTCATTGCCATTAACTGCGGTGCGCTGCCGGAGCCATTGCTGGAGTCGGAGCTGTTCGGCCATGCAAAAGGGGCCTTTACCGGTGCGGTTAGCAGCCGTGAAGGGCTTTTTCAGGCGGCGGAAGGCGGCACGCTGTTTTTAGATGAAATCGGCGATATGCCGCTGTCCTTACAGGTTAAGCTGCTGCGCGTTCTGCAGGAGCGAAAAGTCCGCCCGCTGGGTAGCAACCGCGATTTGGACATTGACGTGCGGATTATTTCCGCCACGCACCGTGATTTGCCGAAGGCGATGGAGAAGAACGAATTTCGCGAGGATCTCTATTATCGGCTCAATGTAGTGAATATGAAGCTGCCCGCGCTGCATGAGCGTGCTGAAGATATCCCGATGTTGGCAAACCATCTGCTGCGTGAATCCGCTAATCGCCACAAGCCTTTTGTGCGCACCTTTTCAACCGATGCGATGAAGCGCTTGATGACGGCAAGCTGGCCGGGTAACGTGCGTCAACTGGTGAATGTCATCGAACAGTGTGTGGCGCTGACCAGCGCACCGGTGATCAGCGATGCGCTGGTTGAACAAGCGCTGGAAGGTGAAAATACCGCCCTGCCAACGTTTGTTGAAGCGCGTCATCAGTTTGAGCTTAACTATTTGCGAAAACTATTACAGATCGCAAAAGGTAACGTGACGCAGGCCGCGCGAATGGCCGGGCGTAACCGAACGGAATTTTATAAACTGTTGGGCCGCCATGAGCTGGATGCCAACGATTTTAAAGACTAGCGCTGAGAGAGCCGTGCGGGTGTAGATTGTCCGCCTGAGTTCTGACATGCTGTTCACTTGCTGATGCTCGGCTTTGGCCGCAACATAGATAACACAAAGGTTCCTCCATGAAGAAAATTGATGCGATTATTAAGCCGTTCAAACTGGACGATGTGCGTGAAGCGTTAGCTGAAGTGGGCATCACAGGGATGACGGTAACAGAAGTTAAAGGTTTTGGTCGTCAGAAAGGCCACACCGAGCTGTATCGTGGCGCAGAATACATGGTCGATTTTCTGCCAAAAGTAAAAATCGAAATTGTCGTGTCAGATGACATCGTCGATACCTGCGTAGAAACCATCACGCAGACCGCGCAAACGGGTAAAATCGGCGACGGTAAAATTTTCGTCTTTGATGTGGCGCGCGTTGTCCGTATTCGCACCGGTGAAGAAGACGAAGAAGCGATTTAATCGCCTCGTCTCGCGTTGTTCTGTTTTAGAAGCCAGCCTGATGAGGGCTGGCTTCGTCACATTTCTTCTACTCTACTTCTACTTTCCTTTAGGCGCGGTAGGAACCCAACCTGCCAGCACTTTGTCTGCGGTGTATTCTGCCGCTTCCGCATCGCTTAACTGACGGCGTTGATCGTTTTTCTCAGCCCCTTTACCGCTGGATTTATACTCGAAAAAGCGTGAGTCCTGCGGATGGAACCAGATTTTCTCGCCTTGTTTATCTTTGCCTGACATTTTGTCCCAGCCATAAATATGGTCATCCATGCTGGTGTTCAGGAAGACGGTCTGGCCGATCGCGTTAGGATCGGCATAGCGCCCATCGTCAAAGGTGGTCGTTGGGTGCCAAGGGCGACCCAGGCCATAGCTGTTCGCTGGGACGTCTTGTTCTTTCGTCACCCGGCTATTGATAATGACCAAGCCATATTTTTGTTTAATGTCGGTGCTGGGCGCGGTGAGATAGCCAATCGGCTGATCTTTCACGTCGGTACGGTTACGCGCGACAATGTCGCAATCGTCAAACAGTGCAGTCCCGTTACCAAAGATGAAATCAACGGTGCCGCTGATGCGGCATTGTGAGAAGAAGCTGCGTCCCCCTTTCACATAGAGCGTGTCCTGATAGCCCGTCAGGCTGACATCATGGAACCACGCCCGATCGCTATTTTCGGCAACCAGCAGCGCAACGGCCTGCGAGTCTTTTAATTTGGTTGGGTCATCGTTAGCTTTAGCCTGATTGGCCGGATAATCAAAACCATTGTTGATGGTCAGTGAACGAGCGCTGAAATCGGGCGCATCGACTTTCACTGTGTTACTGCCATAGGTTCCCCACTTGCTGCCATCGGGTTTGAGCATCCCAGCGGCGGTGGTCGCGGAGATCACGGTGCCGTCACGGCTTTCACCCTGTAGGTGAATGTTGGGGCGCGTAATGGTCAGGCGCTCGTGGTACACGCCATTTTTCACATAGATCACAAACGGCGAGCTGTCTGCCGGGGCGCTGGCGATGGCTTCAGAAATAGTTTTGTAGGCTTTGGTGTCCTCTGCGTTGCTGGAAACCAGCGCATTGTAGTCGGCAGCCTGCGCTAGCGCCCAGGGCGAGGAAATCAACATGGCTAAGGTCAGCGTTTTGCAGAGGTGTGAGGCGTTTATCATGTCCAGAGTCCTGTAATCGGTAAGGGAAGGGTATATAACGCGCGGCGATGTAACGCCGCGCGCGGTTCGGTCTTATCGTTTTGCCTGACTAATGACTACTTGTGTTTGCTGGCCGTTTTTTCCGCCAGCGACGCTAAAGCGGGTTCCTGCCGAATAGCGTCGGCGACAATCCCTGCCACGGCGATAGCGCCTTTTTTCTGAAAATGGGTGGTATCCGGTTTGCTCAGGCTACCGGCCTGATCGCGATAGTAAGGATATTGTTTAGGATCGATCACCAGCCAGTATTGTTTCCAATGGTCGCTGTTGCCCTGGTTCGCCAACGCAATAGTGGCGGGTTCAACGTCCAGCAAAATCACCTTGTTATCAGCAGCCGTATTCCTTATGGTTTGGCTGTAATCGCCGATGAAGGCATAGCCATTTTCCGCGTTTTGCTTGGTGAAGTGACTGTGTACCGCAGGCGTGCCGTTTTTCCCGTCAGCCGTTTTTACTCGGGTGGTCGGGGTAAGCAGAACCGGTGTGAGTTTGTGCTGGCGGGCGAAAGTGATGTAGCGCTCTAGCGATGTCTGGAATGACATATCGGCTTTCCCCTGCGGTGCCTGCTTTTTCCCTGCGGCATCGTTCGGGTAAGTACAGAGGTTAGCGACATCCGCCGGGCCACGTACCGCTTTTGCACTGTTGCAATTTTGATCGTTGTGTCCCATTTGGATAAACAGGAAATCACCCTCTTTCATCAGCGGCTGCATCTGGCGGAACCAGCCTTCGTAGAAATAGTCGCGTGAGCTACGGCCTGCACGTGCGCCATTGACGACTTTTACACCACTGTCTTTACTGAACTGCTGTTCAAAAACCTGACCCCATCCCATACGCGGGAAGCGCATTTTTTCATAGGTTGCCGCGGTTGAGTCGCCGACCATGAAAATGCGGGTTTGCGCTTTCTGGATCGCGTCCAGACTTTGGCGGGCAGAACGGTAATCCAGCGGTTCATAATCGCCTTTATTATTCAGGCCGACGATGGGATGGAACGCACTGTCGGTCAGTACCGTATGGCCAGAATGGCCGGTATCGTTGTGATAATTGCGGGTATGGTTAATGACGTTGACGATTTTGGCGACCGCATCCTGCTGGGCCGCGGGGTAAGTCAGAGGGTCGAAACTCTTGGGCGCGCTGACGCCAACCTGTTTTAACGCGTCATTAAAGCCTGCATGAAAATCGGCGTAGGCTTTTTTCCATGCTGCGGCGTCCATCTTTGGTGATGCTGTGTCGTCCGTTAGCTGCTGTGGACCAATGTAGCCTGCTGCCACCGCAATATCTGAGGTAATGCGGTCAGTCAGCGGGTTGATATTGGCAATATTCTCTTTACCGTCATGCAATGACGGGGCGACAGCAGACAGGCAGATTGCACGGGAAATATTATTCAGCAGGCAGTTATTGCCGCCGGATTCGATGGCTAACAGACGTAGCGGCGGTGTGAGGCCAGAGACATCGAGGTGATATTTTCCCTGCTCATCGGTCTGTGTCTGCCGCTTCTGACCCTGCTGGTCTCTGATAATGATGGTGGCAGGCAGATGAATATCCCGTACGGTGACATTACCGGATAAGCCGGTTTTTTCACCCAGTGTTGAACCCGACAGTAAGTTAATGCTGTCCGGCGCGGCGGTCTGGTGTGCCGCGGCGGGCGTTTTAGCATGTACCAGTGTGAAAGGGGCGGAAAGTATCAGAGCTAAAGCTACACTTTCTGAAAAACGTTTTGCCATGGTCAGACATATCCCTTGTTGGTTAGTCGAAAACGGTTAATGAACCCAGGCGTTATCAAAGGAAGGTCGCTGTTTTTTATCGCTCTTGTCACGGCCTTTAGCGAGAACGTCGGGCTTTTATTGTGCACCCAAGCCGATGCCTAAACGAGGCTTCTTTGATGAAATAACTATTCATTAAAAATGAAATGTTATTTTAATAAGACCTTGTTTTTTGTGACCCACCTCTTTTTTAGCGGAGCACTACCGTATTGGCATATAGATTTGTGATCAATAAGGTGTTTTATACCCGTCATACTTCAAGCTGCTTGCGCGTTGGCCGCCCTTACTCACCCCAGTCACTTACCTGAGTAAGCTCCTGGGGATTCGCGCAGTTGCCGCCTTCACGCAACTTGAATTATTTAGGGTATGTTCTGGTGGTTTTCTGAAAGATGAAAAAAAGGCCGCAAAAGCGGCCTTTGGGTTTG
Organism: Pectobacterium jejuense; assembly: GCF_026800125.1. Classification (NCBI taxonomy): domain Bacteria; kingdom Pseudomonadati; phylum Pseudomonadota; class Gammaproteobacteria; order Enterobacterales; family Pectobacteriaceae; genus Pectobacterium; species Pectobacterium jejuense. Next base: position 383,817 of record NZ_JAPQKX010000005.1, on the reverse strand, counting down.
ATCCGTTATCAATGAGGGTTAGACAACTTTATGCGGACCAAAACATTCGTAATGTAGCTGCTCAGCGGGGATACCCATAGCCAGCAACTGCTGTGCGATAAATTGCATGAAAACCACAGGGCCGCACAGGTAATAGTGCATATCTGGCGTGGTTAATTCATCTTTTAACGAGTCCAACTGCATCAGCCCGCTGTGATGATAGTCTTCGCCCGGACGATCGGCCTGCTGCGGTTCCCGATACCAGATGTGGTGCTGGAACTGTGGCAGCGACTGTCCCGTTTTTCCGATTTCATCCGCAAAAGCATGCGCCGTGCCATTTTCTGCTGCATGCAGCCATAGCATCTTCGCCTGATGATCCTGCTGCTTGAGCGTATGCAACATGCCCAGCATCGGGGTTTGTCCCACGCCGCCAGAAATCAGGGCAACCGGCGTGGAAGCGGGGATATCAAGGAAGAAATCGCCGTGCGGAGCCGCCAGATGAATGATATCGCCTTCACGAGCGGTATCATGCAGATAGCCCGAAACGGTGCCCTGTGCTTCACGTTTCACTGCAATCCGGTAGGATTTTCCATTTGGTGCGTGAGTCAGAGAGTATTGGCGAATCTCCTGGTTGGCAAAACTGTCATGCTTGATGTAAACCGCCAGATACTGGCCCGGTTGAAAATCAGCAATAGGCTGGCCGTCGGTGGGTTCCAACGTGAAGCTGGTAATCACCGAGCTTTGCGGCTGCTTGTTCACAATACGGAAAGGTCGCACACCGCTCCAGCCGCCGTTTTGCGCTTCGGTACTGCGGTAGATATCGCCTTCGCGCTGGATGAAGACATTCGCCAGCACGCCATAGGCTTTACCCCAGGCATCCAGTACTTCTTGCCCTGGGCTAAACAGTTCATCCAGCGTTGCCAATAAGTGATTACCCACGATCTGATACTGATCGGCCTGAATGTTAAAGCTGGCATGCTTTTGGGCGATACGTTCAACCGCAGGCAGCAGTGCGGCCAGATTTTCAATATTCGTTGCATAAGCACAGATGGCATTGAACAACGCTTCACGCTGATCGCCATTGCGCTGATTGCTCATGTTAAAAATATCTTTGAGCTCAGGGTTATGCGTAAACATGCGATCGTAGAAGTGTGCGGTCAGTTTCGGGCCGGTTTCCGCCAGCAGAGGAATGGTTGACTTAACGATGGCGATAGTTTGGTTATCCAGCATGGTGACTCCTTATTTATTGGCATGACTTATAAGTTGTATTTTATATGCATCTTATTGGGTTTGTCCGCCGCTGTAAATTACCTTTTGGGTGGTAGGGGTTTTTAGGCGGAGCCAAAGGGAATAACATGAAGAAATAGCAGGTTGAGAATGAAGAAAAATCCGTTTACCACTGCGCAGCAGATATTTGCTGAAGCCTTGTGCTGCCTGTAGCTAATCGTTTGCGTAAAAACCTCTGTCAAGACCTATCTTCATTAGGGAAAAACGGTTTACACTATACGCCATTCCCCAAAAGGGTAGCCCAATTTCCAAATGGGCCATTAATTCCCAGTATATTTATGTTAGCTGAGTCAGGAGATCCGGATGTTAAAGCGTGAAATGAACATTGCCGATTATGATGCCGACCTGTGGCAAGCAATGGAGCAAGAAGTGGTGCGTCAGGAAGAGCACATCGAACTGATTGCGTCAGAAAACTACACCAGCCCACGCGTTATGCAGGCTCAAGGGTCTCAGCTGACGAACAAGTATGCTGAAGGTTATCCGGGCAAGCGTTACTACGGCGGCTGTGAGTACGTTGATATCGTTGAGCAGTTGGCGATCGATCGTGCGAAAGCGCTGTTCGGTGCAGATTATGCCAACGTGCAGCCGCACTCTGGTTCTCAGGCTAACTTTGCCGTTTACACTGCGCTGCTGCAGCCGGGCGACACCATTCTGGGTATGAACCTGGCGCACGGTGGTCACCTGACGCACGGTTCTCCGGTTAACCTGTCAGGTAAACTGTATAACGTTATTCCTTACGGCATCGACGAAAGCGGTAAGATCGACTACGACGAAATGGCTGAACTGGCGCGTACGCACAAGCCAAAAATGATCGTCGGCGGTTTCTCTGCTTACTCTGGCGTCGTTGACTGGGCGAAGATGCGCGAAATCGCTGACAGCATCGGTGCTTATCTGTTTGTTGATATGGCACACGTTGCTGGCCTGATTGCCGCGGATGTTTACCCTAACCCGGTTCCTCATGCTCATATCGTGACTACCACCACGCACAAAACGCTGGCTGGTCCACGCGGTGGCCTGATTCTGGCGAAAGGCGGCGACGAAGAGCTGTACAAGAAACTGAACTCTGCGGTATTCCCTGGCGGTCAGGGCGGCCCGTTGATGCACGTTATCGCCGGTAAAGCCGTTGCGCTGAAAGAAGCGATGGAGCCTGAATTCAAGGTTTACCAGCAGCAGGTCGCGAAAAACGCCAAAGCAATGGTTGAAGTCTTCCTGTCACGTGGTTTCAACGTGGTTTCTGGTGGAACCAGCAACCACCTGTTCCTGCTGGATCTGGTGAGCAAAAACCTGACTGGTAAAGAAGCTGATGCTGCGCTGGGCCGTGCAAACATCACCGTGAACAAAAACAGCGTGCCTAACGATCCGAAGAGCCCGTTCGTGACTTCCGGTATCCGTATCGGTACGCCAGCGGCAACCCGTCGCGGCTTTAAAGAAGCGGAAGTGCGTGAACTGGCTGGCTGGATCTGTGATGTGTTGGACAACATCAACGACGAAGCGACCATTGAACGCGTGAAACAGAAAGTTCTGGAGATCTGCGCCCGCTTCCCGGTTTACGCATAATTCGGCATTTTCTCTGACATTACTGTCGGAACACGTCCTAAACGCCAGCCTGAGTGCTGGCGTTTTTTATGGCGGCCATCCGACCGCCACCCTTCGGGCCGTCGCAAGCGACGTTGAAAAACGTTCCTCACGTTTTTTTATGGCGGCATCCCTGGCCGCCATCCTTCGAGCCGTCGCATCATGACACTATCTCCGTTCACGTTTAATGGTGAATAACGCGTTGCACCGCCGTGTGCACTCTGACACAGTAACCGGCAAAAAAGAGTAGCTAGCAAAAAAGTGCCGAAGCTAGGAGAGTTCGTCATCGAAAGGGAGAAATCATGGTTTTGCAATCGACGCGCTGGTTGGCGCTGAGCTATTTCACCTACTTTTTTTGCTATGGCGTTTTCCTGCCGTTTTGGGGCGGGTGGCTGAAAGGCGAGGGGCTGTCCGCTGAGTCGATCGGCATGCTGCTGGGCGCGGGGCTGGTGGCGCGCTTCGTCGGCAGTCTGGTCATCACGCCCAGCGTGAAAGATCCGTCCAAATTGATTACGGTATTACGTGGACTGGCGTTGCTGTCACTGGCGCTGGCTGTCGGTTTCTGGCTGGGGAATGCCTGGCTGTGGCTGATGATAGTGATGATCGGATTTAACCTGTTTTTCGCACCGCTGGTACCACTGACGGATGCATTAGCCGCGACGTGGCAGCGGCAGATTGTGATGGATTACGGCAAGGTTCGCGTCTGGGGTTCGATCGCGTTTGTTATCGCTTCTGCGGCAACGGGGGAACTGGTCGCTATCTGGGGACACCCCGCGATCCTGGCAATCCTCAGCGCGGGACTGGCCGTCATGCTCTTGGGCATGCTGCTTCGCCCTAGCGTGATGCCGCAAGCCGCAACCTCGACAGCGCAGTCGGTTAGCGTCACGCCGTGGAAACGATTGCTGACTGAACCTGCGGTATGGCGCTTCCTGCTTTGTGTGTCGCTGCTGCAAGGCGCACACGCGGCGTACTATGGTTTCAGCGTCATTTATTGGCAGGATTCGGGCTATTCCGCCTCGATTATCGGCTATCTCTGGTCGTTAGGCGTGGTCGCGGAGATTGTTATCTTTACCTTCAGCCAACGCCTGTTCCGACGCTGGAGTGCCAGACAGCTTCTGTTGCTCTCTGCCGTATGCGGCGTGGTGCGCTGGGGCTTGATGGGCGCGACAGTGGCTCTGCCATGGCTGATTGTGATACAGATATTGCACTGTGGCACCTTCACCGTTTGCCATCTGGCCGCCATGCGCTTTATCGCCGCACGCACCGGTGGTGACATCCTGCGGTTACAGGCGGTGTATTCCGCGCTGGCGATGGGCGGAAGTATCGCGGTGATGACGATGGTGTCCGGTTTCCTGTTTGAACACTTGCAGGGCGGCACGTTTTGGGTGATGGCGCTGCTGGCGGTTCCGGCCCTGTTTATTCGGCCTTCTGTCAGTCATCACTCTGTGGCCGGAAAAGCATAAGAAATGGCGTGCATTGTCAATATAACGCAGTATGGTAAAAATAATGTTACATTATAACGCTTTGAAACGATGGTGCGGACGGATAACGTTGCTGATGACAGGTCTGGCGTTCGGCCAGCCCGTTTTCGCTCACCCACACAGTTTTATTGATATGCAGACGACAGTTGAGAGCCAGAACGACAACATCACCGGTTTACGCATGCTGTGGACGATGGATCCCATCACGTCTGCCGACCTGTTGTATGATGCCGGGAAGGCCAAGAAGGACTCTGAAGTCTGGAAAAAGCTGGCGGCGGAAGTGATGGCGAATGTGTTAGGACAGCACTATTTCACCGATATTTACCGTGATGGTCAGCCCGTGAAATATGCGCCGATGCCAACCGAATATCACCTTTCCCGCAAAGGCAATCAGGCGGTACTGGAGTTTGTGCTGCCGCTGGCGCATCCACAGCCGCTGGCCGGCAAGCCTTTGCTGATTTCTACTTACGATCCTACCTACTTTGTTGATATGTCCTACCAGAACGACAAGGCCGTTACGCTGGCGCCTGCGCTGGCTTCACGTTGTAAAACTTCGCTCGTCACGCCGGAACCTAACGCTGAACTGCAATCCTATGCGCTGTCGCTGGATAAGAACGATGCGCCGGATGAAGACATGGAGCTAGGGAAACAGTTTGCACAGCGGGTGACGTTGCAATGTCAGTGAACCTCGGCTCACTGCCGCGTCAGCGCTCGTTGTTGAGTCGATTGCGCGATCTGTGGCCGCTGTGGCTGTTCTTGGCGCTGCTGGCCTCGGCGCTGCATTACATCGTGGGATACTGGCCGCAAATCGTGCTGCAAAGCGCGATCTGGCAGAAGTCGCTGCATCAGCAGATGTCGCACCTGTTGCAGATGGTGGAACAGCAGCCGCATCAGGCGGGGCTGAGTCTGATGATGTTCAGTCTGGTCTATGGCGTGCTTCATGCCGTTGGGCCGGGGCACGGTAAAGTCGTTATCATGACCTATCTGGCGACACACCCGTCGAAGCTGAAAAGCAGCCTGAAGTTGACGCTTGCCGCGTCGCTGGTTCAGGGGCTGATGGCGGTAGCGCTGGTGACCATAGTCTTAGGGATCTTGCAGTTATCCAGCCGAACGTTGCATAACAGCAGTTTCTGGATGGAAAAGGGGAGCTTTGTGCTGGTGGCGGGGCTCGGGCTGCTGCTCTGTTTCCGCGCGTTGAAACAGCTGTATATCGCCATCGTGCGGCAGCCTAAACCGGCGACGATTTTGCGCGTAACGCCTTTGCACATAACCCCTTCTCACGTCACCCAGTTTAACGTACCAACCGATGGACGTATGGTGCTTCGCCCGACGCCTGCGCTTTCCTCTTCTTCTCATCAACACGATGCCGACTGCGGCTGCGGGCACCGCCATCTCCCGAGTAATGAAGAACTTGAGCGCGATAGCAGTTGGCGCACGCGTCTGATGATTGTGCTGGCAATGGGAATGCGTCCGTGTTCCGGCGCTATTCTGGTGCTGCTTTTCTCTAAAGTGATCGGCGTGTATTGGTGGGGCGTGGCCTCTGCGCTGGTGATGGCTGCCGGAACGGCGATCACGATCTCGGCGCTGGCCGTGTTGGTTTTTTACTGCCGTCGCGTGGTTGAGCGCTTAGGTGCAAACCGAGCTTCGCCCGTGTGGCAGCGTGCGACGTTTTCTCTTCTGGCGTTTGCTGGCGGGCTGATTTTAGTTGGCTCCGGCGTCCTGCTTTACCTCAGTGCACAGCCCGCAATGATGGGCGGCATTCGGCCATTCTCCGGCTAATTTTACCTTTTATTAACGCTGCGCTAAAAACCCATTGCTTCGGGTAATCACGGCAGGATATCATTTCAATAATGATAACTATTATCATTTATAACCATAATCGCAGAAGGGAATAATAATGAAGAAATGGCTGTTTTCAGTCGTTGCTCTGTTGGGGCTGAGCGCGAGCGTTGTCGCTAGCGCTAACCCGATTGTTATTGAAGACGTTAGTGGCAGGAAAGTAGAAATCAAATCCGAAGTGAAGCGGATTATCCTCGGGGAAGGTCGACAGATTTATCTGCTGGCTGCCTTTGATACCGAGGCACCGTTCCAGCGCGTGGTTGGCTGGCGTGACGATCTGCCAAAAGCCGATTACGACGGCTATATGGCTTATGAAAAGCAATACCCGGAAATCAAAAAGCTGCCGACCTTTGGCGGAGCGAAAGACGGTACCTTCAACGTTGAGCAGGCATTGACGCTGAAACCGGATTTGGTACTGATGAATCTGGAGTCAAAAGCGGCGACGGATGAAGGCAAACTGATCGAGAAACTCAATTCGCTGGGGATTCCAGTGGTGTTTATCGATTTCCGCGAGAAGCCGTTTGAGAACGCAGAAAAAAGCATTCACATCATGGGCCAGCTGGTTGGCAAACCACAGCGTGCGGAAGAGATCATTAAATTCCGCCGTGAGCAGATTGAGCTGGTCACCGATCGGTTGAAGAACTATCAGGGCCCACGTCCGAAAGTGATGATTGACCGCGCGGGCGGTTATGACGAAGAATGCTGCATGTCATTCGGTGATGAAAATTTTGGCCGCATGGTTGAGGCTGCCGGCGGTGACAACATTGCCAAAAACATCATCCCCGGCACGTTTGGTACGCTGAACCCAGAGCAGATTATCAGCTCTCGCCCGGATGTGGTGGTGGTGACTGGAGCTAACTGGAAAAACTACAACACGGCAAATGGCTGGGTTGGCGTTGGACCGGGAGCCGATCAGAAGGAAGCGCTGCAACGCCTGCAAAAACTGATGGAACGCTCAGCATTCAAAACGCTGCCGGTAGCAACCGATGGTAACGCGCATGCAATCTGGCATCAGTTCTATGATAGCCCGTATCAGTTTGTGGCGATTCAGGTGTTAGCAAAATGGATGCACCCGGAACTTTTCAAGGATATCGATCCTGATGCAACGTTCCGTACCTTCCACGAGAAGTTCCTGCCGCTGCCATATCAGCCAGGCTATTGGGTTACGCTGCCAGCGAAGAAATAACATCGTCACACAGTAAGCCAGATAATGCAGTAAACCAGATAATAGAAAAGCACTGAACCTCATCGGTCAGTGCTTTTTTTTGTGCTTTTTTCACCGATTTTATCGCCTGACGAACAATTGAAAAATATATCTACTGTTCATCGCAACATGGCTGATGAAGGATTTTTCGCAAGCCATTCTCTTCTAATTAATTTGTTGCAGGATCAATGGATGTTTGTGACGATCGATTATCTTACTTTGATAGATTTTAACTATTGTTTTGAGATTATTAAGTGATTTTAATGATCGATGCTATCAAGCTGTCTGCTTCTGTGGCGATAATTGAACGTGGTAAAGGTATGTCTGACTTTTACGCAAAACGCCACGTAGGGAGGGACATTCGGTTTAGTCGACATACCGGAATCAGGAAAAAAATGCGGTATAAAAATTCAAAAAATGGAGCGGTTATGAATATCACGCAACGCCTGCTGTTGACGTTTTCACTAATGTCGCTGGCGCTTATCTCATTAGTTATTGTCACTTTATCATTGTTATCAGGGTTCCAATCTCGTTTTGAATATGTTCAGGATAATGCGATTCCGAGCATTAAAGATTTAAATAGTCTGGTGGATAAAAGCAACTCGCTGGTGCTTTTTTTGTATCGTCATCAGACCACGGATGACGATCGCAAGCTGCCCGCGATCGAGCAGGATATTAATAGAACCATCGATGAAATAAAGACGCTTAATGAGTATTACCTGATCAATGATGCCTCCAGCGAGGAAGACCGCCAACTGACCCATACGGCGATTGATCTGACCAAAAAATTACAGGCGTCGCTACCTGTTTTTCTTAACGCATCAAAGGCGAACCAAAACGAGATCGCGCTTGGCCTGTTGCAAGGAGCAAACGGACCTGGAGAAGCGGTACGTGAGTTACTCGCCAATTACCGTAAGCAATTCGATCTTAATGTTGAAATGGGCGACGAACTGCGTCAGATGAATAAACGGATTTATGATCAAACGTGGTTTGGTCTGTTGTCCGGTACGTTACTGATCGTGTTGCTGATCGGCTTGTTCGCGGTGAGAACTATTCTGGGCATTAGAAAAAGTTTGAATAACATGAGTCAAACGATGGAAAGCGTTAGCACCCATCTTGACCTGACGATTCAAGCTGACGATCGACGCAAGGATGAAGTGGGAAATACCGCTCGCGCCTTTAACAGCCTGATGCAGCGGGTATCCTCAGCGCTGGCTTCGGTGAGTGCTTCATCGCAGTCAGTGAGCAGCGCGGCGACGCAGATTGCGGCGGGGAATGAAGATCTGTCATCCCGCACCGAGGAACAGGCTGCTTCGCTGGAACAAACGGCGGCCAGTATGACGGAAATCAGTGAGACAGTGCGCCAGAACGCGGAGAACACGCAACAGGCGAGCCTGCTGGCGGGGAATGCCAGCAAGATATCCATCAATAGTGCGGATTCCGTCAATACGATGCTGAATACGATGGAACACATTCGCACCAGCTCAGGCAAGATCACCGAGATCATTGCGCTCATCGAAGGCATCGCGTTTCAGACCAATATCCTCGCCCTGAATGCGGCGGTAGAAGCCGCACGTGCTGGTGAGCAGGGGCGTGGTTTTGCGGTGGTGGCGGGAGAAGTGCGTACGCTGGCACAGCGATCGTCTACCGCGGCGCGCGAAATCAAGGATTTGATTGATGCCTCAAACTCGCTGGTGTCGGCGGGCGTGGATCAAGCCAGCGATGTAGGGAAAAACATGTCGGCGATGAAGGATGCGATCCAGCAAGTGACCGATCTAGTCAATGAAATCGCGGCGGCGACCGAGGAGCAAAGCCAGGGTATCAGCCAGGTGCATCAGGCGGTTAACCAGATGGATGATGTGACTCAGCAAAACGCCTCACTGGTGGAAGAGGCGTCTGCGGCGTCGCAGTCGTTGCAGGAACAGGCAAGTACGTTGAGCCAACTGGTGGGGCAGTTCATTGTGGGACAGGTTACCCCTCTGGCGCTGGCTTCCGCTTCTGCATCCGCGTTACCAGGAATATCCGCGCCACGTCTTTCTCCTGTGAGGAAAAAAGCTGCCGTTGCTTCGGATGAAGCGGACTGGCAGCGTTTCTAATCTATCGCGCCGTATGCTGCGCAGTAAGGCGGTATGCGGCTATAGGTTCGATTGACCAGCGGCGAAAACCAAGGGAGATGACGGTATGGAACCGATTGAGCACAGTGCGGAAAATCTGGGGGATTATGCGTCGCTACTGACGGAATTCGAGCATATGACCGCCTTGCTTACTCAGCTAATGAAAAGCGATTACCGCACGCTTGATCTCTATCTCAATAATTGCAGCCACCTTATTTTGCGATTTACAGCAATCTATAAACTGCTCGATAAGCCAGAGTTTGAACATTATCTGAAGCATTATGACGCGGCGCTCTACTACAACGTAAACAGCGTGGGTTTGGCATTGCGTTTGTTTGAGAACATGCTGACGAACATGCGCGATGGGCTTGCCTCTGCGCGTTTGTGCTGAATAGCGTCAACGTGAGGTATAGCGTGTACGGTGTATGGTTCTGGTGTGGTGAATCAGCGTCGTCGCGTTTGGTAAGGTGAAGGTAAGGAAGACGGTGAGGGAACTCACCGTCTATTCGTCCAGAGAAAAGCTTAGATGGTCGGTTCGCTGACCAGCCCGTCGATAATCACCTGCGGCACGCCCTGCGAACAGCGCTCGATGCGTCCGCGTACGCCATAGACCGCTGACAGGCTTTCAGGGCTAATCACCTCGGCCGGTGCGCCATTGGCAATCAAATTACCGTTTTGCAGCATCAATACGTGGTCGCCGTGACGCAGCGCGATATTGATGTCATGCACTACCACGACGGTGATGATGTTGCGCTTGCGCGTTTCCTTGCGTACCAAATCCATCACGTGGAACTGATAGTTCAGATCCAGCGCGCTGAGCGGTTCGTCCAGCAGGAGCAGCGAGGGTTGACGGATCAGCGATTGCGCTAACCCTACCAGCTGTTTCTGTCCGCCGGAGAGCTGATCGAGATAGCTCAACGCCAGATGCTCAATGCCCAACTGGCGCAGCAGGCTCATCACTTCATCCTGCTTTTCGGCGTTGTGCATGCCGCCGGACGCGCGCTGTGCGACGATAATCGATTCCAGTACGTGCAGGTGAACGCCCGCAGGCAGGGATTGCGGCAGATAAACGACTTTTTCCGCCCGCTGGGCAAAAGGCAACGCCATCAGGTTGGTGTCATCCAACCACAGTTCACCTTCGGAAGCATTCAGACCTGCCATTGCACGCAACAGCGTGGATTTACCGCTGCCGTTGGGGCCGAGCAGCACGGTAATTTTCCCGCGCGGCAGCTGTGGTACGGACAGATCGCGAATCACTTGACGCTTGGGGTAACCGGCGCGAAAGTGGGAAAGGCGTAATCCAGAAGAGGTTTGCTGGCTCATACGTTTCCTCTGTGGCGCAGGATAATACTCAGGAAGAAGGGAACACCAACCAGTGATGTGACGATCCCGACCGGGATAATGACGCCGGGGATGAGGTTTTTCGAGGCAACGGACGCCATCGACAACACCAGCGCGCCAGTTAACGCACTGGCAGGCAGATAGAAGCGGTGATCTTCGCCGAAAATCATGCGTGCGATATGCGGAGCCACCAGACCGATGAAGCCGATAGGGCCAACAAACGCGACTGAAATGGCGGACAAAATACTGATGCGCAGCAGCGTCGCCAGACGCAGGCGGCGAACGTTAATGCCAAAACTCACGGCGCGATCTTCACCCAACCGCAGCGCGGTCAGTTTCCATGAGCTCATCAGGGAAATTGGCATCACGATAGCCAACACCAGCAGCAGGATTCCCAGTTTTTCCCACGAGGCGCGGGCCAGGCTGCCCATCGTCCAGAACACCAGACCTTGCAGCGTGTCTTCGTTGGCGATGAACTGGAGCATGGAAACCAGTGCGTTGAAGGTGAACACCAGCGCGATACCGAACAGCACGACGCCGGAGGTGGCGACCTGCGTCCAGCGCGTAATGCCATCAAGCAGCAACGCTGCCAGCAGCGCGAAGATAAAGGCGTTTGCGGAGATAAACCACTGAGCCGGAATACCGGGGATGCCGATACCGAGGACGATAGCCAGCGCAGCACCGAACGCAGCTGCGGAAGAAACGCCGAGCGTAAACGGGCTGGCCAACGGGTTGTTCAGGATCGTCTGCATCTCTGCACCGGCCAGACCAAGCGCCAGCCCGACCACGATAGCCATCAGCGCGTAAGGCAGACGAATATCCCAGACGATCACGCGCGTACCCGCATCGGCGCTGGCCGGATCGGTCAGCGTCTGCCAAAGTACATCAAGCGTCAGCCCTGAAGGCCCCATCGTAAAATCCAGCAACAACGAGCCGATGATGATCAACAGCAGTATCGCCATAACACCCACACGGCGTCGAATGATGCCGCGATAGTTGTCCATAATGGTGTTGGCATCCGCGGCAGTATTGCGGATACCCGGTTCAGTGGTTGTACTCATTAAAAATTACTCACCTTGTTTCCAGGCAAAGATAAAGTCACTGTCAGGCAGCGAGGTAAAATTCTGAATGATATGGTGATACGTATCATCAGGATTCAGGCTGGTAAAGGCCTGAGGATAAATATCCTTGGCCAGATATTCCATACCGACAATGTTGTAGGGATGGTTGTAAAAATGGTGGTAAACGCCGTAGACGTGTTTTGCCTGAACCGCGGGGATCTGACTGATACCCGTGCGATTTAGCAGCGTAGCGGCCTGATTGCGCACGTCTTCTACGCTGGCACCCAAGCCTAGCGGCAGGACCTGACTGTTGCCACGCTTAGAGCCTGTCATAATGTAGACATCGGGCTTCATGCTGATGATTTTTTCCAGCGAGACAAAGCCTGATGCACCCGGCAGCAAATCTGATCCTATATTTTTCGCGCCGACCGCTTCAACCAATCCGCCCCAGCCGCTGTTGCTGTGTGTGAAGCAGCAGGAGTCTGAGTTACCGGCAATCGGTTCAACAAAGACGCTAGGTTTCGGGGTGATTGCAGCGGTTTTCTGCTGAATAGCATCGAAGTGTTGACGATAGAAATCGGTATACGCTTTGGCATTGGCTTCCCGGTTCAGAACTTTACCCAACAGGTCGACGCTGGGGGCGGTATCTTTAGCCGGATTCACTTCATAATCGACGAACAGTACCGGAATATTCAGCGCGCTGAGCTTGTCGATCACTCCGCTTTCCTTCAGGGCTGCCTTGGCACGCAGCTGGGCAATCATCAGGTCCGGCTGTTTTGACAGCACGCTTTCCAGATCGACGTTACCTTTGTCACTGAAGCCCATATCCAAAATGCCAACGGACTGAGGCCATTTTCCTTTCAGCATATCCCAGGTTGCGGTGTCCTGTTTTTTCGCCAGATTGTTCCAGGCGACCAGACGCTGAAAGGGATTATCGCGGTCAAGCAATGCCATCGTCATAATATCGCGCCCATCTTGCAGAATGATGCGCTGTGGCTCTTGTTTAATGGTAACACTTCTTCCGTCGAAATCGGTGACGGTAAGAGGGTATTGGGTGGCGTAGCTGAAAAGCGGGGTGGTGAGGAGTGCGGTCAGAAAGAGTGATCTTACTGATTTTCTTAACATGGTGGCGATCCTAATTCACAGTTTATCAATGTGATGAAGTTATCAGTGTAATGAGTTTGATAATTATTATCGTATAAGGATAAACAATGCGTATACAGGATTCATATGTAAAGAAAAATAACAACTCCGGCCCAATTTCGTTTTTATGGAGGTGGGCCGGAGTGGGTCGGAATTAGCGTTTCAGCGCGTCGCTCAATTCTTCACGGATGGTGCCCAGAATGGATTTCACCACACGTGGGTTACCTGCAACCAGATTGCCGGATGCCAGATAGTTATGGCCGCCAACGAAATCGGTCACGATCCCGCCAGCTTCACGTACCAGCAGTTCGCCACCAGCAAAATCCCACGGCTTCAGGCCGATTTCAAAGAAACCGTCAACGCGACCCGCAGCCACATAGGCCAGATCCAGTGCAGCAGAACCCGTACGGCGGAAATCCGCACAGTGGGTGAACAGCGCGCCGATGGCGTTGATATAGCTTTTGCTGTGTTGTTTTAATTTGAAAGGGAAACCTGTTGCCAGTACGGTGCCTTCCAGATCGCGGGCAGTGCTGCTGCGCAGACGGTAGCCGTTCAGCTGTGCGCCTTGACCACGGGTCGCGGTAAACAGTTCATTACGCATAGGATCGTAAACAACGGCAACTTCGGTACGGCCTTTAATGCGGACCGCGATAGAAACAGCGAAGTGAGGTAAACGTTTGATGAAGTTGGTGGTGCCATCCAGAGGATCGATAACCCATTGTACTGCCGGATCTTCGCCAACCAGCTCGCCACACTCTTCACCAATAATGGTGTGCTGTGGGTAAGACTTACGGATGACTTCAACGATCAGACGTTCTGCATCCCGATCGACGTTGGTCACAAAATCGTTGCTGCCTTTCTGGCTAGCTTCGACGGCGTCTGGCGTTTCATAGTTCTTGGCAATTAAATTACCGGCTTTACGCGCAGCGCGTATAGCGATGTTGAGCATCGGATGCATGGTATCGGTCCACTGGAATGTTAAAGAACGGAAAGCGGCGCAGAGTATAGCAGTAGAAAAGTAAAATAGCTAAGTTTGTGTTAAGGTATGCCGTTTTCCTTTTTGCACGACTTCCTTCTATCTATCGCATAACAGAGTTCATATGTTAGACAATATTCGCATTGTTCTGGTTGAAACGTCGCACACTGGCAATATGGGATCAGTGGCCAGGGCGATCAAAACCATGGGGTTAAGCAAACTGTATTTGGTCAACCCATTGGTGAAGCCTGATTCGCAGGCAATTGCGTTGGCGGCAGGCGCCAGCGATGTTATCGGCAATGCCACTATTGTGGATTCGTTCGATCAGGCGCTCGAAGGCTGTGGTCTGGTCGTTGGCACCAGCGCGCGTTCTCGAACCTTACCTTGGCCGATGCTGGAACCACGCGAGTGCGGTGTTCGTAGCGCGCAGGAAGCGGAACACGCGCCGGTCGCGCTGGTGTTTGGGCGCGAACGCGTGGGGCTGACGAATGAAGAGCTTCAGAAATGCCATTATCACGTGGCGATTCCCGCGAACCCGGAATACAGCTCGCTCAATCTGGCGATGGCGGTGCAGATCATTGCTTATGAAGTGCGCATTGCACATTTGGATCGCTTACAGGCTGGGCAGCCGGAACATGAAGAGTCGCCGTACCCGCTGGTCGACGATCTGGAGCGGTTTTACCAGCATCTTGAACAGACGCTGCTGCAAACCGGATTTATCCGACCGGCACATCAAGGGCAGGTGATGAACAAGCTGCGCCGCCTGTTTACCCGCGCCAGGCCTGAAAGTCAGGAGCTTAACATTCTGCGTGGAATACTGAGTTCGGTACAGAAAACACACGACGAATAATACTTGAGTGTTTTACTTGGTTAAATAGTTGACTAAAACACTCAGGAATGTCAGACTCGCGGTATGTTCTGCCAATACATGTTTTCATAATACATGTTTTATCTACAGGTACCACTATCATGAGACTGACATCCAAAGGCCGTTACGCCGTTACCGCCATGCTCGATGTGGCTCTGCACTCCCAGGAAGGACCCGTTCCATTGGCGGATATTTCTGAACGCCAGGGTATTTCACTGTCTTACCTGGAGCAGCTGTTTTCGCGTCTGCGCAAGAATGGGCTGGTTGCCAGCGTTCGTGGCCCAGGCGGCGGTTACCTGCTGGGTAAAAACGCGAATGAAATCGCTGTTGGTATGGTCATTTCGGCCGTCGATGAATCTGTTGATGCAACGCGTTGCCAGGGCCGCGAAGGCTGCCAGGGTGGCGATCGCTGCCTGACGCACACCCTGTGGCGCGATCTGAGTGACCGTATTACCGACTTCCTGAATAACATCACGCTGGATGAGCTGGTGAATAATAAGGAAGTGCTGGATGTGGCGGATCGTCAGGATGCTGACACGCGCCGCATCGCCAATGGACGTATCCAGGAAACGATCAACGTTAACCTGCGCGCCTGATACACCTTCAACGTGACGAGTACCCTTACTCGTCACGTTTTGCCTTTCTGATAGCCGCATAATCCTGACCACATTGCCCAATGTGGTGTTGATGTTAGTCCGACTGTCACGGCGTGTTCTGACGATAAATGGTTCCACGATAACATCGCCAGATTTTTTGCATTGGCCCGAGAGGTTGCGGGTATAAACAGCCTGTCAATAAAACAAAACGCATTGTACGTTTTGAAGTGATGTACGGAGTTTATGAGCAATGAAGTTACCTATCTATCTCGACTACTCAGCCACCACGCCGGTTGACCCGCGCGTCGCTGAGAAAATGATGCAGTGTTTGACCTTGGACGGTACGTTCGGTAACCCGGCTTCCCGTTCCCACCGTTTTGGCTGGCAAGCGGAAGAGGCGGTTGATATCGCCCGTAACCAAATTGCTGAACTGGTCGGTGCCGACCCACGTGAGATTGTCTTCACGTCAGGCGCGACCGAAGCCGATAACCTCGCGATTAAAGGTGTTGCCAACTTCTATCAGAAGAAGGGTAAGCACATCATCACCAGCAAGACCGAGCACAAAGCCGTGCTGGATACCTGCCGTCAGCTTGAACGCGAAGGCTTCGAGGTCACTTATCTGGCCCCGCAGCGTAACGGCATTATCGATCTGGCTGAACTCGAAGCGGCAATGCGTGAGGACACCATTCTGGTTTCCATCATGCACGTCAATAATGAAATCGGCGTTGTGCAGGATATTGCCGCTATCGGTGACATGTGCCGCAGCCGCGGTATCGTGTTCCATGTTGATGCCACGCAGAGCGTAGGCAAACTGCCTATCGATCTCAACCAGTTAAAAGTGGATCTGATGTCTTTCTCCGGCCATAAAATCTATGGGCCGAAAGGGATCGGGGCACTGTATGTTCGTCGTAAACCCCGTATTCGTCTCGAAGCGCAGATGCACGGCGGCGGCCATGAGCGCGGCATGCGTTCTGGCACCTTGCCTGTGCACCAGATTGTCGGCATGGGCGAAGCCTACCGCATCGCGAAAGAAGAGATGACCGCAGAAATGGATCGCCTGCGTGCGCTGCGCGATCGTCTGTGGAACGGTATTAATGATATTGAAGAAGTCTACCTGAATGGTGATATCGAGCAGGGCGTGCCCAATATCCTGAACGTCAGCTTCAACTACGTTGAAGGTGAATCGCTGATTATGGCGCTCAAGGATCTGGCGGTATCGTCCGGTTCTGCCTGTACGTCGGCCAGTCTGGAGCCCTCCTACGTGTTACGTGCGCTGGGCATGAATGATGAGCTGGCACATAGCTCGATCCGTTTCTCGCTGGGACGTTTTACCACCGAAGAAGAGATCGACTACACCATCGAGCTGGTACGTAAATCCATCGGCCGTCTGCGCGATCTTTCTCCGCTGTGGGAAATGTTCAAGCAGGGCGTGGATATCAGCAGCATCGAGTGGGCGCATCATTAATTCACCAGTTCGGGGACGACTATCATGGCTTACAGCGAAAAAGTAATTGATCACTATGAAAACCCACGCAACGTGGGTTCATTTGACAACGCCGATCCTTCTATCGGCAGCGGCATGGTCGGCGCGCCAGCGTGCGGCGATGTGATGAAGTTGCAGATAAAAGTCAACAATGAGGGTATCATCGAAGATGCCCGCTTCAAGACATACGGTTGTGGTTCTGCCATTGCCTCCAGCTCGCTGGTCACAGAGTGGGTAAAAGGCAAATCGCTGAATGAAGCTGAAGCGATTAAGAACACGCAGATTGCCGAAGAGCTTGAGCTACCGCCGGTGAAGATTCACTGCTCCATTCTGGCGGAAGACGCTATCAAGGCAGCGATTGCGGATTACAAAAGTAAGCGCGACGCGCAGTAATCTCTGTGGCTGAACTCGGCGGGGCACCGTTTCTTGCGGTGCCTGATTCCGTCGAGGTGGCGAACGATCGAGGTAACAGTATGTCGATTTCTCTGAGCGAAAGTGCGGCACAACGCGTGAACGCTTTCATCGCAAACCGGGGCAAAGGCCTTGGGCTGCGTCTTGGCGTACGGACATCCGGCTGTTCCGGTATGGCGTACGTGCTGGAGTTTGTTGATGATTTGAACGACGGTGATACGGTCTTTGAAGACAAAGGCGTGAAGGTCATCGTGGACGGCAAAAGTCTGGTCTATCTTGACGGAACCGAGTTGGATTTCGTCAAAGAAGGGCTGAACGAAGGCTTTAAGTTCAATAATCCGAACATTTCCGGCGAATGCGGTTGCGGCGAAAGTTTCAACGTCTGACCCCTCTTGGGTAGTGAGCGTGCGATCGATTAATAGCATGTGTTGCTACCCAGAACTCCCAGAGTACCACTATGGATTACTTTACGTTATTCGGGCTGCCGATTCGCTATGATGTGGATGGCGGCCTGCTTGCATCCCGTTTTCAGGACTTGCAACGTCAGTTCCATCCTGACCGTTATGCTGCCAGCCCAGAGCGCGAGCGCATGCTGGCGGTGCAGCAGGCGGCGACGATCAATAACGCCTATCAGGCGCTCAATCATCCGCTGAGACGCGCGGAGTATATGCTGTCGCTGCACGGTTTTGATGTGAACAACGAACAGCATACGATGAAGGACACAGCATTCCTGATGGAACAGCTGGAACTGCGCGAAGAGCTGGACGCGATCTCGCAGCGATCGGATGCCGATGAGGCGCTGGCGGCCTTCGCCGAGCGATTGCAGGCAACGATCGTTAAGCGCCGTTCACATATGCGTGATGAACTCGATAATGAGACGTGGACAGACGCCGCAGACACCGTGCGCAAGCTACGCTTTTTAGACAAGCTCCAGCAACAGGTTGAAGAACTCGAAGAACAATTGCTGGACAGATAACTGGTTAATCCGGCGGGTAACCCGATGGTGATTGCTATATCGGGTTTTTCGCCAGCCAATTGATGGAAGCTCAATATGGCCTTATTACAAATTAGTGAGCCTGGCCTTAGCGCCGCACCGCACCAGCGCCGTCTGGCTGTCGGTATTGATTTAGGCACCACCCATTCTCTTGTTGCCACCGTACGCAGCGGTGAAGCTCAGACGCTGGCAGATAGCGATGGGCGCGACCTGCTGCCCTCGGTTGTCCACTATCGTCACGATGGTCACAGCGTCGGCTGGGATGCACGCGACAATGCTGCCCACGATCTGGACAATACCGTCAGCTCAGTCAAACGCCTGATGGGGCGTTCTCTGGACGATATTCAGCAGCGCTACCCGCATTTACCGTATCACTTTCATGCCAGCGATAACGGCCTGCCGCTGATTCAGACCTCGGCTGGCAATCTTAATCCTGTACAGGTATCGGCGGATATTTTATCCGCGCTGGCTGCGCGTGCGGAAGCGGCGTTAGGCGGCGTGCCGGATGGCGTGGTGATTACCGTTCCTGCGTACTTCGATGACGCACAGCGTCAGGGCACCAAAGATGCGGCACGTCTTGCCGGGCTGCACGTATTGCGCCTGCTGAACGAACCGACTGCGGCCGCGATTGCTTACGGGCTGGATTCCGGTAAAGAAGGCGTGATCGCCATTTACGATCTGGGCGGTGGCACCTTTGATATTTCCATTCTGCGCCTGAGCCGCGGCGTCTTTGAGGTGCTGGCAACGGGCGGTGATTCTGCGTTGGGTGGTGATGATTTCGATCATCTGCTGGCAGAGTGGCTGCGTGAGCAGGCGGGCATTCACGATCGTGACGATCGCCAGTTGGATCATGCCTTTCGTGATGCAGCGGTGAAAGCCAAAGTTGCGCTCAGCAGCGCCGAGTCAGTGCGTGTGGATGTCGTTGGCTGGCAGGGCGATATCACCCGCGAGCAGTTTGATTCGCTGATTGCTTCGCTGGTGAAACGCACGCTGCTATCCTGCCGTCGTACGCTGAAAGACGCGGGGCTGACGCCAGAAGACGTGCTGGAAGTTGTGATGGTAGGTGGATCGACGCGCGTTCCGTTGGTGCGTGAGCAGGTGGGAACGTTTTTTGGTCGTACACCGCTGACGTCGATCGATCCAGACAAGGTCGTGGCTATCGGCGCGGCGATCCAGGCGGATATTCTGGTGGGCAACAAGCCAGACAGCGACATGCTGCTGCTGGACGTGATCCCGTTGTCGCTGGGGCTGGAGACGATGGGCGGGCTGGTGGAAAAAATCATTCCACGCAATACCACGATCCCGGTTGCTCGCGCACAGGAGTTCACAACGTTCAAAGACGGCCAGAGCGGCATGATGATCCACGTCTTGCAGGGCGAACGTGAAATGGTGGCGGATTGCCGCTCGCTTGCGCGCTTCTCACTGCGCGGTCTGCCGCCGCTGCCTGCCGGTGGGGCTCACATTCGCGTGACCTTTCAGGTTGATGCGGATGGCCTGCTGAGCGTCACGGCGATGGAGAAATCGACGGGCGTCGAGGCATCCATTCAGGTTAAACCGTCATACGGTCTGAGCGATACGGAAATTGCCACGATGATCACCGACTCGATGCTGAATGCGAAGGAAGATGTCGGCGCGCGTCGTCTGGCAGAGCAAAAAGTAGAAGCTGCACGCGTGCTGGAAAGCTTGCAAAGCGCGCTGGTGGCCGACGCCGAGTTATTGAGCAATGACGAAAAAGGCATCATTGTCGCGGCATCCGAACATCTGCATACGATGATGCAGGGAAGCGATCCCGTGGCGATTGAAGCCGCGATTAAAACAGTCGATCAACAAACCCAGGAATTCGCCGCCCGTCGCATGGATGCCTCTATCCGTCGCGCGCTGGCAGGTCATTCTGTGGATGAGGTGTAACATGCCTAAGATAGTCTTTTTACCGCATCAGGATCTGTGTCCTGAAGGGGCGGTTTTGGAAGCGGAACGCGGTGAAAGCATTTTGGAAGTCGCCCTGCGTAACGGTATTGACGTTGAGCACGCCTGCGAGAAATCCTGTGCCTGCACCACCTGCCACTGCATCGTGCGCGAAGGTTTCGACTCGCTGGCAGAAAGTACAGAAGAAGAAGACGACATGCTGGATAAGGCCTGGGGGCTGGAGCCGGAAAGTCGTCTGGGCTGTCAGGCGCGTATCGCCGGGGACGATCTGGTCGTCGAGATCCCACGCTATACGATCAACCACGCGCGCGAGCATTAATCTGCATAGGGAGCAACCGTTATGGGATTAAAATGGACAGACAGCCGGGCTATCGGCGAAGCGCTTTACGATCAGTTTCCCGATCTCGATCCGAAAACCGTACGTTTCACGGATATGCACCAGTGGATCTGCGAGCTGGATGAATTTGACGATCGGCCGGACGCTTCCAACGAAAAAATTCTGGAAGCGATCCTGCTGGTCTGGTTAGATGAAGCAGAGTAGAAACATGGCGGGGCTGCCTTTGGTGGCCCGTTTTATTTCGTGCCAAAATTCGTAACATTTGCATGTCATGATGCACCGTTTATTTATCTGCAAACCGAGTATTTATAAGCGAGAGCGTTTATAAACACGTATTGATAAGCAGAACGTCTGCAACTATGAACATCACCTGCAAACATGAAAAGTGGCAGGAATACCTATTATCGGAGAAGCACTATGACGAACAATACCATGCTGATTTCACTCTCCACTCAACCTGCTGACGCGCGCTGGGGAGAAAAAGCGACGCTGAGTGTGAATGAGCAGGGTTTCACCATTCATGTAGGGGCGTCCCTGAATGGCAAAGCGGCACTGGCCGTGATCCAACGTGCCGCCCGCAAAATCGATGG
Organism: Pectobacterium jejuense; assembly: GCF_026800125.1. Taxonomy (NCBI): domain Bacteria; kingdom Pseudomonadati; phylum Pseudomonadota; class Gammaproteobacteria; order Enterobacterales; family Pectobacteriaceae; genus Pectobacterium; species Pectobacterium jejuense. The sequence continues at coordinate 362,612 of NZ_JAPQKX010000005.1, read as the reverse complement.
GCAGGGGATTAAACACGTTCAGTTAGCTGGTGAAGGCTGGGATCTGGCAAACAGCTGGGCATTCTGGCAAGGATATCGTGGGCCGAAAGGGCAAAGAACGGTTGAATGGGCGGAACTGAACGACGCTGACAAGAAAGAGCTGAACGATCGCCTGAAGATTGTGGACTGGGTGCGTGACACCATCAACCTGCCTGCTGAAGATCTGGGGCCAGAGCAACTGGCGACCCGTGCAATCGATCTGCTGTGTGACGTCGCCTGTGACGCCGTCAGCTACCGCATCACCAAAGGTGAAGATCTGCGTGAACAGAATTATGCCGGTCTGCACACGGTGGGTCGCGGTTCTGAACGTCAGCCGGTGTTGCTGGCGCTGGACTATAACCCGACGGGTAATGTGGACGCGCCAGTGTTCGCCTGTCTGGTAGGTAAAGGTATTACGTTTGATACCGGCGGCTACAGCCTGAAACCTAGCAGTTCCATGGATTCCATGAAATCGGACATGGGCGGTGCGGCCACTCTGACTGGCGCGCTCGCGCTGGCAGCGGCACGCGGTTTGCAACAGCGCGTGAAGCTGTATCTGTGCTGTGCGGACAACATGGTGAGCGGCAATGCATTCCGACTGGGCGACATCATTCGCTACCGCAACGGTAAAACGGTTGAGGTAATGAATACCGATGCGGAAGGGCGTCTGGTGCTGGCGGATGGCCTGATCGATGCTTCCGAGCAAAATCCACAGTGGATTATCGACTGTGCAACGCTGACGGGCGCGGCGAAAACAGCGCTGGGCAACGACTATCATGCGCTGTTCAGCTTTGATGACGAGCTGGTGGCGATATTGCAGGAAAGTGCGAAAGAAGAAAACGAGCCGTTCTGGCGTCTGCCGCTGGAAGAGTTCCACCGCAGCCATCTGCCGTCCAGCTTTGCGGATCTGAACAACATTGCCAGTGGTGCACACACCGCTGGTGCCAGCACGGCGGCGGCTTTCCTGTCGCACTTTGTGAAAAATTATCAGCAGGGCTGGCTGCACATTGACTGTTCCGCGACGTACCGTAAAGGCGCGGTAGAACAGTGGGCGACGGGCGCAACGGGACTCGGCGTGCGCACGCTGGCGAATCTCCTGCTGAGCAACGCCAAGTAGTCGGTTCAGGCCTTAAAGCGTCGGTTTTTAACGTAATCATGTTGAGGAAAGTATGGAGTTTTCGCCACGTAATAAACTGGAAGAAGTGCTGATTCTGGCTGCAACGGAGCCAGCGCATCGTCCTGAGTTTTTCAGTGAACTGATGGAAGCCACGGTGTTTGTGCTGGGCAGTACCGATGACGGGGATGAATCCGGTGAGGTGGTATTGCATGCGGGCAGTAATGTGAACATTCAGCACTGGGAAAAAGACGATGGTTCATCCGCCATTCCTTTCTTCTCTTCTCTGGAAGCATTGCAGAGCGTGATTGAGGAAGAAGCCGCTTTTCTGGCTCTGCCGACGCGTTCGCTGTTTGAAATGACGCAGGGTGTCACGCTGTTCCTCAACCCTAAGCTGCCGTATGGCAAAGAGTTTTTGCCACAGGAAATTGAACATATTCTGTCTGGTGAAGGTAACGGCTTTGTTCAGCAGCGCGTCGTTGAAGAAGAGATGCAGGTCGTACTGAGCCAGCCAGCCGAGATGCCAGCACAGATGATCGACTCCCTGACGCAGCTGTTTACCAAACATCGCCATGTAAAACGGGCGTTTTTGGCACAGATTCAGGAACCGGGCGAAGAGCAGCCGCACCTGCTGATTGGGATTGATGCCGATCAGGATGAAGAAATCATCATCCGTGAAGCGGGCAGCGTTGCCAGCGACACTTTACCGGACGAGCGTCCTGTCGATCTGTGTCTGGTGAAGGAAGGCGAATCGGGCATTAGCCATTATATGATTAAGCACACTACGCCGTTCTACGAGCGCAAGTGGGGGAGTTTCCTTAGAGAGTTTAAGGGAAGCGGTAACGCCTGATACCGGGTATAAGTTTGATGAAGGCGACAGCGGATTACGATTTTTCCGCTGTTGCCTGCAATAGCAGTAGATCAATCAGCATCACCAGATTCGATTCAAATGAGCTAATCTCACCGGCTTCCGCCGCATAGTGAACTGCATCATCGTAGAGCCGGAAGTGCAAATCGGCTAACTCGCCTAATGAATTCAACGACGCTCGAGTAAACGCGATCACCTTCATGCCAATGTTTTTGGCGATACGCGCCTTATCTAACACCTGTTCGGTTTCCCCACTGCGGGAAATCGCGATAAACACCTGATACTTCGGCGCGTTATTGAGAAAAATGCCTCGGCTGTCTCCTAACCCGGAAGAGAAGGCATCTTTCCCCAGCACCTGTAGTTTCTTCGCCAAATATTCAGCAAACAGATGGGAGAACCCCGCGCCGTACAGGAAAAAGTGGCTTTCCTGCCGCAGGATAGCGCTGAAAGCGGCTCTATCCTGATGGCTAATGTAGGCAAACGTGCGCTGATAATTGTCGACAAAATGCTGGAAAGCATCGGGAAGCGAAGCGTCATTGGGCGTAACGACAGGCGAGGGAGCCAGACGCGGATGATCCGTGAGCAGCGTTTTGCAGTGATAAATGAATTCACTGTAGCCGCTAAAGCCGATTTTCTGGCACAGCCGCATGATGGTTGCGGTGGAGACATAGGTCTTCTGCGCCAGCTCCCGCACTGTGATTTTGCCTATCAGCGATGAATGGTCGGCGATAAAAGCCAGCACGCGATATTCCGCGCGCGTCAGCACCTGACCGTGCTGCATTAAGGACGCCAGCCGATTATCCACCTGCTACCCCTGATTGACGGTAATGAAAAACCGAGCGGAACTAATCACGCTCAATTGGGACATCATCGCGGCTACCCCAATCGCTCCACGATCCGTCGTACAGCGTTACATTCGGGACATTTAACTGCGTCAGCGCCAGCACCACGACAGAAGCCGTTACGCCGGAGCCGCAGCTGGCGACGATGGGGCGAGTAAAATCTACCCCATGTTTATGCAGAATGGTTGCCAGCTCCGCATTAGGCTTCAGCGCACCGTTACTCACCAAATCGGTCCACGGTACGTTGAGGCTACCGGGAATGCGGCCGCGATGCAGACCGGGACGCGGTTCGTCGACCTCGGCGTTAAAACGGGGAGCGGGGCGGGCATCGACAATCTGTTCTGATTTATCCCGGCTGATGGAAAGCACGTCATCGCGTGAGCGAATGGCGTTTTCGTCCAGCGTAGCGTGGAATGTGGTTGGCTTCGGCGTCACATCGCCCTGTTCCAGCGGTAGATTCTGCGCTGTCCAGCCCGCCAGGCCGCCGCTCAGGATCGAAAGTGATGTCGCGCCGAAGGTGTGCAGCATCCACCACGCCCGCGGCGCGGAGAAGAGATTGCCTTCATCGTAAATCACCAGATGCTGCTGGTTATCGATCCCCAACTCGCCCATCGCACGCGCGAAGTCTTCGCGGGTTGGCATCATATGCGGCAGATCGGTACTGTGATCGGACAGGGCTTCAATATCAAAAAAAACCGCGCCAGGCAGATGACCGGCGCGGTATTCGGCATGAATATCACGGGTGCTGTTGCCCGGCGGTAGCATCCGGGCGTCGATGAGCGTGATGCTGCTGTCGTTCAGGTGGCTGGCAAGCCAGTCTGCGGAGACAAACCGCTCATGAGAAACGGGCAAATCAGAAGACGATGCTGACATAGATCCTCCACGTTGGGGCCGACGAATTCGACCCCGAATCTATCATTGATGTGCAATGATAGATTCATTGTCAGCGATTTTCCCTCATCCGACAAGTAGCGGATTATTGGGCAATACCGTCTCTATATGCTTGTTTTAATTGCGGCCAGTAATCCTGATTGGCTTCAATCATCTCGTCCAGAATGGCTTTGGCGTGCTGCATTGTCGGCACGGTTCTGTTCAGGGTAAATGCTTGCAAGGCCTTCTCATAGCTGCCTTCCAGCGTGGCTTCCACCAGCAGTTGCTCAGACGCCAACTGCTGTTCCAGCAAGGCACGATGGAACTGTGGAACATTCCCCATCCGCACCGGCTCTGGACCTTGCGCAGTAATATAAGCAGGCACTTCCACCATCGCGTCGTAAGGCAGATTGGCGATGGCACCTTTATTCTCGACGATGACCAGATGGCGCTGGCGCAGATCGAACGCCAGCGAGCAGGCGACATCAACGATGAATGAACCGTGCACGCCAACGTGGAACGCATCGGACAGAATCCCGGTTTCCTTGTAGCTGGCGGCGGCCGCAAACAGCTTCTTCTCACGCCCGTCCATCACTTCATTGGCGCGCGTGTAGTCAGGATCCTGATGCTCCACGATCTGATTCGGCATCAGGTAGTACTGCAAATACGGATTCGGCACGAACTCCGGGAAATGATCCATGACTGGTTTGATGTTGCGCCAGGTTTTCACCCACGACGGATCGGCGTGCTGCGGATCGGTATCGGCAGCATCGGCGGTCAACAGGCCGTAGCGGGCGATATGCTCGCGCAGCTCTGGCATACGATCGACGCCATCGACCAGCACGCGGGTAAACCAGCCGAAGTGATTCAGCCCGAAATAGTCCACCGTGATGTCGTGACGATCGACGCCCAGCACGGCTGCAATGTTACGCATCGCGGCAACCGGCATGTCGCAGATATTCAGCACGCGGGCGTTAGGACGCAGGCGGCGCACGCCTTCGGCAACAATTGCGGCGGGGTTGGAGTAATTGACGATCCACGCTTCTTTATGCGCATAGCGCTCAACCAGATCGATCAACTCAGCCATCGGCAGAATGGTACGCAGGCCGTAGGCCAGCCCGCCGGGACCACAGGTTTCCTGCCCGACGACGCCGTGACGTAGTGGGATTTTCTCGTCCTGTTCGCGCATTTTGTACTGGCCAACGCGCATCTGGGCAAAGACAAAGTGAGCGCCGCTAAACGCGGTCTCCGCATCGGTTGTGACGGTAAAAATGATGCTGTCACTGTGGTCGCGAATGACCTTTTCCACCACCGGCGCGATGATGTCCTGCCGCGGGCCGTCGATGTCATACAAACGAATCTCCGCCAGCGGGAAATCCGCGAGACGTACCATCAGACTCTTTACGATGCCTGGGGTATAGGTGCTGCCGCCGCCGGCAATGGTCAGAATGAATGGGGGTTTCGTCATGGTCAGTCTCCTGTTAAAGCGCGTTTTCAACTGCTTCGCGTATCGTTTTGACGTGAAGTCCGTAAACAACCTGTACGTTGTTACCCTGTCGGATAACGGCTTTCGCACCGGTGTTCTTAAGCTCTTGTTCGTCTACCAAAGCGGGGTCGATGAGCGTGACCCGCAGGCGGGTATAGCAGTTATCCACCACCTCGATATTGGGTTTGCCACCCAGCCCGGCGATGATGGTGGCACCCACAAGTTGGGCATCGCCTTTCACCGCGTCCTGCGTTTTTGCTGGATTCTCGGTCTTGGACTGATATTCGGTTTTGGAATACAGCCGGGTCTCTTCCTCATCGGATTCACGCCCTGGAGTTGGCATGTCGAAGTACAGAATCAGGAAACGGAAGACGAAGAAGTAAATCACCGACATGGTCAGCCCGACCGCGATGTACATCGGCCAGTTGGATTTCTCGGTGCCCAGCGGCAGGTTATAAAGCAGGAAATCGATGACGCCGTTGGCACCAATCGCATGCACGCCCATGATGGAGAACAGCATCATCCCGATGCCAGTCAGTACGGCGTGGACGGCAAACAGCATCGGGGCGACGAACAGGAAGGAAAATTCCAGCGGCTCGGTAACGCCCAGTAAGAAAGAGGTAAACGCGGCTGGAATCAGAATGGCTTTGGCGGCCAGCCGTTTTTCTGGCTTCGCTGTCACGTACATCGCCAGCGCAGCGGCTGTCAGACCAAACATTTTACTGATACCGCGTGCATCCCAGACTGCGGTGGAACTCAGCTGCTTGACGTCCTGACAGGCCATTTCAGCAAAATAGATGTTACGTGCGCCCTGATACAGCTTGCCGCACACTTCTGCGGTGCCGCCCAGTTCGGTGTACAGGAACGGGGTATAGACCAGATGATGCAGCCCGGTGGGGATCAGTACGCGTTCCAGAAAGCCATATATCGCGATGCCAACAGGGCCCGCACCTTTGATAGCGAAGGCCAGCCAGGTGATGCCGTGCTGAGCAAACGGCCACAGGGCGCTCATCGCAAAGCCCAGCGCAATCGCCAGCGGAATAACCAGAATGGCGACAAAGCAGTGGCCGGAATAGATCGCCATCACGCCGTTAAACTGTTTACTGGAATAGCGGTTATACAGATAGCCTGCGAATCCGCCGATCAGGATACCGGCAAAAACGCCCATTTCCAGCACCTGAACGCCCAGCACCATGCCTTGCCCGGCGGGGCGCATTTCTGCGGCTGGTACGAGTTTGCCCTGTAATTGCAGCGTGATGTTCATGGCATTAATGAAGATGATAAACATCACCAGACCAATTAGCGCAGCGTAGCCTTTATCGCGTTTCGCCAGCCCGATCGGGATCCCGACGGCGAACACCAGCGCCAAATTAGCCAGAATCGCCACGGCAGATTTGGAAACCAGTTGACCAAAATCCTGAATCAAGGGGTGATTAAGTAAAGGGACGTAGCCCGCTAAATTGCCGTTACCGAACACATTCCCAAATGCGATGAATAACCCGACAATCGGGAGTATCAGCACCGGCCCATACAGGGACTTGCCGAAATTTTGCAATGCATTGACCGCTCTTTTCATTATCAGCCCTCTTACTGGCCATTATGGTAGGTACAGCAGCAAAGTTAGCAGTGAATGACAAAGGGATTCCAGTTATCTTATTGTTTTAAAAACAAATAACCTATAACGTTACAAGTAACCTTCAGAACTGTGATCGCCGATGATTTGTTACATTCAGCACTGGGGCGGTGGGAAACAAAAACGCACGATGCGCAATCGTTAATGAAGAGAAAATGAGAGGTAATATTTTTTTAATAAAATGTTATTTCCTTGGTAGGCAACAAAGGTCTCTGCACCTATAATTTGCGCCACTTTCACTAGCCGGGTATACAATTCTTATAATCCGGCTGTAATCTGACAGTTTAGTTAATGAGGTCAATATGACGATAGAACGTACCTTCTCCATCGTAAAACCTAACGCGGTTGCTAAAAATGCCATCGGTGCGATTTACGCACGCTTTGAAAGCGCGGGTTTTACCATTGTTGCGGCTAAAATGCTGCGTCTGAGCCGTGAGCAAGCGGAAGGGTTTTACGCTGAGCATAAAGGCAAGCCGTTCTTTGATGGCCTGGTTGAATTCATGATGTCTGGCCCGATCATGGTGCAGGTGCTGGAAAGTGAAAACGCCGTCCAACGTAACCGTGACATCATGGGTGCCACTAACCCAGCAAACGCATTGGCGGGAACGCTGCGTGCGGATTACGCGGACAGCTTCACGGCGAACGCGGTACACGGTTCTGACTCTGTCGAATCCGCTCAGCGTGAAATCGCTTATTTCTTCAGCGATGATGAGATCTGCGCGCGCGCGTAATCTTGCGCGTGATAAACAGGTTAGCGCGTGTGATGTTGCTTCTTTTTCGTTGCGTGAGTGTGCAGTGTCGAAGTAATGACACAGAAAAAAAGCGGTGATGGTAGCTTACCTGTTTTAAACTTTGTACAATGCTGCGCCCCGGATGAGCCTGCACTTATCCGGGGCGTTTCTTTGGTCATAACCATCGAATTCAACCTTCTTTTTAGCGCCATAACGTGTAATAACGAGGCCAGGATTGACAATGTCTAAGCAAATCGCGTCTGAAACCGTCGTGTCTGAAATGACGGCATCTCACACTACCGCATCTACAACTACCGTATCCGAGCAAACCGTGTCCGAATTATCTCCGGCGTCTGTTGATGCCTCTCAATCCGTCAAAGCCAGTGCGGAAAAAATCAATCTGTTGGATCTTAACCGCCAGCAAATGCGTGACCTCTTCATGTCGATGGGAGAGAAACCGTTCCGCGCCGATCAGGTCATGAAGTGGATTTATCACTACTGCTGTGATGACTTCAACCAGATGACGGATATTAACAAAGTCTTCCGCAGCAAATTGCAGGAGATCGCTGAAATTCGCGCCCCTGAAGTGGTGGACGAACAGCGCTCTTCCGACGGCACGATTAAGTGGGCGATTCTGGTGGGCGGTCAGCGTGTAGAAACCGTTTATATTCCAGAAGAAGATCGCGCCACGCTGTGTGTGTCGTCTCAGGTAGGCTGTGCGCTGGAGTGCAAATTCTGTTCAACGGCGCAGCAGGGCTTTAACCGTAACCTGCGCGTATCGGAAATCATCGGTCAGGTGTGGCGTGCGGCGAAGATTATCGGTGCCTTTAAAGTTACCGGCCAGCGTCCAATTACCAACGTCGTGATGATGGGCATGGGCGAACCGTTGCTGAACCTGACTAACGTCGTGCCGGCGATGGAAATCATGCTGGATGATTTCGGCTTTGGTTTATCCAAGCGCCGTGTGACGCTGTCCACGTCAGGCGTGGTGCCTGCGTTGGATAAACTGGGCGATATGATCGATGTTGCGCTGGCGATTTCTCTGCATGCGCCGACCGACGACATCCGCAACGAAATCATGCCGATCAACAAAAAGTACAACATCGAGACATTCCTGAGCGCAGTGCGCCGCTATCTGGAGAAATCCAATGCGAATCAGGGACGTGTTACCGTTGAGTATGTGATGCTGGATCATATCAATGACGGCACCGAGCACGCGCATCAACTGGCTGAATGCCTGAAAGATACGCCATGCAAGATCAACCTGATTCCGTGGAACCCGTTCCCGGGCGCGCCGTATGGCCGCAGCTCAAACAGCCGTGTTGACCGTTTCTCCAAGGTACTGATGGAGTATGGCTTCACGACGATCGTACGTAAAACCCGTGGGGATGATATTGATGCTGCTTGCGGTCAGCTGGCGGGTGAAGTCGTAGACAGAACCAAACGTACGCTGAAGAAGAAAATGGCCGGTGAACCTATCGCGGTGAAAGCGGTCTGATAACAAATGGGCGCGGGTTAACGTGAAGCGCTAACCCGACGCCGTCCGCTGAAGTAATTTGCAGGGCAAAAGTGAGCAAATTGCGAGGCGCGCCGCGTTGTTGTCAGGTCTGACTGCCACTCTGTTCATATTCAGGTAACCTCGCTGGTCAGGATGTCTGGCAAAGACGACAAGGCGAGGGAGCAGGGATGGCAAAGCCACTATCACAGAGACTTTCTTTATGGCACGGAATGTCTTTATCACAGGGAACGCGTTGGCTGAGTGGCCTGTTCGCGGTGCTGTTGCTGGTGGGGTGTGGTAAATCATCTCAGGAGACGACAAATCCAGCGGTCGCCCAAACCCGCTTGCAGCTAGGGTTGACCTATCTGGCGCACAATAATTTGGATTCGGCTCGGCAGAATCTTGAGAAGGCGGTTGCGATTGCTCCGCAGGATTATCGAACACAATTGGGGATGGCGCTTTACGAGCAGCGGATAGGTGAAAATCGTCTGGCTGAACAGCGTTATCAACAGGTGTTGAACATGGCGCCGGAAAATGGCAGCGTCATGAATAATTACGGTGCGTTTCTGTGTAGTTTAGGGCAGTATGTAGCGGCTCAGCGACAGTTTAGTGCGGCTGCACAACTTCCTGATTACAGTCAGGTTGCTGATGCGTTGGAAAATGCGGGATACTGCTTTTTCAATGCCGGACAGGCTGAAGACGCGCGCAAGTTATTACGTCGGGCGCTGAAGTATGACCCGACGAAAGGCAGTGCCTTGCTGGCGGAAGCAAACAAACAGTTTGCTGCCGGAAAAAATGAGCAAGCGCGGCTGCTGCTTGATGTTTATCAGCATATTCTTCCGGCCAGTGCCGAAAGCTTATGGTTACAGATTCGTTTCGCCGCGTTAGCGGGCCATGATGGCGATAAAGAACGTTATGGCAACGTGCTGGCGCGAAGTTTTCCACAATCTAAACAGTACCAGCATTTCTTAGCTAATGAATACTGAAGCCACCCAAGATACAACAGAAGCAAAACTACCTGGCGAACGTCTGCGTGAAGCGCGTGAACGCCTTGGGCTCACTCAGCAAACTATTGCTGAGCGTTTGTGCCTTAAAATCACCACCGTTCGCGATATTGAAGACGGTACGACGCCTGCCGATTTAGCGCCGACTTTTCTGCGCGGCTATATCCGTTCTTATGCCAAGCTGGTTCATTTACCCGAAGATGAACTGCTTCCCTCCGTGGATAAACAGGCCATACCTAAAACGATCTCTGTTTCGCCGATGCAGAGTTTTTCGCTGAAAAAAAGCCGCAAAAAGCGTGATGGCTGGTTGATGACAATCACCTGGCTGGTCGTGCTGGTTGTTCTGGGGCTAACGGGCGCATGGTGGTGGCAAAACCATCAGGCTCAGCAGGCGGAAATCAACAGCATGGTCGATCACGCCAGTTCGATGCAGGCACAAACGGAAGGGCAGTCCGTTCCGCTAATGGACAACAGTGCACCGCAGGAAACGGCAACGCCGGATTCTGCTACGGCACCGGCTTCTACACCAGTCGACCTGTCTGCCACTGGATCGGAGACACCGTCAACGCCTTCTTCTGCTTCTACACCGTCTGCTGCACCGTCCAGCCAATCTCCTTCACATGGGAACGCCGCACAGCCACAGGCTGCGGGTAATGTTCTGTTGGGGGCTGGAGCTGTAGCTCCCGCTGCGGGTACGGTAGCGGAAACCAATCCAGCTCCTGCTGCTCATGCATTAGTGATGACGTTCACGGCCGATTGCTGGCTGGAAGTCACCGATGCCAGCGGTAAAAAACTGTTCAGCGGTATGCAGCGCAATGGTGGCACACTGAATCTGGATGGTCAGTCACCCTATAAACTGAAAATTGGTGCACCTGCTGCGGTACAGATTCAATTTCAAGGCAAGCCGGTTGATTTAAGCCGCTTTGTGCGCAGCAATCAGGTTGCACGCCTGACGCTGACCGCAGAATAACGTGTTGTTCAGGTAAGACTGCAATGTTGGAGATGAAGTAATGCATAACGCTGCACCCATAACCCGTCGAAAATCAACACGAATTTACGTCGGCAAGGTGCCTGTTGGTGATGGTGCGCCGATTGCGGTGCAATCCATGACCAACACCCGAACCACCGACGTTGAAGCAACCGTCAACCAAATCAGAGCGCTGGAACGTGTTGGCGTCGATATCGTCCGCGTTTCCGTGCCAACCATGGACGCGGCGGAAGCTTTTAAGCTGATTAAACAGCAGGTGAATGTCCCGCTCGTCGCCGACATCCACTTTGACTACCGTATCGCGCTGAAAGTGGCGGAGTATGGCGTCGACTGTCTGCGCATCAACCCCGGCAATATTGGCAACGAAGAGCGTATTCGCTCGGTTGTCGACTGCGCGCGTTACAACAATATCCCGATCCGCATTGGCGTTAACGGCGGTTCGCTGGAAAAAGATTTGCAGGAAAAATACGGTGAGCCAACGCCGGAAGCGCTGCTGGAATCAGCGATGCGCCATGTCGATATTCTCGACCGCCTGAACTTCGATCAGTTTAAAGTCAGCGTTAAAGCCTCGGATGTTTTTCTGGCCGTGCAATCCTATCGCCTGCTGGCAGCGCGTATCGATCAGCCGCTGCACCTTGGTATCACCGAAGCGGGTGGTGCGCGTAGCGGCGCGGTGAAATCGGCTATCGGCCTCGGTCTGCTGCTGTCTGAAGGCATTGGCGACACGCTGCGTATCTCGCTGGCGGCCGATCCGGTTGAAGAAGTGAAAGTCGGCTTCGATATCCTGAAGTCACTGCGCATTCGTTCACGCGGAATCAACTTTATTGCTTGCCCGACTTGCTCTCGTCAGGAATTTGACGTGATCGGTACGGTGAACGCGCTGGAACAACGACTGGAAGACCTCATCACGCCGATGGATGTCTCGATTATCGGTTGCGTGGTAAATGGTCCCGGCGAAGCGCTGGTATCCACCATTGGCGTCACGGGTGGACACAACAAGAGCGGCTTCTATGAAGACGGCGTGCGGCAGAGAGAGCGCTTCGATAACGAACAGATGATCGATCAGTTAGAAGCCAAGATCCGCGCGAAAGCCTCCATGATGGACGAAAATCAGCGCATTACCGTCAATCTGGTAGATAAGTAACTTTGACGGCGTGACGGTCTGCCGTCACCCGCCTAATTCACGATTCCTGAACCCGATGGGGAGGCCCCGCATTGAAGATGCGACGACAATCCCTCTATAATCGGGTTTATTTTTTGAAAAACGCATAGAGAACTGACGTGGCAAAAAATATTCAAGCCATCCGTGGCATGAACGATTACCTGCCAGCCGAAACGGCATTGTGGCAGCGTATTGAAAACAGCCTGAAACAGGTACTCAGCGGCTACGGCTATAATGAAATTCGTTTGCCGATTGTCGAGCAAACGCCGCTGTTTAAGCGCGCTATCGGTGAAGTGACCGATGTCGTCGAAAAAGAGATGTATACCTTTGACGATCGCAATGGCGATAGCCTGACGCTGCGCCCGGAAGGGACGGCAGGCTGCGTCCGCGCCGGTATTGAGCACGGTATTCTCTATAATCAGGAACAGCGGCTGTGGTATGTCGGCCCGATGTTCCGCTACGAGCGTCCGCAGAAAGGGCGCTATCGCCAGTTCCATCAGTTGGGCTGTGAAGTGTTTGGTCTGCAAGGGCCGGATATTGATGCCGAACTGATTCTGATGACGGCCCGCTGGTGGCGTGTGCTGGGCATCGCCGACCACGTGAAGCTGGAACTGAACTCGATTGGTTCGTTAGACGCGCGCGCCCGCTATCGCGAAGCGCTGGTGGCGTTCCTCGAACAGCATAAAGATCAGCTGGATGAAGACTGCCTGCGTCGGATGTACACCAACCCGCTGCGTGTTCTGGATACGAAGAATCCGCAGATTCAGGAACTGCTGAACGGCGCACCAGTGCTGACGGACTACCTGGATGACGAATCACGTGCACACTTTGAGGCACTGGGTGAACTTTTAACGCAGTCCGGCATCCCATATACCGTTAATCCGCGTCTGGTTCGTGGTTTGGATTACTATAACCGCACCGTATTTGAGTGGGTGACGACCAGTCTGGGCGCGCAGGGCACGGTCTGTGCCGGTGGGCGTTATGATGGTATGGTGGAACAGCTGGGCGGGCACGCGACGCCAGCGGTTGGTTTTGCTATGGGTCTGGAGCGTCTGGTGCTGCTGGTGCAGTCTGTGAACCCGGATTTCAAAGTACAGTCAGGCGTAGATGTTTATCTGATTTCTTCCGGTGCGGGAACGCAGGTTGCGGCAATGCAACTGGCGGAGAAATTACGTGACGCGCTGCCGCAGTTGAAACTGATGACCAACTACGGCGGTGGCAACTTTAAGAAGCAATTTGCTCGCGCTGATAAATGGGGCGCACGCGTCGCATTGGTATTAGGCGAAAATGAAGTGGCGGCCGGTCAGGTTGTGGTTAAAAACCTGAGCAATGGCGAGCAGGATACATTGGCACAGGCCGACGTCGCATCGCGGCTGGCAACGTTACTGGATTGAGGAGAGAGACACCGTGGAAGTCTATACCACAGAGAATGAACAGGTTGATGCACTACGTCGTTTCCTCGCGGAGAACGGAAAGGCGTTAGTTGTCGGTGTTGTGCTGGGTGTTGGCGCACTGGTTGGCTGGCGTTTTTGGCAAAGCCACCAAAATGACAGCGTAATGGCGGCATCTTCATCTTATCAGCAGGTGACGGAGCAATTGGCCGAAGGTAAAGCCGACGCGATTACGGCAACCGAGAAATTCACGGCTGAGAATAAAAATACCTATGGCGCGCTGGCTTCTCTGGAACTGGCTCGTCATTACGTTGATCAGAAAGATTTTGCTAAAGCAGCGCAGCAGCTGGTACAGGCGCAGTCGCAGACTAAAGATGCCGACCTGCTGGCCGTGGTGAATCTGCGTCTGGCGCGGGTTCAGCTACAGGAAAACAAAGCGGATGACGCGCTGAAAACGTTGGATGCCATCAAGCTGGAAGGCTGGGCATCACAGGCTGCGGAAGTGCGTGGTGATATTCTGGTGAGCAAAGGCGATAATCAGGCTGCGCGTGATGCTTACAACAAAGGGTTGTCTTCCAATCCATCGCAGGCACAGCAAGCGTTACTGCGGATGAAACTGAATAACCTGTCCAGCTAAGAGGAATTCCATGCAATTGCGTAAAACACTTTTGGTAGGACTGGTTTCTGTTGCCCTGCTGAGCGGATGTTCGCTGTTTAACAGCGAAGAAGATGTTGTCACTATGTCTCCACTGCCGCAGGTGGAAAACCAGTTCACGCCAACCAAGGTGTGGAACAGCTCGGTTGGGAGTGGTATTGGTGAGTTTTATTCCAATCTTCACCCCGCATGGCAGGATAATCGCGTTTTTGCGGCCGATCGTCGTGGCACCGTGAAAGCGATGGATCTGAGTGATGGCAAAGAGATTTGGCGCGCAGATCTGTCAGAGAAGACCAATTTCTTCTCCCGCAATAATCCAGCGCTGCTGTCCGGTGGCGTAACGGTTTCTGGTAACCATGTCTATGTCGGCAGCGAAAGGGCACAGGTCTATGCGCTGAATGCGGAAGATGGTACGCCAGTATGGCAGACCAAAGTGGCTGGCGAAGCGCTGTCTCGCCCTGTCGTCAGCGACGGCGTGGTGCTGATTCACACCAGCAACGGTATGCTGCAAGCATTGAATGAAGCCGATGGCGCAATCAAGTGGAGCGTCAACCTGGATATGCCGACGCTGTCTCTGCGCGGTGAATCTGCACCGACAACCGCATTTGGTGCGGCGATTGTGGGTGGTGATAACGGTCGTGTGAACGCCGTGATGATCAATCAGGGTCAGCTCATTTGGCAGCAGCGTATTTCACAACCGAGTGGCGCAACCGAAATCGATCGTCTGAACGATGTCGACACCACGCCAGTAGTTGCGGGCGAAGTGGTTTATGCGCTGGGTTATAATGGCAACATGACCGCGCTGGATCTGCGTTCTGGTCAGGTTCTGTGGAAGCGTGAACTGGGTTCAGTGCATGATTTCATCATTGACGGCGACCGCATCTATCTGGTCGATCAGGACGATCGCGTTGTTGCATTGAATACCAACGGCGGTGTGAGCCTGTGGCGTCAAAGCGATCTGCTGCACCGTAACTTAACGGCTCCGGCGCTGTATAATGGTTATCTGGTTGTCGGTGATACCGAAGGGTATCTGCACTGGCTGAATACGGCAGATGGTCGCTTCGTGGCGCAGCAAAAAGTGGATAGCTCGGGCTTCCTGAGCAAGCCTGTGGTTGCCAGCGATAAGCTGCTGATTCAGGCGAAAAACGGTGATGTCTACGCGTTCACTCGCTAAGTAACCCGTATCAATTTGGAGCACAGCGTTTTAGGTGTGCTCGTATAACGGCTCCTGACATTATCAGGGGCCGTTTCGTCTTTTTATCGTCAGCGAGTATTTCGCTGTAACGTATTGAAATATAAGTAATGAGGTTGTAACAATGATACCTGTCGTCGCGCTGGTCGGGCGCCCGAATGTGGGGAAATCCACGCTATTTAACCGCTTAACGCGCACTCGTGATGCATTAGTGGCGGATTTCCCTGGGCTGACTCGTGACCGCAAGTATGGTCGTGCAGAAGTGGAAGGGCATGAATTTATTATCGTCGATACCGGTGGTATCGATGGCACCGAAGACGGCGTGGAAACGCGCATGGCGGGCCAATCGCTGGTCGCGATTGAAGAAGCGGATATCGTGCTGTTCATGGTGGATGCACGCGCGGGGTTGATGCCTGCGGATGAAGGCATTGCCAAGCATTTGCGCAGCCGCGAAAAGACAACCGTGCTGGTCGCTAACAAAACCGATGGCCTTGACCCAGATATGGTCACGGCGGATTTCTACTCGCTCGGAATGGGCGAAGTGTACGCGATCGCGGCGTCTCATGGCCGTGGCGTAACGTCGCTGCTGGAAACGGTTCTGCTGCCGTTTGTGCAGGATGAAATAGAAGAGCCGGTCGAGCTAACCGAAGAAGAAGAGAACGCGGCTTACTGGGCAGCGTTAGAAGCGGAAGAGCAGGCCAGCGAAGAAGAAGCAGAAGACGATTTCAATCCTGAAGATTTGCCGATCAAACTGGCGATTGTCGGGCGTCCGAACGTGGGTAAATCCACGCTGACGAACCGTATTCTGGGTGAAGAGCGTGTGGTGGTGTTCGACATGCCCGGCACGACGCGTGACAGTATCTACATCCCTATGGTGCGCGACGAACGTGAATACGTTCTGATTGATACCGCCGGGGTGCGTAAGCGCGGCAAAGTAACGGAAACGGTAGAAAAATTCTCTGTCATCAAGACATTGCAGGCGATTGAAGATGCCAACGTAGTCCTGCTGGTTATTGATGCGCGCGAAGGCATTTCCGATCAAGATCTCTCGCTGTTGGGCTTTATCCTCAATAGTGGGCGCTCACTGGTGATCGTGGTGAACAAGTGGGATGGCCTGTCGCAGGAAGTACGTGAGCAGGTGAAAGAGACGCTGGATCTGCGCCTCGGCTTTATCGATTTTGCCCGCATCCACTTCATTTCTGCGCTACACGGTAGCGGCGTGGGTAACCTGTTTGAGTCGGTCACCGAAGCCTATTCTTGCGCCACTCGTCGCGTTAGTACGGCCATGTTGACCCGCATCATGCAAATGGCATCGGACGATCACCAGCCACCGCTGGTACGCGGTCGCCGCGTGAAGCTGAAATATGCGCACGCCGGTGGTTATAACCCGCCGATTGTGGTGATCCACGGGAATCAGGTGAAAGACCTGCCAGACTCCTACAAGCGTTACCTGATGAACTACTATCGTCGTTCGCTGGAAGTGATGGGCACGCCGATTCGTATTCAGTTTAAAGAAGGGGAAAACCCCTTTGCCGACAAGCGCAACACGCTGACGCCAAACCAGCTGCGCAAGCGTAAGCGTTTGATGTCGCATCTTAAAAAAAGTAAGTGATTTATTTTCGGGGCGAATAGCGATATTCGCCCCGTTTTGTTAGAGATGAAACAAGCAGTCGCTAATAAAACGACCATTCTAATAAAACCAATAATCATCAAGGAAAGTCATGTCCTGGGAAACCTGGAGTTTTGCGTTTAACGTCACAATGCCCAATTTGTTGATGTTGTTTATGGGCGTTGCGTTGCGCAAAATCGGCCTGCTAAATGATGCCTTTTGCGATGCAGCGATGCGTTTGGTATTCAATCTCTCTTTGCCTTGCCTGCTGTTTTTCAGTGTGGCAAGCAATCATCAGTCGTTTTCGGATCAGTGGCCGCTGGTACTGTATGGCACGCTAGGTACGCTGGCGACATTCCTGCTGCTGGAAATTGCTGCTGTCCGCCTCATTAAAGAACCCACTGAGCGTGGCATCTTCGTGCAGGGCGGCTTCCGTTCTAACACGGGCATTATGGGGCTCGCGTTTGCCGTGAGCGCATATGGTGAAGAGGGCGTAGCGGTGGGGTCGCTATATCTGGTTGTCACGGTGATCATGTTCAACGCGCTGTCGGTGATTACCCTCACGCGCAGTTTACAGCGTAAGTCACCGGATCAACGCATCAGCATTCTCATGTTACTACGAGGCATCGCCACCAACCCGCTGATTATCGGTTTACTCTGCGGTGCCGCGTATGCGCAGAGCCATTTGCCGATGCCTGGCGTGATTAAACAAACGGGCAGCTTTATTTCCTCAATGGCGCTGCCGCTGGCGTTACTCTGCGCCGGAGCCAGTCTGGAGTGGCGCAGCATGTTTCGGTCATCTAACGTCGCCATGCTTGCTTCCGTGGCGAAGCTGTTGGTCGTTCCGGGGCTGTTGACGTTCGGGGGATGGCTGGTCGGTTTCCGCGGCGTTGAACTCGGTATTATCTTCCTGTTTTCCTCAACGCCGACGGCATCGGGTAGCTACGTGATGACGCGAGCGATGGGCGGAAACGCTACGCTGGCTGCCAATATTATCGGGCTGACGACGGCGGGAGCCTTCTTTGTGATTGCGCTGGGGCTCTACTTTTTACGTTCACTGGGCGTGATTTAGCGCTGTTGGCTTCTGTTGCAGTAAGTGACAGAGTCTTACGTCTGCCTTTTGGCTGACAGAACAGGAATTTGATAGCGTACTCTTGGACAGTCTTTTTCCTGAGGCGCAGTGATGAAAACAACGCATTCTGAGCGGGACGTATGTTGCCAGCGAATTGCCCCGCAGACCCAGTATCAGGGCAAACAAGGCTTGGTTTATTCGGTTGGGATTTCACGCGAGACGGTGGGGTCGCAACATCTTCATATGCAGTTAGCGTGGATTCCACCGCGTTCGCAAGGAAAGGCGCACAAGCACGAACATCACGAAACGGCGATTTACGCGCTAAGCGGTGTTTCCTGTGTGTATTACGGGGAGCAGCTTGAAAACATGATTGAATTACCAGAAGGTAATTTCCTCTATATCCCTGAGAACGTCCCGCATTTGCCCTATAATCCCAGTGACGACGTTGCCGTGCTGGTCATTTCCCGCACCGATGCCAATGAGCAGGAGAGTGTGGTTATGCTGCCGGAATTGGACAGAAATGTGCCGCCTGAACGTGGTGAAACGAGAGGATAAATATGGAAGCAAATTGCCCGAGCTGTGGTCATCTTCTGGCCTGGAAAAGCGGTGTGCGGTTTCAGTGTACTGCCTGCCAGCAAGATTATCTGCGTGAGGCTGCGTGCCCTGAATGTAAGCACTCGCTTCAGGAACTGAAAGCCTGCGGTGCGGTGGATTACTTCTGTCAGCAGCACGGGATGATTTCTAAACGGCAAGTTGTGTTCAGCTACGCGCCTGCCGATTAAATTCATTATTACTTAATCAATGGTTACTCCTGTACGCCGTTGCGCCACAGCTCGGTCAGCTCCGGTGGCGCTCGGTCTTCGGGGATCAGCAGAATGATATCGGTATATTGATTCTGCTGCGGTTGGCAGTAGCTGATGTGGATGCGGTAATAGAACTGGTCGCCGTGTCCTGGGCCATCGGGTTCGCCGGGTTCGCGAGCCTGAGGAGCGGCATTACGGATCGCGTTACAAATCCGTTCCCGTTCGGATGGTGGTACGCTGGCGAGCGCGAAACGTCGCGTCCCCGCCAGCTTGGGGATAAAGGCGAACCCCCCTTCACGCGCTAGCTCAATGATGGCATCGTCATTGAGCTCCGGCAGCGTTTTCATAAGAACTCCTGCCGTACCTCCACCCCTACCGTTTCCCACGACTGCATGACGATGTCGGCAACGGTGTGGTTAAAACGTTGAGCGGCATGTTGAATGGTGTGGCGCGCGAAAATTTCGAAATCCGCATTTTGCGGCAGCGTTTTATCACACAGCGTGTCGTACCAGATGCGACCCGCTTTTTCCCATGAATGGCCGCCCAGTGCGATGGCTGTGAGATAGAATGCCCGGTTGGGAATGCCTGAATTCAAGTGTACGCCGCCGTTGTCTTCACGCGTGTTCACATACTCGTTCATGTGAGAGGGCTGGGGGTCGATACCGAGCAGCTCATCATCATACGCCGTGCCCGGATGAGACATTGACCGCAGCCCCATGCCGTGAATACCATCGGCCAGAAGCTTGTCACCGATAAGCCAATCGGCCTGCTCAGCGGTTTGCCCCAAATGATACTGCTTGACCATGGAACCAAAAACATCGGACAGCGATTCATTGAGCGCACCGGACTGGCGGAAATAGATCAGTCCCGCTTCATTTTCGGTGATGCCGTGCGTGAGTTCATGTGCGACCACATCAAGCGCAATTGTGAAGCGATTAAAGATTTTGCCGTCGCCGTCTCCGAACACCATCTGCTGCCCGCTCCAGAAAGCATTCTGGTAATCCTGACCATAATGTACTGTGCCAGCCAGCGGCAGCCCCTCGGCGTCCAGCGAGTTACGTTGGAAAACCTTCCAGAAGAAATCGTAAGTGACGCCTAGATAGTTATAGGCCTCATCGACGGCGATATCACCGTTGCTGGGTTGGCCTTCCGCACGCACCAGCTTGCCGGGCAACTGTTGTTGCTGTTCGGCATCGTGAATACTGCGATTTGCCTGCCCAGCGGGTAATTTCTCATGGGGTTCCGGGCGCGGATTGTGGCTAACCATCAATGACTGAACGTGCATCAGCGTTTGTTGCGCACAGTGGCGCTGCTCGTCTGTGCCGTTTGCGATAATGCGATGCAAAATGTAAGGGGGGATCACGCTACAAATCGGTCTGGACTTCATACCTCATCTCCTTGAAAACGCTCATCAGGGGTAACACAGACGATCAACAAAGCTCACTGTCTTTTTATCCTATCCGCGTCACCGCGCAGAGGCTGATAACCCGTGCGGTGAAAACGGTGAATATAAGTTAGTGAGCTGGGAATAAGTATAGTTCAGATGGCGGGGGTAAGAATGGGGGATCGCCGTTGTTTTAGGACAAATCCCCATTCACGCATTTTATGCCGATCGCGTTATTTTGGCGTCGGGGATGAGGGTTTTCGCCGCTTTTTCACAGAATTTTGATTCGGAGCCAGCGTCGTGACCTGACTTTCTACCCAGCCGTCCTGCAAGCGGGTTTTCAGCGTGTCGCCGGGGGAAATTTGCGCGACGTTTTTCAGCACTTTACCGTCCGAGGCGGTGGTAACGTTATAGCCACGCGCCAGCGTCGCCAGCGGGCTAACGCCTTCCAGTCGCGAACAGGCGATGCCTAGCTTTTGCTTGTTCTGATTCAACTGACGTTCTACTGCGCTTTGCATCTGATAGCTAAGCTGCTGCAAACGCTGCTGCGCACGATGAATGCGGGTTTGCGGCTGTTGTTGCATCAGGCGCTGTTGTAAGCGTTCACTTCGGCGCGAGGTCTGCCGGAGCTGCTGCTGCATGGCGTCATCCAACCGCTGACGCAGTTTAACCAGTTGTGCCTGCTGACGCGCCAGTCGCAACTGCGGATGTTGCTGCTGTAAACGGTGGTGCAGGCGGGTAAATTCCCGATTGCGCTGAGCAAGGTAATAATCCATCGCCATTTCCAGACGCTGACGCTGGGACTGTATCTGACGCAATAGCTCAAGTTGGTTACGACTCACTAACTCGGCAGCGGCGGACGGCGTGGGGGCGCGCAGGTCACCGACGAAATCGGCGATGGTGACATCGGTTTCATGGCCGACGGCGCTGACGATAGGAATGCGGCTGGCGAAAATCGCGCGGGCGACCCGTTCGTCATTAAAGCTCCAGAGATCTTCCAGCGAACCGCCGCCGCGCCCTACGATTAACACGTCACACTCATCCCGCTGGTTAGCCAGCTCAATAGCGCGAACAATCTGTAGCGGCGCTTCCGCACCTTGTACCGACGTGGGATACACGATCACCGGCAGCGACGGATCGCGGCGCTGTAACACCTGCAAGATATCGTGCAGGGCGGCACCGCTGGCTGACGTAATCACACCGACCTGTTTGGCGGGAGAGGGGAGCACTTGCTTAAACTGTTGGTCGAACAGCCCTTCGGCAGCGAGGCGCTGCTTGAGCTGCTCAAACTGCTGCTGTAGCAGGCCATCGCCAGCGGGCTGCATGCTTTCCGCCAGTAACTGATAGTCGCCGCGAGGTTCATATAGCGTGATAGTGGCACGAATCAGCACTTGCTGACCGTTTTGCGGGCGGAACGTCACTCTGCGGTTACTGGTGCGGAACATCGCACAGCGCACCTGCGCACGTTCGTCCTTCAACGTGAAATACCAGTGGCCGGATGATGGCTGAGAGAGGTTGGAGATTTCGCCGGAGAGCCAAATCTGGCCCATTTCCATTTCCAACAGTTGTCTAACCGTCTGATTCAGGCGGCTAACGGTAAAAATTGCAGAGGAGGGAAATTGAGACATTGTGAGACAGATCAAATTTTAAAACAGTCACTTAATTGATCGATACTACCTACCTGAAACAGGTAATCAAGCATTTTAGTAAAATAATGCTGGAGGCAACCGATTACGCTCTGTATAATGCCACGGCAATATTTTATCTATTCTTACATCCACCTTGGTGAGATATTGCCCATGCTACGTATCGCTAAAGAAGCACTGACGTTTGACGACGTCCTCCTGGTTCCCGCTCATTCTACTGTTCTGCCTAACACTGCCGATCTCTCCACGCAGTTGACGAAAAACATTCGCCTGAATATTCCTATGCTGTCCGCAGCGATGGATACCGTTACCGAATCCGGCCTGGCCATCGCGCTGGCGCAGGAAGGCGGTCTGGGCTTTATTCACAAAAATATGTCCATTGAGCGTCAGGCTGAAGAAGTTAGCCGCGTGAAAAAACACGAAAGCGGCGTTGTGGTTGATCCACAAACAGTGACGCCAGAAACGACGCTGCGTGAAATGAAAGAGCTGACCGAGCGCAACGGCTTCGCTGGCTACCCAGTTGTGGCGAAAGACAACGAACTGGTCGGTATCATCACCGGTCGTGACGTGCGTTTTGTTACCGATTTGGAAAAACCGGTTAGCGCGTTCATGACGCCAAAAGAGCGTCTGGTCACGGTCAAAGAAGGCGAAGCGCGTGATGTCGTGCTGCAAAAAATGCACGAAAAACGCGTTGAGAAAGCGCTAGTGATTGACGACCAATTCCACCTGATCGGCATGATCACGGTAAAAGATTTCCAGAAAGCAGAACGTAAACCGAACGCGTGTAAAGACGAGCACGGCCGTCTGCGCGTAGGTGCGGCAGTTGGCGCGGGTGCGGGCAACGAAGAGCGTGTTGATGCGCTGGTTGCTGCAGGCGTTGACGTCCTGCTGATCGACTCCTCACACGGTCATTCCGAAGGCGTATTGCAGCGCATTCGTGAAACACGTGCTAAATACCCGAACCTTGAAATCATCGGCGGCAACGTGGCAACGGGCGCAGGTGCAAAAGCGCTGGTTGAAGCGGGCGTTAGCGCCGTGAAAGTCGGTATCGGCCCTGGCTCTATCTGTACGACCCGTATCGTGACTGGCGTGGGCGTACCGCAGATTACGGCGATTTCCGATGCGGTTGAAGCGCTGGAAGGCACGGGTATTCCTGTCATCGCCGACGGCGGTATCCGCTTCTCCGGCGACATCGCTAAAGCCATCGCAGCAGGCGCGGCGTGCGTCATGGTCGGCTCCATGCTGGCGGGTACGGAAGAATCCCCAGGCGAAATCGAACTGTATCAGGGCCGTTCATTCAAATCTTATCGCGGCATGGGTTCACTGGGCGCGATGTCCAAAGGCTCATCAGACCGTTACTTCCAGACTGATAACGCTGCCGACAAACTGGTGCCGGAAGGTATCGAAGGTCGTGTAGCCTATAAAGGCCGCCTGAAAGAGATCGTTCACCAGCAGATGGGCGGCTTGCGCTCCTGCATGGGCCTGACCGGTTGCGCCACTATCGACGCACTGCGCACGCAGGCTGAGTTTGTACGCATCAGCGGCGCGGGCATTCAGGAAAGCCACGTTCACGACGTTACCATTACTAAAGAGTCACCGAACTACCGTATGGGTTCATAAGGTGATTTAACGCAATAAACCCTGTACTATTTCGCGCCGCTCTGCCTTTGCATAAGGCCGAGCGGTTAGCCGGGTTTACTTTTCGCTTTTGTCTTTTGCTTTTTGGAACATGCTCCTCATGACTCAAAACATTCATCAACACCGCATTCTTATTCTGGATTTCGGCTCGCAGTACACGCAGCTGGTTGCACGTCGCGTGCGTGAACTGGGCGTTTACTGTGAACTGTGGGCATGGGATGTCACGGAAGCACAGATTCGCGGGTTTAATCCGAACGGGATCATCCTGTCCGGCGGCCCGGAAAGCACCACCGAGTTTGGCAGCCCACGTGCGCCAGAATACGTTTTCAATGCTGGCGTACCAGTATTAGGCGTGTGCTATGGCATGCAGACGATGGCGATGCAGCTGGGTGGCCACGTTGAAGGTTCCAACGAGCGTGAGTTTGGTTATGCGCAGGTAGAAGTGAAAACGGATAGCGCGCTGGTGCGTGATATTCAGGATGCGTTGAGCGCCGCTGGCGCACCGCTGCTGGATGTCTGGATGAGCCACGGCGACAAAGTGACGGCCATCCCTGAAGGGTTTGAGACCGTTGCCAGCACCGATACCTGTCCGTTTGCCATTATGGCGAACGAAGAGAAGCGTTTTTACGGCGTGCAGTTCCACCCGGAAGTGACGCACACCCGTCAGGGCCAGCGTATGCTGGAGCGTTTTGTTCTTGATATCTGCCAGTGTGAAGCACTGTGGACGCCAGCCAAGATCATCGACGATGCGGTGAACCGTATTCGTGAGCAGGTAGGCAACGATCACGTGATTCTGGGTCTGTCTGGTGGCGTGGATTCTTCTGTTACCGCGATGCTGCTGCACCGCGCGATTGGCGATCGTCTGACCTGCGTGTTTGTTGATAACGGCCTGCTGCGCCTGAACGAAGCCGATCAGGTGCTGGAAATGTTCGGCGATCATTTCGGTCTGAACATTGTTCACGTGGCAGCGGAAGATCGCTTCCTGAGCGAGCTGGCGGGTGAAGATGAGCCGGAAGCCAAGCGTAAAATCATCGGTCGCGTGTTTGTTGAAGTGTTCGATGAAGAAGCCAGCAAGCAAGCTGACGTGAAATGGCTGGCGCAAGGTACCATCTACCCAGACGTGATCGAATCAGCGGCTTCTGCGACCGGCAAAGCGCACGTGATCAAGTCACACCACAATGTGGGGGGCCTGCCGAAAGAGATGAAGCTGGGTCTGGTTGAGCCGCTGAAAGAGCTGTTCAAAGACGAAGTGCGTAAGATCGGTCTGGAACTGGGTCTGCCGTACAACATGCTGTACCGCCATCCGTTCCCGGGCCCAGGTCTGGGCGTGCGCGTGCTGGGTGAAGTGAAGAAAGAGTACTGTGACCTGCTGCGTCGTGCGGATGCGATCTTCATCGAAGAGCTGCACAAAGCCGACTTGTACAACAAGGTCAGCCAGGCATTCACCGTCTTCCTGCCGGTTCGTTCCGTGGGCGTGATGGGCGATGGCCGTAAATACGATTGGGTTGTCGCGCTGCGCGCGGTAGAAACCATCGACTTTATGACCGCGCACTGGGCACACCTGCCATACGATTTCCTAGGTCGCGTCTCCAACCGCATCATCAACGAAGTCGACGGCATCTCCCGCGTCGTTTATGACGTGTCGGGTAAACCACCTGCGACGATCGAGTGGGAATAACCATTTTCTTGGTATGGTCATGACTAGTAGATAGGATAAAATATCTAAGCCCGCATTAAAGCGGGCTTTTTTTCGAGCGTAACATTAGGATATCGATATCCAGAATATTCCAATTTGTTATGAGAGCAGGAAGAAAATTGAGGATGTTTGGACTTTTTGGAATAACGATATAATTTACTTATCCTGGGGAACCTGAAGTATGAGTAATTACCGGAAATCATTCAGCAAATAGCTGTTTATCCTCTTTGAATTATGAAAAGATAATTAAGGTAAGAGTGTTCGTTTAACTTTAGTCACATGCCTCTACTAAGAAAAAACTTAAGGAAGAGAAATGATTACCCCCCTTGAAATCCATGGTTCATTCTATAAGACGTTTAAGGAAGCAAACCCGACTTTTGGGCCAGGTACTTTCAGTTGCGCAGAAAAAACGGTTTCAGATCTTTTAACTACTTCGACGACATCTGACCGCCCTGGTATGTTGCTTGGTAAAGTTCAAAGTGGAAAAACTCGTACCTTCATCAGTGTGCTGGCCTTAGCGTTTGACAACGGTTTTGACATCGCTATTGTTCTCAGTAAAAATTCCAAAGCACTTATCCAGCAGACCTATAAGCGGCTACGTAAAGATTTCGAGATGTTTGTTGATGACAAAGAGCTTGAAATCTACGACATAATGAGCTCCCCGAAATCATTCACTAAGTTCGAGTTAGATTCTAAGCTGATCTTTGTTGCTAAAAAGCAGGATGACAACCTAGGGCGTCTGCTCCAACTATTTCAAGAGCATCCAGAGATGGCTGCAAAGAGAGTCCTCATCGTGGATGATGAGGCAGATAGTGCATCTATAGGGTACTCAAAAAGAGGTGATGTTCGTAATGCAAATAAGATTGCAGTGCGTATCAGCGAACTTCGTTCTCACATTTCCAGCGTTTCTTTCCTCCAGGTTACTGCGACACCATATTCGCTTTATCTCCAACCAACTGAAGTGGAGGTTAGTAATGTGCTTGAGTTCAAGCCTATGCGACCAGCCTTCACTACTTTAGTGCCAGTCCCGGCAGAGTACGTTGGGGGGGATACCTATTTCGGCGAGTTGTCCTGTAGCACGGAGGATACGCTGGAAAGTCTCATCCATTACCGAGTGGACCACCGCGAATTTGATCGGTTAAAAAAAACCGATAGGCGAGCTTTCAAATTGGAAACTGCTTTAACAGCTACGCAAATTAAAGGGTACCGTACAGCACTGATCACGTTTATCGTTGGTGGTTGCATTCAACGGATCAATGGTATTAACGCAAGTAAGAATTCAAAAAAACTGCGTTATTCTTTCCTTCTGCACTCAGAAGCTGCTAAGAATGCCCATGATTGGCAAGAGCAGTTGACCTATGAGCTTGTACAGCAACTGGCACAAGCAGCTAAGAGCGATAACACGCTGTTTCAGAAATTGATAACATCCTCATACGATGATTTGTCTCGTTCGTTGATACTAGACGGCAAATCTATCCCTAGCTTTGATAGAGTATCTGCCTCAGTTGTTGAAGCTCTTAACGAAGGGCACATCACCATCACTAAGGTCAATTCGGAAGAGAATGTCGCAGATATGCTCGATGATACAGGACAGCTCAAATTGCGTAGCCCACTTAATATTTTTTTGGGTGGGCAGGTACTTGATCGTGGAGTAACTCTGGCCAATCTGATTGGTTTCTATTACGGGCGCCGTCCTAATAAATTCCAGCAAGATACCGTTCTGCAGCACTCGCGTATGTATGGATACCGTCGTGATGATTTGGCCGTTACACGTTTCTATACTTCTCCGTCTATCCGTGCAGCGATGAAGCAAATGGAAGAATTCGATTCTTCACTGCGTGCTGCTATTGAGGCTGGTGGCGATAAAGCAGTACAGTTTATTCGCAAGGCAAAAGATGGCACCATTGTGCCATGTAGCCCTAATAAAATTTTGGTTTCGACCACCCAAACGTTACGCCCGTACAAACGAATGCTCCCTATTGGCTTTCAAACGGGTTATCGCACAGGGGCTAATGGTATTACTAAGGTTATTGAGCAGATCGATGAAGAAGTGGAAAAGCTCGTCGGTTTTGATTCGTCTAAGCCTAAACTTATCCCAATTGATATTGCTCTGAAGCTGTTATGCCAGATAGAACCTACGCTATTGTTTGAGGACGAGGATGATACATATCTTTTTGAGTGGGAAGCTGTACGCGCCGCGCTTTCCCACCTAAGTGCTCAGCACCCTGATAAGAGTCAACGCGGTAAGATCTGGTTATGGGCAGCTAAAGGGCGTAATTCAGCACGTCTGGCTGGTATCGCGTCGCATGCAAAGTACATTGAAACTCCAGATTCGGAGAAAACAGAAGGTAAGCTTGCAAAAGCCTATGCTATCGACAATCCGATTCTGTTTCTACTCCGTCAGGATGGGAAGGCTGACAAAGGTTGGCGAGATGCGCCGTTCTATTGGCCTGTGATTCGTGCTCAGGCCAACACTCCTACGGCCATCTTTGCTACCGATATGATTGACTAGTTTGCGCCATTCGCAATGATAAATGCGCAATAGTCAAAACTGTAGAGCCTATATCTGGAGGGGGGGACCCCTCCTAAGTATCCTCTAGCGCTGTCTGGAGGTATATTTCTGTGTACTCAGGATTTTCCCGTAGTTCCGCAACCATTGCATCATCGTGGCTAATGGCTTTTTCGAATGTAGTGGATTGGGTGATGATTGCCATGATGTTACCTCTTTTGATAATCTCGCCAGTATTGCGCCGCTTTATCTAACTCTTTGCTTTGGCTTGATTTATCGCCACCAGTGAAGAGCAAAATCATCTTATCGCCTTCTATCGCGTAATACACTCGATAGCCTGGACCATAATCAACTCTGAGCTCCCAAACACCGTCTCTTTCAAATTTATGGTCGCCGAAATTTCCCTTTTCTGCACGGTCTATTCGGATATCTACTTTTGAAGCAGCGTGAGAATATTTCTCCATCGGCGTAAAAAATTGCGCTGAGGCGATCGTGGCTGTCGGATGAGCCGCATGGATGCGGCGAAAGCCAGTGACGCGTCGGGAACGCGTCACTGGCGATCTGAGTAGCGGTCACGAACGCCGAAGGTATCACGTAGCGATTCAATTAGCGCCAAAAAGCCAGTGGTCAATGCGCTGCGGCGATTGAATGCGCCTTGTCGGGCGTGTGATGAAATGACAGAGAAATATGGTGTTTAGCACGCACGAAACTTTTGTATCTATCCACATAATAGATAGCCAGAATCATAACGCTCGTCTAACGCCTTAAAGATGTGACTCATCGTCCGTGGTCTTACTCATCACAAAACGCGATCCTACCCACACGGAAATCAAAAAGGGCTTTTGATAGGTGGAGGGAATGGAATGAATCACACTGACTGGCATCCGGCGGATATCATCGCGGGATTACGGAAGAAAGGGACGACGCTGGCGGCGGTTTCCAGAGCGGCGGGGCTGGCGTCATCCACGCTGGCGAATGCGCTCACCAGACATTGGCCGAAAGGCGAACGGCTGATTGCCGAAGCGATGGGGAAAAGGCCGGAAGAGATTTTGCCGTCGCGTTATTCAGGCGTGAAATGAGGGCAGGGAGTAGGGGAAATAAGCGAGAAAGCGCCATTCATCGATGGCGCTTTTTCATGTAAGTCGTAAGTCCTATCGTGCAATGAAATCATTCAAACACGACTTTAACGCTACCCGGTGTGCGGCGCGGCTTCCCTACAACGATCTGTATATCGCGTCCCAGCTTCGTAAGGCATTCCAGCATTTTGGTTTCGCTGATTCCCCTGAACTGACCACGTAATAAGTTGGATAGTTTTGGTTGGGGCATGCCCAATAGCTTCGCTGCTTCTGCCTGTGTGAGACGGCGGCTTTTGATGATTGAGCTAATCAGGGTGGCAAGCTGCGCTTTGACCAACATATCTTCAGCATGCAAGTTGCCAAGGTCGGCGTATACATTACCGCTGCTGACTTCAATATTCTGGCTCATGTTATGCTCTTTTTGCATGGTTCTCTGCGGTTTTAAGGCGTTCACGAATGGTGTTCATATCGGGTTTTGGTGTTGCAATTCCAGATGACAGAGTCATGCAGAGAGCATCGTGAGAACTAACAGTAGCCACGTCGGCGAATGCGCTGAAAGGTTAAATAGCCCAAATCTCTGGGCTATCAGTATGGATAATCACGCAGTCACACGCGAGTGTTAACGCTCCTGTTGCCTCAATATTCCTGCCTTAAGGACATCCATCTCCTCGCCGTTAATCGTGGCGGTCGCGGAGGTGACCTGAAATTTCAGATCGCTGAACTGGCAAAAACCGGATTGGTGCATCGGTATGAGTGCAGACTTCCGGGACACGATGTATTGCTCTCCAATCGTTTCGGCATCGAGGCTATTGGCCCCAAACACAGGGAAAGCGAGCGTCTGTTCGGTGGATGCACCCTCGCTGTTTCTGAGTTGCAGCGTGGCGCGAAAATTAGCGACTTCGCCTAATTTATTCGTATTGATAGAGAAATTAAGCTCGCATTGATACGGGGTGTCCTTTCCGCCGAGGAAGATTGATTCATGCTTTAACGTTAAGATCGGTAATTCACTGCGCGTTGCCTTTCTCTCTTGTTTATCCTTCTCACACTGACGAAAATAATTATTGTCTGGTGTTCTGGCCGTTTCTTCGTAATATTTTTTGGCTTGATGGCAATCTGCCTCAACATACTGCCCGTTGTAATACATCTGGGATAAATAGTTGCCAGCATTACGAACGTTATTTTTATAAGTCCGTTCGAACAGTGAATAGGCTTTTTGGTAATTGGTTCTGACTCGTAAGCCAGTGTAATACATCTTCCCCAGATTCATCTGCGCAGTGTTATCGCCCTGGCTGGCTGCACGTTCATACCATTTAAGCGCTTCATCTCCGTCAATGTTAACGCCCCATCTTCCTTCTTCGTATGCCAGACCGAGTATATTCTGGGCATCCCGTTGACCGCCCTCTGCCGCGACACGGAACCATTTCAGGGCTTCGATATTTTCATTTTCAATATCGCCATAGCCAAAGTTATAGAGATGGCCGACAAGGAAATTCATTTCTGGATCGCCATCCTTTGCCCAGGCTATGGCTAGCCGCAGAATATCCTGCTGGCTAAAACCGATACGGCTGAAGAAGCGCTGAGTTTCATCGTCGCTGCTGCTTAAGTATCTTTTTACTGCCTGAATCAAGCGGGGGCGATCCGATATATCGCGTTCCGCAGCGGCTTTAGCGTTATAAATAGAGCGGGTGATTGTGTTTATGACCTCAGCACCCATTTTGAGATCGGTTCGATTCATTTTTTCTGCGAACTGTTTGGCGCGTGCTTTATCCTGCGCCACACCTTTGCCGTATTGATAAAAATACCAGACGTTGTAGCAGCCAAAATTGCCGTCTATTTCACAGGCCTGCTGATAATACTGGAGTGCTTGCGTGGTGTTTTGCGGGACGGTGATGCCGTATTCATAGATGAACCCCAGCGTGCTCAATGCCTGCGGGTCGTTGTCTTTCGCTAATGTCGTCAACGCGGTTAATGCAGTAGCATCCTGCTGCATGAGGCGTTCGTAGAGTGTATCAACCTTGTCATTTGCCTGACTGATGGATGCCGCCGACAGGCCGATCAGCGTGGCAATAACGGTTTTCCTTATCATCAATTTTATGTCCTTAATGCATTCCCTGAATGAATAGCAATGTGTAGCAAAGGTCGATCAAGGCGGGGGGTTAGCGTAAGTCGTGTTTTTCAGAGCTATCGCCTTAATCGCCGTTCTCATTATCCAACGCGCTCGGTTTATTATTCCTCAACAGCGCCCATTTTCTGAACTGGGTCGGCGTCATCTCCATCTGCTGGGAAAAGGCACGTCTGAACGCGGTATCTTCACTGTAACCGCATTCGGCGGCGACTTGCTTGATATTGGTCACTGGGTTTTCAAGCAGCAGGCAGGCCATTTCGATCCTGACGCGGGTAATAAAGTTTTTCGGGCTTTCCGCCGTGAGTTCTTTGAGCTTGCGGTGCAGCGTCCGGTCGCTGAAATTCAGGGCGCTCGCTAATTCTTCTGCGGTGATTGACGGGTTCTCGTAGCGGATGAGCTGTTCGGCGTGCAGCAGCAGGGGATGTACGGTGTTAATGAATCCCTGTGGAGCGTAAATACGTTGAGAGAGAGGTTGGCTATCCGCTACGGCGATATCTGCCGCCAATTTTGCGATCTTAGACCCGCCACTGCGGCGGATAATATGCAGAGCAAGCTCGACCCAGGACAGCGGCCCGCCGGTGGTAATGATGCCATCTTGCTCTTCCAGCGCTTTGCCCCACACCGGTTTTGCCTTCGGGTATTTCTGCTTAAACGTGTGGTAGAGCCACCATGTCGTGGTGCAAAACCGGCCATCCAGCAGCCCGGCTTCGGCCAGAATAAAACCCCCCGCACAGGCACCGCCTATTAGCGAGCCCTGTCGATATTGCTCCCTGAGCCACAGCGCGGATTCATTAACGGATGACATCGACATCGGTAATTTATCGGGCCCGAGCATCATTCCGGTCGCCAGCACGACATCCGATTTGCCCACCGCGTCAAATGAGCTGTCTACGTGAATCAGTCTGCCCTGAGCATCACGCACAGGTTTGCCGTCCGCACTGACAATCGACGTTTCAAAAGACAGCGGTGAGGCTGGGGAAGATGCGCTGTCAGGCTGTGTAATCAGCGTTTGGTTCACCATCCAGAAGATATCGGAAAGCCCAGAAATAGCTGACTGCATACTGCCCGGTAGCGCCAGAATGGAGATGTGCATAGTGATTTTCCTGCCAAACAGAATTTGGCGAATTTTGCATGAACTATGTCAAGTCTGCCATCTTACCGCAAGCATCAACCACGATTAGAATTCAACCATTCGCTACCCCTGATGAAACGCATCGGGGAAACCGGCAGCCGAATCACTCTTTCAGAGGAAAGCATATGACGCATCACCGCATTAAATGGTTCGTCCACCTGGCTATCGCGTTAGGGCTGGTGCTGTCTACCGGCGTTCACAATGTTGCGGAGGCGGCAAAAATTAACAATATCGTTTTAGTCCACGGCGCCTTTGCCGATGGCTCCAGCTGGTCTGCCGTCACTGCACGACTACAGGAAATGGGATATCACGTAACCGCGGTGCAAAACCCGCTGACTTCTTTAGCGGATGACGTTGAAGCGACGGATCGCGTACTGCAAAGGCAACAGGGCGATGTGCTGCTGGTCGGGCACTCATGGGGCGGGGTCGTCGTGACGCAGGCAGGCAATGATCCCAAGGTTCGCGGCATTGTCTATTTGTCGGCGCTGGTGCCAGACAGCGGAGAGTCTGTCTCTGATTTATTGCAGCGCCTGAAAGCGCCGATGGAAGGTATGACACCCGATTCTAATGGCCTGATTTGGCTGGATAACCCTGAACAGTACCGTGAGGTGATGGCGGGTGATGTCCCCCTGAAGAAAGCACAGGCGCTGGCTGCGGTGCAACAGCCGATTGCCGCAAAAGCCTTTGGCGATCGCGTTCAGCAGGCAGCGTGGAAAAATAAACCAACCTGGTATCTGTTGACGGAGAAGGACAAGGCATTACATCCATCGATTCAGAAAGCCATCGCGAGCCATATCGGTGCAAAGACGCGAGCTATTGCGTCCAGCCATATGTCTCTGGTGTCACACCCGGAAGCTGTCGCGGATTTTATTGATAGCGCGGCTAAAGCAGTTAAATAAGTGGGCGTTAAAACTCAATGTAGGAGAAGTTATTGTGAATATTTTACATATAGACTCCAGTATTCTTGAGAATGGTTCCGTTTCCCGACAGCTTTCTGCTGACGTTGTGGAGCAGTTAGTTAAACAGCATCCGCAGGCCATCGTCTCTTATCGGGACGTGGTTAAAGATGAAATCCGCCACTTAACCGCGCCGATTGCCGCTGGTTTCCGCCAGCAAATAGTGTCCTCTTCAGCGGACGAGGCAACGCTGCGGGAACACCAGTTATCTGAAACGCTGGTGGCGGAATTTCTGGAGAGCGATGTGATTGTCATTGGCGCGCCGATGTATAACTTTTCCGTCTCGAGCCAATTGAAATCGTGGCTGGATCGGCTGGCGCAGGCCGGCAAGACGTTTAAATATACGGAAAAAGGCCCGGTGGGGATGGCCGGTGGCAGAACGGTGATTATGGTTTCTTCCCGTGGTGGTTTCTATACCACGCCGCCTTTTTTAGATATGGATTTTCAGGAACGCTATCTTCAGGGCTTTTTCCGGTTTCTTGGTATTACCGATATTCATTTCGTCCGCGCGGAAGGAGCTTCAAAAGGGGATGAAATCAAGAATCGTGAAATCCAAAATGCGAAGGCCTCTATCCATTCTGTGATTACATCCATAGTTTAAAAAATATATAGCCGATCAATAATCATTGAGGTAGCAATCATGCTCTATGCCATTACGCTGTATTACACCAGCCCGAAAGATGAACTTGAAAAGAGTATTGATGCACACAAAAAATGGCTGGCTGATAATATTAAAAAGGGAAATGTTATTTTTGCCGGCCCGCTGGAAGATGGAACGGGTGGGTTTATTTTAGCCTACGGATTAGATAGCTCTGACATGGAAGACATTCTTGCCGACGATCCGTTTGTTAATCTGGGATTAGTCAAAACAGAGGTAAAGGCAATCGAGCCTGGAATCTGTTCGAGCCATTTCTATAGCGAATGGGCAGGGCATGCGAAGGCGTTGTAATGTAGTGCTAGAGTTATAATGGCAATCTGGCTATTTTAACCTTGCACTAAAATACAATGGATATAATGGAGGTTATTCGACATTATTCGAATGTAAATCCAACAAAAAAGCCGCTGAAACAGCGGCTTAAAAATATAACTTAATGATTATGGGTGTTGATAAGCGAGCTTGTAATTCCCGGCAGTCACTGTGCGGAATGTGATGCTATTGCTATTCCAACGAATTTCTACTTCCGCTGGCGTTTGCAATTTCCAGGATGAAGCGTTATCGGCATTTAATGCCAGTTTATCGATAGAAGAAACATCGACAGCTGGATCGGTGACATCCAATCCAAAGGCAAATGCGATACGGTCCGGTACATTATTTGTTGAGGCAAAGAGTTGTCCCCACTGTGCCGCTGTTACTGCATTTAAAGCGGCTGGCGTCATGCCACTCTGAATTAATGCGGTTGCACCCGCTGTATCGGCAGAGAGCGAGCCAATAGATAGCCATGCTGCACCATCCCATGTGAACCAATCGTTCAGATCGCGTGAGACCGCGACGCGAACTTTGCCTGCATTAGTTTGTACCGCCGTTAATGCTGCAGAATTAATTTTCTCCCATGCGTTGGCATACATCAGTTCTTTGGGTAACACGATTTGTGGGAAAGGAATATATGTCGTTTTTACCTTCAGTTTTTCATTTGAAACGATTTTGACCGGCGCGGTCAGCCCTGTCCCAGATGTCGGGAATTTATCCAGGTTGAAAACACCATACTGCTCAATTTTTTCTTTGGTTAATTCACCTGGGATTTCTGATAATACACCGTTGGTTACCCCGTAATATTTACTGTTTGAGCGAATCACAAACCGACCAATGGGGGAAAATAAATTTAGCTCTGCCAGCGTAGTAAATGGCTGGTTTCCATTTTTGGCTGTGATCAGCAACCGATAGCTTTTATAGGTGACGGTTGTGCCAAGTTTATAACTTCTTTTACTTCCGGGATTATTGTCTGCGCTGTCTGTAACCTCGTGTAGGGTATCCCATGTTCCGCCGTTATCATTGCTTCCCTGAAATTTCCAGGATTTAGGGTTGCCTAATTCATTTCTTGAGCGGTTAACCATCTGATAGCTGAGAACCGATTTTCCTTCTGGAAGGTCGATCCGCAACCAGTGTGGATTCGCGACAGACGGGAGCCACTGATTATCGGTACTCCAGCAGTCTGGCCATTCTCCGACATTGTCTTTTCCATCGAAAGCGACATAAGGGTGAAAGGCTGCGGTAGAGACCGCAAAATTGGAAGCGCTTGCGACATAACCGGTAGGCGCTGTGTCCGATGTCATGACCGGAATAATAGACGTGCTAGTCTCTGGGACGATCGAAAGAAATTCCCCATCAGCTTGTATTTCAGCGCTGTGGAAACCGCCATCTTGTTGTAACTCGTACGTATCACCAGTAAAGGGGGTCAAAGAACCGTTAAATTTTACCGCGCTCGTACTGTTATAGTTAAGTTTGCTGGCGCTATCGAAGTCATCTACCAGATAGGTTTGATTGCTTGTGCCTTTTTCTTCTTTCAGTGCATATGCGTCATACGCGTAGGATGTCTGAGAGCTAATGTTGAATAAATGATTTTCACCTGCTGCTGCGCCAGCTTTATTAACAACGGTATACCCCCCGTTACCTGAACCGTTGCTGGCCGTCGCGCTAATTACCGTTTTGCCATTAGAGGCATTGTGGCTTAACGTTACGCCACTTCCCGCTTCAAGCGAGTCAGCAATCAGCTGTTTGGTTTTCTGCGTATAGTCCGTGATATCTGATGTTGTATGGGTATGCACTGCAGCCGCTGCACCCATTTGAGCGGGAGTCGGTGAAAAATCTCCGCTGCCGAGCAAAGATTGCCCAAAAAGCGTCCGAATATTCGTGCCAGAAATTAATGCAGATTGCTTTGCATTCCATACGGACTTTTCATCAGGTGTGACAAACTTTCTTGTTGCCGTCTCTGTGATCTGATCTGCTGTGTAATCGCCAGGTTGTGCCGTTACGACACCCGTACGCCCGAATACAGAGGATACGCCAGAGATGTTTGGATTCTCTTCGCACTGGCTGTTTGTATTGCAACACGTGTGGTGATCAACATTGATTGGTGGATGAACGGTGCAGTTTGATTTTCCTGTACTGTCACACACGTTAATTTCGATATTGAAATTTTTCATAAATTTTATTACCCCGTTAGTTGATTTTCGTGAAAATTATCCTTTATTCAACGGAAGGGATATTTTAAAGCGGTTTACTAAATAGTTTATTGGAGCGATCAACCTGTGAACGTTTGATTGCATAACGCAAAAGCGCCATAGAATCATGGCGCTTTAACGTTATTGTGGAGTAAACAGGATGTCGGGAAAAGTTTCCTGATTTATAGCCCAGCGAATTTAAACGGCGTAGCGGGTTTAAAGTGCCCGGAAGCTTGCCCAGAATAAATGGTGCTTTGGTTTGGTCCTAAATCTAACTTGCTGGCGTTATTTCCACGCGGTGCAAAGTCAATTTTTTTCAAGTCGACCCAAAAAATATTAGGCGATACGGCAGATTCAAAAAAGTATTGTAGCGATTTATGGTCGACAACGGTGCGCCAGCGCGTTGAGGCGATATTTGGCATGTTCGGTAAGGAATAACCATAAGGGACCGAAACATTACGTATGATACTGAATGCGGTGGCTAAGTCCGCCTTATCTTTTTCTATTTTACTTTTCTCTGCTACCCCTGGAATGAGTTTATTGGGGGCAACATTTTTCACATAGAACGAGGCGCGGACAAAGCGATCGGCGGCGCGGTTCGTCCCCGGCAGCATCACATTGCCACCTATCTGATCCCAATAGGCATTCAGCGTCAACTGCTGATCGAACGTCGGAGAGTTGGTCATCACCTGATAGTCCTTATTATGGTGAATGACCTGTTTGCCGTCGATATATTCAATAATTGCGCTGTCACCGGATGAATCGGATAAGGAGAGGTGAAGCGTTGCCTTTCTATCCTGATGCGGTAATTCTTTTGTGACCAGTATAAATTTTTCCTCTTTCAGCGCCTTTACGGCTTCATCGACGGTAGCAAAATTATCCAGCACATATTGTGCCCACGCAGCGACGCTCAAGCCCGGTTTTTGTGCCGTTGGTGCGGTTTTAGGATATTCAGATTCCGCCAGCCAGAGTACGTTAGCCGCCAACCCTTTTTCATTCACACCATCGGTTGTGGAGGCCATATTTGCGTTACTGTCGAAAGCAGAGGCAATGACACTGCCGTATTTTGACGTCCACTCCAGAGAATGCTGGCCTGCGGCACCAGAACGCTTTAATTCTCGTGGGAAAATCCAGAGGTTGGTCTCGGTATCATCGGCCCAGTCCATTGAACGGGCGGTAATGGGGTAATCAGGGTTCTGTAGGTCTTTATAAACGAACCGCGTACAGGCGAGTGAAACCGCTGATCCTAGCGTTAATGCTGCTAATGACAGTGCGCATACCGTAGACTTAAGACGCTTATTATTTCTTATCATTTAATTTCTCCACGTTTATTCTCAGAGGGATAGTTCACTAATATTACCGCTGATTATAGTCAGTGATTTATTTATGGGGTGTGGTGGCTATAAAAATAAATATAACGATGCATGCTGATTAGTTTATTTATTATTATTCAATGGGAATGTATTTTTTGATGGTTTGTTTATTTTAGGTTTATTTTCAACCGAGCCATGCATTAAAACGAGCATTGCATAAAACGCATTGAGACGGTTGTTGTCGTACCCACATA
Organism: Pectobacterium jejuense; assembly: GCF_026800125.1. Lineage (NCBI taxonomy): Bacteria > Pseudomonadati > Pseudomonadota > Gammaproteobacteria > Enterobacterales > Pectobacteriaceae > Pectobacterium > Pectobacterium jejuense. The sequence goes on along the minus strand of NZ_JAPQKX010000005.1, from coordinate 324,788 downwards.
ACGTAAAAATAGGTCAATATTTCACCCAATGCTTTAACCTGACCGCCAACTGGCAGTACACTGGTGGCGTGATTTTTTGACCGATTTTCACTGCGGGCTCTCGTCTGCAGGCGTATCGATTCCGTTCCCTCTTTTTCAGTGAGCTATCTGGCCTATGACGTACCTCAAATTCTTGGGGATTGGGTTTATTTGTGTGCTGTTGTTGTCTTTTTGGCAAAGCTGGGCGCAGTCAACGCGTAACGGCGAAACGTTTAATGGGCAAAGCTGGTGGTCGGCCAAACGCGATTCTTCCGGCTTAGCGCCGAACCCTGTGCAATTTCGCCAGACTGCTATCGTGCAGGTTTATGCTGCGCCGACTTACGGCTGGCGCGGGCTGGTAGCAGTACATCCGTGGATCATTTTCAAGAACGCGGGGGAAACGCAATATCGCCGCTATGAAGTCGTGAGCTGGGGGAGCGATAACGTCGTCCGTCTTAACCGTTCGGTGGCAGATGCGTATTGGTATGGCGCGAAACCGAAGCTGTTGGTGGAACACCGTGGCGATAAGGTGGAAGCCATGATCCCGCAGATTGAAGCCGCGATTAAAAGCTATCCGTGGCCGAATACCTACCACGCCTGGCCGGGGCCGAACAGCAATACGTTTCTCGCACACATTGGCCGCGAAGTGCCCGCGCTCAAGCTGGATATGCCCGCGAATGCCATTGGCAAAGATTACCGCCCGATCACGCGACCGGTTGGACTGTCGCCATCGGGAAGCGGCGTGCAGATTTCGCTGCTAGGCGTGCTGGGTATCACGATGGGTCTGGAAGAGGGGATAGAGGCCAACATTCTGGGGCTGAATATGGGCGTGGATATGAACCCGCCAGCGCTGCGTTTACCCTTTGTTGGCCGCCTCGGCTATGAAAAAACGGGCAGTGAAGAGGGCTGAGGGTAGCGCTTCACCTTTACGCGCTGCATTGCCGCAGGTGTGTCAGCAGATTGGCGACTTCGGGTTGCAATGTCGCGCCGGATTTCACGCCCAGCCAGAGCTGGCGTGAAGCCCACTCATCGGTGAGGCTGATGGCGCGTAACCCGGTACCGAGCACTCCCGGACGGATCGCGCCCTCCGGTAAGACGCTGATCCCTAGCCCCGCTTCGATCATGCGACAAATACCGTCAAAACTGCTGACCTGCACCCGCAGACGCAGCACTCTCCCCAGCTCATCCGAAGCGTCTTTCAGCTGTTTCAGCAACGAACTGCCGTTATTGAGGCCGACGTAGTCGTAACCCAGTGTCTCGTTAAAGCTGACTTCTGGCCGCGCGGAAAGTGGGTGCTGGGGCGGAACGAGTACGACCAGTTTGTCCTGACGATAAGGAATCTTCTCGACCCCCTGCGAGCCGACATTGTCAGCGAAGATGCCGATATCCGCTTCTCCCATCGCCAGCGCCGTTACTACGGTCTTACTGAGCTTTTCCTCCAGGTTAATACGAATGAGCGGTCGGGCCAGAAGGAATGACGCCAGATCCTGTGGAAGAAACTGAATAATTGCTGAGGTGTTCGCCCACATGTGTACGTGTCCGCGCACGCCAACGGCGTAGTCATTCATCTCACTCGCCATACGCTCCACGTTGCTCAACACATTGCGCGCGTGATTCACCAACTCCTTGCCTGCCGGGGTTAACGTCAGGCCGCGCGGCATTCGGATGAATAACGCGCAGTCCACGGTACGCTCCAGTTCGGCGATACGCTTGCTCAGGGCAGAAAGCGTGATGTGGAACTTTTCTGCCGCTTTGGTCAGGCTGCCTGTCTGGGCGACCTGCAAAAAGATGCGGAGCGACTGGAGGTCAAAGTGTGTCGGGTTAATCATGGTGTATCGAGCGTCCTCAGCAGAGCAGAAAAGCAGGCCAATTACCGGCGTATTGATACCGCGCAGCATGCGGGCACATTTCTTATGTCACGCTGTAATGTAGCATAGCGGATGGTTTTCCTGACAGGAAAGGGTTATTGAGTATTCAGGGATTATCAAAACGCGGCTCTGCGCCTAGGATGGCGTTGTCCTCTCTCTATTTTTGCCCGATGGGTTATCTGGTTGCGTTATGTTCAGTCTAATGATGTTAAGCGATATGTTGCTGTGTTTGTTTTTGGGAGTAGGGCTGGGGGTTTGTGGCGGTATGCTGGGGATTGGCGGCGGATTGATCGCCATTCCGGTGTTGGGAATACTCTTTGGGATGGATCAGCATCTGGCGCAGGGAACGGCGTTGGTGATGATCACGCCCAATGTGCTGATCGGTTTTTTGCGTTATCGCCAGCGTAATCGCATCGATACGCGGATTGCGCTGACCATGTGTGTGTTTGCGTCGGTGTCCGCTTATTTTGCTGCACACATTGCCTCATCGATTGATGTTCATCATCTCCAAAATGCCTTTGCCATCTTCCTGCTGGTGCTGGCGGCGTACTACATGTTTCAGTGGTACAACAAACAGCGTAATCATTCCTCGGACATTGTGTTATCGACCAAATACCTGCCGCTGCTCGGCGTGGCGAGCGGGTTTATGTCAGGCATTTTTACCGTCGGGGGTGGGCTGGTCGTCGTGCCCGTGCTGGTCACGCTGTTTGCCTTTGCTCAAACGCAGGCGCAGGGGATGGCACTGATACTCGTGGTGCCGGGCGCACTGGCGGCGCTGCTTTCCTACTCGCAGGCGGGGAACGTTGACTGGAGCATCGGCCTGCCGCTGGCGCTGGGCGGGATCTTCAGCGTGTCGTGGGGTGTCGCTCTGGCGCACAAGATGCCAGTTGCTTACCTGCGCGGCGCGTTTTGTCTGGTACTCGTCGGCGTGGGAATCACCATGCTGGCGGTGAAATAATGCGGTGAGAACGGTGGTTAGCGCTGTTACTCATACTTATTTCTTTAAATAGACAGGTATTCAGCTTAAAGTTTTCAGCGCTTTCTCCGTTGATAGGTAGGAAGTGATGCGGTTAGCGTGAACGACTTCTCTGCGTCCTGACCGCTGCTGGAACGGCCCGAATGAAGCTGGGCTGCGTCCTCTCTGAAGCACAATCTGAATAAGGCGTGATGTATGAGTCTCGTGAGCTATCTAGGAAAGCAAACTCTCGGTGTACTGGCGGGTTATAAGCAGGATGGCGTGGTCATCCATATTTGTGGCGTCTATCCCAATGCGGATAACAGCCTGCGCGTTTTTTTCCCACACGGGCATGAGTTTGCCGTTGGCGATCTGGCAACTATCCACCTTGATAACCGCTCTGGGGTTGATGAATTTGATGCCAATATTCAGGTCTATCGTACTTCTTACAAAGGGCGCGTCATCGTCAGTGACGGAGATTGGGTCGTGCTGGAACCGCGAGAGTGCCAGCTTTTGCACGGTTTCACGCCTGTGCTGGATATTCGCGAACCGGGCTATCAGTTTCCGCAAGATAATCGTCCGTCAAAACCGGTGCCTCTGACGCCGATGGTCGATTTCCCACAGACGGAAAAGCAGGATTTCTCCAATAAGGTCGGTGTACTCATTACGATGGCCGCCGAACAGCCGCATACCACGGTGCTGGCGTTTCTGTCGTCTGTGGATAACGATATCTTCCTGATTACGTTCCCCGAAACTTTTAAATCTCAGTTGCTCAAACGTAATCCACACTGCTTTTTTGCGATGGATGAGCGCAGCCACTATACCTTCGAGCGGGCGATTGAATGGAACTACACCATTATTGAAGGGGAAGCGTTTATTATTGCGCGCGACAATCCACTTTATGAAAAAGTGCGCCATGAATTCGTCACCAAGAACCCGTGGGAAATTGCCTTCTTCACGCGCCCTGACGTCGAGGTTTACCATATTAAAAGCAAACAACTCGTGTGCCCCGGCAATACCCAAGCGATTAGCTAAAATATAAAAAATATATACCCTAAATAATTCGAGTTTCAGGAAGGCGGCAAGGTAAGGAATCCCGATGAGCTTACTCAAGTAAGTGATTCGGGTGAGTGACCGCAGCCAACGCACATGCAACTTGAAGTATAACGGGTATAAACGGGATAGCGCAGTGCTATCCCATTTTATATAAAGTGCATCGGGCTACTGCATTTTTTCTTTCGGTTCCAGCGCCCATTCAACCTTGCCTTTACCCGTGCTCTTGGCTTGATACAGCGCGACATCCACGCGTTTCATAAAGTGTTCGGTGGGTTCCTGAGGCTGTTTTTGGCCGGCACCAATACTGACGGAAAGGTGATGCCTGTTTTTAATAATGATTTTGTTCGCGTTTTTTAATACTTCTCTTGCCAGCGCCTCTGCCCGATCCGGTGTTCCGGAATACAGAATAATCGCGAACTCTTCGCCCCCGATTCGGGTCGCCACCACCTCACTGTTATCGAAGCGGGAAAGGATATGGCCGAATTTACTTAATACTTCGTCGCCTTTTATGTGTCCATATTTATCATTGATGACTTTGAAATTATCAATATCGATAATAAATAAATAGGGTGATTTCGCTTCGAGCTTTTTTAATTCATTAATAAAAAATCGGCGATTAGGTAGCTGGGTGAGTTCATCGCTGAATGACTGTATTTTGGCTTCGATATACTTATCGTTGATTTTATAGATCAGGTTATACACGCCAAACCCGACGCCAAACATCCCAATAATTCTCAATAAATCCTCAACGTAATATCCAATGAATTTAGTCTGATAAACAAATTCATCCATAAAGTCAAACGTGGCGGAGCATATCCAGATGTGTAGCCCGAGGCGAATGGATAAAGCCGAAGTATGGTTAAGTGATATTTTACTGGTACACGATAGGATAAAAAAAAGAAAAACCAGTGCGATCGCATCGGTATAAGATCCAGGATTGTTGTGCAACTGATCCTGAAAATCTCGATGCTCTAAAAACAGGACATTAAATATAACGATCAGCGCTGACGATAACAGGGCGAGCCTTATGGAATAAGACGCCTTTTTATTTTTATCAATGAAATCATAATCATATTGTTTGAAAGGCATCACTCACCTCCTCTTGTATCACCTTTTAATCCTATCATGAAACAGATTGAATAGATTCAGTATTATGCTAACCGGTGGGGTACTCCAGAGAATGACATAGGGCAGGCTGATGCTGCAAAAAGCAGACGCCTGATGGCTCAGGCGTCTTTACCGATTAGAAATCGGCTTTCAGTACCACGCGGTAGCGAGCTTTGCCGTCACGTACGTGCTGGATGGCTTCGTTGATTTTCGACATCGGGAACAGTTCCGTCTGCGGTTTCACGTTGGCGCGCGCGGCGAGCTTCATCAGGGAACGCAGTTCATGCGGTGAACCGGTAGAAGAACCGGAAACACTGCGGTCGCCCGCGATAAGGGTGAAGGCTGGAACGCTGAATGGCTTCATCACCGCGCCGACGGTATGGAACTTCCCGTTATAAGCGAGCGCGTTGAAATAGGGCTGCCATTCCAGATCGACGCTCACGGTGTTGATGATGAGATCGAACTGGCCTGCCAGTGCGGTCAGCGCCTGCGGATCGCGGCTATTAACGACCTTATCGGCACCCATCGCCAGCACTTCTTGCTCTTTGGCTGGGTTCGAGCTGAACGCCGTGACTTCACAGCCCATCGCGTGCAGGAGCTTAATAGCGATATGACCCAGGCCACCGATACCGATCACGCCGACGCGGCTGGTCGCGGTGACATGGTGCATTAACAGCGGTTTGAACACGGTGATGCCGCCGCACAGCAACGGACCCGCTGATTCGATATCAATAGAGTCAGGAAGCGGAATAGCCCACTGCCAGTTCGCACGGATTTTATCGGCAAAACCGCCTTTATTCAGGATCGTCGGCACGCTGCCTTGCTGACAGTTGGTTTGGCTGCCGCTGATACAGGCATCGCAGTGCCCACAGCTGCGTGCTGTCCAGCCAATGCCGACACGCTGACCAACCTTCAATCCTTTGCTTTTCGCTGCGTCACCCAGTGCGTGTACACGGCCAATGATTTCATGCCCGGCAACCAGCGGATAGCTCGACATGCCCCATTCGTTATCGATCATCGACAGGTCGGAATGGCACACGCCACAGTAATCAACCGTGACTTCTACGTCTTCCGCTTGCAGTTCACCCGCATCAAACTCATACAACTCCAGCGCTGCGCCTGCTTCCGGTGCGGCATAACTCTTTATCATCGTCATCACAATTTCCTCAGTATGGGTTTGATTAACCAGTCTAAAGGGTTATGGCATTTTTCTCTATGTCACAACGTGCCTGTGGTTTTTCATTTTGTGTCGGGTGGGGAGAGCTGTGGGCGACCGCTTGCTTTACGTTACCCACTTACTTATGCTGCAAAGCGTAGTACATGACTCGGGGTGCCCTTCTTTGTGAAGGCTGAGAAATACCCGTACCACCTGATCTGGATAATGCCAGCGTAGGGAAGTCACGGTATGCCCCACCGGTTGCCGCCTTCTTCCACGCCGGTTGGGAGACTTATGAACACGCGACCCGCCGACTTTTCTGCCGCTCAGGCAGCAACATTACTCACTCAATTCCGTTCTGCTTCGCCGTTGGTGCACTGTCTGACCAATGATGTGGTGCAATCTTTTACTGCTAATGTGCTGCTGGCGCTGAATGCATCGCCTGCAATGGTGGTCGATCCCGAAGAAGCCGCGCAGTTCAGTGCGGTGGCGGATGCGCTGCTGATTAACGTCGGGACACTGGAACGCACGCGTGCCGATGCGATGCGAGCGGCGGTAAACCGCGCACATCAGTCGGGTACGCCGTGGGTGCTCGATCCGGTTGCCGTAGGCGGTTTGACCTTTCGGAGTGAATTCTGCCGTGAACTGCTAGCGTGGAAGCCAGCGGCGATTCGCGGCAATGCGTCCGAAATTATGGCGTTGGCGGGCTTAGCCGCACAGGGGCGTGGCGTGGATAGCGCCGATGATTCGCTGGCGGCGCTCCCCGCTGCACGCGAGTTGGCGCGGCAGGTCGGGACGTTTGTTGCGGTGACCGGCGTGGTGGATTATGTCACGGACGGCGAGCGAGATATCGCGGTAACTGGCGGCGATAGCATGATGACGCGCGTGGTCGGTACGGGCTGTGCGCTGTCGGCGGTTGTGGCGGGTTTCTGTTCTCTGGAGGGGGATCGCTTATCGCATGTAGCGGCGGCGTGTTATGTCATGGCGCAGGCGGGACAGCAGGCAGCCTCGGTGGCGCAGGGGACGGGGAGTTTTATACCCAACTTCCTCGATAGACTCTATACCCTGCGCGCGGAGGATCTGGCATGAAGCGTATCAATGCGTTGACGATTGCAGGCACCGATCCGAGCGGCGGGGCGGGTATTCAGGCGGATTTAAAAGCCTTTTCCGCGCTGGGCGCTTACGGCACCTCGGTCATTACCGCGCTGGTGGCGCAAAACACGCGCGGCGTGCAGTTCGTCTACCGGATTGAACCGGATTTTGTCGCAGCACAGCTGGATTCCGTGCTGAGCGATGTGCGCATCGACAGCGCCAAGATTGGGATGCTGGCGCAGACCGATATTGTCGATACCGTCGCCGAACGCCTGCGTCATTACGCGGTGCCTTTCGTAGTGCTGGACACCGTGATGCTGGCGAAAAGTGGCGATCCGCTACTCGCGCCGGAGGCGGTGGAATCGATCCGTCGTGAGCTGTTGCCGCTGGTTTCTCTGATTACGCCTAACCTGCCGGAAGCCGCGGCGCTGTTGAATACCTCACCTGCCGCTAACGAACAGGAAATGCGTGAGCAGGGGGAGGCGCTGCTGGCGATGGGCTGTCAGGCGGTGCTGATGAAAGGCGGTCACCTCAGTGAAGCGGAGAGCCCGGACTGGCTGTTCAGCCGTCAGGCCGAACCACTGCGTTTTAGTTCCCCGCGCGTGAATACTCGTCATACGCACGGCACTGGCTGCACGCTGTCTGCTGCGCTGGCGGCGCTGCGACCGCGTCACGATAGCTGGGGCGAGACGGTCAAGGCAGCGAAGGACTATTTACAGCAGGCATTACAGCAGGCCGACACGCTGGAGGTCGGGCACGGTATCGGCCCCGTTCATCACTTCCACCGCTGGTGGTAGCACCATAAGTAAATTGACTTGTACTTTGCGTGACATATTTGCCAGTAATTTCAAATTAAATTAAGCGTATTCGGCATAGACAGTGTGTGATCGTCCGGTTATTTTGCTGTGAATTCTTGGCGTTAATGTGAAATAGGGTGTGGGGATAATATATGGCAGGTTCTGCTCGCAGTGCGATGGCTGCCAAAGCACTTCAGACGATACTCAATATCGGCCTGCTGGTGCTGGCGATCATTCTGGTGATTTTTTTAGTCAAGGAAACGTTCCATCTGGCGAAGGTGCTGCTGATCTCCAACGAGAAAGACTCCTCCTATCAGCTGATAGAAGGCATTGTGATCTATTTCCTGTATTTTGAGTTCATTGCGCTGATCGTGAAGTATTTCCAGTCAGGCTATCACTTCCCGCTGCGCTACTTTATCTACATCGGCATTACAGCCATCATTCGCCTGATTATTGTCGATCACAAAAGCCCGTCGGATACGCTGGTGTATTCCGCGGCGATCCTGCTGCTGGTGTTTACGCTGTATCTGGCAAACAGTAATCGCCTGAAACGGGAATAGTAGAAACAGGAATAGCTGAAACGCGCCGCTATTCCAGCAGCGAGCATTGGGGCGGCAGCCGACAGTGAATCGCCGCGGGAAGCACCTCGATATGGAAGCGTTTGGCGCTGAACGGCTCGCCGTCCAGATTAAACGTCATATCGTCCGGGGCGGTGATCTCCAGCCACGGCAGGGTAGCGGAAATCATGTTCTGGTTTTCGCTGCCGGTGAACCAGGCTTGCAGCATATTCGGTAGCAGCTCGGTTGCCGACAGTACGCTCAGTTCCAGCAGCCCGTCATTGATCAGCGCCTCCGGGCAAAGCTGCTGCCCGCCGCCTGCCTGACGACCATTTCCTACCGCGACAACCAGTGTATCCCCCGACCAGTGAAAATCCGGCCCGCGAATCTCACAGCGCTCGGCTTGCAGCATGTCCATGCGAAAGAGTGCGTGCAGCACGTATGAGGCGCTCCCGAGCGCGGCCTTCATCTTGGCCGGTGTCTCGGTGGTGATACGTGTGGCAAATCCGCCCGTCGCCATGTTGATGAAGTAATGGCTGTCGTTCACCTTGGCGATATCAATGGCGGTGGCGCGGCCTTTGATCGCCAGCGTCAGCGCGTTGTGCATCTCCATTGGAATCTGACAGCTGGTGGCGAAATCGTTGGCGGTGCCCAGCGGCACAATCCCCAGACACGGACGCACCGCTTCCGGCTGCACCGCTAAGGCTGCGGCGACTTCATTGACGGTGCCGTCGCCGCCAGCGGCGATCACGTTATCCGCGTTAAGTTGAATCGCCTCTTCCACATAGCGTTTAGCATCGCCGTATTCCCAGGTCACGCGCACATGCAGCGTATAGCCGTCCTTGCGTAGCGCATCAATGGCTTCGCGAAGTTCTTCATTACCCGCACTTTTTCCATTCAAAATCAGCAGTGTGATTGGATTTTTTTCCATGTCTTATTTCTCTGGCTGCGATGTTGTTAATACAGAAACGTTGCAGTTAATCATAGACACTAAATTGGTAGGCAGATATCAGAAGAATCGGTGAATATACCCGTCATACTTCAAGTTGCATGTGCGTTGGCTTTCCTCGCTCACCCCAGTCACTTACTGATGTAAGTTCTTGGGGATTCTCTGCGTCGCCGCCTGCCTGAAACTCGAATTATTTAGGGTATATGTGCGGTGGGGAAATGGGTGAGCGGAAGAAAAAGAAAAGCCAGCTCAAGGGAGATTGAGCTGGCCAAGGAGGTGGTTCCTAGTAGTATCACTACGCTTATTTTTCGTTCTATGTTTTCTCAGCGACGCAATATTAACCACAAGACCGGCGAATTGATGTGATCTGTTTCTAATATTCGTTAAAAAACCCTGAGCTTTGTAACGATACCTTTGGGTGGTTTACGCACTTGTTCGTAGCAGGGAAGCGGCAGTGATAGGGGGGCATACTGTAAAGGAAAGAGGGGGCTGGCGAACGGGGTAGCCGGATGTATGAGACATCCGGCGATATTACCGGTTTATTCCGCGTTAGGATTGCGCGTGGTGGTGCCCGGCAGATTGCGCAGCAGTAGCGCATAATCCAGCGAGACATCGTCCGGCACCGGCAGATAGACGATATGACCGTTACCCGGTGCGACGTCGGTCGGTTGGCCTTTGGCATTCTGCATGGTGTCGATGGTGAATTGAATATTGCCGTTCGGCGTCATCATCTCCACGCTGTCGCCACAGGAAAATTTGTTCTTCACATTGACTTCCGCCAGCCCATCGCGGCGCACGCCGGTGAATTCACCAACAAACTGCTGACGATCGGAAACGGAATAGCCGTAGTCGTAGTTCTGGTAATCTTCATGCACGTGGCGACGCAGGAAGCCCTCGGTATAACCACGGTGCGCCAGACCTTCCAGCGTTTCCAGCAGCGTCGAATCGAACGGTTTACCGGCTACTGCGTCATCGATAGCGCGACGATAAACCTGTGCGGTACGGGCGCAATAATAGAATGACTTGGTGCGTCCTTCGATTTTCAGCGAATGAACCTGCATTTGCGTCAGGCGTTCAACGTGCTGAATGGCACGCAGATCGCGGGAGTTCATGATGTAGGTGCCGTGCTCGTCTTCAAATGCGCTCATGTATTCACCAGGGCGCAGATTTTCTTCCAGCATAAAGACTTTGTCGGTCGGTTCGCCGATGCCCAGTGCGGGTTCAACGTTTTTCACCGCGATAGGTTCATGCTGATGGACGATATTCCCGACGTCGTCCTCTTTGCCTTCCTGAACCTTATATTCCCAGCGGCAGGCGTTGGTGCAGGTGCCTTGATTCGGATCGCGTTTGTTGATGTAGCCGGACAGCAGGCAGCGACCGGAATACGCCATGCATAGCGCGCCGTGAACGAAAATCTCCAGTTCCATATCCGGGACGTTCTGGCGGATTTCTGCAATCTCTTCCAGCGACAGTTCGCGGGACAGAATCACACGTGTCAGCCCCATTTGCTGCCAGAATTTCACCGTCGCCCAGTTGACCGCATTGGCCTGAACGGAAAGGTGAATATCTATCTGTGGGAAGTTTTCCCGCACCAGCATAATCAGGCCCGGATCGGACATGATCAGCGCATCTGGCCCCATTTCGATCACGGGTTGCAGATCGCGCAGGAAGGTTTTCAGTTTGGCATTGTGCGGCGCGATGTTAACGACGACATAGAATTTCTTGCCCAGCTCATGCGCTTCGTTAATGGCTTGCGCCAGCGTCTGGTGGTTGAATTCGTTGTTGCGCACGCGCAGGCTGTAGCGGGGTTGACCGGCATAAATTGCGTCCGCGCCATAGGCAAAGGCGTAGCGCATATTTTTCAGCGTACCGGCCGGAGAAAGCAGTTCCGGTTTAAACATGGTATCTCTCGATTCTGATCACAAGTCAGGCTGCTCCACGGCGGGAGCAGTAAAGGCGGGGGATTCTAGCGCTAATAGGGGGAAATTGCAGTAGACGACATACGAAATGTGGGGCCTTTGTTTGACGTAAATCAATCGTTTGATGTAAATCAATTTTTTGACCTAAATAAAGAATGGCCTGCAATTAATAGAGCAGGCCAGATAAAGCAGGATTAAAGCGTCGCGATACGGGATTTTCCGAACGTTTCGCGGTTGTGGAGCTGATATAAATCGACCTGTGGGCCAGCCGGTATAATCTGCGTCGGGTTCAGCCAGGCAATACCGTAATAGCCTGCTTTGATGTGGTCGATATTGACCGTCTCAGCGACGCCCGGCCACTGATACAGCTCGCGCAGGTAATTCGACAGGTTCGGGTAGTCGGCAATGCGCTTCAGATTACATTTGAACGCGCCGTGGTAGGCCACGTCAAAACGCACCAGCGTCACAAACAGACGCCAGTCGGCCTCGGTCAGCGTGTCGCCGAGCATATAACGGTGGCTGCCCAGATGTTCGTCCAATTCGTCCAGCGTGGCGAAGAGCGTGGTGACGGCATCGTTGTAATGCTCCTGCGTTTTGGCGAACCCGGTCTTATACACGCCGTTGTTGACGTTGTGGTACACGGTTTCGTTCCAGCGGTCGATCTCACCGCGCAGTTCTGACGGATAGAAATCGAGGTGGTTGCCGGTCAGATCGTTAAATTCGCTGTTCAGCATCCGGATGATGTCCGCTGATTCGTTATTCACGATGCGGCCTTCTACCCGATCCCACAGCACAGGCACCGATACCTTTCCGGTATAGTCCGGTACGCTGGCTGTGTAGAGCTGGTGCAGGTAGTGAATCTCACCCACATGCTCGCCGGCATCCTGCGGGGTGGCAAATTCCCAGCCGTTATCCGCGATACGTGGGTTGGCAACGGAGAGAGAAATGATGTTCTCCAGCCCTTTCAGCTTGCGGAAAATCAGCGTGCGCGACGCCCACGGGCAGAGATAGGAAACAAAAAGCTGGTAACGACCGGCTTCTGGCACCAGCTCGGTTTGCCGAAATTTGGTTTCTTCGCGGTGGAACGCCCCATTTTTGATCTCTTCCGCCGCGACATCGCCGTTAACCCATTTGCCATTCACTAAGCCTGACATCGTTTTTCCCCTTATCCGTTCTGTTGCAGGTGACCCAAGTCCCGCACGCCGTGCGGGGTGATACCCGTTATTATTGTAGGCCTAAAAGAGTAACAGCCTTGGGAAAAGAGAAAATGACAAAATTTTCATTAAGTCAGACAGTATTTTTGACCAGCCTGGTAAGGCGTTGGCTAACGTTTAGCCGCCAGCAGGCCGTATAGCGCAGAGTCGGATACCTCACCGTCGACGATCCAACGCTGTTTCAATAGCCCTTCCTGCGTGAATCCCAGCCGTTCCAGCGAACGGGCTGAAGCCACGTTTCGGGGATCGATTTCGGCTTCCAACCGACTGAGTCCCGCCGTTTCAAAGGCAAAATCCCGCAGCGCAGAGAGCGCTTCCGCCATATAGCCTTTGCCTTGCGCACTCGCCGCCAGACAGTAGCCGATTTCGGCGCGTTTAGACTCAATCTCAAGGTTGAACAGCACGCAGGTGCCGATCAGCTCGCCGCTCTCTTTAACTTCCAGACCTAGCTTCATGTGCTGCCCGGCGCACAGCGCGCTCCAGTATTCGTCGATCGCGTCGTGCGCCTGCTGGATGTGCTGCCAGGGCGGATGGTTCCAGAAACGCATCACAACCGGATCCGACATAAAGACGAACAGCGCTGGCGCATCATCACGATAAAGCGGGCGCAGCAGCAGGCGAGGGGTCTCGATTTTGGTGGTTTCGGAAAATAGCGCAGTCATTATCGTGAAAGCCTCTTTTTCGTGTGGAATGAATGGGTGTGGAATGGAAGACAGTTATTCGGACAGATGGCCAGCTTGCAGTGCCGCAATATCGCCAGCTGCGATGATGTCCAGATGACGCGTGATTTTTTCTATCGGCCAGTCCCACCAGCACAGCGTTTCCAGTGCCTCGATGACGTCCGGTGCAAAACGGGCTTTAAGGATTTTGGCCGGATTGCCGCCGACGACCGTATAAGCAGGCACATCGGCGGTGACCACGGCACGTGACGCAATGATGGCGCCATTTCCAATGCGGATACCGGGCATGATCAGCGCGTCATAGCCAATCCAGACATCATTGCCGATGATCGTGTCGCCTTTGTAAGGCAGATCGCCGGGCTTGGGCGTTACTTTTTCCCAGCCGTTGCCAAAAATCTGAAACGGGTAAGTCGACAGGCCGGAAAGCCGATGATTGGCCCCGTTCATGATAAATTTTGCGCCACGCGCGATAGCGCAAAACTTACCGATGATTAATTTATCGCCGAGAAACGGATAGTGGTAGAGCACATTTTGCTCGAAATTTTCCGCGCCATCGGGATCGTCATAATAGGTGTAGTCGCCAATTTCAATATTCGGGTTGGTGACAATGTTCTTGATGAAACACACTTGGGGGAAACCGGCCATGGGGTAGCGGTTATCAGGGTCTGGTCCGTTCAACATGGTCTCCATAACATCATAAGGCGGTGGGCGTTATACCTCATTACAGGGCGCGGCTTCCCAGCGATAGCCGATGCCGTATACCGTGCGGATAAATGAGGTCTCTTCGTCCAGCTGTTCCAGCTTGCGACGCAGGTTTTTGATGTGGCTATCGATGGTGCGGTCGGTCACGACGCGGTAATCGTCGTAGAGCTTATCCAGCAGCGCCTCGCGGGAAAACACCTTGCCCGGCTCGGCGGAGAGCGTTTTGAGCAGGCGAAACTCCGCTGGCGTCAGGTCAAGGTTCTGCCCCAGATAGCTGGCCTGAAAGCCGCTTTTATCAATCAACAGGGCTGTTTCGGTTTTCTCGACGGCTTTCAGCCCGTCATTTTGCCAGCCGCAGCGGCGCAGCAGCGTTCTGACGCGCACGACCACTTCGCGCGGGCTGAAGGGCTTACAAATATAGTCATCGGCACCAATTTCCAGTCCCAGCAGGCGATCGATCTCTTCGCTGCGGGCGGTGACCATGATAATTGGCACGTTGGAAAACTGGCGAATAGTGCGGCAGAGTGTCAGGCCGTCGCAACCCGGCAGCATTAAATCCAGCAAAATGAGGGAAGGGGAATGCTGTCGCACCCACTCAACGACATCATTGCCGTTGGGCAGCCAGTGCGTGGCATAGTCCGCTGCCTGAAGGTAATCCACCAGCAGTTGTCCCAATTTGGGCTCATCTTCGACGATCAGAATCGGTGATGCCATAGCGAAATCGGGTGCGGTTGTCATAGCTCTGCTTATTTAGAAGTGGATCTTAATCAGGTTCGTGCAAGGGAAGCTCAATAGTAATCATCACTCCCCCTAATGGCGAATGTTCAGCATACAGCCGTCCGCTATGCGCCTCAACGATATTATTGCAGATCGCCAGCCCCAGCCCGGATCCGCCGCTGGCGCGGTTGCGCGAACTTTCCGCACGGTAAAAGCGCTCAAAAATCAGCGTGAGCTGCTCGTCGGTCACGCCGGGGGCGCTGTCCTGCCAGATAATTGCCCAGCGTTTATGCTGCTGAATAACCGTAATGGTCAACTGACCCTGCTCATCAGTGTAGCGCAGGCTGTTTTCCAGCAAATTGTTAAACAGCTGGCTTAGCCGGTCGGGATCGCCAAAGACGCCCGCCTGCGCGGGTAAATCGGTGGTGAGCGTAATCTGCTTTTTCTGGAAACGTTCATGAAACGCGGCGATAGCAATGTGCAGAATTTGCACCACGTCTACAGAGGCCTTGCGGTAGGCCAGCGCTCCACGATCGGACAGGGTGAGTTGATGCAGGTCGTCTACCAGTTTGGTTAGCGTCGTGACCTCAGACTGGAGCGAATGCAGAGAGTGTGAGTCGGGCTTGCGCACGCCATCCTGCAAGGCTTCCAGCTCGCCGCGCAGCACCGCCAGCGGCGTGCGCAATTCGTGGGAGACATCGGCCATAAACGCGCGGCGAGACTGTTCGTTTTTTTCCAGCGTGATGGCAAGCTGATTGAAATCCTGCGCCAGCCTGCCCAGTTCATCGTGCGAGCTTGCCGTCACACGGGTGCTAAAATCGCCCGAGGCCAAACTGTGCATGCCGCTGACCAGCCGTTTGACGGGCGCGAGCAGGCCGCGCGCGGTCAGCCAGGTGGCGATGATCGCGAGCAGCGTCGAGAGTGCGACAATCAGCCAGCTGGTGCGCTGCTGCTGCCTGTCGAAACTGATGTCGGCGTTGCGCGTCAGACGTTCAACGGGTGAGGCGACAATCCAGCCGACCGTCTGGTTTTGTACCTGAATCGGCTGCCAGGTGCCTTCATTCGGAATCGGTGCCGGAGAGCCGAACAGCTTGCGTTTGCCGGTATCCAGCACCCAGAGCCGCACTCGCAGCCCCTGCATGCTGTTGTCGGTGTCATTGTTTTGGTCCAGCGAGTGCAGCATTTTGAACACCAGACGCTCATTGTTGCGCAGGAATGACCAGTCGCCGTGCAGCTGATATTGCTCCGCCAGCGCATCGCGCAGTTGCATGACCCGCTGTTCGTTGCCGCGCTTAATGTAGTCGATAAAGCCGCGCTCGAAGCTGGCGCGCACGCCCCAGTGCATAGTAATCAGCACCAGCATGCAGGTGGCGAAGATCGCGAGGAACAGCTTGGCGGTGATTCCGAATTTCATGACAACCTCACGATTTGCGCGGCAGCGTGGACTGCTTGACGCCGTCCGTCGGGACGCGGTTAAAAATCAACATGGGCAGGGCGATGATGACGATCATGCTGAGATAGGTGTAAATAAACACCATGTGTGTTTCGACGCTTCCCGCCGCCATATGCGGCTGGGAAAACATGCCCAGCAGAATGCCTGCGATACTGACGCCGAGGCTGGTGGACAGCTGCATGGTCATCGACAGCAGGCTATTCCCGCCGCTGGCGAGCGTATCCGGCAGATCCTTCAGTGTCAGCGTGTTCATGGTGGAGAAGCGAACGGCGTTCACCGTGCCGAGGAAGAACAGCACAATCGGGATCATCCAGATCCATTTCATCAGCGCGACCAGTGCAAACAGCGCCGTGACCAGCGCCAGCAGCAGCGTGGAAACCATCAGCACGCGGCGGTAGCCGAGTCGGTTAACGACCTGCACCACGATCCGCTTCATTCCCATGCTGCCTAGCACCATCGGCACCATCATCAGCCCGGCGTGGAACGGAGAGAATCCCATTCCCAACTGTAAAAATAGTGGCGTCATAAACGGTAACATACCGCTGCCGATGCGTGCCAATAGCCCGCCGCTCAGGCCGATAGAGAAGGTCGGCGTGTCGAACAGATGCAGATTAAACAGCGCCCGCTTGTTGTGACGGGCGTGTAGCCAATAGCTCAGTAACGCGATCAGCCCGACGGCAATTAACGCGAAAATGGCAATCGGCGGAATGCCCAGACTGCGGTTGCCGTCCAGCGCCAACGTCAGCGTGGCCATGCCGACGGCAAGCCAGAGGAAGCCGCTGATATCAAAGCGCTGTGTCCGCATGGTGTAATTGGGCATCAGGAACCAGGTGGCCAGCGCGCCGATGATGCCAACGGGCAGGTTGATGAGGAAGATCCAGTGCCAACTGGCGTATTCCACCAGAAAGCCGCCGAGTGCTGGCCCCATGAGTGGGCCAATCTGGCCGGGCAGCGTCACGAATGTCATTGCCGCCATATACTGATCGCGCGGGACGATTTTCATCACCGTCAGCCGGCCGACCGGCACCATCATCGCGCCGCCGACGCCCTGAATAACGCGCGAGACCAACAGCTCATTCAGCGTTTCTGAACGGGCGCACAGCAGCGACCCGAGCGTAAACAGCAGAATCGCAGTGAAAAAGATGTTCTTCACGCCGATACGATCCGCCAGCCACCCGCTGGCGGGCAGCATCACCGCAACGGTTAGCACATAGGAAACAATCACCGAATGCATATGCAGCGGGCTTTCATTCAGACTCGCGGCCATTGAAGGCAACGCGGTATTCACGATGGTGGTATCCAGCGTCTGCATAAAAAAGCCAAAGGCAACAATCCAGAGCTGCCAGCGGACAGAGGCGGAATTCATTGTTGTTGCCCCTGGCGTAAAAAATTGTACTGAGACGGAAGCTGGCTCACGGGTGAGTGGCATGGACGCCACGAAAGGCAGTGCCGCGCCGGGAGCGCGTCACTGGCGGCCCGTAAAGAGACGGCTTTCGGTGAAGGCACCGCGTAGCGGTACAATTTAGCGCCACAAGCCAGGGTTCCAAGGGCGACGGCAATTGAGCCGCCCTTGGTCGGGCGCGTTCGGGGCGCTACTAGAAAAACAGCGAACGTTAAGCGCACGAAACCTCCCCCCTGAAATAGCATGTTATTAGCTCTTTACCGTTACTCATGTTCAGTCATGATAGTGACAAATCCAGCCGCTCATCCGAGAGATCATCTTCTCCTCAGCATCATTTACGCCAAGGCGGGAGTACGTTGCGAGTTAAGCGCACGAAATATCCCCATAAATAGCATATTAATTAGATAGCTAACGCTAATCCTATTCCGTCACGACAGTGACAAATCCTTCTCCGGTGCTTTGCGCCGAATATTCCTCAGTTTGTCGAAAAACAGATACACCACCGGAGTGGTATATAGCGTGAGGATTTGGCTCATCACCAGCCCGCCGACAATCGTGATGCCGAGCGGCTGTCGCAGTTCTGCACCGTCGCCGCTGGTCAGCACCAGCGGCAGGGCGCCAAACAGCGCGGCCAGCGTGGTCATCATAATCGGGCGGAAACGCAGCAGGCAGGCCTGAAAAATCGCATCCTGTGCGCTCAGCTTGCCGCTGCGCTGCGCCACCAGCGCAAAATCCACCATCATGATCGCGTTCTTCTTCACGATCCCAATCAACAGCATGATGCCAATCAGCGCCACCAGACTAAACGGTGCGCCGAACCACTCCAGCGCCAGCAGTGCGCCCACGCCCGCCGAGGGCAGGGTGGACAGAATCGTCAGCGGATGCACGTAACTCTCATACAGCACGCCGAGCACGATATACACGGTGATAATTGCCGCCAGAATCAGCAACAGCTGGGAAGACTGCGACTGCTGGAACGCCTGCGCCGTACCGGAGAACTGGCCGCGTACCGCTGATGGCACGCCCAGCGATGTCATGGTTCTTTCTATTGCCGCCGTCGCGCTGGACAGATCGGTGCCTTCCGGCAGGTTAAAAGAGATCGTCGAGGCGGCCGACAGCCCCTGATGGTTCACCGATAGCGGGGCATTGATCGGCTTCCAACTGGCGAAGTAAGAGAGCGGAATGGGCTTACCTTCGTTATTGATCACGAACATCTTGTCCAGTGAACTGACGTCCTGCGTGTAGGCATCGTCCACTTCCATTACCACCTTGTATTGGTTCAGCGGCTGGTAAATGGTCGAAATCTGGCGCTGTCCGAAGGCGTTATTGAGCAGCGCGTTAGCGGCAGAAACGCTGATGCCAAGCTGCGCCATCGCATCGCGATCGTAGGTGAGCGCCATTTCCGCCCCTTTATCCTGCTGATCGGAGTTCACGTCGGCTAGCTCAGGCAGTTTGCTGAAAGCGGTACGAATCTTGGGTTCCCAGATGCGCAGCTCGCTCAAATCGTCAGACAGCAGCGTGTACTGATATCCAGCGCTCGATTCGCGTCCGCCGATACGGATATCCTGCACCGGCATTAAAAACAGGTTGGCACCGGGTTCTTTTGCCAGCTTGACGCGCAGGCGGCTGATCACCTGCTGTGCTGATACATCGCGCTCGGACAGCGGCTTCAGCGAGATAAACATCGATCCGCTGTTGGTGCGCGAGCCGCCGGTAAACCCGTTCACGTTATCCACCGCTGGGTCGTTGCTGACAATGGTCATGAAGTTCTGGAGTTTCACCGTCATCGCCTGAAAAGAAATGCTCTGGTCGGCTTGAATAAAGCCCATCAGCCGACCCGTATCCTGTTCCGGGAAGAAGGTCTTCGGAATGCTGATATACAGCCAGACGTTGAGCGCGATGGTGCCCAACAGGAGCAGCAACACCCAGCGCGCATGGTTGAGCACCCACTTCAGCGAGCGCCCGTAGCCTTGTTGCATCGCCAATAGCACGCGGTTAAAACCGCGCTTACGCGGCTGACTGCGTTTGGGCACGGCACGCAGCAGTCGTGCACACAGCATCGGCGTGAGCGTGAGCGAGATCAGTAGCGAAATCATGATCGCTACTGACAGCGTGACGGCGAATTCGCGGAATAGCCGCCCTGGCAAGCCGTCCATCAGCAGGAGCGGGATGAACACCGCAACCAGCGATAGACTCATGGATAAGACGGTGAAGCCCACTTCGCGAACGCCCTGAAGCGAAGCCTGTAGCGGCTTCATACCCGCTTCGATGTGGCGGGAAATATTCTCCAGCACCACGATGGCGTCATCCACCACGAAGCCGGTGGCGATGGTGAGCGCCATCAACGACAGATTATTTAAGCTAAAGCCGCACAGGTACATCGCCGCAAAGGTACCGATCAGCGATACCGGTACGGCCAGCGCCGGAATGGCGGTTGCCCGGGCTGAACGCAGGAACAGGAAGACGACCAGAATAACCAGCGCGACGGCGATAATCAGCGATTGCTCGACTTCCGCCAGCGAGGCGCGAATGGTGGGAGAACGATCCTGCGCAACATCCAGCTGTATTTCGGCGGGCAGGCTGGCACGTAGTTCCGGCATCGCGGCGCGGATATTGTCTACCGTGGTGATAATGTTGGCATCCGGCGCGCGGCGAATCATCACCAGAATCGCAGGCTTCGCGTTCGCCATCCCCGCATTCCGGGCGTTCTGTACCGAATCTTCTACCGTGGCGACGTCGCTCAGGCGGACGGCAGCGCCGTTGTTGTAGTGGATAATCAGTGGCGCGTAGGCGTCGGCGGTTTTTAGCTCATCGTTGGTTTGTATCTGCCAGCTTTTCTGGCTGTTTTCCACATTCCCCAGCGGCTGACGTACGTTCGCCTGCGCGATGGCCTGCCGTACCTCATCGAGGGAAATCCCCTGATTAAACAGTGCCACCGGATTGAGCGCGACGCGCACGGCGGGGAGCGAACTCCCGCCGATGGAGACATCGCCGACGCCTTCCATCTGCGAAATTTTCTGCGACAGCTGAGTAGAAGCAAAGTCGTACATCTGTCCCTGACTGTAGGTGTCCGAGGTTAGCGTCAGGATCATGACGGGGGCATCGGACGGATTGACTTTGCGGTAGGTCGGGCGGCTGGACATACCGGACGGCAGCAGATTCTGTGCCGCGTTAATGGCCGCCTGTACATCGCGCGCTGCACCGTTGATATCGCGATCGAGGTTAAACACCAGAATGACGCGCGTGCTGCCGAGCGAACTGGTTGACGTCATTTCGCTAACGCCTGCGATCCTGCCGAGTGCCCGTTCCAGCGGCGTGGCGACAGCGGAAGCCATGGTTTCGGGCGAGGCGCCTGGCAGCGAGGCGCTGACCGAGATCACCGGGAAATCCACCTGCGGCAGCGGTGACACCGGCAACAGGCGGAAACCCAGTGCGCCACAGAGCGCGATGGCCAGCGTCAGCAGCAGGGTGGCGACGGGGCGGTGGATGAACAGGGCGAAGAACTTCACTCGGTTTCTTCCTCCTGACGCGCTAAACGGCGGAAACGCGTCGCCAGACGGTCAAACAGCAGGTAGATCACCGGTGTCGTAAACAGCGTCAGGATTTGGCTCATGATCAGGCCGCCGACCATACAGATCCCCAGTGGCTGGCGCAGCTCTGCACCGACGCCGGTACTCAGCATTAGCGGTAGCGCACTCAGCAGCGCCGCCATGGTGGTCATCAGAATCGGCCGGAAACGCAGCAGACAGGCTTGATAAATCGCGTCATACGGTTTCATGCCCTGTTCTCGCTCCGCCGCCAGCGCGAAGTCGATCATCATGATGGCATTTTTCTTCACGATCCCGATGAGCAATATGATCCCGATAATAGCGATCACATCCAGCTCATTCCCCGCCATCATCAGCGCCAGCAGCGCGCCGACGCCCGCCGTTGGCAGCGTAGACAAGATGGTGATGGGGTGAATAAAGCTTTCGTACAGCACGCCGAGCACAATGTACATCGCGACAATTGCCGCCACGATCAACCAGACGGTGCTGCTCAGCGCCGACTGGAACGCCAGCGTACTGCCCTGAAAACGGGTGGTGATATCCGCAGGCAGATTCATCTGCTGCTCGGCCTGCGTGATGGCATCAACCGCTTCGCCCAGCGCATAGCCGTCGGCGACGTTGAAGGAGATCGTCGTCGACGGGAACTGGTCAATATGGTTGATCGCCAGCGGCCCTTGACGCTCTTCAATGGTGGCAATGCTGCTGAGCGGAATGGTACCGCCATCGCTGCTGATGAGGCGCACGTCGTTCAGCGCGTCCAGACCGGTGTTGTTCGTCGTATTGTGCTCTAGCACCACGCGATATTGGCTGGCCTGCGTGTAAATGGTGGAAACCAGTCGCTGACCAAAAGCGTTGTATAGCGCGCTGTCGACCTGCGACATCGTGATGCCCAGACGGCTGGCGCTGTCGCGGTTCACGTTGACGTAGGCAACCGCTGCGCCGTCTTGCCAATCGCTGCTGACATCTTCTAGCTGCGGCAGCTTTTTCAGCTCGGTCATTAGCTTCGGTACCCACTGGCTCAGTTCGTCCAGCGACATCGCCTGCAACGTAAACTGGTACTGGGTGCGGCTGATTTGGGTGTCGATGGTGAGATCCTGCACGGGTTGCAGATACAGCTGGATGCCGGGAATTTGCGCAGTCTGCTGTTGCAAACGATCAATGATCTCTGGAATACGTTCGCTGCGTTCACTAAGCGGTTTCAGGTTGATTTGCAGTCGGCCACTGTTTAGCGCGGCATTCGTGCCGTCAACGCCGATGAACGAGGATACGCTCTCCACCGCGGGATCTTTCATGATGATAGACGCGACGCGCTGCTGTCGGTCGGCCATATTGCTGAACGAGACCGTCTGCGGTGCCTGCACGGTACCCTGAATGATGCTGTTATCCTGTATCGGGAAGAAGCCTTTCGGGATCCAGATATAGAGTAAAACCGTTAGCAGCAGCGTACCCAGCGCAACGCTAAGCGTCAGCCACGGATGGTTCAGCACCTTGCGCAGCCAAACGCCGTAGGCATCAATCAGGCGAGTGAAGAACCGCTCGCTGGCGCGGGTAAAACGGTTCTGTTTACGCAGCGACTGATGGCTCAGCAATCGAGCGCACATCATGGGCGTTAGCGTAAGCGACACGACGGCGGAAATCAGGATAGACACCGCCAGCGTGACGGCAAATTCTCGGAACAGGCGTCCAACGATATCGCCCATAAACAGTAGCGGGATCAGCACGGCGATGAGCGAGAAGGTCAGGGAGATAATAGTGAAGCCAATTTCTCCTGCACCTTTCAGCGCTGCGTTCAGCGGTTTTTCCCCTTTTTCGATATAGCGGGCGATGTTTTCGATCACCACGATGGCATCATCCACCACGAAACCGGTGGCGATGGTCAGCGCCATGAGCGTCAGGTTGTTGATGGAGAAACCGAGGAAATACATCGCCGCAAAGGTGCCAATCAGCGACAGCGGTACGGCAATGCTGGGGATCAGCGTAGCAACGGCGTTACGCAAGAACAGGTAAATCACCATCACGACCAGCGCGATAGCTAACAGCAGCTCGAACTGGACGTCTTTCACCGAGGCGCGAATGCTGGTGGTGCGGTCAGTCAGTGTGGTGACCTCGACAGAGTTCGGCAGGCTGGCTTTTAACGCAGGCAGCATCTTGCTAATACTGTCCGTGGTTGTGATGACGTTAGCACCCGGCTGGCGCTGAACGTTGATAATGATCGCCTGCTGCCGATTCGCCCAGGCACCGAGATGAATATTCTCGGCGGCCTGCTCAATGGTCGCGACATCCTGAAGCCGCACCGGTGCGCCATTCTTCCACGCGACAATCAGCTTGCGGTAATCATCAACGGATTTCATCTGATCGTTGGCGGAGAGCGTGACCGAGCGTGTCGGACCGTCCAGACTCCCCTTGGCGGAATTCACGTTGGCGGCCGTAATGGCGGTGCGTATTGTCTCGCTGGTCAAGCCGTACGCGGCCAGCGCTGGCGCGTTCAGCCTTACCCGCACAGCCGGACGCTGCCCACCCTCTAACGACACCAGACCGACGCCCGTCACCTGTGAGATTTTCTGTGCGATGCGGTTGTCCACCATGTCCTGCACCTGCGTCATCGTCATGGCGCTGGAGGTGACGGCCAGCGTCATAATCGGCGGATCCGCCGGATTCACTTTGCTGTAGGTCGGTGGATAGGGCAGATCGTTAGGCAGCAGGTTGCTGGCCGCATTGATGGCGGCCTGCACATCCTGTTCGGCGATGTCCAGCGATAGCTCAAGCTGGAACTGAAGCGTGATAACGGATGCGCCGCCTGCGCTCTGCGTCGACATCTGTTTTAGCCCGGACATCTGGCCGAACTGCCGCTCCAGCGGCGCGGTAATCGCGGAGGTCACCACGTCGGGGCTGGCACCGGGATACAGGGTAATAACCTGAATTGTTGGGTAATCGACTTCGGGCAGGGCGGAAACTGGCAGCGCCCGATAGCCGATGATACCGGCCAGCAAAATAGCGATCATCAGCAGCGTCGTGGCGACCGGACGCAGAATAAACAGGCGTGACGGCCCACCGCCGCTGGCTGGAACGGTATCCTGCATCAGGATTTCTCCCCGGCGATTGCGGGCGTTTTCTCTGTCAGCGCGGAGGGCACGACTTCCACTTTCGCCCCTTCGGTCAGGCGGTCGATACCGTCAGTCACGACCTGAACATTGGCGTCCAGCCCGGCGGTGACGACAACCAACTGGCCGTACTGAATGCTGGTAGTAACCTGACGCTTACTGACTTCATTTTTATCATTCAGAATCCAGACGAAGCGGCCTTCATTGCCCATTTGTACGGCGGCGGACGGCGCGACGACGGCATTTTTCAGCGTGTCGACCTTCATACGGATATTCACGAACTGGTTCGGGAACAGGGCATCATCCAGATTGTCAAAACGCGCCTTGAGCTTGATCGTGCCTGTGGTGGTGTCGATCTGATTGTCCATGCTCAGCAGGATGCCCTGTGAGAGTTTCGTTTGATTGGCACGATCCCAGGCTTCCACCACGGGCGGCTGACCTGATTTCTGCGCACTCAGAATCGTGGAGATTTCCGCTTCTGGTACGGTAAAAACGATATCGATAGGGTAGGTCTGCGTAATCACGACAATGCCGTTGGTGTCGCCGCTGGTGATGTAATTTCCCACATCGACCTGCTTTAAACCTATCCGACCGCTGATCGGGGCGGTGATTTTACTGTAATCCAACTGGAGCTGTGCGCTGGCCACGGCACCTTCATCGGCTTTTAGCGTCCCTTCCGCCTGACGTACAGCGGCAGTCTGTGCATCTAACTCCTGACGGGAGATCAGGTTGGTTTTCACCAACTGCTGATAGCGTGCTAAATCCTGTCGGGCGTTAGCCAGTGCGGCCTGATCTTTTGCCAACTGCCCCTGTGCCTGCGTCAGCTCAACCTGAAAAGGACGAGGATCGATTTCTGCCAGTAAGTCGCCAGCCTTAACCTGTTGCCCTTCCTGAAAGTGCAGCGCCATCAACTGACCGTTCACCCGACTGCGCAGCGTCACGGTATTGGCCGCTGTCACTGTGCCTAAACCAGACAGATAATAGGGCACAGAAGCGGACTGCGTCATCGCAGCCTGCACGGGGGCCAGCGTGCGCATGGCAGCACGGCGTCCACCGCCACTGCTTGCCGAATGTGACGTACGGGCGGCGTGCTGCTCACTCGTGCCGGAAGCGGCAGGCGACGTCTGGGTAAAATGGCGCCAGATCAGCACGGCAATAGTGATAACGGCGGCAAGTACCAGCAGGCCTCGGATACGTTTGGCATTCATAGTGATGGATTACTCTCTCCAGGTTGCGTGGGAAGCACGGCGTGCGTGTTCGCCATACTTCACGTTGCATGTGCGTTGGCTGTCATACCCAGCACGTTATTAGACCAATGGCCTTATTTTACTAGTTTAAACAGGAGATGCCGGACAAAAATGAAGGAAATGTGGAAGATATGTCAGGGTTTGTAGGAAAAAAATCCGGCAACACAAGGCCGCCGGATAGAGATAAAAATTTTATAACGTGATGAAGGATTACAGCACCAAACCCGCGATAGCGGCGGAAAGGATGCTCACCAGCGTAGAACCATAAACCAGTTTCAGGCCGAAACGGGAAACCACGTTGCCCTGTTGTTCGTTCAGGCCTTTAATCGCGCCGGCAATAATACCGATGGACGAGAAGTTGGCGAAGGACACCAGGAACACAGACAGAATGCCCACGCTGCGTGGAGACAGTTCACCTGCCACTTTTTGCAGTTCCAGCATCGCCACAAATTCGTTAGAAACTAGTTTGGTCGCCATGATGCTGCCAACCTGAAGGGCTTCGTGAGACGGAATACCCATGATCCAGGCGAACGGATAGAACGCGTAGCCGAGGACTTCCTGGAAGCTGATGCCAAAAATGGCGCTGAAAACGGCGTTGACCGCGGCAATCAGTGCAATGAAGCCGATCAGCATCGCTGCAACGATAACGGCCACTTTGAAGCCTGCCAGAATGTATTCGCCCAGCATTTCAAAGAAGCTCTGGTTTTCATGCAGATTGCCCAACTGCAATTCCGGCTCTTCACCGACTTTGTAAGGGTTAATCAGCGAGAGCACGATGAAGGTACTGAACATGTTCAGAATCAGCGCGGCAACGACGAATTTGGCATCCAGCATAGACATGTACGCGCCGACGATAGACATCGAAACGGTCGACATAGCGGTCGCGGACATGGTGTACATGCGTTTTTCGGACATCTTGCCCAGAATGTCTTTGTAGGCAATGAAGTTTTCGGACTGGCCGAGAATCAGTGAACTGACTGCGTTAAAAGATTCCAGTTTGCCCATGCCGTTCACTTTGGACAGGACCGTACCAATCGCGCGGATGATGATGGGCAGCACTCTAATGTGTTGCAGGATACCAATCAGCGCGGAAATGAAGACGATAGGGCAGAGCACTTTAAAGAAGAAGGAAATCAGGTTCTTCTCACTGTTAACCATGTCACCGAATACGAAGTCCGTCCCTTGACCTGCAAATCCGAGTAGTTTGTCGAACAGCGCTGCGACCCCTTTGACTGCGCCTAATCCAATGTCCGAATACAAGAAGAAATAAGCGAGCAGAATTTCGATGACGAGTAACTGAATAATAAAACGAATACGAATACTTTTACGATCGCGGCAGACGAGTAGCGCCAGCGCCGCAACAACAACCAGCGCCAGAATAAATTGCGCGATATGGGACAGGGACATGTGTGCTCCAAATATGAGGCAGGCCTAATTTTCCACGTCATTTTATGTAACGCGTGCATTAAAAATGAGAGGAAGAACGCAAAAAAACAATTATACCTTGGGATTTTATCTAAACTAAATGCTACGTCTCGTTATTCGCACTTTTCTACTCATTCATTATTCTTATTCCACACATACTCGTCATCCTTCAAGTTGCATGTGCGTTGGCTGCGTTCAGTCACCCGAATCACTTACTTGAGTAAGCTCATCGGGACTCCTTCGCTTGCCGCCTGCCTGAAACTTGAATTATTTAGGGTATAGAAAACGAACCGCCGTGTTCTGCATTGCAGGCTGGCGGGATTTTTTCATGATGTTTTCTGCATGATTCAAAAGGAGAGTGATTATGTCAGTATCAAATACCACACGTGAGCTTGGACGTTCAGGAATCGTGGTGCCCCCTTTCTCGTTCGGCGGCAACGTCTTTGGCTGGACGGTCGATCAGCCGACATCGTTTAGCCTGCTGGATGCACTGATGGCGCACGGGCTGAATTTCATTGATACCGCGGATGTTTATTCGCGCTGGGCACCCGGTAATCAGGGCGGTGAATCTGAAACCATCATCGGCAACTGGCTGAAAAAAAGCGGCCAGCGCGACAAGGTCATTCTTGCTACCAAAGTGGGGATGGATTTGGGTGATGGCAAGAAAGGGCTGTCTCCTCGCTATATTCGTCAGGCGGTCGAGGCTTCATTACAGCGTTTGCAAACTGACTATATCGATCTGTATCAGGCCCATGCTGACGACAAAGATACGCCGCTGGAAGAAACGCTGGCGACGTTTGATGCGCTGATTAAAGAAGGAAAGGTACGCGCGATTGGTGCGTCTAACTACAGCGCGGCGCGTCTGGCTGAGGCGCTGAAAATCAGTAAGGCTAACGATCTGGCGCGGTATGAAACGCTGCAACCGGAATACAATTTGTACGATCGGCAGGGCTATGAAGCCGCGCTGGAACCGCTGGTGCGTGAGCAAGGGATTGGCGTTATTAGCTACTATTCGCTGGCTAGCGGGTTCTTGTCAGGCAAGTATCGTCAGCCGAAGGATGCATCGAAAAGCGCCCGCGGGCAGGGCGTGGTGGAGAAATACCTGAATGAGCGCGGCCGCACCATTTTGGAAGCGCTGGATAGCGTGGCGAATGCACATCAGACGACGCCGTCGCAGGTTGCGCTGGCCTGGTTGATCGCTCGTCCGAGCATCACTGCCCCGATCGCCAGTGCGACATCGCTGGAGCAGGTCGCTGAACTCGCGGGCGCGACCCGGCTGGTGCTGCCGGCAGAGGATATTGAGTTGCTGGATCGTGCGAGTCGTTATTAGGAAGTTGCCTTCTTCGCAGGTGTTTCTTCATTACACTTTTATATGCGGGCGTGGAAATTACATGCGGATGTAGGAATAGTTTCGTGCGCCATAATTCCGTCATTTTCATGCGACCTCGTAGCACGCGCCCGACATAGGGGGCTACGCCAGCCCCCTATGAACCCCGGCTTTTGGCGGGAATTATGCCGCTGACGCGGTCCCATCGGTGTTCATGACCGCTAATCGAGCCACCAGTGACGCGTTCCCGACGCGGCACTGGTTTTCGCGACGTCCTGTCGCTCACTCGGCGCTCAAGCTCACCGCTGCATAATTTTTGACGCCGGATAACGGCAAGGCACTCATGCATTCACAACATTTATCGCGCACGAAACTGCCTCAATCGTGGCATAAAAAGACTGCGGCCAAGCAGACCTAAAACTGCTACCGCGCTTCCGCGCCATCATCCTCAAACCAGGCGGCCAGTTCGCGGCGCAGGTTATCCGACTGGGTGCCGAAGATGGCCTGCACCTGATGGCCGACAATAATTACGCCGATAGCGCCCAGTTTTTGCAGGCTGTCGCTGTTGACCAGTCGCAGGCTGTGAACCTCGACCCGCAGGCGGGTGATGCAGGCATCCAGACTGACGATATTTTCTTTGCCACCAAAGGCGGTTACCAACTGCTGCAAGTTTTCTTTGTCTAGCGGTGAAGCGATTTCAATTTCGGTAATTTGCTTACCCAACATTGATGCGAACAATTTCCGAAAATTGTGAATCTTGCCCATCGTAGTCACCTCTTCGTTTGTTTATCAGCATGCGTATGATAATGCCGTTCACGTAACATTACTGTTAGGCGAAACACGGTGATGACGTTCCGTAGGAACCTCTGCACCGTGCCCGCCCGGTATCGTAATGCTTAACTAACAAGTATGAATCTTACTGCAACGCGCGGCGTAGGATCCGGCAGCCGTAACCTGACAGGTCGAGTACCCCTGAAAGCGTACTGCCAGTGGTCATTTCTTCGTAGGCGGCAGGCAGTGTGATCTGCTGCGGTGTTGCCGTGTAATTCTGTACGAAGATAAACTCACTTTCCCCATCATCGCGACGATGAGCGACAATGCCGTAAGGCAGATCGGTCGGCAGCGCACGCGGTAGATCCAGCGTTTGTATCAGCGTAGTGAAGAAATCACGCTGGAAGGCGAGATCGTTGCGCGACGCGATGTAATAGACCTGACCTTTACCGTAATCATTGACCGTAACGGCCGGACGTCCAGCGTAGAAATCGCTGTCATAGCTCGCCAGCGCCCGCGCGCCTTCGAGATGAATCAGCTCGCACAGGTGGGTGACCTGATACGGGCCGACCAGACGTTGCTCGTTACCGTCCAGACCGCTGATGCTGTTGCTTTCATGATCGTACAGCCCGTCGATTTCTTCCGCCCAGATCCCCATGATAGGACGTAGCGGACCAGGGAAGCCGTTTTGGTGGCACAGATCGGTTTCGTTGACGACGCCAGACCAGTAGGTGGTGACGAAGCTGCCGCCCTGTTTGACGAAGGCATCGACGCGTTCGGCAAAGCCATCACGCACCATGTAAAGCATCGGTGCGATGACGAGCTGATAGCCGCTGAGATCGACATCGGCGTTGATGATATCCACCGCCACGCCCTGTTCCCAGAACGTACGATAATGCTCGGTGACGGTTTTTTCATAGAACAACCCCGCGTTACGCGGCCCTTGGGCGTTGTCCATCGCCCAGCGGCTTTCCCAGTCGAAAATGATGGCGACTTTGGCATCAACCCGGCTGCCTGCGACGGGGGCGAGTTTGTTGAGTATGTCACCCAATTCCTGCACTTCACGCCCGACGCGGGTGTCGATATGTCCGACATGATCGACAACGGCACCGTGGAATTTCTCAACGGAACCGCGGCTCTTACGCCACTGGAAATACTGTACGGAGTCTGACCCGTGCGCGACAGCCTGAAGCGAAGACAGGATATGCATTCCCGGCTTTTTCAGTTTGCTGATCGGCTGCCAGTTGGTCATGCTCGGCGTTGACTCCATCAGGTAGAAAGGCTTCCCGCCTTTCAGCGTACGCATCAGGTCGTGATACATCGCGGTATAGGCACCCAGCGTGCAATCATCTTCCGCGTTATGCCACAGCGGGTAGCTGTCCCAGGAGATGAAGTCGATTACCTTCGCCAACTGCCAGTAGTCGTAATCATAGAAGTATTCCATGAAGTTCGTCGTGGTTGGCAGAGACGGATTTTCGGCTTTTAGCGGCGCAATTTCGGCGGCACAGAAATCGCTAACCTGTGAGGTGTTAAAGCGTTTCCAGTCCAGATTCAGGCCGTGAATCGACATTTCACCGATAGGCGATGGGGGTTCTAACTGCGACCAGTCGGTGTAGGTGTGGCTCCAGAAGGTGCTCCACCATGCTTTATTCAGCGCGTCTATCGTGCCGTAGCGGGCTTTCAGCCAGTTCTGGAAGGTGCTGCGGCAGGTATCGCAGTGGCATTCACCGCTGTATTCGTTGGAAATATGCCAGCCGATCACCGCAGGATGATTCGAGTAACGTTTTGCCAGCTGGGTGTTGATTTGTTTCACTTTCTCGCGATAGTTCGGCGAACTCAGGCAGTGGTTATGGCGACCGCCGTGCAGTGCCCGCACGCGGTTGCTGCCTACGCGCAACACGTCGGGGTATTTCTGTGATAGCCAGGCTGGGCGCGCCCCGCTCGGTGTTGCCAGAAAAACGAAGATACCGTTGGCATACAGCGTGTCGAGGATGCCGTCCAGCCAGCCAAATTCGTAGCGGCCTTCTTCTGGCTCAATCCCGGACCAACTGAAAATGCCCACGGACATGACGTTGCACTGGGTCTGCTTCATCATCTCAATGTCTTTTTCCAGAACCTCGGGATCGTCCAGCCATTGGTCAGGGTTATAGTCTGCGCCGTGCAGCAAAACAGGCACCTTGCTGCTTAATGGGGGGAATTTGAACATCGTTCTCTCCTAAACGGGTTGTCAACGCGTTGAATACGGTTTGCGTGTTCGAGATAGCTGACAATGTGCTTACACGGCGATGATGGGTAGATCGTAAAGACGCTGTGAATACATCCCTGTACGCTCGAGTTGCGCCATCCATGGCGCAAACGCTTTACTCTTCTATCCCATTATCGCCGCTCTTGTTCAGCAAACGGATTGTCACGCTTTGAATACGGTTTACGGCTTACTTAAACGCTTTGATGGAAGGCAGGACGTTGCCTTTGCAGTCGAACAGCGCCTGATTTTCCCGCGCGTTGCCTTCCTTCCATTCGTCGTTGTTGTATTTCATGCCAGCTTTCGTGGCCCAGGTTGCGCCGGGGATAGGCAGCCAGATTGGTTCCCAGTAGAAGACGCCTTTGCCGCGCTGATTGGGGACGTTGATGACGCTTTGCATCAGGTCATGCAGGTAATTGGCCTGACCCTGAACGGAAGCCGGGTAGCCGCCCGCATCCAGCTCTTTTTGCTGGAAGCTGTTTTCCGCGTTATCGCAGTTTTCCAGCGTGTAGGCATAGGCAGCTTCAACCACGATGATGTCTTTATTGTAGCGTTTGGTGACGTCGTTCATATTGTACTGCAACGCACTGATAGGGCCGTTCCAGTAGGTGTAGAACGAGGCACCAATCACATCAAACGGGACATTACGTTTGACGATTTCATCGAACCACCAGATAAAGGTGTCGTTTTTGGTGCCTTCTGCCAGATGCAGCATGATCTTGACGTTATTCGCGCCCTGTACATCCTTCACGCCCTGAATACCGGCTTTCAGCAGCGCTGCGAGGCGATCGAATTCGCCACCACCCTGACCCCAGCTTTTTCCTTCCGGCCACAGCATCCCGCCGTTCAGTTCGTTACCGATCTGCACCATATCCGGCATGACGCCCGCTTTCTGGAATTCGCTAATTGTGGCTTTGGTATAGTCATGTACGGCAGTTGTGAGCTGCGCGACGTTGAGGCCAGACCAGGCTTTGGGCTTATTTTGGTGGGCCGGATCGGTCCAGAAATCGCTGTAGTGGAAATCCAGCAGCACTTTCATACCGTTCGTTTTGGCGCGTTTAGCCAGCGCCAGCGTGGTCGCCAGATCGTTGTTACCGCCGCCGTAACCATTGCCCGCCGCATCTTTCGGATCGTTCCAGATGCGCAGACGGATATAGTTAATGCCGTTTTCTTTCAGGATCAGCATGGCGTCTTTCTGCTTGCCGTGCTCGTCATAAAATTTTCCGCCGTGCTTTTCCACCTCGTTCAGCATGGAAATATCCGCGCCTTTGATGAAGTCGGCAGGGACGTTCGTCAATTTGTTGATCGTCACATTCTCTGCGGCATACAGGGTTTGCGGCAGGGAGACAGTCAGCAGGCCAGTGGCGAACATGGCGGCCATCAGTACGCGTTTTTTCATTTTCATTTTACGTTCCTGGAATTTGTACAGATGTTGAGTAATTACCCTTTGGTTCCGCCTGAGGTCAGGCCGGAGACAAAGTACTTTTGCAATGAAAGATAAAGAATGGCGACCGGCACCGCGATCAGCACGGCACCTGCGGCGTAGGTGGTGTAACTGGCGCCCATCTTCTGCGAGACCAGGTTGTACAGCCCGATGGGCAGCGTGTACTGATCCGGCGTGCGCAGTATGGTGCTGGAGAGAATGAAATCACCCAGCGGACCGGTAAACGAGAACAGGGCGATCACCGCGATGATCGGCTTGGACAGCGGCATAATGATCTCGATAAAGATGCGGAAGTTACCCGCGCCATCCATACGCGCGGACTCATCCAGATCTTTCGGAATGGCATCCAGATAGCCTTTCATCAGATAGGTATTCATCGGGATCATGCCGCCGACGTAAACCAGCACCAATGCAATATGGCTGTTCACCAGTCCCAGCATCTGCGCCAGTACGAAGATGGCGATCAGGGCGGAGAACTGTGGAATCATCTGCAACAGCAGAAACAGCATCAGCCCGTTCTGGCGGCCGCGAAAGCGGAAGCGAGAGAAGGAATACGCGGTGAAACTGACGCTGATGAGCGTCAGAATCATGGTCAGGAAGCTGATCTTCATCGAGTTCCAGTACCACGCGGCGTAGTCAATCTGACCGTTGAACAGCTCCTCGTAGTGAATGAAGGAGAAGTTATCTGGGATGATCGAGGTGTTGAGCAGGCTGTTGCCGGGATTCAACGACGCGCCTACCGTCCAGATCAGCGGATAAATAATGATGACCGCCACGATCGACAGCAGCAGGTAGGTCAGGCCGAGTTTGATAAAATTCTGGCGTTTAACGCTGTGTTTTTTCATCTGCGCGCTTTCCTATGCCATGTTGTCTTGTTTGAAGGAATTGGTTGCGCGGAACTGCCACAGCGCGACGCCCACGACAAAAATCGACAGCAGAATGGTGATGCTGGCCGCGATCGCATATTGGGAAGAAGACATGGTCAGCTTATAAATCCAGGACACCAGAATATCCGTCCCGCCCGCGTTGGAGCCGATCACCGCCGGTCCACCGTTGTTGAACAGATAGATGATGTTGAAATTATTAAAGTTGAACGTGTACTGCGTGATGATGATCGGCGCAATAGAGTAGAGCACCAGCGGCAGCGTGATGGTGGTCAGCTTGTACCAACTGCTGGCGCCGTCAATCGTTGCGGCTTCGTACAAGTCATCAGGAATCGCCTGCAATACGCCGGTGGTCATAGCGAACACAAACGGGAAGCCTAACCAGGTTTGCATCAGAATCAGCGCGGTCTTGGTCCAGAACGGATCGGTCATCCACGCTTTTGGCTCAATCCCTAATGCGGCCAGAATGCCGTTATTAATCACGCCAAACGTTTCGTTAAACATCCCCGCGAAAACCAGAATGGTAACGAAACCCGGCACCGCCCACGGCAGAATCAGAATGGTGCGGATCAGTGGTTTGAAACGCAGGCCTTTCTGGTTCACCAAAATCGCCAGCAGGATGCCGACGGCGCACTGGAGTGTGGTCGCAATCAGCGTCCAAATCACCGTCCATTGCAGCACGTCAAAGAACGTCGAACGCCAGAGATCGAGCCGGAAGATGTTGATAAAGTTCGTCATCCCCACCCAGTCGACCAGTTTAGCGGGCGGCGTGTGGTAGAGGTTGTAATTGGTAAAGGCGATGGAAAAGCCGAAAATAATCGGGAAAACCACGACAAAGACCAGCAGGATGAAGCCGGGCGTGATCATCAGATAAGGGAAGCCTTCGCTTAGCAGCATCTGATATTGCTTCTTCACGCTGTTCAACGGCAGGCCTTTATCGCGTCTGGCGCCGCACACGTAAGCATCGCGCAGGCTGAGATAGTAAACGCCGACGCCAAAAGCGGCGACGATCACGCTGATAATGCCTTTTGCCAGCAGAAAAATAGAGTGATCGCGCGGCAGCTCGGTGCCCAGTGTGATGAGCCCCCAGGCACCGTTTCGCAGGAAATCATGGAATATGCCGATGAAGCAGGCCATGACGATAAAGAAAAGCGCGCCTTTGACGAACTGGCGATTATAAATCTGTCCGAGTCCGGGGATGAGCGCCAGCAATACAGCCGTTCTGGCGTGGCGACATCCTCTTTCTTGTGGCGTAAGGCCGCTGGCGTTGACGGTCACATCTACCTCCATTCTCTTAAAAACATGGGGCTCCCCCACATCCCGAAATCGATTGGGGATGACAAGGGATCCCATGTTGACCCACTGTGGTGCGGGGGATTACTGGTTACTGTGGTTAGCTTCGATCTGCATTTTGATAATCTTCACGGCAGATTCCAGCGCCGCTTTGGTGTCCTGCTTACCGGTCACGCTCAGCTGCAGCGCGCTGTTCGCGGGTGTCCAGACTTCCTGCATTTCCGGTACGCTCGGCATAGGAACGGCATAGCCAGATTGGATTGCGACAGCACGAGATTTTTCGTCGTCCTTAATCAGTGGATCGTCAACCAGCGCAGCAATCGGTGGGATTTCACCGGTTAACTGGAAGCGAACTTTGGCGTACTCAGGCTGATTGATGAACTCAATGAATTTCTGCGCCAGCTCTTTGTTTTTGGAGTAGGTGGAGATGCTGTAGCCTTTCACACCCAGCAACGAACGTGGATGCTCACCGTTTGGCAGCAGCGGCAGTGGCGCGACGCCATAGTTTACGCCGGCATTTTTGTACGGCTGGAATGCCCACGGGCCGGTGATGACGGCAGCGGCCTTTTTCTCGGTAAACAGGGAATCGATCGCGTTAGCGCCGGTTTCACCGACGATGCCCGGTGGGAACAGGCCATCGGCGTAGAATTTCTTGATGTAGTTGACGGCATCGATGGTGGCTTGTTTATCCAGACCGATGTCTTTTACGTTCGGTGAACCGTTGCTGTTCTGCCCGAAAATGTAGCCACCCATCCCGGCGATGACGCCATAGGCGTAATAAATTTCGTCAAATTTCGCCAGCAGGCCGTAACGGCCTTCTGCACGTTGCTGTTTGGAGAAGGTGAACAGGTCGTCGAATTTTTCCGGCGGCTGTGGCATCAGATCTTTGTTGTACACCAGCACGGTGGTTTCAACGGCTTTCGGCACGCCATACAGCTTACCGTTATAGGTTTGTGCTTCCAGTGCCGGTTTGGTGAAACTCGACAGGAATGTCTGATCCAGCTTCAGCTCGCTAATCAATCCCTGAACCACGGCAGTCCCGACCTGATCGTGTGGCATCACGATCACATCCGGGCCGATTCCTGCTGGGCCATCCAGACGGAGTTTCTCAATCTGCTGCGCGTAGGGTGTTTCCAGCACTTTGATTTTGACATTATTCTGTTTTTCAAAGGCTTTGATCGCGTCGGCGATGCCGTCGGATTTCTTGATATCTTCCCATACCAGAAGTTCTTTGTCGGCTGCCAGCGCTGATTTGCTGAGTACACCGGTGATACCCAGTGAAATCATAATGACGGTGGTCAGTGTTTTCATTTTCATCATTAGTCCTCAAAGCCCTGGTGGGCCCATCATGGTAGGAAATCGTCGCGTACTTTCCGCTTTCGCCGTTTTTGCTGTCTCTGTGCGATGCTGTGTAACGTTACATCACACGGCAGTACACCGCAGGGAATGAGGCATCTAACAGTACACGTTGTTTGGCGATCGTCGCTGTGTGGTGCTTGACGCTTTATTACGCGTTTTCCACAAACTAGGATAACGGTTACACCAATGGCGATTACATTAAGCAGAGTGCGCCACGTCTGCCAGCGAAACATGTAAAGGCTGTGATCTTATGCACAAAAGTAACCCCCTGTTTGTGCAAACGGTTACACCATGCTGTTATATTGCAATTATGACCAGCGTGCAGGTAAACCTGGCCGGATGCTAATGCGTCTGGAAGGGCTACCGAGCCATTTTGAGTAGACGACCACAGGGCCGTTGTGACTCAGCGCTTATATCCTGAAAAGCAAAATTATCAAGAGGTTACCGTTATGGCGTCGATCCAGTTGGATAGAGTGAGTAAGCATTTTGGCAAAACGATTACGCTTCACGATGTGAATCTGACGATTGCGGATGGCGAGTTCGCCGTTTTTGTTGGGCCGTCTGGCTGTGGTAAGTCGACGTTGCTGAGAATGATTGCCGGGCTGGAAGATGTCACAGGCGGTGAAATCATGATTGATGAGGCGGTGGTGAATGATGTTGCCCCTGCTCACCGTGGCGTGGCGATGGTGTTCCAGTCTTATGCACTGTACCCGCACATGACCGTCGCTGAGAATATGGGCTACGGTCTACGCGTGAATGGTGTCCCGAAAGACCAGATTAAGCACCAGATCGAGATGGTGGCGAAGACGCTGCAACTGTCTCACCTGCTGGAGCGCAAGCCGAAAGAGTTATCCGGTGGCCAGCGCCAGCGTGTGGCGATAGGGCGCGCCATCGTGCGTAACCCGAAAGTGTTCCTGTTTGATGAACCGCTGTCGAATCTGGATGCGGAACTGCGCGTGGATATGCGGTTGCACATCGCCAAGCTGCATCAGGAATTGAAAACGACGATGATCTACGTGACGCACGATCAGGTCGAAGCCATGACGCTGGCCGATAAAATCGTGGTTATGAATTACGGTAAAGTCGAGCAGGTAGGATCGCCGATGGAGCTTTATTATCATCCGGTTAATCAGTTTGTCGCGGGCTTTATCGGCTCGCCAAAAATGAATTTCCTGCCTGCGCAGGTTATCGATTGGACGCCGGATAGCCTGACGGTGAATATCGCCGAGCAGCTACAGCTTGAGCTGCCGATCCGCACCGGTGAACTGAGCGTTGGCAGCACGGTCACGCTGGGGCTGCGGCCGGAACACGTGTCACCGGAAGGTGAGGGGATTCGCCTGTCATTCGGCTGCGAGGTTGTCGAACGTTTAGGTAACAGCACCTACCTGTTCGGCCAATGCTGCGGCATCGATAACTTCAAGCTTCTGCTGGCGGGCGACAGCGCCTTCAAACCGTATGAACACATTGAGGTGTTCTTCTCGCCCAATAACTGTCTGGTGTTTAACGCCGATGGCCTGCGTATCAGCGCGTAGTAAGCGACGGTATCGCCGAATCTAAATAGCTAAAATCCCTTCTAAACATAAACAGCGCCCTTCGCGGGCGCTGGCTTTGCTTCCGCTGTCTACGGCCTATTGTAGAAACTGTTTTTCTTTATACTGGTGCGGTGTAAACGTTTCGTGCGTGTTAGGCACCTTATTTTTCTGCGACATTGTCACACGCCCGACAAGGCGCGCTTAATCGCCGCAGCGCCTTGACCACTGGCTTTTCGGCGTGATTCGCGCCGCTGCGCGGTGCCTTCGGTGTTCATGCTCGCAATTCGGACCGTCTGCGACGCGTTTACTCGCCCCATAAATGGGGCTCGCCCTTCGGGCCAGCACAAGTGCTGTTCAAAAACGTCTCGACGTTTTTGTCCGACGCGGCGCAGGCTTTCGCGGCGTCCATGCCGCTCATCCGGCGATCATGTACACCTCAGCGCGATTTTTTACGCCAACATAAGAAACAGTGAAAATTTGATAGCGGGTGTTATCCGCAATAGAAAAAGGCCTTCGGTAGAAGGCCTTTTGGGAAATACCCGACGGGAATGATGGGCCCGTCGAGCTGAGGGTTAGTGCGGTATTACCACCAGGCTTCTGCCTGAATACCGAAGTTCACTGCATTGCTGCGAGCGTCGTTGAAGGTGTTGCGGTTTTCATTTCCACGGTTTTGGTAAGACACGAAGAAACGCAGTTCCGGGCGTGTCAGCATAGGAATATCGGCACTGAAGGCGTGTGCCAGCGTGTATTTCTCACCGCTGTATTTGGTTTCTGTACCCGCTTTCCAGCTGTCTTTTTTCTGGTATGCGCCAGCTTCCAGATAGGTTTTCTGGTTCTTGGTCCAGGCATATTGGCCACGGCCTACCGCAGACAATAACTCTGTGCTGTCGCGCCAGCGGCTGATTTCATCCGCTTTACCGTAGGTCAGAACATGGCTAAGTGAAATATTATCCGTGATCGGCAGATCACCGGCCTGAATGATGCGGTAGCCTTTGGCACTGTCGTTAATGCTCCAGACGTCATACCAGCCGCCGCCCTGATCGACCATGTTGTGTGCCAGTCCCTTGTCGGCATATTGCAGCACCAGTTTCTGGTTGGATTTGAGGCCAGAGAAGTATTGGCTGAGTTCGCCGGTGATCATCATCGAGTTTTTAGGATCGAATTTTTGCCCTTCCGCGAGGAAGATATTTTTCTGCGTGTCCGCTTCATTTGGCATCGCGTAGGAGATACCGAACTCCGTCCATGCACCATCCCACGGCTTCCATCCCGCATAGCGTGCGTCCAGATAGTTGATATTCAGATCGTCGTAGGTATCTGTTCTGCTTTGACATTCCTGACTGTTAATGCTGTTGCTACAGTCGACGTTCATGTTTTCAGCATCGGCACGGATCCAGGCAAAAGAGAACGCGCCTTCGCCCGCTTTGACGTTTTCGATCCCGGCACCCGCACCGGAGATATTCCAGTATTTGGTATCGATGATGTGCAAATCATGACGCTGATAGTAGCGTTTCCCCGCCCATACCGTGGCATCTGGCAGCCCAGGAACAAAGCCTTTTGCCTGAAGATTCAACTGGCGCAAACCAAACTCGGCATCGTCATTTTTTGTCGTTTCATTATCGTTCGAGCCGTTGGAGAACATGGAAATCATGCTATCGAAGTAAAACGTTTTCCCATTTTCGTTATACAGCTGCTGCCCTAATTGGATTTCGCCGTAGGTGTCATCTTCGTTACCTAATCTTCCTACATAGCTTTTATCGGCTGCCTGTTGTTTTCCGTGGTTTGAAGCCCCCACGCCAGAACGGAAGTACCCTGAAAAATCAACAGAATAAGAAGGGGTTGCCAGCATTGCCAAACTCAGCGCAATGGATGTTGTCAGCAGTTTTCTTTTCATAATATACCTTTCGCTTATTCGGGTAAGAATGTGGATGTTCCAAATAACATGACGTGAACGGAGGTAAAACGTTTCCAATCATGGCGAAGGATTATGGGGGAATAAAATGGCGCGTGACATGATTGTTCTCACAAAATACAAAAGAGTTACACCACTATTTACACTGATTTAACGATGTTACAGATGGTTTTTTGATTATTTATCAGCACTGTCTTGGTGTTATTTGCTGTGTAATGGTGTGTAAATGGTTACACATCTTGTCTGCGTGCCTAAAATGCAGCATAAAAATTTTTTATGACAGAGTCGGCGACGTTACATAAAAGGAGTGATGCGATGCCGAGTAGGAAACATTTCAGAAAAATAGTGAAAGCGTGTCAGCGGAAGAGAAATAAAGAACAGGGTGTGTAAGTGCAGAAAGGCAATGATGTCGTGCTTGCCTGATGCGAAGGAGCAACGCATCGGGCAAGCTGAATGATAAAGGCAGCTATTTCTTACGGGCTGGGGGACTGACAGAATGGCGGCGTACCAGCGTCGGGCTAAACATGTTCGTGGTTTCACTGAGCTGTTTACCGTGGGATAACGCGATGGCTAATTCTGCCGCCTGAATTGCCATCGCGGAAACCGGATAGTGCACGGTCGTCAGACGAGGACGAAGGTAGCGGGCAATCAATACGTCATCAAACCCGACCACGGACATGTCCTGCGGTACGCTGATGCTGTTATCGCTCAGGACAGAAAGGGCACCTGCGGCCATGGAATCGTTGTAACACACCACAGCCGTCATGTTGCCGCCCCGACTCAGCAGTTCCATCATGGCGGATTCACCGCCCACTTCGTCCGGTGAGGCACGGGCAATGAGGCGTTCATCCCGTGCGATGCCGTGCTCTTGCAGCGCATCCACATAGCCTTGCAAGCGGTCGGCGGAGTCGGAAATTTGGTGATTAGAACAGAGAAAACCGATCCGCTGATGTCCTTCCTGAATTAAATGACGCGTTGCCAACCAGGAGCCATAGCGATCGTCGAGTGCAACGCAGCGGTTTTCATAGCCGGGTAACGTGCGGTTAATGAGTACCATGTCAGGAATGTGGCTCATTAGCGCCGCCAGTTCCTCATCTGAAAGCATTTTTGCATGCACGATCAGCCCCGCGCAGCGGTGGCGAATTAGCTGCTCAATGGCTTTCTTTTCCTGCTCGGCATTGTGATAGCCGTTACCAATTAGCAGAAAATTGCCAGTTGCCTGGGCAATTTGTTCAACAGATTTCACCATCGTCCCGAAAAAGGGATCGGATACATCCGCGACAACCAGCCCCATGGTCTCTGCACTTTGGTGCGCGAGCGCTCTGGCATTGGCGTTCGGATGATATTGCAGCTCCGCCATGGCCTTGTGTACGGCTTCCCTTGAGGCGGTACTGGCTTTGGGCGAGTTATTAATCACGCGCGAAACCGTAGCGACTGATACACCTGATAGACGAGCAACATCCTTTATTGTGGCCATTGGCATTCCTGAGCGGTCAAATGCGTGGTGAGGCGGACCGCAGCCTAACGCACACGTTAAAAGAAAAAATCGATTACTTATATTTATAAATGTACAGGTTTTTGGGGGATGTTACCTATCCGACCACCTTTCCTTTTTGATCCAGACCGTACTTATGTGATCGCTATCAACAATCATCGGTCATTTCTCTCTTCCAAAATACCATTCCGAGGTTTAAATTTAGGGTAACCGATTACACTTACATGGTGGTTAAACGATAGCTGACTATCATTATTCAGCATTATTACAGCTGTTTTATCCATGCCATATAGTGAAACTGATTACATTAAGGGGTTTTTCTGGCTGAGTTTACAGACTGACCTGATGCCTCTCCGAGATCTCTGACGGACTGTTAGCGCCATACAATTGGCTGCGGATGGTGCCGCGGTTGTACCGAATTTGTGTTTTGTATTGAGGAATAGCTTATGCAGTTTGAGCCGACTGAACATCCGCATCGCCGTTTTAACCCGCTGAAAGGCGAATGGATTCTGGTTTCTCCGCATCGCGCCAAGCGCCCCTGGCAAGGGCAGCAGGATGAACCGGATCGCGCCACGCCGCCGCCTTACGATCCGACCTGTTATCTGTGCGCGGGCAATAAACGCATTACTGGAGATATCAACCCGCACTATCAGGGCACCTTTGTTTTTACGAATGATTTTTCGGCACTGATGGAGGACACGCCGGATGCACCGTCGGGCGACGACGAGCTTTTCCGCGTGCAGCAAGCCCGTGGTGTCAGCCGTGTCATCTGTTTTTCTCCCGATCACAGCAAAAGTTTGCCGCAGCTTTCGCTGCCAGCGCTGAAAGCGGTGATCGATACATGGAGCGATCAGACCGAGGAACTGGGCCAGCGGTATCCGTGGGTTCAGGTTTTTGAGAATAAAGGGACGATGATGGGGTGCTCCAATCCCCACCCGCACGGGCAGGTTTGGGCTAACGATTTCCTACCAAACGAAGTACAGCGTGAGGATGAGCAGCAACGCGATTATTTCTCCCGCCACGGTTCGCCGCTACTGCTGGACTACGTTCGCCGCGAGCAGGCTGACGGCTCGCGCATCGTGGTGGAAACGGAGCACTGGTTAGCGGTTGTCCCTTACTGGGCGTCGTGGCCGTTTGAAACGCTGGTCCTGCCCAAGTTCGCCGTACAGCGACTGCCGCAGTTAAATGACGTTCAGCGTGACGATCTGGCGCTGATCCTGAAAAAACTGACCAGCCGTTACGACAATCTATTCCAGTGTTCATTCCCCTATTCGATGGGATGGCATGGTGCGCCGTTCAAGGGCGATGACATCGCACACTGGCAGCTGCATGCCCATTTTTATCCCCCGTTATTACGTTCCGCCAGCGTGCGCAAATTTATGGTCGGCTATGAAATGCTGGCTGAGGCACAGCGTGATCTGACGGCAGAGCAGGCCGCTGAACGTTTACGCAGCGTGAGTGATATCCATTTTCGTGAGCAAATTTGAGGTCATTTTATGAGCCGTATTGATTCTCTACGTCAGTTAACCGAGTCTGTTTTTGTCCGATTATTTGGCTATGCGCCGCACGCGGCTATCCAGGCTCCCGGGCGGGTCAACCTGATTGGTGAGCACACCGACTATAACGATGGCTTTGTCTTGCCTTGTGCTATTGATTACCAGACGGTGGTCAGCGCAGCGGTACGTCAGGATGGTATCGTGCGGGTGGTCGCGGTGGACTTTGACAACCAGCAGGATGAATTCGATCTCGCCAAAGAGATCGTGCCTCACCCAGATTACACCTGGGCGAACTATATCCGTGGAACGGTGAAGTTTTTGCAGGCGCGTGGCCTGCCGCTCACCGGTATGGATATGGTTGTTTCCGGTAATGTGCCTTCTGGCGCAGGGCTAAGTTCATCGGCCTCGCTAGAAGTGGCTATCGGGCAGACGTTCAAAGAGCTGAATAATCTGGATATCAGCCAGTTGGATGTGGCGTTGAACGGCCAGCAGGCGGAAAACGATTTTGTCGGCTGTAGCTGCGGCATTATGGATCAGTTTATTTCCGCTCAAGGACGTGTTGGTCAGGCGCTGTTGATCGACTGCCGCTCTCTGGAAGGGCGCTCTGTGCGTATGCTCGACGGCGTTGACGTCCTGATCGTGAATTCTAATGTGCGCCGTGGGTTGGTCGACAGCGAATACAACACGCGTCGCCAGCAGTGTGAATCGGCGGCGCGTCACTTTAACGTCAAGGCGCTGCGTGATGTTTCACTGGCACAGTTTGAAGCGGGAATCGAGGGGCTGGATCCGGTCGCGGTACGCCGTGCGCGACACGTTATTACCGAGAACCGCCGTACGCTGGAAGCGGCCGATGCGCTGGCGCGTCAGGATGCACACAGTTTGTTTACTCTGATGGCAGAATCGCATGTCTCCATGCGCGACGATTTTGAAATTACCGTGCCGCCGATCGATGCGCTGGTGGATCTGATTCAGGAGTATGTCGGTGAGCGGGGCGGTGTGCGTATGACTGGCGGCGGTTTCGGTGGCTGTATTGTCGCCCTTATCCCTTCGGCGCTGACGGATGAAGTCAAACAGGTGATTGAGCGTGAATATCCGGCGCGCACCGGTCTTCAGCCGTCCATCTATCTGTGTCAGGCATCCGGTGGTGCAGGTCGTGTGAGTTAAGTTCAGGCTGGAAAAGGTGAGCGAAAAGGGCTTTGATTAAAGCCCTTTTTACATTTCATGTGTTTTACATTGCATATGTTTAAGGCAGCAGGAACAGCGTTGCCAGCCCGAGGAAGATAAAGAAGCCGCCGGTATCTGTGATCGCCGTAATCATTACGCTGGAGCCGATGGCTGGATCGCGACCGAGTTTCATCATGACTAACGGGATAGCGACACCCATCAGCGCGGCGAGCAGCAGGTTTAGCAGAATCGCTAGCATCATCACGCCACCCATCGCGGCATTACCATAGAGCAGGAAAGTCACCACGCCCATAATCGTGCCCCATATCACCCCGTTGACCAGCGCAACGCCTAATTCCTTAAGCAGCAGGTACGACTTTTTGCCGTGCT
Organism: Pectobacterium jejuense; assembly: GCF_026800125.1. Classification (NCBI taxonomy): domain Bacteria; kingdom Pseudomonadati; phylum Pseudomonadota; class Gammaproteobacteria; order Enterobacterales; family Pectobacteriaceae; genus Pectobacterium; species Pectobacterium jejuense. The sequence goes on along the minus strand of NZ_JAPQKX010000005.1, from coordinate 280,519 downwards.
CCAGCTGATGCAACGCCAGTGCTCGCACGATCATGGTGATCGTCTGATTGCCGGTATTCCCGCCAATCCCGGCGACAATCGGCATGAGCGTCGCCAGCGCCACCAAGTGAGATAACGTGTTCTCAAACAGGCCGATGACCCGCGAGGCAATGAGCGCGGTACAAAGATTGATGGCCAGCCAGGCCCAGCGATTGCGGAACGATTTATACACGGGCGCGTAGACATCTTCAGAAGGCGTTAACCCTCCTGAACGTCGCAGACTGCTGTCGCTTTCTCGGTTCACGACGTCGAGGATATCCTCAATCGTCAGGCGTCCCATGAGTTTCCCTTTGCTATCGACCACTGCGGTGGAAATTAAATCGTAACGCTCAAACGCCCCTGCGGCTTCTTCGACTTTATCTTCAGGCTGGAACCTCAACGGCTGATCGTCCATGACGTCATTCACCAAAGCCTGAGGTGAATGGAGCAGAATGCTGGCCAACGACAGCTCGCCGATCAGCGTATTTTTGCGATCGGTGACAAACAGTTTGTCGGTGGAATTGGGGATGGTTTTACGGTAACGCAGATAGCGCTGTACGGTCGCGAGCGTAACATCGGCGCGCACGGTGATGAGTTTGAAATCCATCATGTGGCCGAGGCAGTCTTCATCATAATTGATGGCGGCGCGTAGCTGCGCGCGCTGCTTCGGCTCAAGCGAGGTTAGTATTCTGCCCAGCAGGTGGCGGGGTACGAGGCGAGACAGTTGAGCCTGCTCATCAACATCCAGAATCCTAACCGTTCTCAGGATTTCCTTGTCCTGCATATCGCCGATCAGATCGTCAGAAATGCTGTCAGAAGCCTCAATCAACACGCGGCCACGCTTCTTTATGGGGATCAGTCGCCAGAGCGCCAGCCGTTCATCCTGCGGTAAAGATTCCAGCAGGTCGGCAAGGTCAGCGGCATGCAGCCCGATGATGAGTTCGCTGATTTCTGCGGTTTGATCGAGCAGGAGGCTTTTTTCACGCAGCCTGATTTTATTATTTAATTTAGCATTGTCGCCCAACGCGGCGTCATCGTGTTCCGTAACGCGCGGTTGCCGGTTGATAATGTCTTCAACCAGTTCTTTGTTTTCCAACAGCAGAAGGGAGATGCGGCGACGGAGGTCGGTAAGTTTTTTTACACTCGACATAATGTTTTATGCTCGATCTGTTTTTTATCCGTGTTTTATTAAACGTAGCGCAAAATCAGTAGATTAAGAATAGGATTACTGGCGAATCGCAGTCTGAAAGATGTGCGATAGTGCCCAGACGTGTTTTTTTATGAGGAATTTTATCTAACGAATTATTAAATCGCTTGCTACTTAGTTTTTGGCAATATATAGTCAATGCCAGAAACGTAACCGATACCGATGGCAGAGACGATGAACGACAACGCTTACAAACTGGATGGACAGCTGTGCTTTGCACTGTATTCAGCCAATCTGGCGATGAATAAACTGTATCGTCGTTTACTGTCTGAGCTGAATCTGACCTATCCCCAATATCTGGTGATGCTGGTGTTGTGGGAGCGTGATGGTTTGACGGTGTCTGAACTGGGCGAGCGTCTGTATCTCGATTCTGCTACGCTAACACCGTTGCTCAAGCGGTTACAAAGCGCAGGTTTAGTTGTGCGTAACCGGGGAACAGAAGATGAGCGTCAGGTGCTGGTTGGCTTAACCGAAGCAGGACGAGCACTTCAGCAGCAGGCGAAAGCGATTCCTGAAAGCGTATTTTGCGCGACGGAATGCCACCTTGACCAGCTACAGACGATCAAAAAAGATTTAGAGACGCTGCGTAAGAATCTGATTGGGCATCTTTGAAAATACTGGCGATTGCCTTGTGCATCCGCAGCCTGTCAGACCGCGTTATATTTGTTAAGTAGTATGCTTTTACGTGATTTTCTTTATGTAAATTTCTTTATGTAAATAAGTAGTTCGCGATTTAATTTTTCGCTATGTAATTGAGGCCTGAGCAGCATCTATACTGCCTTAGGCCATTCCCTAACTATCTGGAGTCACATTATGTCTATTGAAAAAGTATTATACGTTGCTCATGCTCAAGCTACCGGTGGTCGTGATGGTCGTGCGGTGTCTTCCGATAAAGCGGTTGATATTAAATTGACGACCCCACGTGAACTGGGCGGTGCAGGCGCTGAAGGGACGAACCCAGAGCAGCTGTTTGCCGCAGGCTATTCTGCCTGTTTCCTTGGCGCGATGAAATTTGTCGGTGCGCGTGACAAAATCGCTGTCCCTGCTGATACCACGGTAAACGGTAGCGTAGGTATCGGTGCTATCCCGACAGGATTTGGTATTGAAGTTGAACTGAAAATTTCTCTGCCGGGTCTGGATCGCGCCGTGGCTGAAGATCTGGTAGAGAAAGCCCACATCGTTTGCCCATACTCCAATGCAACGCGCGGCAACATCGATGTGACCCTGACTGTAGTCTAAGTCCGGCTTGAAGCAAGTTCATGATTAATGAACACAATTGATTGATAAAAACGGTGGTTGCGAAGATTCGCACTGCCGTTTTTTTATGACGGATATCCTCGTCCGTCACCCTTCGGGCCGTTGCTACGCAACGTTTTTTTATGACAGACGTTCTCGTCTGAATAGGCAACGGGTACGGGCGTAAATAGCGGGCACGGGAATACGAAGGCAGTATGCCTGATGAAGAAAAAGAGAATATAAGGAACGGGTTGGTTAAGCGCTATTCTTTCTGATTGGCGAGTACGTTCGAAGGAAGCAGTAATTGTTCAGCACGCTGCTGCTGTTTGTCTTGATGATGACCAAACGCGGTGATGGTGGAGTAGGCAAAGCGGCCTAAAAGAATAATGAAACTGATGAGTAAAACGGCACGGGCGATCCGAGAGCCACTTCGTCGCGGGCGTATCGATAATCGTCGTTTATGGGTAAGCGTGGACATTACCAGTTAATCCTCTGTGAAAGCGAACATTCGCTGTTGTTTATTTAGGCACAAGCGATAGACAAGGTCAATCTGCCGCAGTGAAAAAGATGATGACCGATCCGGTTTTCGCACGTTCGGTATAAGGGGAGGAAGGGAGCGTGAAGAGAGGGGGGAGAATAAGGTGCTGAGAGAACCACTAAAAACCCGCTCAAACAAAAACGAATAAGCGGGTTGTGTGGTGCAAGGAATTACGCCGTGGTATTGACGTTACGCCCAATCGCCGGATTTGCTGGCAGAGGTGGCAATGCTTGCAAAATGCCGGAAACGACAGCCTCTTGGCTATCGAGCGCTTTTTTCAGCACAAGCGCGCTGGCCTCACTGCTGGTACGCATGTTGCTGAGGTCGGTCGCGAGTGATGCAATCTGCGATACATCCATTTCACTCTCCTTAATACTGAGTTGGATTGATGTCCGGTATGGAAAGGAAGCGCGCCTTTCCGCCGAGGTTGCATGATGTTGGCGAAAATTCTCGCCAGCCATCATTTTGGTATCGGCCCCATCTCTGTAAACTTTACGTTAACCGGGCTTCACCAACCAGCTCGGTTGCACAATTTTGCGTCACGACACTGTGCGGAATACGTTCGATTTTCCACGTAACGTTTTCATCAATCAGGCTTTTTCTTCCTCAATCATCAGCTTCCAGCCGGTGACGTCCTGCCAATATTCCTGTTCCCGTTCCAAATCCAGCTGTACCAGCGTGTTGTTGGTAAAGAAGTCGCGTGGGAACGTCAGCGTCCAATAGTTGTCATCGGTATGCAGCCGTAACGATTCTGGCGTTGTCGTTGCCTGACGCTGGTTATTCAACAGCGCGGCAAGGCGCAAAAGCTGCACCAGTGGCAAATATTGTTTCTTTTTGAACAGGTTCAGCCGCGGCAACTCTTCCAGTTTGATCGCTTTACGGTGCAATCGCACGATCAGGGACAGCACAAGCTGTTGTTCCTGATTGAAGCCGGGCAGGTTAGTGTTTTGCAGAATGTAGGCGGAATGACGGTGCATACCGCTATGGTTAATGCCCAACCCAACCTCATGCAGCATGGAAGCCCAGTTCAAGATGGCCTCAAGCTGTGGATGCACCAGATTAGGATTTTGTTCTGCCCATTGTGCATAAAGCTGCTGCGTGGTTTCCCGCACGCGTCGCGCCTGCTCACGGTCAATATTGTAATGGGTCGCCAGACTCTGCGCGGTACGGATGCGAATATCCTGATGGCGGAAACGACCTTCCATTTCGTACAGCACGCCTTCACGCAGCGCACCATCGGACAGGCGTAGTTCTTTGATCGCCAGCGCATCGAAAATACCGCACAGGATAGCCAGACCAGGCACCAGCACCGACTGACGGTCTTCGGACAGGCCAGGCAGACTCAGCGCTTTGAAGTGCTTAAACTGCAAGATCTGTGTGCGTAGCATTTCTAGCCGCTCGGGAGTAATCAGGCCGTCTTTTTCTCCCATCTCCACCAGAATTTCGTGCGTGGCTTTGATCGTTCCAGACGCGCCGAGGGCGAATTTCCAGCCGTATATGCGGTATTCCCAGGACAGCGTCTCCAGCTTTTGTGCCGCGGCCAGTCGGGCGCGCTTGAAGTTAGCTTCGCTGATTTCACCGTTCGGGAAAAACTGCTGTGCGAAGCTGACACACCCCATTCGACGGCTTTCCACCAGCATCGGCTCGAAATCTTCACCGATAACCAGCTCTGTAGAACCGCCACCGATATCGATGACCAGCTTGCGGCCTTTTTCCGGCTGCGTATGCTCCACGCCCATAAAAATCAGACGGGCTTCTTCATGGCCGGAAATGATCTCTATCGGATAGGGAATGATATCCGCCGCGCGGCGCAGAAACTCCTGCGCGTTGACCGCCTGACGCAGCGCGTGCGTGCCGACGATAGAAACGTTCATTGCCGGGAAGCCTTGCAGGCGTTCAGCAAACAGCGCCAGGCAGCTCAGGCCGCGCTGAATGGCTTCTTCGCTGAGCACATTTTTACTGTCCAGCCCATCGGCCAGATGTACCCGCTGTTTTAAACGCCCCAATACCTGAAGCGCTCCGTTTACCACGCGTGCGATCACCATGTGAAAACTATTGGAGCCCAGGTCGATAGCCGCGAATTCTTGCGGCTTTATCTCGGTTTTTTCATTGTTCGTTAACGGCATTATTCAGGCTTATCTCCAGGTTGCTCCAACGCCTTGATGTAGTCGTAAATGGCATTTTGCGCGCGTACTTTACGCTTGTTGCCGCGTGAGACATAGCGGTTGCTCGATTCTTTATCAATGACACGGGCTTTTACCGTATCGCTGAACAGAATATCCAGCGTTTCCAGCACGCGATTTTTCAACACAGGATCAAGAATTTCCACTGCGACTTCAATGCGATAATCAATGTTGCGTGTCATCCAGTCTGCGGAAGAGAGGTAGACTTTCTTGTCCCCGCCGTTGTTGAAGACATACACCCGATCGTGTTCCAGATAGCGGTCAAGAATACTGATGACCTGAATATTTTCACTGATCCCCGGCAAATTAGGGATCAGTGAACACATGCCACGTACCAGTAGATTGATTTTTACGCCCGCAGAGGAAGCCTGATACAGCTTTTCTGCCAGCCCTTTATCCACCAGATTATTTACCTTAAGCGTAATGCCTGCATCACGATTCGCCAGCGCATTTTCGATCTCGGTATCGATCAATTGGTACAGTTTGTCGCGGGAGTTTTGCGGTGACACCAGCAGGTGTTCGAAGCTGACCGGGCGGTAGGGGTTTTCAATGAAGTTGAAGACGCGACGGACTTCGTTGGTAATGCGTTCGTCGGCGGTCAGCAGCGAGTAGTCGGTATACAGACGGGCGGTTTTCTCGTTGAAGTTACCGGTGCCGATGTGTGCGTAACGCACGATGTTTTCCCCTTCGCGGCGGGAAATCAGGAACAGTTTTGCGTGAATCTTCAGCCCAGGTACCGAGAAAATGACGTGTACGCCGGCTTCCGTCAGGCGCTTGGCCCAGTGAATATTCGCCTCTTCGTCAAAGCGCGCCTGTAGCTCGACCACTACCGTCACTTTCTTGCCGTTGTGCGCCGCATGGATCATCGAATTAATGATGCGCGAGTCTTTGGCGACGCGGTAAATATTGATTTTGATGGACAGCACGTTAGGGTCGAAAGAGGCTTGTCGCAGCAGTTCCAATACGTGCTCGAAGGTGTGGTACGGGTAATAGAGCAGCACGTCGCGTTCGCGGATCGCATCAAATCCGTTGCGAAAATGGTTGAAGCCGGTGTGTCGCAGGCGCGGCAGGGGTTTGTTGACCAGATTGGCACGGCCGACGTTCGGGAAAGAAATAAAATCTTTGAAATTGTGGTAGCGCCCGCCGGGGATGACGGAGTCATAAGAAGAGATCCCCAGTTTATCGAGTAGCATGGCGACCATCGCGTCCGGCATGTCGCGCTGATAGACGAATCTCACCGGCTCGGCGGTCAGACGCTGCTTCAGGCTGGAAGACATCAGCTCCAGCAGACTGGACTCCATTTCCGTCACCAGATCGTATTCCGCATCGCGCGTCATCTTCATGGAGTACGCGTTCAGTGCATCATAATCAAAGAAGCCCTTGAAGATATCATCCAGACAGTAACGCAGAATGTTATCGATGAGGATCATGGTCTTACGACGGCGCGGCGCTTCCGCTGGCAGGTTGACAAAGCGCGGTATTTTATCCGAAGGAATTTCCAGCAGAGCGTAACTGATCTCATCGCCACGAATAATTTCGACGGCAAGATAGGTATAGTTATCCTTCAGGAACTCCACCAGATCGGTTTCGTCAAAGATCAGTATTGGCGTGATATGCGGGCGCAGATATTGCCGGAAGTAATCTCTCAGCCACTCTTGCTGATTAGGGGAAACCTGACGTTCGTTGACCAGAAAAATCTGGTTACGCGCCATCTCCAGCAGCAGTTCGTTGTACAGGCTATCAAAGATTTGATCGGTTTTGAGAACACGCGCCTGAATTTTGCCTAAAAGGTGTCGCAGATTGCCGTCCAGACCTTGCTCTTCGTTAATCAGAATGCGTCTTTTCAAATCGGCAAAACGGACTTTATAAAATTCATCAAGGTTGCTGGAGTAAATGCCCAGAAAGCGCATGCGTTCGATTAACGGATTGCTTTTATCTGCTGCTTCCTGAAGTACTCGTTCATTAAAGGATAACCAACTTAATTCTTTCTCTATGTAGAGTTTGTCCTGACCCATTGTCACTCCGCTCAACTCATGTACTGAAGGTTCATCCAATATTCATACCCTTCTTCTGTGGGGATAGGGTACAACAACATTATGGCGTGTTGATGACGATAAAATCTAATTCATAGACAGGCTTACCATTGTCATATTATGGGCGTAAAGGCAACATATGCTACCCGCAATACGTTAGCAACACGACTCTGGCGGCTTCACTCTAACGGCGAGAATAATGGTAAACACAGGCAATACATCACAGTATCGGGATCGTCGGCGAGCGTGGATCGACCGCTTGGTTCACCGCATTGTTGCGGGCAGTGGGCTACTGGTGCTGGCTATGCTGTTGTTAATCTTCTTCTATCTACTGTATGTGGTGACACCACTGTTCCTTTCTCCCACCGTTAATGGCCAAAAAACGGTGCTACGCCAGGGGGCGGAACCGTCGCTGGCGCTGGGGCTTAGCGACAACGGGCAGATCGGGTTTCGCATCGACAGTCAGGGCTATGGCGAGTTTATCCCGTTTGCAGAAAATCAGCCCATGTCGCGTATTCAACTGGTTCCTGCGCTGAGTTTACTGGCGCAGAGTCAGGGTGAGCGACAGGTTTATGCCCTGAGTCAGCCTGATAGCCGTTTGGTTTTCGTGCAGCCTGTGTTATCGCGTACGGAAAACCGTTCTCCTGTCTGGGATTATCCGCTGGGTGAGCAGGCGTATTCGCTTGGGTTGCCTGCGCAGCCGCTGCGTTATCTGGCAGTAGCGGCAGTGGGGGAAAAGCATGTTGTTGTGGCAGCGATCGGGCAGGAAAATGCGTTGATTATTGCCGACGTTGATAAAAACGGTGTGCGGCAACGGGCACAGATTACGCTTCCGGCGGGTACGATTAGCCAACTGCTGCTGACACCAGACGGGCAGCAGGTGTATTTGCTCAGCGGTAAGACATTAACGCTGTGGCAGGTGGGAGCGAACGCGCTGACGCTGCGGGAAGAGCGACAGTTACAGTTGGCGGAACCGCTGCATCTGGCGCTGCTGTCCGGTGGACGATCGCTGCTGGTGCAGTCTGCTGATGGGCGGATTAGCCAATGGTTTGACGTTCCGGGCGAAAAGGGCGCGACGCTGACAGAGATTCGTCAGTTTCCGCACGTTGCGGGCGAATCGGTGTTGTTGGCAACGGAGGCGCAGCGGCGAGTCTTTGCCACATTGAGCACACAGGGTGAGCTGTCGCTGTTTGCCAGCAAGCAGTCGCATGCGTTGCTGACGCAGACGCTACCGGCTCATGCACAAACGCTGGCGTTTTCGCCGCGCGGTTCAGCTTTGCTGATTGAAACGGCGCAGGGCTGGCATCGCTATCAGGTTGATAACCCATATCCCGATATTGGCTGGCGCGGGCTGTGGCAAAAACTGTGGTACGAGAACTATCCGGAGCCTGCCTATATTTGGCAATCCACGTCTGCGGATGACAGCTATCAGGCTAAATTCAGCATGATGCCGCTGATGCTGGGCACGATGAAGGCAGCGATTTACGCGATGCTGTTTGCTACGCCGCTGGCGCTGTCCGCCGCGATCTATACCGCCTGCTTTATGTCGCCGACGTTGCGACGCTGGATTAAACCCACGCTGGAAATCATGGGCGCGCTGCCTACGGTGGTCGTCGGCCTGATTGCGGCCATCTGGCTGGCCCCGCATTTTGCGACCTATCTGTCCGCGATTCTGGTCATGCCGATTTTATGGATGCTGGCCGTGCTCGGCTGCGGCTGGCTGATTGAATGCCTGCCGGCGCGCTGGCGCGTCCGTTTCCCTGCGGGCTGGGACGTGCTATTCCTCATTCCCACGATCTTGCTGACATTTGTGGTCGGCTGTTGGCTTGCGCCGCGGATGGAGATCTGGGTGCTGGGGCAGCCGCTGTACCAGTGGCTGGGTGATGATTTTGTGCAACGCAACACGCTGGTGGCGGGCGTTGCTCTTGGCTTCGCGCTGATCCCGCTGATTTTTTCGCTGGCAGAGGATGCCTTGTTTAGCGTACCGGCTCGTTTAAGTCAGGGATCGCTGGCTCTGGGTGCGACGGCCTGGCAAACCTTGTGGCGCGTCGTGCTGCCGTCCGCCAGCGCTGGGATTTTCGCCGCACTGATGCTGAGTTTTGGCCGCGCCGTGGGGGAAACCATGATTGTGCTCATGGCGACGGGCAACACACCGATTATGGATGAAGGTCTGCTTCAGGGCCTGCGTTCGCTGGCGGCGAATATCGCTATTGAAATGCCGGAAGCGGTGACGAACAGTGGTCACTATCGGGTGCTGTTCTTAACGGCATTAACGCTGTTTGTTTTCACGTTCATCGTGAATACGCTGGCTGAAACTATCCGGCAGCGCTTACGCCAACGCTACCGTGATGAAGGAGAAAACGCGTGAAGCGCTGGTTCCGTTCGGGAAGGCCCTGGGTGTGGCTGACCGCATCGTCAATTTCCATTAGCCTGCTGGCGATGCTGGCAATTATCGTGCTGCTGGCCGGGCAGGGCATGGGCTACCTGTGGCCGCAGCCTGTCTGGCTGCTGACGCTACAGCCGGAGCAGGGTGCGCAGCGTGCACTGATAGGGGAAATTTATGCCGAGCAGACGCTTTCGCGCCAGCAGCTGGAACAGGCTGGTTTGTCCTCTTCGTCTGAGGATGATGAAACACGCTATTTGATCAAAATTGGCCAGCGTGAAATTCATGGGCAGAGCTTTCGTACGCTGTTGTCGCGCGACATTGTCCGCTTTGATAAACCCGCCGACATTCTGGTGTTGAAGCGGACGAACAATGGCACCGCCTATGGTTATCTGGCTGGCATGCTGGAGGGCGAGCAGCCGCTGGTGGCAACGGATCTCCCCGCCACCTTACAGCATCGCGTCGAGCAGGTGCAGGGATTGCTTGCGAAGACGCAGGCCATCCGTATGGGGGAGATGGCGAAGATCAACCAGCAGTTTGAGACGCTGCGGCTGGAAGAGAAAAAGCGGCAGCAGGCCAAGACGTTGGATAATCAGGCGCTAGCCCGTCTTCAGGCTGAGCGCATTGAGCTGCAACGCCGCTTTGATGAGCTGTCGCGCCAGCTAACCTCACTCAATCTGGACATTAATCGCGATACCGTGCAATTGCGGGACGCGAACGGCAGCGTCCATCTTATTCCGCTCAGAGACATTGAACAGGCCTGGTACCCTAACGCGATGAGCCCGTGGGAAAAAGTCAGCCACTGGGGTAATCAGGCGAAATACATGCTGGTGCACTACTCGCCGGACAGCAACAGCGCGGGCCACCTTTTCCCCGCCATTTTTGGCACCGTGCTGATGGTGGTGTTGATGTCCATCGTGGTGATGCCATTGGGGGTGATCGCCGCAGTTTATCTGCATGAATACGCGGGGAAAAACAGCTTAACGCGCTGGGTGCGGATTGCCGTGGTCAATCTGGCTGGGGTGCCTTCCATTGTGTACGGCGTGTTCGGGTTAGGCTTTTTTGTTTATCTCATCGGTGGCACGTTGGATCAGCTGTTCTATTCTGAAGCACTGCCGAATCCGACGTTTGGTACGCCGGGGCTTCTGTGGGCATCGCTGACGCTGGCTCTGCTGACGCTGCCGGTGGTGATTGTGGCGACGGAAGAAGGGCTGTCGCGCATTCCGATGTCTGTGCGCCACGGCTCACTGGCGTTGGGCGCTACCAAGGCCGAAACGCTGTGGCACGTTGTGCTGCCGATGGCGGTTCCCGCGATGATGACGGGCTTGATCCTCGCCGTGGCGCGTGCCGCAGGGGAAACCGCGCCGCTGATGTTAGTCGGCGTGGTGAAGTCGGTGCCGGTGTTACCGGTTGATGACATTTTCCCTTATTTACATCTTGAGCGAAAATTTATGCATTTGGGATTCCAAATCTACGATCTGGCGTTCCAAAGCCCGGACGTCGAAGCGGCAAGACCGCTGGTGTACATCACCGCACTGCTGCTGGTGTTGATTGTTGTTGGGTTGAACCTTGCAGCGATTGGGATTCGCCATGTTCTGCGTGAGAAATATCGTTCGTTATCACTCTGAAAGTAGGATGAAGTTATGGGATTTATGACACAAAAGGAGATGGCACCGCTGCCTGATGTTCATCAACTGAGTGATGAGCAGACGACGTTAACCGTGGAACATCTGAATCTTTACTATGGCGACAAGCAGGCACTGAACGATATTTCGATTCGCATTCCGAAGAATCAGGTGACGGCGCTGATTGGGCCGTCGGGCTGTGGTAAATCCACGCTGTTACGCTGCTTTAATCGCATGAATGATCTGGTGGATGACTGCCGCACCGAGGGTGATATCCGGCTGAACGGTATGCCTATTAACGACCCACAGTTGGATGTTGCCACGTTGCGCCGTCGGGTGGGGATGGTTTTTCAACGACCGAATCCGTTTCCCAAGTCGATCTATGAAAACGTGATTTATGGCCTGAGATTGCAGGGGCTACGCGATCGCCGTTTTCTGGATGATGCCGTTGAGCGTGCGCTACGTGCAGCGGCGCTTTGGCATGAGGTGAAGGATCGTCTGAGCGATAACGCGTTAACGCTATCCAGCGGGCAGCAGCAGCGTTTGGTGATCGCCCGTGCAATCGCCATTGAGCCGGAAGTGTTGTTGCTGGATGAGCCGACCTCCGCGCTCGATCCCATTTCGACGCTGGTTGTCGAGGAACTGATGGGAACGCTAAAGCAGCATTTCACGCTGGTGCTGGTAACGCACAACATGCAGCAGGCCGCGCGCGTGTCGGATTACACTGCGTTTATCAATCAGGGAAAACTGATCGAGTACAACTGTACGGACGATCTGTTTACCTCTCCGACACAGCGTCGCACGGAGGATTATATCACCGGGCGCTTTGGGTGAAATTTCATCAGACTACTGCGTTTAAATGACCTAAAAAAATTATGGATACCGTTCATCAATTGTCCGTGCCATTTGAAAAATTGATGATAAAATGCGCGCAAATTTTTTGACTCTGGCAAGTGGCGGGTAAGATGAAATTCAGTACCATGAACGAAGGCGAAATTATTACCGAGCTGTGCCGGAGAATAAAAGACTCCAGAATTCAGCAGCGTCTCTCGCAGGTCGATCTTGCCGAGCGGGCGGGGCTGGGAATCGCAACGATAAAGCGTGCGGAAATGGGCGAATCCATTACGCTCAGCAGCCTGCTTTCTATTCTGCGTGGGTTGAACCGTCTGCATCAGATTGAAGGCGTGCTCTTCGATGCCGAAGTGGAATCCTTCCATGCGCAGATCAGCGGCGAGAAAAAACAGACGCCGCTGCGTATCAGAAAGAAAGCCGCGACCTTTCCTGCCAAAGCACTCACCAAGCATGAAAATATCAAGAAACCCGCTAACAGCACGGTAGATTGGTATATCGCGGCGGCTGAAAACAACATTGTCTGGTCGCTGCCTGAAAGCGATAAAAAATAAAGGGCTAATGCAAATGCATTAACCCTTATGTATGAACCCTGATTGTCGCGTTAATCTGCCAGAAATTTAACGCGACAAAGCAAGTTTATCCTTCTCCACGATCCCCTAGGGATATTATTCGCACAGAACGACTTTAATCGCCAAACCACCGCGAGACGTTTCACGGTACTTGGCGTTCATGTCTTTGCCGGTTTCGTACATGGTTTCAACGACCTTATCCAGCGATACGCGTGGCTCGCTGGTGCGGCGCATTGCCATTCTGGCGGCGTTGATCGCCTTCACGGAGGCGATGGCGTTGCGTTCGATGCACGGCACCTGAACCTGACCCGCTACCGGGTCGCATGTCAGCCCCAGATTATGCTCCATGCCGATTTCCGCCGCGATGCATACCTGCTCAGGATTCGCGCCGAGTAGCTCAGCCAGACCTGCCGCCGCCATCGAACAGGCCACGCCGACTTCTCCCTGACAGCCCACTTCCGCACCGGAAATAGAGGCGTTCATTTTGTAGAGCATGCCGATAGCGCCGGATGCCAGGAAATAACGCAGGTAAGATTCCGGGGTGACCGGTTGAACGTAACGATCGTAATAAGCCAGCACGGCAGGAATAATGCCGCATGCGCCGTTAGTCGGTGCGGTGACGACGCGTCCGCCCGCCGCATTTTCTTCCGACACGGCCATGGCAAACATGTTCACCCAGTCCATCGCATCCATCGGGTCGTTAGAAAAACGATCGTTGATGAACAGCAGACGATGCAGCGCTGATGCCCGACGCGGAACGCGTAAGGGGCCGGGCAACACGCCTTCCGTATTCATGCCGCGGTGCATGCAGTCCTGCATAGTTTTCCATACGTCGGCAAAATAGTGCTCAAGCGCTTCCCGACCATGCATCGCAATCTCGTTTTTCAGGACGATGGCGGATAAAGACAGGCAGTGATCGTGACAGTGTTGCAGCAGTTTCTGGGCAGAAAAGAACGGGTAGGGCGCGCTTTCCTCTGCCAGATTGGGTTTGCCGAAGTTTTCCTGATCGACGACGAATCCGCCCCCGATGGAGTAATAGGTTTTGCTATAGACCAACTCTTGCTGGTTATAGGCGCGAATGGTCATGCCGTTTTCATGCAGCGGCAGGTTTTCCGGCTGGAAACGCAGGGAGGATTCCAGCGGGAAGCTGACCTCATACTGACCGTTGAGCATCGGCAGGCGCTGAGTGTCTTTCACCTGTTGAATAAATGCCGGAATGCTATCGATATTTACGCTATCCGGTAGGTTACCTGCGAGTCCCATAATGATAGCGATATCGGTATGGTGCCCTTTCCCCGTCAGGGAAAGTGAGCCGTAAATATCAACGACAATACGCGTCACCGATGAGATAAGCGCGCGATTCACCAGATCGTCGGTGAACATTTTACCCGCTTTCATTGGGCCGACAGTATGAGAACTGGACGGGCCGATACCGATTTTGAAGATATCAAATACGCTGACCATAGCGATTTCCTTGAAAAAAAACGCCGCATACCCGTAATACTTCAAGCCGTATGTGCGTTGGTTTCCCTCACTCACCCCAGTCACTTACTTATGTAAGCTCCTGGGGATTCGTGTGGTTGCCGCCTTCCTACAACTCGAATTATTTAGGGTATGTCTAGAAAATAACGTGCCGGCGTTAAATTAGGGTAGGGGGCTTACAGCAGATCGCGCAGGCTGTAAACAATGGCGGAAATAGCGATCAGTCCCATCAGGGTGACAAAGACGTTGCTGATGTGGCCGCTGTATTTCTTCATCGCTGGGACTTTCTGGATGGCGTACATCGGCATCAGGAACAGCAGGCACGCGATAATTGGGCCGCCCAACGTTTCGATCATGCCCAGAATGCTCGGGTTCAGCGTCGCAACAATCCAGGTGGTGATCAGCATGAACAGCGCAGTGATGCGGTTCAATTTGGTGTTGGAGATGGTTTTGCCTCTGCTGCGCAGGGATTTCACGATCATGCCGTTAAAACCTTCGCCCGCACCCAGATAGTGACCCAGGAACGATTTAGAGATCGCGATGGTGGCAATAACCGGTGCCAGATAGCCGATTACCGGGTTGTTAAAGTGGTTCGCCAGATAGGACAGAATAGAAATGTTCTGTGCTTTCGCTTCCATCAGCTCAGCCGGAGAAAGGCTCAGTACACAGCTGAAGACGAAGAACATCACGGTCAGCACCATCATGATGTGGCTGTAAGACAGAATGCGTGAGCATTTTTGCTCGGCGTCATCGCCATATTCTTTACGTTTGGCAACGGCGAAAGAGGAGATGATTGGTGAGTGGTTGAAGGAGAAAACCATCACCGGAATAGCCAGCCATAATGTCGCCAACAGACCGTTGCCCGTGACGCTGGAACTCAAAGAAATGTTTTCAAAAACAGAGGTATTCCAGTTTGGAATTAAATAAAGCGCCAGCAACATCAGCACGGCAACAAACGGGTAAACCAGAATACTCATTGCCTTAACGATCATCGCTTCACCGAAGCGGACAATAAACATTAATCCGAGAATCAATATTAATGACAGCAGCGCACGTGGCGGAGAAGGCAAATGCAATTGGTGAGTAATAAAGCTATCTACCGTATTGGTAATGGCAACGCTATAAACTAATAGGATCGGATAAATAGCGAAAAAATAAAGCAAAGTGATTAATTTACCCGCACCAACGCCGAAATGTTCTTCAACAACTTCGGTAATATCTTCGCCACCTTTCTTGCCGGATAATACAAAACGGCATAAAGCACGGTGAGAATAATATGTCATCGGGAAGGCAATCAGCGCCATGATAATTAACGGAATTAAACCACCAATACCGGCATTGATGGGTAAGAATAACACGCCAGCGCCGATGGCCGTGCCGTAGAGGCCCAGCATCCAGACGGTATCGCTTTTACGCCATCCTGAAGCCTGTTCTAACACCTGGCCGCTATCTTGAATGGTGCTCATATACTGATCTCTCCTCGGTGAACATATTAATACTCTGTTACAAGAGTATTGCCACATGATGTGGATTATAAAAATTACAGTATCGGCAAGTTGCCGTTACGGAGTCTAAAAAACGAACGAGACATGTTGCTAATTATGTCAGTAGGTCAATACTGTTTTGTGGCGGCATTCTATATCGTGGTGGTCAGCGAATAATATTGAGGCGATCACAGAAATGAATTGACGGGAAATATTTTAATAAATTTCCGCGCAAATTAAAATATCAAACTTGATACTTTATTTTAAATATTTTTAACGGCTCGTTATTGATACTTTATTTAATTGTTGAGTGATGAAAAATGAACAATAAATAAAATAAAAGGCCGATGAAATAATAAACGCAATTTTGCTGATGTCACGCGTAATGATGATTTTTCTCTTTTGAAGACATCTCGAGGGTGCGGTTCCTGCGGTTGCTTCGCATCAGATGACCGTTATCCGGCAGATTGCGACCTGCCGGATAACGGTCACCGATCTGTCAGGCAGTGAGTTTTTCCTCTGCCCACGCCAGACCGCTGTGGTATTCCTCTGGTAATAGAGGCGCCAGCGATTGCAACGTGCGTTGCAACTGTGCGGTGTCCGACGACGGTAGATTGAGGTGTCCAACTTTGCGGCCGGGACGTACCTCTTTCTCATACCAGTGCAGATGTACCAGCGGCAGCGCCAGCCAGTCGATATTCACGTCAGTGCCGATCAGGTTGACCATCACCGACGGCGTTTCGACAACCGGTACTGGCAGCGGCAGATCCAGAATGGCGCGCAGATGCAGCTCAAACTGGCTGATTGACGCACCATTTTGCGTCCAGTGTCCGCTATTGTGTACGCGTGGAGCCAGCTCGTTAATAAGCAGATGGTCGCCGACGATAAAGCATTCCATCGCCATCACGCCCACATAACCCAGCGCATTCATGATTGCGGACAGCATCTGTTCAGCCTGCTGCTGCAACTGCGGATCGGGTTGAGGGAAAGCCACGCTGGTGCGCAGAATGCCGTCCTGATGCAGGTTATGAGTGAGCGGGTAGAACACACATTTGCCGTGCGTATTGCGGGCACCTACCAGCGAAACTTCGCCAGAAAAATTAATGCCTTGCTCAACGATGCATTCGCCGTAGCAGTCAGCGGGCAGCGTGTGCTGTTCGCCATCGCGCAAGCGCCACTGTCCACGACCGTCGTAACCGCCGACGCGACGTTTAACGATCGCTAATTCACCCAATGAGCCGAAGACGTGTGGCCATTCATCGGCGCTAGCCAGCAGTTGCCATGGAGCGGTGGCCAGATTCAGAGAATCCAGCAGCTGCTTTTGTGTCAGGCGATCGGCCAGACGCGGGAAAATATCGCGGTTTGCAAACGCCGTGTGCTCGGCCAACTCGCGGGTGAGGGCGGTTTCCGGCCAGCGTTCGATCTCGGCGGTAATGACACTGTTATGAAACGGAACCGACTCTGGCTCTGCATCCAGTCCTACTGGGTAAACCGCAATACCTAGCGGTTCACCAGCCTGACGCAGCATTCTGCCCAACTGACCATTGCCTAATACGCAGACCGGTTTCATGCCTCCTCCCGCGGATCGGGATGAGAGAGCACATCATCGGTTTGCGCCTGACGCCAGTCTGCCAGTCGGGTGGCGATGCCATTGTCATGTAGGGCGAGAATTTGTGCGGCCAGCAGAGCGGCATTCGCTGCGCCCGCTTTGCCAATGGCCAACGTGCCGACCGGAATACCGCGAGGCATTTGGACGATGGAATACAGGCTGTCTACACCGCTCAGCGTTGAGCTTTGTACCGGCACGCCAAGCACGGGAACCAGCGTTTTCGCTGCCAGCATACCCGGCAGGTGTGCTGCGCCGCCTGCGCCCGCGATAATCACATCAAAACCGTTCTGTGCCGCTTGCTCAGCAAAGCTGAACAGTTTATCCGGCGTCCGGTGTGCGGAAACGACTTCGGTATGAAAAGGAATGTTCAGCGTGGTGAGGATTTCCGCAGCAAACTGCATGGTGGCCCAGTCACTCTTTGAACCCATGACGATGGCAATTTTAGCCGGGGCAACGTTGGATGACATGCCTGTAACGCTCCTGTGATTGTACGTGTTCGTGACGCGTTCGCGTCGGCCAGACAGGGAGGGTCTGGCGTTGAGGGCGTAGAGCATATCACGCCATTATGGCGAGGAAAACGGTTGCGTATGCGGAAATGCGGGGGGAATAAGGTGAGAGTCCGTTAAGTCAATGTCAGGAAACGCATTAAAATGGGAAGGAAATCAGTTCGATATTTTGTGGTGTGACCTTAATCATCGACCCTTCCTCATGCCAGGCACCCAGAACGGCACGACGACCCGAAGATTCGCCGAGATCGACCTGATGAATAGCCGGGCGGTGCGTGTGGCCGTGGATCATCGTCTTCACCTGATAATGCCGTAAGCGTTCAAGCACAGCATCGTGATTGACATCCATAATCTGCTGCGACTTTTTCTGGTTTTCGTGCTGGCTGGTTGCCCGCATCTTCGCCGCAATTTTCATCCGTAATGACAGCGGTAATAGCAGGAAGAGTCGCTGAATGAACGGGTTGTGTACCCGACGGCGGAATTGCTGGTAATGCTGATCGTCAGTGCACAGCGTATCGCCATGCAGAATGAGGAGCTGCTGACCGTAGAGGTTGAGCACCGTTTCCGTCGGCAGCAGCGTCATTCCGCTTTGTTTGGCGAAACGCTTACCGATCAGGAAATCACGGTTACCGTGTACGAAATAGCAGGGAATGCCGCGCTGATGCAAGGCATACAGTTCCGCGGCGACAGTCGCATGCAGCGGCTGGGGATCGTCGTCACCAATCCAGGCGTCGAACAGGTCGCCAAGTATGTATAGCGCATCGGCATGAATCGCGTCATGGCGTAAAAAACGCAGAAAACCGGCGGTAATCGCCGGTTCATGAACACTTAAATGCAGATCGGCAATAAACAGCGTTGCCATGCAGGTCGGATTATTCGCTGACCGTTACGTGGGTAATCACCACGTCTTCTTTCGGTACGTCCTGGTGCATGCCGCTGCGGCCAGTAGCCACGCCTTTGATTTTATCAACGACGTCCATGCCTTCGGTGACTTCAGCGAATACGCAGTAGCCCCAACCATCGGCACGCTCTGAACGGAAGTTCAGGAAATCGTTATCAACGAGGTTGATAAAGAACTGGGCAGTTGCAGAGTGCGGATCGTTGGTACGCGCCATCGCCAGCGTGCCACGGGTGTTTTTCAGGCCGTTGTTGGCTTCATTTTTGATTGTCGCATTGGTTTCTTTCTGATCCATGCCGGGAGCGAAGCCGCCGCCCTGGATCATGAAACCATTAATCACGCGGTGAAAAATCGTGTTGTCATAAAAACCGCTGCGACAGTAGTTCAGGAAGTTTTCTACGGTAACCGGCGCCTTGTCTGCAAACGTATTAATAACGATATCGCCGTGGTTGGTATGAAGCGTAATCATAATAATGAACCCTAGATAGCCTTAGTGATTAAGAGTGCTGTTCACAAAAGGCGGTGAACAACAAGAGCGCTGTTATAGCATAACTGGTCGATTGAGTCAGTACTTCGCGCTTACCGCACCGCTGTTGGCGGTCGGAAGGATGAGAAAATCGTATAAAAAGGTTTACTACTCTGATTTTGGTAGGCGGCAAATAATATGTGTGCTTAAGAATAGTGCGCAATAAGGTGTTCATCAGGCAATAGGGACTTTTAAAAACAAATAAACTGATTAAAATTTAAAGTTATAGTTAATTAATTTGAATGAGATTTTTGTTGCCCCAGATCAATGTTTTGCGTAATCAACGTGTTCTTTTTTTACGGCCCAGATTAATCTGAGAGTAATTCTTATTCTTCATAAATAACTCTAAAGAGATAGGTGAACTATGCTGGGTATTCTGGATAGTGTTAATCGTTTATTAGACAAACCGGATTTTGGCAAACTGTTTTTGCGCGTATCTTTCAGCGTTTTGATGCTGTTTCATGGCTGGCATAAGGTACACGGTGGAATCGGTGCCATTGAAGGCATGCTGACCTCGGCAGGGCTCCCTGCTTTTGTTGGTTACGGTGTCTATGTCGGAGAAGTCATCACCCCGATTCTGATGATTCTCGGGATTCTTACACGTCCTTCTGCGCTGATCTTCTCTTTCACGATGGTGGTGGCGACGTTACTGGTTCACCCTGCTGGTTTCGTCACGCTGGCCAAAACCGGTGCCTGGGGTGTTGAAGGTACAGCAGTGTTCTTCTTTGCGGGCATCGCAATTGCCCTGCTCGGTAGCGGAAAATACTCTGTGATGTCCAATCCGCGCTGGCGTTAATGGTTTTTTGTCGGCGGATTGCTTTTGTCTGTCACCGCCAATGATGTGAAATGGCCCGGATTTTCCGGGCCATTTCATTTTTATCCTTTCTCGCCGATTCCCTCTTCTTATTAACCTTGCAATACAGTAGGGTTCAGGTTTCAATACGCCGTTGGGTGTCAACCCTGAATGCATTGATGTCGCTGACGCTAACCGCGGCTGTGAAAACCATTTCTTTGAAACCATTTTTTTGTGAAAACCATTTTTTATAAAAACACTGGAACGCCCTGATGCTAAAGATTTTTAATACGCTGAGTCGCCAAAAAGAGGAATTTAAACCCATCCACGCCGGTCAGGTGGGAATGTATGTGTGTGGCATCACCGTTTATGACCTGTGTCATATCGGTCACGGGCGTACTTTCGTGGCGTTTGATGTGGTGGCGCGCTACTTGCGGTATCTGGGATATTCACTGAAATATGTGCGTAATGTCACTGATATTGACGACAAAATTATTAAACGTGCGATCGAGAACGGAGAAACCAGCGACCAGCTGACGACCCGCATGATCGCAGAGATGCACGCCGATTTTGATGCGTTGAATATTCTGCGTCCGGATGCCGAGCCGCGTGCGACGCACCATATTGCTGACATCATCGAAATGGTGGAAACGCTGATTGCCCGTCGCCACGCCTATGTTGCAAGTAATGGTGATGTGATGTTCTCCGTTGATACTGCGCCGGGCTACGGTGTGCTGTCTCGTCAGGATCTGGATCAGTTGCAGGCTGGCGCGCGCGTTGAAATTACCGAAGTGAAGCGTAACCCGATGGACTTCGTGCTGTGGAAAATGTCCAAGCCGGGTGAACCACACTGGTCCTCTCCGTGGGGAGAAGGGCGCCCTGGCTGGCATATCGAATGTTCTGCCATGAACTGCAAACAGCTGGGCACGCATTTTGATATCCACGGCGGTGGTTCAGATTTGATGTTCCCGCACCACGAAAACGAGATCGCGCAGTCCAGCTGTGCACACGACGGTTCGTATGTGAATTACTGGATGCACTCTGGCATGGTGATGGTTGACCGCGAGAAGATGTCAAAGTCGCTCAATAACTTCTTCACCGTACGCGACGTGCTGGCGTATTACGATCCGGAAACCGTGCGTTACTTCCTGATGTCAGGCCACTATCGTAGCCAGTTGAACTACAGCGAAGACAACCTGAAACAGGCGCGTGCAGCGCTGGATCGTCTGTATACGGCGCTGCGTGGAACGGATGCCGGCGCTGCGGCGCACGGCGGTGACGAGTTTGAAGCCCGTTTCCGCGAAGCGATGGACGACGATTTCAACACGCCGGAAGCCTATTCGGTATTGTTTGATATGGCGCGTGAAGTTAACCGCCTGAAAACGGAAGATGTACACGCGGCGAACCAGCTGGCATCGGCACTGCGTAAACTGTCCGGCGTGCTTGGCCTGCTGGAGCAGGATCCTGAGCAGTTCCTGCAAAATTGCGCGCAGGTGGATGACGAGGAAGTGAAAGAAATCGAAGCGTTAATCCAACAGCGTAAAGATGCGCGTGCGGCGAAAGACTGGGCGCTGGCGGATCAGGCTCGCGATCGCTTAAATGAAATGGGGATCGTGCTGGAAGATGGCCCGCAGGGAACGATCTGGCGCCGTAAGTAACGCTTTCTTCTTGTAATACGCTTTCAGTAAATAAAAAGCCCGCAAAAATGAAATTGCGGGCTTTTTTTCGTCATCATCGACGCCACGAGGGTTACTCGGTCACTTTGACCGTCTCGCCATTGAACTGAACGGTTTGCCCGGCAACGATTTTGCAGCGCTTGCGCGTTTCCGTCTGGCCGTCAACGGTCACCTCGCCTGCGGCGATAGACAGTTTGGCTGCTGCGCCACTTTCACTCCAGCCCAGCAGTTTCAAGAGATCGCACAGTTCAACGTGCGGATGCTTTTCAAGATTAAAGGTTGCCATAAATTCCTGCTTATCGGTGTTTGACCTTATCGCCAATTATTCGGCGTGGTCATGATACTCTTCGCACGCCTGTAGCGTGTTTTGAATCAGTGTGGCAACGGTCATTGGGCCGACGCCGCCCGGCACGGGGCTGATATAAGACGCTCTTTCCTGCGCGGTTTCAAATTCCACATCGCCAACCACTTTGCCGCTTTCCAGACGGTTTATACCCACGTCCAGCACAATCGCGCCCGGTTTAATCCATTCGCCAGGAATGAAGCCCGGTTTACCCACGGCGACAACCAGCAGATCGGCGTTTTCAACATGGTGGCGCAGATTTTTGGTGAAACGGTGCGTAACGGTCGTGGTGCAGCCAGCCAGCAGCAGCTCCAGACTCATCGGGCGGCCAACGATATTAGATGCGCCGACGACAACGGCATTCAGCCCGAAGGTGTCGATATTATAACGTTCCAGCAGCGTGATGATGCCGCGTGGTGTACAGGCGCGTAGCATTGGCGCGCGCTGACACAGGCGACCCACGTTGTAAGGATGGAAGCCGTCCACATCTTTACTTGGCGCAATGCGTTCAATCACCTTGGTGTTATCGATGCCTTCCGGTAGCGGAAGCTGAACCAGAATACCGTCAATTGTCTGGTCGGCGTTGAGCTGGTCGATAAGCGCCAACAGCTCAGATTCCGTTGTGGTAATGGGCAAATCATAAGAGCGGGAAATAAAGCCGACTTCTTCACACACCTTGCGCTTGCTGGCGACATAAATCTGTGACGCTGGATTCTCGCCGACCAGCACCACAGCCAGACCCGGTGCGCGTTTTCCTTCTGCTAAACGCTGCGTGACTCGTGCGGCAACTTCGTCTTTGACCTGCTGCGCAATCGTTTTACCATCAATAATCTTTGCTGCCATCTGAGAAGAGACCCATCAATTTGAAATAGGGGGGAGATGGCCGCTATTTTGTCAGAAGCTGCGCGTGCTGTCAGGTCTTGCATCAACATTAATTGTTTCTATACCCGTCATACTTCAAGTTGCATGTGCGTTGGCTGCGTTCACTCACCCGAATCACTTACTTGAGTAAGCTCATCGGGATTCCCTCGCTTGCCGCCTGCCTGAAACTCGAATTATTTAGGGTATATGTCCCAATTATTCTTGCTATTCATTCACCTCTATACGGTTTTTGCCGCCATTTTTGGCGCGATACAGCGCGGCATCGGCGATATCGATAACGGATGACGCCGCTGGTGGTGGGTTATCGGCGCGGAACACGTAGACACCGGCGCTAATGGTGACGATTTTTTCCGGGAATAGCGTGGTTTCATGCGGGATCTTTTCTTCGCGTACTAAATCCAGCGCACGCTGAGCCAGCGCGGCAGCGCTTTGTTTATCTGTCTCGGTGATGATGATAGCAAACTCCTCACCGCCATAGCGGGCGACCAAATCTTCTTTACGCCTCAGCATATTGCTCAGGAGGTTACCGATCTTGCGCAGACACTCATCGCCTGCCACATGCCCATAGTGGTCGTTATATTTCTTGAAGGCGTCGACATCGATCATGATCAGCGCGATACACTGCTGCTTCTCCGCAGCCTGCAATAGGGTTTGTTGCAGGAAAATATCGAACTGGCGGCGGTTGGCTAAGCCCGTCAAGCCATCGAACAGCGCCAGCGTTTGCAACGTGTGGTTAACCGACGTGAGTTCATCACGCACGATGGTTAAATCGATCTGATTTTTCAAATTCATACGAATCTGTCTCAGCACGATCAGACCGAGTAGGATAATCGTGAACAGCAGAATTAAGGTAATGGCGCCGTAGACCAGACTGTCTGCTCTCCATTTTTCGAGCACTAGCCCAAGATCGTAACCTGCTGCGATGACGATGGGGTAGCGTTTCAATTTGGTGTAACCATAAATACGTTCGATGTGATCGAGTGTGGAGACAAAGGTTGCCGTGCCACTTTCGGACTGTTTCAGATGCTCTGAAAAGAGCGGGCCGCTGGATACATTCCGGTTAACGTATGAATCGTCGTAAGGTCGACCATACAGGATCCGTCCATCGGAAAGCAGGATGGCGAGCACATCCATGTTCCCCAGCGAGTAGTAGCCATAATACTGTTTGAAGTAGCTCAGCGAGAGTGTGGCGAGCAGCACGCCGTTAAAACTGCCGTCTGGCTTATTGATACGCATGGAAACGGGAATGATCAGATCGCCCGTAGAGCGGCTCTGAATCACGCTGCCGATATGCATGGTCTGGCTGACGTTGTTCTGGTGATACTTGAAATACTCTCGGTCGGCGTTATTGGCATTGGCTGGTTTTGATATTCCTGAGTTCACCAGCCATTCGCCTTTGTCATCGTAAATGAAGAGGCCATGCAGCTGCGGCAGCGCTGCTTTACGGCTTTTTAGAATATCGCCCAGACGGTTCAATTGCGCGGGCGATTGACCATCCTGCTCGACGCGCTCTTGTAAATCCTGCAACAATATATCGACTTGTAAAAACGTATCTTCGGCATGGCGGGCCAGCGACAGCGACAGATTTTTGGCGTTTCGCTCTGTGGAATCGATAAGCTGTTGGTGAGAATTGAAGACAGCCCATCCGTTCAGCGCCACTACTGTGGTGATGATGAATAGCATAAAAACAATCATCAATTTTTGGAGCGGCATTTGATACTGGTTGGCTCTGTCGTGCGTGCTGGCCTTCATTGTCCTTCCCATCCTTAGCCAGAGAGATGACTGATGATAAGTGTAGACGCTCTCGCCATTTGCGCCGTTATTGATGAGACTTTCTTATGTTTTTTGTCGGTTATTATCGAATCCTAAGTCGCTTTGATAATAAAGTAACGTCTCTACACACTATCTCTATGTAGCCTTGATAAAAACTTGAAAATAAACCGGTATCATCATGTTTATTCGCCAATATCATCTAAGATAAATGACGTCGCGTTACATAAATTCATGAAAATTTGTTTTCACGCTAATGATTTAAAAAAGTCACAAGGTGTAAGAAGATCTTTATTTATCATTAAATACGCTATGTTTAATTGGCGTTTAACTGGAATTGCTAATGATAAGGATGCTGTGCTTCCGACGTTATCGACGGATAAAGTAACAGTGTATTTGTGAATGGTAGCGATGCATCGCGGGAGAGGAACAAGAAATAAATTGACATGTTACCCCTCTATTCAGATGAAAACAGAAGAAAGATACTGCGGCGAAATAGGTTTGTTTAGCCAGTAATGAAATAAAGAGCCCTTCATGAAAATAGCGATTAGCGGAACGGGATATGTCGGTTTATCGAATGGATTATTATTAGCGCAACAGCATCAGGTTGTGGCGTTGGATATTGTGGCTGAAAAAGTGGCGCTGTTGAATCAAAGAAAATCGCCGATTAATGACGCCGAGATTGAGCGTTTTTTACAACATGAAACGCTGAATTTTTCTGCGACGCTGGATAAGCATGAGGCGTATACCGATGCGCAGTTCGTGATTATCGCTACGCCGACGGATTACGATCCGCAAACCAACTATTTCAACACGTCGTCGGTAGAGGCAGTCATTCGCGACGTGCTGGCGATTAATCCGCAGGCCATTATGGTGATTAAATCGACGGTGCCCGTTGGCTTCACCGAGAAAATCAGCCAGCAGTTGGATACGGATAATGTCATTTTTTCGCCCGAGTTTTTGCGTGAGGGAAAGGCGCTACACGACAATCTTTACCCGTCGCGGATTGTGGTGGGCGAGCGATCAGAAAGGGCACGGTTCTTCGCTAACCTATTGATGGAATGCGCATTAAAAAAAGACATTCGCGTGTTGTTTACCGACCCAACCGAAGCTGAAGCGATAAAATTGTTTGCAAATACCTTTCTGGCGATGCGCGTGGCCTACTTTAATGAGTTGGACAGCTATGCCGAATCGCTGGGGCTGAATACCCGGCAGATTATTGAAGGCGTATGCCTCGATCCGCGTATTGGCGATTATTACAATAATCCGTCGTTCGGCTATGGCGGCTACTGTTTACCGAAGGATACCCGGCAGCTTTTGGCGAATTATCGTACCGTGCCGAATAACCTGATCAAGGCTATCGTAGACGCTAACCATACGCGGAAAGACTTCATTGCCGACACGATTATCCGTCGCCATCCGAAAACCGTCGGCGTCCACCGCCTCATCATGAAAGCGGGATCGGATAATTTTCGCTTTTCTTCCATTCAGGGGATTATGAAAAGGATAAAAGCGAAAGGAATCAAGGTAGTAATTTATGAACCTGGGATTGATGATGATGATTTTTTAGATTTTCCTATCATTCATCAACTCGACAGCTTCAAACAACAGTGTGACATTATTATTACCAATCGTTATGCCGATGAATTAAAAGATGTGATGGGCAAAGTCTATACACGAGACTTATTTGGTGAAGATTGATTTCTTGCTGCAAATCAATAAAACGACATTTTGTTATTCTGTTATTCGTGGAAAGTTCATTTTTGCATTGTAATTAATTATGTCTTTTTTTCGTTGTTTCATGTTGTGCCGCTTATCTGTGGTTTTATGATTATCGCAATAAATTAAGGTTGGCTTAAGGCTTCATTATTTAGACTGCGAAATGATGATTTCTCGCCATTATTTATTTTGGGAATACGTTATGACGGATTTTTTGCCTTTTTCCCGCCCGAACATGGGTGAAGAAGAAATTGCTGCCGTGGCGGAAGTATTACGATCCGGCTGGATAACCACGGGGCCGAAATGTCAGCAATTAGAGCAGGCGTTTTGCCAGCGAATCGGGTGCCGACAGGCGATTGCGGTCAGCTCGGCGACGGGCGGTATGCACGTCACGCTGATGGCGCTCGGCATTGGCCCCGGCGACGAAGTGATTACGCCGTCCCAGACCTGGGTTTCAACCGTCAATATCATCAGTCTATTGGGCGCGGAACCGGTGATGGTCGACGTGGATCGGCATACGCTGATGGTGCGACCGCAGGATATTGAGGCGGCTATCACACCGAAGACCAAAGCGATTATTCCCGTGCACTATGCTGGCGCTCCGGCAGATTTGACGGCGCTGCGCGCACTCAGCGAGCGCTACGGCATCCCGCTGATTGAGGATGCGGCGCACGCCGTCGGTACGCAATATCGTGATGAATGGATTGGCGCGCGCGGAACCGCCATTTTCTCGTTTCACGCGATTAAAAACATCACCTGTGCGGAAGGTGGCATGGTGGTGACGGACGACGACGCGCTTGCTGAACGCATACGCAGCCTGAAGTTTCACGGGCTGGGCGTGGATGCGTTCGATCGGCAGTTGCAGGGGCGCAAGCCGCAGGCTGAAGTGGTGACGCCGGGATTTAAATACAATCTGGCAGATATCAATGCAGCCATTGCGCTGGTTCAGTTGGATAAACTCCCGGCGATCAACGCCCGCCGTCAGCAGCTTGCCGCACGTTATCTCACCCAACTGCGCTCATTGCCGCTCCAGCCTCTGGCCGTTCCTGATTATCCCCATCTGCATGCCTGGCATCTGTTTATGGTGCGCGTGGATGAAACACAGTGCGGCATTTCACGCGATGATTTGATGGCGGCGTTGCAGGTGCACGGCATTGGCACCGGGCTGCATTTCAGAGCGGTGCATACACAGAAATATTACCGTGAGCGCTATCCCCACTTGCACCTGCCGGCAACGGAATGGAATTCGGCGTCGCTGATGACGCTGCCGCTGTTCCCCGATATGCAGGACAGCGATGTTGATCGCGTCGTCGCGGCGCTAACCTCGATTCTGGAGTCTGTTCGTGATTGATGACATCAAAAATGTTTCCGTTGTGATCCCCGTTTATAACGAAGAAGAGAGTTTGCCGGTGCTGATCGAACGCACGCTGGCAGCCTGTCAGAAGATCGGTAAACCCTGGGAAATTATTCTGGTTGATGACGGCAGCAGCGATCGTTCGGCGGATCTCCTGACCGAAGCGGCGAGCGACCCGGAAAAGCACATTATCGCCGTGCTGTTGAATCGTAACTATGGTCAGCACTCGGCCATCATGGCTGGATTCCAGCAGGCGGTGGGCGATGTGATTATCACGCTGGATGCCGATTTGCAGAACCCGCCGGAAGAAATTCCACGGCTGGTGGAGTACGCCGCGCAGGGGTATGACGTGGTCGGCACTGTGCGGGCAAACCGGAAGGATTCGCTGTTTCGCAAGCTGGCCTCGAAAACCATCAACATGATGATCCGGCGTTCAACCGGGAAATCGATGGCGGATTACGGCTGCATGCTGCGCGCGTATCGTCGCCATATTGTCAGTGCGATGCTGCGCTGTCACGAACGCAGCACCTTTATTCCTATTCTTGCCAACACGTTTGCCCGGAAAACCATCGAGATCGATGTGCTGCACGCCGAACGCGAATTTGGCACGTCCAAATACAGCTTTCTGAAGCTGATTAACCTGATGTACGACCTGCTGACCTGCCTGACGACGACGCCACTGCGCATACTCAGCTTGATTGGCAGTGTCGTTGCGCTGTCGGGCTTCCTGCTGGCGCTGCTGTTGATCGGCCTGCGTCTGTTCTTCGGTGCGGAATGGGCTGCAGAAGGCGTGTTCACGCTGTTCGCCGTGCTGTTCATGTTTATCGGCGCTCAGTTCGTCGGGATGGGGCTCTTAGGGGAATACATCGGCCGTATCTATACCGATGTCCGTGCCCGGCCACGCTATTTTGTGCAAAAAACAGTGAGTGCAGCAACGCCACTGGCTACCACTTTACGGGATGAAGAAGAATGAAAGCGATCGTATTTGCCTACCATGATATCGGCTGTGTCGGCCTTGAGGCGTTAAAGCTCGCGGGCTATGAGATTCAGGCGGTGTTCACGCACAGCGATGCGCCGGGCGAGAATCACTTCTATGGCTCGGTGGCGAAAGCGGCTGCCGAGATGGATGTGCCGGTGTTTGCGCCGGAAGACGTTAACCATCCGCTCTGGGTGAACCGCATTCGGGAACTGGCACCGGATGTTATTTTTTCCTTCTATTACCGCACGCTATTAAGCGATGACATTCTCCAACTGCCGTCGTTTGGCGCATTTAATCTGCACGGTTCGCTGCTGCCACGTTACCGAGGACGGGCGCCGGTGAATTGGGTGCTGGTGAACGGTGAAACGCAGACGGGCGTGACGCTGCACAAGATGGTGTCCCGCGCCGATGCCGGTGATATCGTCGCGCAGTCAGTGGTGACGATTGATGAGGAAGACACCGCGCTGACGCTGCATGGCAAGTGTCGTACCGCCGCGGCCGCTCTGTTGACGCAGCAGCTACCGCTGATCCGCTCGCGTGAGATTACGCTGACGCCGCAGGATGATAGCCAGGCCAGCTACTTCGGACGCCGCACGGCAGCAGATGGGCTGATCGACTGGCAAAAAAGCGCCCGTGAGATTAACAACCTGATCCGCGCGGTGACGGAACCGTATCCTGGCGCGTTTACATTCCTCGGTGAGCGCAAAGTGATTATCTGGCGCGCTCGTGTAGTGAAGGTTAATCGCATTCAAAACAGTGATGTGAAAGCCAATGGGGTGAAGCATGAACCGGGCGCGATTCTCTCGACGTCGCCGCTGGTGGTGTCCTGCGGTGAAGATGCACTTGAGATCATCAGCGGACAGAGTGAAGCCGGACTGTATATGTCGGGCAGCCGACTGGCGGCGGAAATGGGGATGGTGCCACAGGCGAAACTGGGTAACCTCGCCAGCCGTGTGCAACGACGCCGCACGCGCGTTCTGATCCTCGGCGTGAATGGTTTTATCGGTAACCACCTGACCGAACGCCTGCTGCGCGACGATCGCTATGAAATCTACGGGCTGGATATCAGCTCGGATGCCATCGCCCGTTTTCTTGGCGATCCACGTTTTCATTTTGTGGAAGGCGATATCAGCATTCATAACGAATGGATCGAATATCACATCAAGAAATGCGATGTCATTCTGCCGCTGGTGGCGATTGCCACACCTATCGAATACACCCGTAACCCGCTGCGTGTGTTTGAGCTGGATTTTGAAGAAAACCTGAAAATCGTGCGCGACTGCGTGCGCTACAACAAACGCATTGTCTTCCCGTCCACCTCGGAAGTGTACGGCATGTGTGATGACAAAGAGTTTGATGAAGATACCTCACGCCTGATTGTCGGGCCGATCAACAAGCAGCGCTGGATCTACTCCGTGTCCAAGCAACTTCTTGATCGGGTGATTTGGGCGTACGGTGCGAAAAATGGCCTGCGCTTCACGCTGTTCCGTCCGTTTAACTGGATGGGGCCGCGTCTGGATACGCTAGACGCGGCACGTATCGGCAGCTCCCGAGCGATTACCCAACTGATCCTCAATCTGGTAGAAGGATCGCCGATCAAGCTGGTGGATGGCGGGGCGCAGAAGCGCTGCTTTACCGATATTCATGACGGCATTGAAGCGCTGTTCCGCATTATTGAAAACCGCAACGGCCAGTGTGATGGGCAGATCATCAATATTGGTAATCCGCATAATGAAGCCAGTATCCGCGAGCTGGGTGAAATGCTGTTAACCAGCTTTAATGAGCATCCGCTGCGTGACCGCTTCCCGCCGTTCGCCGGGTTTATTGACGTGGAAAGCAGCAGCTATTACGGCAAAGGCTATCAGGATGTCGAGCACCGCACGCCGAGCATTCGCAACGCCAAACGCCTGCTGGCATGGGAGCCGACGGTGAAGATGGATCAAACCGTCGCGGAAACGCTGGACTATTTTCTGCGTACCGTTGATCCCCAGCACACTGCTGACGCCAAGGATGCGCAGGGATGACGCGTGTTGGCCTGCGGATAGATGTCGATACCTGGCGCGGTACGCGGGACGGCGTGCCCGCGCTGCTGAATGCGCTGGCAGAGTTCGATATTCAGGCGAGCTTCTTTTTTAGCGTCGGGCCGGACAACATGGGGCGTCACCTGTGGCGTCTGCTGCGTCCACGTTTTTTATGGAAGATGCTGCGCTCCAACGCGGCCTCGCTCTACGGCTGGGATATCTTGCTGGCCGGTACGGCGTGGCCGGGGCGTCATATCGGTGCGCGGTTTGGCTCGTTAATCCGCCAGACGCACGACGCAGGCCATGAAGTCGGGCTACACGCCTGGGATCATCACGGCTGGCAGGCGAATGTCGCCCGCTGGTCGGATGCGCAATTAGCCGCGCAGTTCCGTGAAGGAATGGACGCACTGACGTCGATTTTGCCATCGCCAGTGCGCTGTTCCGCCGTGGCGGGCTGGCGAGCTGATTCGCGCGTTGTTGAGATGAAGCAGCGCTGGAATCTGGACTATAACAGCGACTGCCGCGGCACTCGACCTTTCCGACCGCGCCTGGAAAATGGTGAGTTGGGCACCGTGCAGATCCCGGTCACCTTGCCGACCTACGATGAAGTCATCGGCGAGCGCGTGAGCGACGGTGAATTTAACGACTTTATTCTTGAGGCGATCCAGCAGGATCGCGGCGTGCCGGTCTACACCATCCATGCGGAAGTTGAAGGTGGCGCGAAGCTGGCGCAGTTCCGTCAGCTGCTGCTTCGTGCCCGCCAGCAGCACATCGAATTTTGTCCGCTTTCCGCATTACTGCCTGATGACCCCGCCACGCTGCCCGTCGGGCGGATTGAACGCGCGCCGTTTCCCGGGCGGGAAGGCTGGCTTGGTGTGCAAACGGAAGAATAAATAAAGCAGGAGATAGTATGGAAAAAGGCATGATAAAGCTGAAAAGCACCGTGATACTGGTGCTATTTGCTTTGCTCTACCTGTTGCCGCTTAACGGCCGCTGGCTGTGGTCGCCGGATGAAACGCGCTATGCCGAAATCAGCCGCGAGATGCTTCAGCGTGGCGATTGGGTCGTGCCGCATTTGCTGGACGTTCGCTACTTTGAGAAGCCTGTTGCGGGCTACTGGTTGAATAACATCAGTCAGTGGTTATTAGGTCATACCAATTTTTCCGTGCGCTTTGCCTCGGTATTTTCTACTGCGCTGAGCGCGCTGCTGGTGTTTTGGCTGGCGATGCTGCTGTGGAAAAACCAGCGTACCGCGCTGCTGGCGGCGACGATCTATCTGACATCGCTGCTGGTGTATGGCATCGGCACCTACAGCGTGCTCGATCCGATGGTGACGCTCTGGATGACGGCGGCGCTGTTCAGCCACGTGCTGATTCAGCGCGCCACGCTGACGCGCGAACGGCTCATGGCCTGGGGGCTGATGGGGCTGGCTTGCGGCATGGGATTCATGACCAAAGGCTTTCTGGCGCTGGCCTTGCCGGTCATCAGCGTGCTGCCCGTGGCGCTGGCGCAAAAGCGGATTAAGGAATTGCTGCTGTTCGGGCCGCTGGCGATTATTGTCGCGGTATTGCTGAGTGCGCCGTGGGCGCTGGCGGTGCATGCGCGAGAAGCCGATTACTGGCACTACTTCTTTTGGATTGAGCATATCCAGCGTTTTGCAGAAGACGATGCGCAGCATAAAGCGCCGTTCTGGTATTACCTGCCGGTGCTGATTGTCGGTGCCTTCCCCTGGCTGGCGCTGCTGCCGGGCGCATTGCGCAGCGGCTGGACAGAACGAAAAGCGAACCCGGAACGGTTCCTCCTGCTGTGCTGGATGGTGATGCCGCTGCTGTTTTTCAGCATCGCTAAAGGCAAGCTGCTGACCTACATTCTGCCGTGCTTTGCGCCGCTGGCGTTGCTGATGGCGGCGTGGATTTCCGGGTTGGTGCCTGCGGTACGCGAACGTGTATTGCGCATTAATAGCTGGTTCAACATAGCTTTCGGCAGCGTACTGGCGCTCGCGGTTGCCGCGCTCGGCCTCGGCATCATTGTGCCGCATTTCTATCAATCGGGAGAAGGGCTGACCATCGTCTCGGGTGTCGTCTGTTTTATCGGCTGGATTGCCTTTGCCGCTGTCAGCCTGAGGAAATCGCGATCGTGGGGCTATCTGGTGGCGGGCTGTCCGCTATTTTTGGCGCTGCTCGTCGGTGGAAGTATTCCGGCGAGCGTGGTCGATTCAAAGAACCCTCAAACCTTTATTCGTAGCCATCAGCCGTTGCTGGAAAAGAGCCTCTATGTGCTGAGCGATGAGGTTGGGCTGGCGGCCGGACTGGCGTGGGAGCTGAAGCGCAGCGATATCACCTTATTCAAGGCGCGGGGCGAACTGAACTACGGGCTGAATTATGCGGATGCTGCTGACCGCTTTGTGGATGAGGGCGCTTTCTCGGCCTGGCTTGCGGAGAAACGGCGTAGCGGAAATGTCGCGCTGGTGCTGAAGGTCGATAGGGATACCGATGAAGAATACCGCAACCTGCCTGCTCCCGATCAGTTGAAAAAATCGCACCGCTACGTGCTGCTGTTTTATAAGCAGATAGCGCCATGAGTTATCTTTTGGTGGCTATCGTTTGTCTGCTGACCAGTCTGGGACAGCTGTGCCAGAAACGGGCAGCGGAGTGCTGGCGGCGTTTACCCACAGATCGTCGTCAACGCGTGACGTTGGGATGGCTGATACTGGCGGCTCTGCTGCTCGGCATCGGGCTGCTGCTGTGGCTTGTGGTGTTGCAGCATATCCCGCTTGGCGTGGCATATCCGCTGCTGAGCATCAATTTTGTGCTGGTCACGCTGCTGGCGCACTACGGGTTTGGCGAACGTGTGGACAAGCATCACTGGTGGGGCATTGCGCTGATTATCACCGGTATCTATCTGATGCAGGGGGGATGATGGCGAAAAAAGGCTATGTCTGGGCGCTTGGCAGCATTGTGCTCGCCAGCACCGCGCAGGTGTTAATGAAAAGCGGGATGCTGGCGCTGCCGAGCATTTCCATTGCGCACTGGCCGCCGCTCAGCACGTTGCTGGCCGGCTGGCCTGCGGTTGCGGTGCTGTTCGGGATGCTCTGCTACGGCCTGTCGATGGTGTGCTGGTTCATGGTGTTGCGCTATCTGCCGTTAAGCCGCGCCTATCCGCTGATTAGTCTGAGCTACGCGGTGGTTTATTTGGCGGCGGTTTTCCTGCCGTGGCTGAACGAACCGATGAGCCTGCGAAAAAACCTCGGCGTCCTGATTATTCTGCTGGGCGTCTGGCTGGTGAGTCGTAACGCGCAGACGGCGCGATAAGCCGCCTGCGTGTGCCGCGAGCGATTGATGTTATTGACTGAAAACGTGTGCCACACCGTTCACGCTCAGGCTGACCTGCTGGCCGACGGCAAAAGCGGCGTGGCTGACGGTTTTCAGTTCAATGATGTCAGCTTCTACGTGATGGACGTGCAGCGTTAGCGTCGAAACGAAGCCGGAAAAATCAACTTTACGGATAGTTGCGCGAATCGTCGCCGCGCTATTCCCCTCAGCGCTATCAACCTCAGCGTCCTGAATCGCGATCTGTTCTGGTCTGAGCATGATTCTTACCTTCCCGCTTGCGGTTGGGCGATCCACCGCGATGTGTCCAAGCAGACAGTCAGCCTGACCGCCGTCGATCTGTGCATCGAGAATTAGCGTTTCGCCGAGGAAGGTCGCGATATCTTCGCTGGCGGGCTGATGGTAAAGCGCCCACGGTGAGCCGGACTGCGACAGCTGACCGTCGCGCATGACGACAACGTGGTCAGCAAAGGACAGTGCCTCTCCCTGATCGTGGGTTACCAGAATCGACGCCACGTTAGCCTGCTGCAATACGTCCATCACCGCTTTACGGGTGGCGGCACGCAGGCCGGTGTCCAGCGCGGAAAAGGGTTCATCCAGCAGCATTAACTTAGGGCGCTGCGCCAGCGCGCGAGCCAGTGCGACACGCTGCTGCTGACCGCCGGAAATCTCATGCGGTGAGTGTTTCCGCAAATGCGCCGGGAGAGAAACCAGCGCCATCAGCTCATCCACGCGCTTTTGCTTTTCTGCCTTCGATCCTTTGAGTCCAAATGCGATGTTATCCGCGATACAGAGATGCGGGAACAGCGCGCCGTCCTGCGGTACATAGCCGATTCCGCGCTGATGGGCAGGAACGGAAAGCCCGCTATCGCAGAGCGTTTGTCCGTTCAGCGTGATGACGCCGGTATCCGGTTTTTCAAACCCGGCAATCAGGCGCAGCAGCGTGGTTTTCCCCGAACCTGACGGACCGACAATCGCCGTGCGGCGGCTGTTTTCTAGCGTCAGATGAATGTCAGACAGCACGGTGCGCCCGTTAAAGCCTTTACTGACGCGATGGAGTTCCAACATGATTACAGCCCCGCCATTTTTTGTGATTGCGTGTAGAGAAACCAGGTCCACGGCAGCGACAGTAGAACCAGAATAAGCGCGTAGGGTGCCGCCGCCGGATAATCAATCTCACTGGTGAGCGCCCAAAAGCCAGTCGCCAGCGTGCGGGTGCCGTTGGGCGCCAGCAGCAGCGTAGCGGTCAGCTCGTTGATGATCGCCAGAAAGACGAGCGTTGCCCCGGTGGCGACGCCGGGCGCGGCCAGCCGAACGGTCACGGTCATTAACGTCTGCAATGGCGAACGCCCCAGACTGGCGGCGACCTGTTCCAGCTCCACCGGAGCCTGTGCGATACCGGCGCGTAGATTAACCAGCGCCCGTGGCATAAACATCAGCAGGTAAGCCAGCAGCACGGTGAATTCGGTCTGATAGAGCGGCCTGATAATGTGAATCGTGGTAGTCACCAGCGCCAGCGCGACGACGATACCCGGCAGAGAGCTGGTGATGTAATTGCACCCTTCCAGAAACCGATACAGGCGGCTGGGGTGGCGAATCGTCAGCCAGGCCATCGGGATCGCCGCCAGCGTCGTCAGTGCGGCACCGCTCAGCGCCAGCGTCATGGTCTGG
Source organism: Pectobacterium jejuense (assembly GCF_026800125.1). Classification (NCBI taxonomy): domain Bacteria; kingdom Pseudomonadati; phylum Pseudomonadota; class Gammaproteobacteria; order Enterobacterales; family Pectobacteriaceae; genus Pectobacterium; species Pectobacterium jejuense. The sequence continues at coordinate 244,833 of NZ_JAPQKX010000005.1, read as the reverse complement.
CGAAAGGCATCAAACAACTCGCGGCGCTGCCACACCTCCCAGCCGCCAAACCACAGCCAGCGAGACAGCGTAATAAAAGGCACGCCGAGCGTTAGCAGCACCAGCGTCGCCAGTAGCAGCAGAGCCAGTAACAGCGGAAGCCGCGACAGGCGTACTAGTGTGACAACCTGTGGCGCGCCAGAACCGACATGGGCATAGCGCGTGACGCCGCGTACGCGGGCATCCGCACACAGCAGAAACAGGCACAGCAGCGCCAGCACACCGGCCAGCATGTTGGCCGCCGGACCGTTAAACGTTGACTGGAACTGATCGAAAATCGCGGTGGTAAAGGTATCGAAGCGGATCATGGCGAACAGGCCATATTCCGCCAGCAGATGCAGCGCAATCAACAGCAGTCCGCCGCCGATAGCTAGCTTTAGCTGCGGCAGCACCACGCGGAAAAATACGATAATGGGAGGCACGCCCAGCGTAGCCGCGACATCTTCCAGCGCGGGGTTAAGCCGTCGCAGTGTGGCGGCACAGGGTAAATACAGAAACGGCAAATAGGCGACGACGGATAAAAACACGCCAGCCGGTAGGCCGTGCAGGCCGGGCGAGGTACTGATCCAGGCATAGCTTTGTACAAAGGCGGGTATCGCCAGCGGCGCGGTGAGCAGCAGTGACCACAGGCGTCGGGCGGGCAGGGTGGTACGTTCCGTCAGCCAGGCCAGCAGTACGCCGAGCACCGTGCAAATCGGCAGCGTCAGGACAACCAGCAGCACCGTGTTGGTCAGCAGTTCGCCGACGCGAGGGCGCAAGAGCAGCGAGCGCGCCGTTTCCCAACCGGTATCAATGCTCACGCCAATCACAAAGCCCAGCGGAATAAACCCCAGCAGCGATAGCGTCAGGGCGACGATCGTCAGCAATGCCGCTGGCTTGCGTAATGGCGGAGAAGGGGCGGTGAACGGGGTGGTTTCGCTGTAGCTAACGTTTGTCATACGGCCTGTGGCTGCCTCGTTAGGACGATATTTTAAGACGGTGAAGCCGCGCAGAGCGGGCATTCAGGTGAGAATTCGTCAGGACGCGAACGCCCTGACGAAAGGAGCTGTCGTTGTAATCTAAGTATTGCAATCTATGCGTGACAACTCACGTATTACAACAGACCTGCCTGAGTCATCAGGTCCACGACTTTTTTGCTGTTGAGCTTGGCGGCATCGACTTTCGGCGCATCCAGATCTTTCAGCGGAACCAGTTTGTCATTTGAGGCTGCGTTGATGCCAACGGCATATTCAAACGCATCGTTGGTGCGTAAGATCTCCTGACCGGATTTGCCGGTAATCCACTTAATGAAGGCCTGTGCGTCTTTCGCATGTTTGCTGGATGCCAGTACGCCGCCGCCGGAAATGCTGACGAACGCGCCCGGATCTTTATGTTTGAAGTAGTACAGCTTCGTGTTGTTACTGTTTTCGCCGGTTTTAGCCTGATCGACAAAACGGTAATAGTGATAGATCACGCCGCTATCAATCTGACCCGTGTTCACGGCTTTCATTACCGTGCTGTTGCCTTTATAGGCGGTGAAGTTCTCTTTCATGCCTTTCAGCCACGCCTGTGTGGCTTGCTCCCCCTTCAGCTCCAGATAGGCGCTGACGATGGCCTGAAAATCTGCACCGGACGGAGACGCGGCCCAGCGGCCTTTCCATTCTGGCTTCGCCAGATCGGCTAAAGATTTCGGCAGTTGAGCGTCGGTAAATTTGGTCGGATTGTAGACAAAAACGGTGGAGCGTGCGGCAATCCCGATCCAGCGGCCGTGGGATGGACGATAGTCAGACGGCACCTGAGCAAGGGTCGCGTTATCCAGCGGAGCAAAGAGATTGGCGTTATCGACCAGCACCATCGACGGTGAATTCTCAGTCAGGAACACATCGGCAGGGGAGGATTTCCCTTCCTGCACCAGTTGGTTGCCCAATTCGGTGTCGCTGCCATTGCGCAACGTCACCTTGATGCCGGTTTCTTTGGTAAAACCGTCAACCCAGGATTTCACGAGGTTTTCATGTTGGGCATTGTAAATCACAATCCCTTCATCGTTTTCTGCTGCGGTTGCCGATGCGCTGAGAGCCAAACCGGAAGCGAATAAAACGGCAGAACTCAGCAATCCAAAACTAAGCTTCATATTATTTACCCTTATCAATACCTGTCGTGTTTGCGTATGGCTGGCTTACATGGGAAGCCCTGCGTCACTCACGATAGCTACGCTAGCTTAGCGACACAGGCCGATAGGTCGCGGCAGTCGACGATGGATTCTAAATGTTGATAATAATAATGATAGTTATTATTATTTCGCTTTCTTAAGGTTAAATTAAGGTTTCGGTGGGTGTGATCTTTCGGTCATCACTTTATTTCAAGGCGTGTCGCGGTATGAATTTGTATAAATCTATTGTCTAAAAAACAGGCTGACGTATCTGTGAAATTTATTTCATCGGAAATGAGACATAACGTCATGATTTACAGAAACAAATCCTGATTGATCATCTATATTTACTCTGCAGGCTGTGAGTAGCGATACAACAAATGCACCGTACTTGCTTCGGTGTCACGTGCGCTTGTCTGCAATTTGGGGCTAATTGACCGACAAAAAGGTGACACAGCAACTGATATTCGGGGGATGGAAGAATGGATGTAGAAACGCGGATGATTGAGCTTATCGTTAAATCTGGCGAAACACGTTCCTGCGCAATGGAAGCACTGAGATCCGCTCGCCGAGGGGAGTGGGATCACGTCGATGAATTATTAAAAATGGCGGCGGTGGCGCTGAACCGGGCGCAGTTGATCCAGACCGGATTTATTGGCAACCAGAGTAAGGAAAAAGCCAATATCGAACTTATCGTGGTGCACGCGCAGGATCACCTGATGAATGCGATGCTGTGCCGTGAGCTGGCTGAAGAGATTATTGAACTCAGAAAAGAGGTCTCTGGCGTCAATCTCCACATGCGCTAGCCGCATCGCGGAGCAAAGGAAAAAGCCATTCAGTTTCACGCTGAGTGGCTTTGCTGTTTCTACCTGCCGCTGTTTTTTATCGCGACGCTTTACTTAGGCTATTTCCCGTTTCCGTACTGCTCGTCGCTGACTTTTTCCAGCCATTCGACCGGGCTGCCGTTAAGCGATTCGGCAATGGCAATGTGCGTCATAGCAGTTTGTGCTGTCGCGCCGTGCCAGTGTTTTACGCCTTCAGGTATCCAGACGATATCACCTTGATTGATCTCCTGAATCTCGCCGCCCCATTCCTGAAGCCAGCCCCGACCTTGCGTGACGATCAGCGTCTGACCGAGTGGATGGGTATGCCATGCCGTGCGGGCACCGGGTTCAAAGGTGACCGTCGCGCCACCAACCCGAGCGGGGGCGGTGCCCTGAAAGGGCGCATCGAGACGTACATTACCGGAAAAATAGCTTTCCGGGCCAGGTTGGGACGGGTGTGAACCACTGCGGGTAATTTTCAATTTTTCCTCCGTTCCGGCAATCGTAGCTGGGGCTAACATGGATAACATCACGGCAGAGGCGGCAAGTCATCTCATGGAAAGCGTAGCTGTTATTGAAAAATTTGTAGTTATTGAAAGATTCGCTGTGATTGAACTATTCAGTGTTGTGAAAGATGAAAGACAGCGACTGTGAAAAACGTTACTGCGATTTACGGAGAAGCACCAGAGGACAAAACCCGTAAGCGGCTATGAATTATATTCATTAATTACGCCGCGCAATGCGGGGATGCTATGTCCCGCTGCTGATTTTCAGCGTGGCGTAATGAGCAATTGACCGTTTCACATGGATATCATTCATGGCACCACTCTTCGGACACTCTGATGTTAAAAGAAAATTTTAATGACCTCATTTCGTTCCTTGTGGTGGCAAGAGAACGTAGTTTTACCAAAGCGGCGGCGAAGCTTGGGCTTTCCCAGTCGGCGCTAAGCCATTCGATTCGCGGCCTTGAAGAACGACTTGGCGTGCGTTTGCTGACCCGAACCACGCGCAGCGTCGCGCCGACGGAAGCGGGGGAGAAGCTGGCGCATAGCCTCGGTCCGCACTTCGCGGATATTGAAAGCGAGCTGGTGGCGCTGGGCGACATGCGCGAACGGCCTGCGGGGAATATCCGTATCACAGCGGGGGAGCATGCGGTTGATTCAATATTATGGCCGGTGTTAAAGCCATTTTTGGCGAATTATCCCGATATTAACGTCGAAATCACGGTGGATAATGCCTTAGCCGATATTGTTCTTGGCCGCTTTGATGCGGGCATTCGCCTGGGTGAACAGGTGGAAAAAGACATGATTGCCGTGCGTGTCGCACCGGAAATGAGCATGGCGGTGGTCGGCTCCCCGAACTATTTCGCCCGCAATTCTGCCCCCGCGACGCCACAGGATTTGCAGCATCACCGCTGTATTAACATGCGTCTGCCGACGATGGGCGGCATCTATGCATGGGAATTTGAAAAAAACGGTCGGGAAATCAAGGTGCGCGTTGAGGGACAACTGACTATGAATAGCCTGCGCCAGCGGATCGACGCGGCACTCATCGGGCTTGGTCTGGCCTATGTGCCGGAAGATTCGGTGCGAGATGACATTGCCAGCGGGCGTCTGATCCGGGTGCTGACGGAATGGTGTCCACCGTTCCCCGGCTACTACCTGTATTATCCCAGCCGCAAACAGCATACCACTGCCTTCTCACTGTTTGTGGAAGCACTGCGCTACCCGCGTTAGCGGCTGGGCTATTGAGCTGTGAGTCAGGCGATTAAAAAGCGTTTGAGATAATCGATTCCACCGACAAATTTTGAATATTCAAGGAAATGAAATGTGTTCTGATAATAATGATGCGCTTTTAGCGATTTTTTCTGGTGAGTTTAGTGTTAGCGACGATGCCTGGACGTTGGATGCCGTGCGGTGGGGTTTTGTTGAGAAGAAAAAGATTATCGCCAGCTTGAAAGGGAAAATGGGGAGCGGCCCGTTTAATGCAGAGATCGAGCTATTATGGCGGGAAGAACTCGGTGACTATTTCGGCAGAGGTGAAATTACCTATGATAATTATCGATCGGAATATAAAACCAATAGCTTCGCAATAAAAATCATGGCGTCAGATATTTATATAGAAGACGATATTTGCGTTATTGACGATGCTGAATGGCTGGAGAATGGCTATCCATATTCATTCTATGGTGATTTAGAACGGGTAGCGAATTGACGTAAATAGCGGTTATTTTCAATAATGACCGCTATTTTTCTATCCTGCTATTCTACATTTCTCTGAATCACATTAACTGTACAAGAAGTAGTCAAAGACTGAACTGGGCGTTACCGCTCCTTATTCACATAACGCCTAAAGCGCTTGAACCTCATCATCCCCGCAATCACGAGCAAACTGAGCCTCACGGCGTTGCTGTCACCGAGCTTTTACTACCGTATCTTCAAACCGCGTAAGTGATAGTGGATGCAGGAGAACCCTTCTCCTGTCTCGATCGCGCGGGGCTCGTCAGCCTTATTCTGTGACGGACATAAACACTGTACATACCGTTACACAGCAACGCTCATCATCGCAGATAAGCCTGGTATATAATCCAAAAATACAGGGATAAATTTACTGTGAAGATAGAAAATCACAAATTTTAAACAAATTAACACTATGTCATTTTACTTTTAGATGAAAATTAAAAATACTCTCGGTCTACATATCCTGATGGCCACTCTGGCCATCTTGTTTCTTAGCGTTCCCCCGCTGGTGACGAGCGTTGATCCTGCGCTAACGTTCCAGCCACTGATTAAAACAATGGAAGGAACGGTAAAGGAACAAAAGGAAAAGATAGCCACCATTTCCCATGCTTTACAGGGAAATGCGATTTTCTTTCTTGGGGCTTCCGAGGTCTCTACATCTGAAGATGAACATTACGCAGTATATAATTACTTTAATAACCAGCTACACCGCCCGGTGGTGGCCTATGGCGATAGCTTTGTCGATAACGTCACACATTTTTTGCTGTTTTCGCGTTTTAAAAATGAGCTTAATGCGAACAGTAAAGTTGTTTTGCTGCTGGCACCCGATAGCTTTTATTCAGACGGTATTCCGCCGGCCATCTTTGCCAACAATTTTCCCGCATCTATTTTTGATCCGCTGATGAAGGATGACCAGACGCGTCCCTTTCTGGTCAATTATCTACAACATATCGATAAAGAAGATATAAGCCATTTAACGTTCGGCCAAATGAAAGTCTATGGTTGGGATCCGCAAATTATCTGGCAGGAAGTGAGTTATCAATTTGCAAATTTCTGTGAGCTGATAAAAAACTACTGGCTGTCGATATTACATATTGTCCCTCAGTCCACACAACCGTGGCCTCAACAGCCAACTGCCAATATGACTCCAGACTGGAATCGCGAGTTGGATCAGGCTCGTGTACTGAACCAGTCCCGTCAGCAAAGTGCAGACACATTGTGGATGGATAAATCTGTTTTTGCGGACGATAAAACGCCGGAAGAGTGGGATGACGCGCCGATTATTCCGGCGCAGATGGAGGCATTACGGGCGACGATCAAACTGCTGAAAGCGCGCAACGTCCAGTTTGTTGTCATCGTCGATCCGATTAATCCGTGGGCGATTAATAATTCCGAGAAATTTCAACCGGTCGATAGCCAAATCCGATCGATGCTGGAAGAAAATCAAGTTCGCTATTTTGATATGTATGCGCAGCCTTATCAGAACGGCTGGAATTGGGATCGCCTGCACCCAACCGAACCGGCATGGGTCGCGATGGATCAATTTATTGCAGAGAGTTTTAAATGATGAAATCTGCCATTCGCCTTTTTTTCCTTTATCTCTTTCTGGCAGTCACTATCGTCGCGTGGACGTCTGTTGATGAAAGCATGAGTTTAAAAGTGCATTTTGAATATCAAAAATTCTGAAGGATGAATGATGTATAGTTCCGGGGCATTTTTTTTCTTTCTGTTTTCATCCGCGTTACTGTTTGCGCTGGTTAATCGCGTATTCCGTTATCGGCTGACATATTTATCTGCCTTTTCCATACTGGCGGTATTCGGCTGGGGATATATTTTCCAGGGGGATTACCTGGTTCCCGTGGCGGTGTTCCTGAGCTTTTATATTCTCGTCACCTTAAAAGAGAAAGGCTGGTTAAAAACCTGGCAGGCGGTCAGCCTGACGCTGCTGCCGCTGTTTCTGGTGAAACTACACCTTAATAACCACTGGGGCATGATCGGTCTGTCCTTTATGACCTTCCGCGCCATTGATGTGCTGCTTTATCGCAGTAAAAAAGATGGCCAGAACTTCCTGCACTACTTCTGCTACCTCTTTATGCCTTTTATTATTCTGGCTGGCCCGATGTACCGCTGGCGGACATGGGTGAGTGACATTAATAAACCGGTCTTCACGATAACCCGTGAACAGTTTTTAGTGGCGATGGAGCAGATTTTTACCGGCATTATTCAGAAGTTCTTATTTGCCATGCTGATCAATAATCTGGTGATTGAGTCGTGGAGCCAGCGCCCGTTTACGTTAAGCGTGGGGGTCGTGATGTCGCTCGCCTACAGCGCTTATCTTTATTTTGATTTTGCTGGCTACAGCAATATGGCTATCGGGGCGGGGCGCTTATTTGGCCTGAATATCCCAGCCAACTTCAATCTGCCTATTTTGGCGAAAAACCCGCAGGACTTCTGGCGACGCTTCCACATCAGCCTGTCTGAATGGCTGAGGGATGTGGTCTTTATGCCGATTTATATGAATCTGATGAAGCTCGATTTTTTCCGACAGAACAAAACGTTGGCACAGAATATTGGCATCTTCTGCACCCTGTTTTGTATGGGGGCATGGAATGGGCTTGAACGACACTATGTCATCAGCGGCGCACTGTTTGGCGCCATTTCCGTTGCCCACAATATGTTGCAGTGGTCAGCCAAACGCAGTCCGGCGCTGAGCAATTGTCTGCATCATCCGGTTATTGTGTTCATCGGTCGAATTCTGACGCTGGCAAGCGCTGCGGCCTCCCTCTACATCTTTAGCGGAATGTCCCCACTATGAACCTTCACTCAGAGCTTCAGGAACTACAAGATTTCCTCCGGGCGGCATTACTCGATCCCGCGAACCCAGATCAGTTGGCGATTAGCGGTAGCGATGACGCGATGACCTGGCAGCAACTCTCCGTCGCCGTGACAGATTGGGCGCATCGCTATCAGCACTGCCAGCAGCCCGCGGGGCCGCCAGTCGTGCTATATGGGCATCAGCAGGCGGAGTTTGCCGTGGCGATCTATAGCTGTCTGCTGCATAACATCCCGTATATTCCGGTGGACTGCATCTATCCGCAGGAGCGGCTCAACGAGATTTGCCATCTGGCAAGCGCGCCTTATTACTACGATGTAGCAACCAGACAGTTCATTGCTACCGGTGAAGCAGGGCAGGCGTTGGTCGAGCAAGATCTTGCCTATATCATGTTTACCTCCGGCAGCACTGGAAAGCCTAAAGGGGTGCAGATCGGGCGTGAAAGCCTGTGGCACTTCATGAAGTGGGTGCGCCAGGATTTTTCGCTGCCGGACCTACCGGTACTGATGAACCATGCAGTGTTCAGCTTCGATCTCTCTCTGATTCCGCTGTTGGCGAATCTGGCGACTGGGGGGCACATCGTTCTGAATGCGAAAGAGGATATCGCGGCAGAAAACTGGCTCGATCGCCTGAAAGACAACGACGTTTCCGTCTGGGTTTCAACGCCATCCTTCGCCTACCAGAGGCTGCTGTCTCCCCAGTTCAACAGTGAATATTTACCTGAACTTAACGTCTTCGTGTTCATTGGCGAAGTGCTCAACAAGGCGTTGGTAAAACAGTTACGCCGCCGCTTCCCGCATGCCAAAATTCTCAACTCCTATGGCCCAACGGAAGCGACAATCGCGACCACCGTCATCGAAATCACCGATGAAATCCTGCACAGTGAGAACGATCTGCTGCCGGTTGGCGCGATGATGCCGGATTCCAGAATGGAAATTACGTCTGAGGGCGAACTGATCATTTGGGGAAAAAACGTGATGCGCGGCTACCTTGGGCTGGCGAAAGAGAATGCGGAGAAATTGCTGCATCGGGAGAGCGAAGCGTTCCGGGGCTACAGAACTGGCGACCTGGGATATGAAGACGGGCTGCTGTACTGTCAGGGACGCAATGACAGCCAGATCAAACTGAATGGCTATCGCATTGAAATCAATGAGATTGAAAATCGTCTGCTGGCGATATCCGACATCAGCGAAGCGGTTGTTCTGCCGTTGATGAAATCGGGCGGTGGCGTTCTGCGCATCGCGGCGTTCTGCGTGACGAACTTAGCGCCAGAAGCGATTAAAACGTCGCTCTCGAAGGTCATTCCGCCTTACATGGTGCCTTCCCAAATTATTATCAAAGATGCGTTGCCGCTTAATCCTAACGGCAAAATTGACCGTAAACTGCTGGACAGCCATGCCCGCACGATCTAATGACTCAGGAAAACATGATGGAACAAGAAATACTCGCGCTGTTTGAAAAGATCTTATCCCGTAAAGTGGGCTTTAACGATGAGCTGATTGAGTCCGATATTCTCGACTCTATTCTGGCGGTCGACTTGGTGCTGGAAGTGCAGGACGTTTACGGCTGCGTGATCCCACCGACCGAAGTCGCCACCGTCCTGAAGACCCCGGCAGATTTGGCTCGCTACATCGAAGAGAACCGCGGCTAAGCCTGAAGCGGCGACGGTTTTTTCTCGTGATTTAAAGACCTCGGATAGGTTTATCTGGGGTTTTTTAATTGGGGGTTATCAAGTTCCATTACATCATTAGATATTGGTGAAAAGAGGAGAGCAGTGATTCTATATTCAAACCACCCTAATTATTATAATTGTATCCGTGGTGTTGAATATTTGTTGCCGATATTATCTGAAAAGATCTTTCAGCGATGGATAATATACGGAGAAGTAAAATGGACGCATTCACTTTAGAAGATCGATTTGATTATCATCCTTTAACCCATTCCCAAGGTGAAACCTGTCACTTTGGTGTACGTATTGAGCCTAAACAGTCAGGCGTGCATATTGGTGAATTATCACCGACCTGGCTGCGTACATTAGTAGAAAACCAACAATTAGTGGTACTGCGGGGCTTTGATAGCTTTACGAGTGCAGAAAATTTAACAACATACTGCGCAGCCATTGGTGACATTATGCAATGGCCGTTTGGCGCGGTGCTGGAGCTGGTTGAACAACCCGATGCTACCGACCATATCTTTGCTAACAACTATGTTCCCTTGCACTGGGACGGTATGTATCTTAAAACTGTGCCGGAACTACAAGTCTTTCAATGCGTATCAGCTGTTGGCGAAGGGCAGGGTGGGCGAACCACGTTTTCGAGTACCACCACGGCGTTACGTCTGGCGTCACCCGAAACCAAGGCGCTGTGGCAGCGTGCCACAGGTCAGTATCAGCGCGCAGTCGAGCTATATAGCAGTACCGCTCAGGCTCCTATTATCGAACAGCACCCTTACCGCACGTATCCCGTCATTCGTTTTTGTGAGTCGCCGATTGCTGGCGATAAAGAATTCTTAAACCCATCAACGTATCACTTCTCCGGCATTGAACCTGAAGAGCAAGAGCAATTACTCAGCAGCCTGCAACATGCTTTATATGATCCACGGGTTCAGTATGCTCACCAATGGCAAAGCGGTGACATTGTCATTGCAGATAACTACTCGTTATTACACGGTCGTGAATCTTATGCCAGCCAGAGTGGCCGTCATCTGCGCCGGGTGCATATCCATGCTAAACAGCCACTGAATAACCCACATTTGGTGCAACCGTCATGAAACCACAGCATGTTGATCTCATGATTATCGGTGCAGGGCCTGTCGGTCTGGCCTGTGCCTATCTTGCTCAGCTGTCAGGTTTAAGCACCGTCATTATCGATAAATCATCAGGGCCGCTAACGGTAGGCCGTGCTGATGCGCTAAATGCCCGCAGCTTGCAGCTGTTTGAAATTATCGGTTTATTCGACGAGCTTTATCCCTTGGGCAAAGCCTGTAATACCAGCTCAGTCTGGTCAAAAGGTAAATTTATTTCACGCCAATCTACCTGGTGGGATGCTTTAGAAGGCTGTTTTCACAAGCATTTTTTAATGATTGGTCAGGCTTATGTGGAACAAGCGCTTGATAATAAGCTCACCGAGCTAAATAGGGCCGTGCGCCGCAATACCTCTGTGGAAGATATTGTGCTGGAGGAAGACGGCTGCCTCACCACGCTTACCAGCGGTGAGACCGTCCGTTCCCGGTATTTGATTGGTGCAGATGGTTCACGATCGTTTGTGCGTCAACACTTTGCTATCCCGTTTGAGATCACTCGACCGCAAATTACCTGGGCAGTGATTGATGGCGAAATAGAAACTGATTTCCCAAAAGTACCGGAAATTATTGTTTTCCAGGCAGAAACCGCCGATGTCGCCTGGATACCACGTGAAGGTAAGATTGATCGTTTCTATATCCAGATGGACAGTGAGGATTTCACGCAACAGCAGGCGATAGATAAAATTAACCATGCTCTGCAACCACACAGTCTGCGTTTCAAGTCGATTGAGTGGTACTCAAAATTCTCGGTTAAAGAGTCTGTGGCAGAAAACTATATCTTTGAAAATAAATTATTTATCGCTGGTGATGCGAGCCATATTCACTCGGTAAATGGTGGGCAAGGGTTAAATACGGGGTTGGCCGATGCATTTAACCTCATCTGGAAAATGGCGATGATTACTCATCATCATGCGCCCCAAACGCTATTACAGACTTACGAAACGGAGCGAAAAGCAGTCGCGCTGGAAGTCGTAAAAACGTCAGCGGAACTCGTGCGTTCAACCAAAACCTCAGAGACAGGCACCCATGCCGATGATTACGTCAAGATTGTCGAAAAGCGTGCGGGTTACATCACGGGTATGGGCGTTCGCTATGGAACAGGTGGGCGTGTTGGCGAAAGGCTGCATGATTTTATGTGGAGCGATTCTCAGTCTAGTCAGTCGGGCAGAATTTACTCACATTTAAATTATCGCAATTACAGTTTGCTTATCATCGGCGCGGCGACGGTACCTGCATCACTGCCTGATATCGTCACTGTCCTGCACGTTGAAACGGGAAGTAGCCCCTATTCCGATCAATATCTGTTAGTTCGACCAGATGGCTATATAGCAGCCACCGCTCCTCTTGACGACCCTTCCGCGATCGGTCATTACTTTAGCGACTGGCGAGTTCAATAGCATAAACGTTGCCGGCTCAGTGAGATTGCACTGAGCCGATTTTTCTCTGTCGAATATGATGTATGCGCGCCTGTTACAGCCTATTATCGCCAATAATCCCCCAATCCGTTACTATACGACATTATCCCCGAGTGATGAAAACCAAGAGCATGACCAAAAAAGCAGATAACTAAGCCGCAACAACTCCCATTTACGTTGTTGCGGCGCTTTCAAAGCTCCCTTTGCTCTTAGAGCGCCGCTAAATCCTTTATTCAGGAGATAATATCGTGCGCTCAAAACACACTATCTGGCCTTACTCGCTTACCGCAACGTTATTACTGTTATCACCTTTTGATCTGTTGGCTTCACTGGGCATGGATATGTATCTGCCCGTTGTGCCCTATATGCCGGATGCTATAGGTACGACCCCAGAAGTCATTCAGTTAACATTATCGATTTATCTCGTCATGATCGGTGCCGGACAACTGTTATTCGGTCCGCTGTCTGACCGTTTTGGCCGTCGCCCAATATTGCTGTGGGGCAGTTTTGTTTACCTGCTTGCATCATTTGGACTTGCTGTCTCGTCTTCAATAAATCTATTTCTGGTATGCCGTTTCGCACAGGCATGTGGAGCCTCAGCTTGTTTGGTGGCGATGTTTGCTACTGTTCGCGACATCTATGCAGGTCGTGAGGAAAGTCATGTTATCTATGGAATTCTGGGATCCATGCTCGCCATCGTACCGGCGGTTGGACCTATTATGGGGGCGTTAATCGATATGTGGATGGGATGGCGGCTAATTTTTGCCGTCCTCGGTATTTTGATGGCAATCGCTTATGTATCTGCATGGCGGTTTTGGCCTGAAACCCGGCATCAGCGAACTACGGATTTACGCTGGTCACAGCTTTTGCTCCCGCTGAAAAAAATGAACTTCTGGCTTTATACCTTTTGTTACAGCGCAGGGATGGGGAGCTTTTTTGTTTTTTTCTCAACCGCACCACAAATAATGATGGGCAGACAAGGCCTGTCACCGCTTTTATTCAGCATGGTTTTTGCTACTGTCGCTATTGCAATGATGATCGCGGCTAGAATGATGGGGAAATTAATTCCTGTCTGGGGAAACTTTAAAGTCATGCGAATAGCGATGGGATGCCTTATTTTAGGCGGAATGATGCTGATAATCAGTGAATTACTGTTGCCGTTTTGGGTGCCAGGTTTTATTGCACCAATTTGGATAATAGGAATTGGCATTGCTATGTCGGTTTCCATTGCGCCTAATGGGGCTTTACAGGGATTTGATGAGATAGCAGGAACGGTTACTGCAGTTTATTTCTGTTTAGGTGGAGTATTATTAGGCAGTATTGGGACGGTCATCATCTCTATTTTCCCAGTTGGCACAAGTTGGCCGATCGTTGCTTTTTGCTTCATACTCGCGGCAATCGTCATCGTGTTGTCCAGCATACTTGCGTCGGCTAATCGTATTGTCAGTTAAAGTCCTGTTAGTTATTTAGTTTTTATCCTTGTACGCAATGGAAATATCATTGCGTACAAGGCGTTATTGACCGTTGTAAATTACAAAAGAGATAGGCTGCTTAACATCTTTGATCGCGCAGCCCAAAGAAGGATTGCTATTGATGAGCTGACGTTTTAGCGCACTGGTTTTGAGAATACATACATACCAACGCCATCATTACCCATATCTTCTACACGGACGATTGAAAAGCCGCACTTGTTGACGTAGAAACAGACATTATTAATAAGGCATGTCGGCGTTCTCAGTCTCCATTCTCTAACGCATGGATGCATCTTTTCAATTTCCATCCATGCACGGTAACCATAACCTTTTCCCTGTTTTTCAGGCAGAATAAACAATCTTTCAAGTAGGTTCGTTTCGCAAATATCTTGTGAAATAACCGCTCCGCCTATCAGACGAGTATTTTCCCAAAATCCCAGGACGGTTTTGTTCGACATTGTTATTGCGGACTCAAATGAGAAATCCTCTTCACCATCATCATCTTCTTCTTCCATATCATCAGGGAAAAAGGTGGCATTTGATTCAAAAGATGAGGAATAAATTTCTTCGAGTTCTTTGGCGTCAGCAAGAACCGCTGCTTTGATTAGCATATTTATATTTTCCATTGTGCATATGAAAAGAGGCGGGTTTCAAAATCGGTCTGTTAAGGGCGTATTAAGCCTTACATCCATCTGGTATATGCAGTTAGATTATTAATCAGCACAGCTGACGGACATTCCTCCAGAGTCTTTTCACAGGCTCATGTTAACTGGTTAGTCACCCTCGTGTTAACAACTTTTAGCTAAATAAGCTGCCTGTTTGGTGTCCTGTTGAGCAATAGCTAACCCATCTGATATTGAGTTGTTATCTTCTGATATGTATTTAGATATTCCAGCTCCACTGAATCTCTCTAACGTGGGCCCGATTAAATCAGTGAATGACATACACACTGTGTGAAAGCCGGAACGGCTTCGGTTAATGGTTTTCTGGTTTACTGAATTTTAGGCATAAAAAAAGACGTCGGTTGACGTCTGTTTACTTCGAAATGGTACGCCCTACAGGGCTCGAACCTGTGACCTACGGCTTAGAAGGCCGTTGCTCTATCCAACTGAGCTAAGGGCGCATTTCAAAAAAGAAATGGCTGTTGCTTGTTACAACAGTGGGCTGGATTATACCCACACGTCCCAGTGAGTCAACGGGTTGGCGCTGGATTTACGCTATACGGTGAATCCCTGTACAACTTTGGTGAATGTCGCTTTCTCTGGTGTGACTTTTTTGCACAATTGCGAGCCTCGTCCACATGAACTACACATAGCAATGAAAATTTCAGTTTTATCTGCTAGATACGTTCAGTAATTCTTTTCAAGTTATGAACGGACGTATTCTGCACTCTGTGCTGTTGGTACACTATGCCCGCATTCGTGGGTTTTGGATGAGTGTGGGCTGCTTTCACGTGCCGGGTTTGTCGCTCGGTTATTTGTGGATCCGCTATTTTGTCGAACTTTGGAACCTTTTGATTTATGAACATTCTTTCATCCGCATTCTTGCGCGTTTGTCTGCTGGCGATGTTGATGCTGCCTGTTGGATATGCATCGGCGGCGAGTGCGGATTCTGATCCTGACCCACAGCCCGCGCAGACCGAGGCGCCCGTAAAAATTAATGTTGATGCCGAGTTGGTCAAGCTGCAAAAACAGTTAGATAACATCAAGCAGCAGGTTTCAGGCACCAATAACGACAGCAAATTCGGCGCGTTGAATGACACAACGCAGGAACTGGTGAATAGCGCCAACGAGCTTGCTAATGCAGTGGCACCGCAGCGCGCTCAAATTCAGGCCCAGTTGGATGTCTTAGGGCCAGCGCCAGAGTCCGGCTCCAGCATTAATGAAACCAGTGAAGTGACGCGTAAGCGAAATAGCCTGAATGCGCAAAAAGCAAAAATGGATGCGCAGATCGAGCAGATTCAGGCTTTACGCACCGGAGCGGCCAATCTGTCCGCGCAAATAGTGACTCTGCGCCGTAATGCGCTGAAAACGCAGCTGGCATTGAATTCCGGTAGCATTCTGGGCGGGCGCTTCTGGGCACCGCTTGTGGCTCCGCAAGCTGAGGATGTACGCCGCCTGAGCACCTTTCAGGATCAATTAAGTGACGCCTTTACGGTGGCCTGGGAGCCAGACTGGCGTTACGGTTCCGCACTCCTGATTTTGATCGCCATGGCCATGAGTTCGGCGGGGCGTCGGTATATGGAAAAATGCCTGGCCTGGGCGGGAATTAACTGGCTGCCGGAAGGGCGTCTGCGGCGGAGTTTTTTAGCCACAGCGTCGGTTATTTCAACCGTGGTCACGATCGGCATTGCGGTAAATCTGATCGACTTTACGTTTACGCGCCACGGTGAGGCTTCAGAACGCGTTGTGTCGTTCCTTGATGCGTTGGTGAGACAGGCAATTTTCTGTTCGATGATCGCTGGATTGGGGCGTGCGTTTCTTTCGAATCAGCGCCCTTCATGGCGTTTGCCTGCGATTGCTAACCCTGTCGCAAAAGCCATGAAGCCGTTTCCTGTGGTTGCCGCAGGCATTATTCTGATCTTCGGTTTTATTGAACAAGTGACAGCGACGGTGGGAACATCGGTCGCGGCAACCATTATGGTGAACGGTTTATCTGCCCTGTTCCTGGCCTTTACTGCGGGGACGATCGCGCTGAAAAGCGATCAGATTCGTCGGCAGATGGTGCATTCAGGGGAACAGCCGGAAGCGCGTTCGACATTATCCGGCATTATTCATCTTGCCGTATTGGCGACATCGTTGGCTATTCTGGTGTCGCTGGTCATCGGCTATATCTCACTGGCTCGTTTCCTTGCGTTCGAGCTGGTGTGGATTGGTATGGTGTTCTCCTGCCTGTATTTGTTCTCAACGTTTATTACCGATATCTGCGAAAGCCTCTTTTCTCCCAACAATGCCAGCGGCAAGCGAATGAAAAATTCGCTCAATCTGGACGATCGGCATCTGGCTCAGGCCACCTTGCTCCTGTCGGCTGGCGGTAAAGTCTTTTTAATCTTGATGGCGGCCGTCGCCTTACTGAATGGGACATTTGGCACCACTACGCCGCTGGAGTTGGTGCAAAAAGCCGTTGAAATCTGGGGCGGAAAAGGGCTGGAAACGCTGAGCATCGTGCCTGCTCATCTGGTCAATGCCGTGCTCTTTCTGGTCGTGGGGGTTTATGTTTTACGCTCCTCAAAACGCTGGCTGGAAGATGAATTCCTGCCTAAAACGACGTTAGAACGCGGTATCCGTGCGTCGCTGGTGACGCTGTTCAGCAACATCGGCTACATCCTGATTATCCTGCTGACGTTGGCGACATTGGGGATTGAATGGAACAAGCTGGCATGGATTGTCAGCGCGTTGTCGGTGGGTATCGGTTTTGGCTTACAGGAGATCGTGAAGAACTTTATCTCTGGCCTGATTTTGTTGACGGAACGCCCGGTGAAAGTTGGCGACTCGGTCAGTATCAGCGGCGTTGAAGGGGATATCCGGCGGATTAACGTGCGTGCGACGGAAATTCAACTGGGCGACCGTTCGACGGTGATCGTACCGAACTCCCAATTTATTTCGCAGAATGTGCGCAATATTACGATGGGAAATCCGTTTGGAGTTGCCACGCTGGCGCTGACGTTCCCGCTGGATATCGATCCTGAAGAAGTCCGGGCACTGTTGCTGGATGCTTACATCAACCACGAGGCGATTCTGGAATCACCTGCACCGTCAGTGAAGTTTAGCCAGTTGAACCCAACGGGTATGGTGCTGAGCGTCACGGGTTATGTCAGCAGCCCGAGAATGGTATCGGAAGCGAAGAGTGATCTGCTGTTTGAGATTATCAAGCGGTTACGGGCATCAAACATTCCGCTGGCCGTACCGCAAAAGATGGTGCTGGAAAACTCCGGGCTTGCGCTGCCTGACGGCATGTCGGGTGAGGATAAATAATTTTCTCAGCCATCCGTTATCCGGCAGTGAACGGGTAACGGATGAACATCGAGCTGTGCTTACAGGACGTGAAGCGCGGCTATTTTTCCTGCTGTTTAATCATATCGAGATAGATTTCACGCAACCGCTGAGTAATTTTTCCGGGCTTGCCATCGCCGATCGTTTTTCCATCCAGCATTACGACGGGGAGAACCAGCATGGTGGCTGAACTGACAAAAATCTCCTTGGCGTGATACGCCTCTTCCGGTGTAAAAAAGCGTTCTTCCAGCGCAATGCCATCCTTTTCCGCCAGCTTGAGTAGCGACTGACGTGTAATACCGTGCAGAATAGCGTTGCTGAGTGGACGGGTTACAACCGTGTTGTCATGCAGGACGATGTAGCAGTTGCAGGAACTGCCTTCGGTAATGAAACCGTCTTCGACAAAGAAAGCGTCATCGGCCTGATTGGCATGGGCATACTCTTTTGCCAGGCTGGCGGCGAGCAGGCTGACGGTTTTGATATCCCGACGGTGCCAGCGAATATCCTCGGTGGTGACAACGTGCAGGCCCGTTGTGGCTTTAGGGTTACCGACCAACGAACGTGCCTGAGTGAATAACACCAGCGTGGATTTGACATCAGCAGAAGGGAAATAGAAATCACGATCGCCGGCATTACCGCGGCTAAGCTGTAAATAGATCGCGCCTTCTTTCAGATCGTTTTTATTGATCAGCTCATCGTGAATCTCTTTGAGCGCCTCAGGTGTGACGGGCAACGTGAGCGACAGCTCGCGGCAGGAGCGTTGCAGGCGAGTGATATGATCGGCGAAATCAACCAGCTTGCCATCGATGACCGCTGTTACTTCATAGACGGCATCAGCAAACAGGAAACCACGGTCAAATACAGAAATTTTTGCTTCATTTTCTTCTAAATACTGTCCATCAACATAAACAAGACGTTGCATCACAACACTCCTTAATAGTTGCTCAATGCAGGTTAACGCGCGTTATCCCCACAATAATGCGTCGGGCGGTAATATTTCGCTACCGTTATAGTGCAGCCCGTTAGTGCGATCGCGCTGCAAGAGCAGTGGCCCATCCAAATCGACCACGGCGGCACCTTGTGCCACGACAAAGGCGGGTGCCATTGAGAGCGATGTACTCACCATGCAGCCGACCATAATTTGTAATCCTTGCTCCTGTGCATATTTTCGCAGGCGCAGGGCTTCAGTTAGTCCGCCGGTTTTATCCAGCTTGATGTTGATCATGTCATAGCGGCCGACCAGAGCGGCCAGCGACTGACTGTCATGACAGGATTCATCGGCACAGACGGGAATCGGGCGGGGCAAGTCTGCCAGCACACCATCTTTGCCTGCTGGAAAAGGTTGTTCGATCATCGTTACGCCAAGTGCAGCAAGTTCAGGAACCAGCGTTAGATAACGTTCGGTATCCCATCCTTCGTTGGCATCGACAATCAGGCGAGCTAATGGCGCGCCTTCGCGCACGGCAGCAACTCTGGCCAGATCGTTTGCGTCTGCCAGTTTTAATTTGAGAAGAGGGCGATTGGCATGATGTATTGCGGCGTGGCGCATATGGTCTGGTGTATCCAGCGATAGCGTATAGGCCGTCTCCAGCGCGGTAGGCGAAGGGAGATCCAAACGCTGCCAAATGCGCTGTTGGTGCTGTTTACACTCCAGATCCCAGAATGCGCAATCGAGCGCATTACGTGCCGCGCCTGCGGGCAGGATGGTTTGCAGCGTCTGCCGATCTAAACCGTTACGGATGTCGCTGTGCAGTGAGGCAATCTGTGCCATGACGCTGTCGAGGGACTCGCCGTAGCGTGAATAAGGAACGCATTCGCCGTAGCCTGTCACGTTGCCGGACTGGATTGCCACCACAACGACATCCGCCTGACGCTTGCTGCCGCGTGAAATGGTAAATGCGCCTTCTATTGGCCAACTCTCGGTGAAATATCGCATCTCAGTCATAAGCTTACTCTCGGGTTAACCATCCTGTGCCTCAGGGATAAGCGCCTTATTTACAAGGCCTGAGCGGGTCATCAAGTGTAATGCTTCTTTCGATGCGTATTCTCCATTTTTCGCGATCGTAGCCAGAAATCGATGAGGCTTAATTCCGGGCTGGAAAAATTTATGAGCACAGTATCGACAGGGCGAATTATCTGAGATAGCTTGAATAAGCTCATCACACTTCAGGTCGCCTGTACCCTTGTAGTTAACGAAAGCTGTCGTCAACGAAAACGGGTTTACTGCGATTTGAATGATGCTGAGTAGAGTGTCTTACAGGCACTGCGTCGCTCGGACGGTCCGGGCGCTCACGTTAATCTGAGGATGTTATGGCTGATTCTACTTCTCCGCGCCGTTTTACGCGCATCGATCGTCTTCCCCCGTATGTATTTAATATTACTGCTGAATTAAAAATGGCTGCGCGTCGTCGCGGCGAAGATATTATTGATTTCAGCATGGGTAATCCTGACGGCCCGACCCCTCCTCATATCGTGGAAAAACTCTGTACGGTCGCACAACGCGAAGATACTCACGGATATTCGACATCCCGAGGTATTCCGCGCTTACGCCGTGCGATCTCCCGCTGGTACGCCGATCGTTATGAAGTTGATATCGATCCGGAAAGCGAAGCTATCGTCACGATTGGCTCCAAAGAGGGGCTGGCGCACCTGATGCTGGCAACGCTGGATCATGGCGATACGGTGCTGGTGCCTAACCCCAGCTATCCGATTCACATTTATGGTGCGGTGATTGCCGGGGCGCAGGTGCGTTCTGTGCCGCTGGTGGACGGCGTCGATTTCTTCAACGAATTAGAACGCGCGATCCGCGAGAGTATTCCGAAGCCGAAAATGATGATTCTCGGTTTTCCGTCGAACCCGACAGCGCAGTGTGTCGAGCTGGATTTCTTTGAACGCGTTGTGGCGTTGGCGAAACAGTACGGCGTGTTGGTGATCCACGATCTGGCCTATGCCGATATCGTGTACGACGGCTGGAAAGCGCCGTCAATCATGCAGGTTCCCGGCGCGAAGGACATCGCGGTAGAGTTCTTCACGCTGTCAAAAAGCTACAACATGGCGGGCTGGCGCATCGGCTTTATGGTCGGTAACCCAGAGCTGGTCAGCGCGCTGGCGCGGATTAAGAGCTACCACGATTACGGCACGTTCACGCCGTTGCAGGTGGCGGCGATTGCGGCGTTGGAAGGCGATCAGCAATGTGTGCGGGATATTGCCGAGCAGTATCGCCAGCGCCGTAACGTGTTGGTACGTGGTCTGCACGAGGCTGGCTGGATGGTTGATGAGCCGAAAGCGTCAATGTACGTCTGGGCGAAAATTCCTGAAGCCTATGCGCATCTGGGGTCGCTGGAGTTTGCCAAACGACTGCTGTCGGAAGCGAAGGTTTGTGTCTCCCCCGGCATTGGCTTTGGCGATTATGGCGATACCCATGTTCGGTTCGCCTTAATTGAGAATCAGGATCGAATTCGGCAGGCGGTGCGTGGTATTAAGGCTATGTTCCGTGCTGACGGTCTCCTGCCAACCACCAAATCCTTACCCGGTAAGGGCACGGCTGCTTGATAGTGATTTCCTGATAACTGCGGCTCCCGGTCGGCTGACTGGGAGCATATAAACATGCCGTGACAGCGGCTTATCATTTGCTAGAATGCATACCGTTAATCTCAATCAGGATGAGTTTGTCATGTCATTATCTCTGTCTAAAATTTCTGCGTTAACGCTGCTTTGCGTCACGCTGGCCGGGTGCCAACAAACAGGAACGTCTGCCCAAAAAGGAACGGTGGCAGGCCAGTCTTCTGCGGTAACGGTTTCTCCTAACGATCAACTGAATCAACTGGCGTCGCTGGTTGCGGCCACCCGCTATCTTAAATCGAAGTGTAACCGCAGCGATCTACCTGATGATGCGACGATTGCCAATGTCGCGTTGGCTGTAGCGAAACAACGAGGCTGGAATGTCGCGAGCTATCAGGCTTTACCGCAGCGCAGTGAAAGCCTGTATCAAGGGTTATTGAAAGACAGTACGCCAAAAGAGGCGCAGTGTTCGGAATTTAACCGTACGTTGACGCCGTTTATTGATGCCATTCGCAGTCAAAGCTAAGGCGCAGCGCTTCCACTTTCATTGTCGGCGGAACGTTCATTTTCGTTGAATTTTCCGCCCGGCCAATCTTCCAGTGCCTCCAGAATAAACACCTCACCCTCTACGCTGAAAATGGTCATATCCTGCTGGATTTGCTCGATGGTCAGCCCTTCTATTGGCGAATCCCCTTCACGGAATTGCAGGCCGTTGAGCGTGATGCTGCGCTTGGTTTCATCCGAGGTGTAAACGTGTGCGCTGTAGGCCAGCGGCGGAATCTCACCGTTGCTGATGGCGGGTAGCGGCAGCGTGGTCCTTTTCTCTGAGGAGGCTAGCGTATCGGTATGGGCCTCATCCTGATGAGGTGCAGCGGCGAGTGCTGCTGGCGTTTGCTCCTCTGCCGCAGGCAAGATGGCTGCTTGAGCCGCTAACGTGGTCGTCGGAGAAGCAGGGCTCCCCCAGCGCTGGTGGCTGAACCAGCCGAGTGTGGTAAAAAGCACAGCATAAATCACCATCAGATAACCGGGCATCGGGTATCTGGCAAGCAGCGCTGGCTGTGAGTGTGTTGGTGCTTCCGGTGCGTTATCCACGCGCTCATCCTTAAGTGTTGAGGGGGCATTAGGTCGTGTAGCATCACATCATAAACTAAAGTCGGGTGAGTAGGATGGTGCCGTCTGCCTTATTTTGCAAAAAATAGAAAGAGCCAGAAAACTGAATCTCTCGGTTATGTGACAGTTCCTCCATTTTGATTAAAAACTATTACAGTCATAATAATCACAGATGGAATCTTGATGCGGGTCGCAAAAAAAACGTGTGAATTTGCTTTAATGAAACCATGTTTTACCATTGTAGGTATAACGTTTCTTTTTGGTGTTCGATAATCAATCAGCGTGGGGTGGTGCCATCATCATTTAATTAACAGTCCCGAGTGCTAAATGGGCAGTATTATTATGTGGTTTTTTACTACAGATAGTGCGCTGCTTTTTTATCAATAAGGGACGTGTCAATCTGCCACGACATTAAGAATAAAAGTACTTTTAAAGTATGCGATTAATATCGCAGGGTTTTGTGCGGATTTATTTTCCTATTTTAATAATTAAAAAATACTGAGGGATAACATGTTTAGAACGGTTATTGGGACTGGTCGTTTACGCACCTGTGCGGTAGCTATTGCCCTTTCCGGGCTCGTACTTTCCGGGTGTGATAATAGTCAGCAGCCAGTGGCAGAAGCGGCTCCGCCAGATTTGCAGGTGAAAACGGCACCGTTTGGTTGGGCTGCGCAATATCATAATACGGATGGTAAGTTTTATGCGACGACGGGGGGCGAGGGCGCACATGAAAATAGCATTTATGTCGTCACCAGCCGTCAGGAATTAAAAGACGCATTAAATAATATCCGCAGCCCCCGTTATATCGCCGGTGATGCCGATGCGGAATTGAAGGCGAAGTTAGAACCCAAAATTATCTACTGGCAAGGGACTATCCGTGGTGATGACTTAGGTAATGGGCGCTACGCTAATGCCGAGGATTATAAAACCAAACCGAATAAAACAACGTTTGATTTTGACTTATACGTCAAAGCGTTCGACCAGGATTATATGGCGCAGTTGAAAGCGACGGCGGATGCGGGGGGAAGTGACGCGGCGGCGGCCAGCACACAGCTTAACTTGTTGAAAAAGCAGAATGGTCAACGTTCTCAGTATGCCAACAACCAGAAGGCGCAGATTCAATTTCAGGTACCGCCAAATACCACGATTTTAGGCGTGGGTAGCGAAGCAAAACTGGTGGAAGGCTATTTATCCCTCAATACCCTGAGCCACACGTTCGGCAAAACGGATAATAGCAATATCATTATCCGTAATATTACGTTTCAGGCCCCGCGTGACTTTGCTCCGGCCTGGGATGCGGGCGACGGCGATAAAGGCAACTGGAATGCGCGTTATGATTCCGTGTCGATTAATGCCAGCAAAAATGTCTGGATCGATCACTGCACGTTTACGGACGGTGAATATCCAGACCATTTAGAACCGGTGCTATTTGGTAAGCATATTCAGCGCCACGACGGCTTGCTGGATATAGAAGACGGTGCCGACTACCTGACGATCTCCTACAACATTTTTGCCCAACATGACAAAACGGTATTAATTGGCTCTGGCGATGGTGATAAAGGGGAATACCGAATCACGTTTGAAGGAAATTTATGGGACAACAGCGTGCAGCGTTCACCGCGTGTGCGCTTTGGTCAGGTGCATTTGCTGAATAACTACCATCGTGGGGCAACGGATACGAACTACCCCATTCTGTATGCCATTGGGATGGGCTTCGATTCATCCATTCTTTCCGAAAGTAACGTGTTTAATTTCCAGGGCGGCGGGGCGGATGAAAAGCTGATTATCGGTGCCTACAAGGGAAGCAAATTTAAAGACAATGGCTCCTGGTTCAATGGCAATCCGGCAAGCAATTTGAATCAAATCGCATTAGACAAATGCAGCACATTGCAAGAGGCCGAGAAGGCCGCCGCTACAAATTCTGGCAAAGCTGTACCAGCATGGGCGCTGGAAACCTGTACCAATGAATTGGAATGGAGCCCGCCTTATGCCTATAGCGCAGGGAAATCCATTGCCGCCGTTGAGAAATACGTTCTGGACAATGCCGGTGCGGGGAAACTGGATATTTCTCTGCCGTAGATCGTCTGATTCAGCCCATTACTTATTCGATTTTTATCTGTAAACCCTCTGCCGATAGGTTTCGCTCTATGGCAACTAACCTGCCGTAGGGCGAAATACATCGGGCAAAATAATAGTAAAAATACAGGAAATGCTATGACTGACTTTTTACCTCGTACCCGTCTTACGCTCTGTGCAACATTGGTCCTGAGCGGCCTGATTGCCGGATGCAGCGATAGTGACTCAACGCCGGATGTCGGTGTTGATCGTTCCGCCGCGCCACAAAATCTTAAAGTGCCGACGTTGGCTTATGATGACCGCAGCGTGGTACTTGCCTGGGAAAAACCGACCAAACCTGCCGCTGGTATTAAGGATTACCGTGTCTACATGAATGGAACCTTGCTGGGCGGAATCATTGATAACCAGAACACCCATTCGCCAGCCAAGCCTTATATCGATAACTTCTACAATTCGATTGATACCGATAACTGGCATGTCCGCGTCAGCTTCCATAATTTCAAGGTGGCTAATCTGTCACCGGAAACGGAATACCGCTTCACGGTGCGTGCGCTTTATGACGACGGCAAAGAATCCGTTGATAGTGAAACCGTCGTGCAGAAAACGACGGCGACGCCAGCTTCACTGAATGTGACCAACTATGGTGCGAAAGGGGATGGCTTAACCAACGATACGGTGGCGATTCAGAAGGCGATTGATGACTGTACGCCAGCCGCGTATCCGAAAGGATGTAAGGTCGTCGTCGAAGGGGGAACGTTTAAAACCGGCGCGCTGTTCCTGCACAGCGATATGACGTTTGAAGTCGCGAAAGGCGCCACATTGCTGGGATCGGCAAACGGTGACGATTACCCGCTCGCCCGCGGCTACTATCTCTACCCTTACAGTTCACCTAAATTGCCGAAGCGTCCGCCTTCTCTGATTAACGTACTGGAAGCGGACGATCAGGGCAGCAGTCATGCTGGCACCTTTAAAAATATTCGTATCGTCGGGCAGGGCACCATTGATGGCAACGGCTGGACGCGTGGCATTAAAGCCAGCGATACAAACATTACTGAAATTGATGAATTAAATAATGAATTGCCGCTCTACCGTGCGAGCAAAGCCGCTAATGTTGGCAGTGACGGTATTCTGGCAAAAGACCAAACGGCAAAAGCCGTTGCTGAAGGAATGTTACTGGATGAGGCGTACAAAAACCGACGCTCCAGCCTGATGACGTTGCGTGGCGTGAGCAACATGTACCTGGAAGGGCTGACGATTCTGAACCCGGCTTTCCACGGTGTGATGGTGCTGGAATCCGAAAATGTGGCGATGAATGCGCTGGTACACACGACGTATGACGCGAATAATGCGGATGGTATCGAATTCGGCAACAGCCAGAACGTCATGGTATTCAATAACTTTTTTGACACGGGGGATGACAGCGTAAACTTTGCCGCGGGATACGGTGCCGAAGTGGCAACGTTGGGGCAAAAAGCGCAGAGCGGTGCCTGGATCTTCAATAACTACTTCCGCCGTGGGCATGGTGCGGTGGTTACGGGTAGCCATACCGGTGCCTGGATTGAAAAAATTGTTGCTGAAGATAACGTAATGAATAAGACGGATGTTGGCCTGCGCATGAAGAGCCGACCCTATTATGGTGGTGGCTCGCGTGACGTGGTATTCCGTAATAACGCGATGCGTGATATTGTCAACGAGCCGTTTGTGTTCACGATTAAATATAAAGCGGACGTGAACGATACCCAGCCTGCCGCTGAACCCGCGCAGTTCCGTGATGTGACCGTTTCCAACGTCACGGTTGATGGGACAGCGAAGAAAAACAGTATCATGGTCGATGGTATGACCGTGGCTGAAATGGCTGATGCGTATAAGTTCTCTTTTGGACGTGATGCCTATCACCAAGGCTTGCATTTTGAGAATGTAAAATTCAAAAATGTAAAAGCGACGGACATTACGTTCCTGAAGAACAGTGAATTTAAAAATGTCATTTTTGAGAATGTACCGGGAGCCTGGAATTTCGGTCATATTGAAAATATCAGGCTCGAAGACCGTGTAAATAATGATGCCGCGCTGACGACCAGTGGTGATGAGACCATCACCCGGGAAGCCGCAACGGAATAAGGCATTTTCCCCACGCTAATCGGCGTGGGGAGTATTATGGATGATTACCTATGGCACGATTGCAAGCTTTTAAAGATCCGTCTTTTCATTCGTTGGTTGCCACTTTTCGGTCACTGCCCGCTCCGCTGATCCGGCGTATCGCGTTGGGGCTGATTTTGCTGCTGATTTGCCAGCAGTTGGCCGTATTGACCTGGCGCTTTCTCCTCCCTGAAGACTCACGCATTGCTGGCGTGTCGGTCGCGCCTGCCCAGGCGAAAGAAAAACCCGCAACGCCGGGGGATTTTACCTTATTCGGCCAGGCCCCCGATGCAGATGCGTCTGCGGTTAACGACGCCGCATTATCCGGCGATATTCCGCTAACCTCGTTAAATATCAGCCTGACTGGGGTGTTGGCGAGTGGAGACGCCAAGCGTTCGATTGCCATTATCGCTAAAGATAGTCAGCAATACAGTCGCAACGTCGGCGATGCCATTCCGGGCTATGAAGCCAAAATTGTGACTATCTCTGCCGATCGTGTCGTGCTCCAGTATCAGGGGCGCTACGAGGCGCTGCATTTGTATCAGGAAGAAAAGGCTACTGACGCACCGTCGTCGTCTGGCGCATTTAACCAGGTGAAAGACGAGATACAAAAAGATCCCTTCTCGGCGCAGGACTACCTGACCATTTCTCCCGTCACGGAAGAAGAAGTACTGAAAGGATATCAGTTAAACCCCGGCAAAAATCCCGATCTTTTCTACCGCGCAGGCTTGCAGGATAACGATCTCGCCGTGTCATTAAACGGCATGGATTTACGCGATGCGGATCAGGCACAGCAGGCGATGGCGCAGTTGGCCGGGATGAGCAAATTTAATTTGACCGTCGAACGTGATGGTCAACAGCAGGATATATATCTGGCACTGGATGGAGACCACTAATTTGTTTAGCAAGGGACAGGGATTTTTTAAGCGTCAGGTTTTTTCGAAGAATAAAAACCAGTGGCTTGGTCATTTACGCCGCAAGGGCATGTTGTTGCTCAGCGGGAGTGTTTTGCTGATAGCATCATCATTGGCGTGGAGCGCCGAATTCTCCGCCAGTTTTAAAGGCACCGATATTCAGGAGTTTATTAATACCGTCAGTAAGAATCTGAATAAGACGGTCATTATCGATCCGTCGGTCAGCGGAACGATTACCGTACGCAGCTATGACATGATGAATGAAGAACAGTATTACCAGTTCTTCCTGAGCGTGCTGGATGTCTATGGGTTCACCGTGATTCCGATGGATAACAACGTCCTGAAAATCATTCGCTCGAAGGATGCGAAATCGACGTCTATGCCGCTGGCCACGGATGAACAGCCGGGCATTGGCGATGAAGTGGTGACGCGCGTCGTGCCCGTCAACAACGTCGCCGCGCGTGATTTGGCTCCGCTGCTGCGCCAGTTGAATGACAACGCCGGTGCCGGGAGCGTAGTGCATTACGAACCGTCGAACGTGCTGCTGATGACCGGTCGCGCGGGGGTGATCCAGCGGTTGATGACGATTGTCGAACGCGTTGATCAGACGGGCGATCGGAATGTGACCAGCATACCGCTGTCTTACGCTTCCTCAACGGAAGTGGTGAAGATGGTGAATGAGCTGAACAAGATGGATGAGAAATCCGCTTTGCCCGGCATGTTGACCGCCAACGTGGTGGCTGACGAACGAACCAACTCAGTGCTGGTGCGCGGCGAGCCGAATTCACGCCAGCGCGTGATTGATATGATCAAGCAGCTCGATCGCCAGCAGGCGGTACAGGGCAACACCAAGGTTATCTACCTCAAATACGCCAAGGCTACCGATCTGGTCGAAGTGCTCACCGGTGTCGGCGACAGCATCCAAACCGATCAGCAAAATGCGTTGCCCGCGCTGCGCAAAGACATTTCGATTAAGGCACACGAGCAAACCAACTCCCTGATTGTGAATGCCGCACCGGACATCATGCGCGATCTGGAACAGGTGATTGCACAGCTGGATATCCGCCGTCCGCAGGTCTTGGTTGAAGCGATTATCGCGGAAGTGCAGGATGCTGATGGAATGAATTTGGGCGTGCAGTGGGCGAATAAAAATGCCGGCGTAACGCAATTCACGAATACGGGATTACCGATCACGACAATGATGGCTGGGGCGGACCAGTTTCGACGTGATGGAACGCTTGGCACTGCAGCGACAACGGCACTGGGCGGTTTTAACGGGATTGCCGCCGGTTTCTATCAGGGCAACTGGAGCATGTTGCTGACGGCGCTGTCCAAAAACAGCAAGAACGATATTCTGGCGACGCCCAGTATCGTGACGCTGGACAATATGGAAGCGACGTTTAACGTCGGTCAGGAAGTGCCGGTATTAGCCGGTTCGCAGACGACATCCGGCGACAACGTTTTCCAAACGGTGGAACGTAAAACGGTTGGTATCAAACTGAAAGTGAAGCCCCAAATTAACGAAGGTGACTCCGTTCTGCTGGAAATCGAACAGGAAGTTTCCAGCGTGGCAGATGCGGCCTCCAGCAGCAGCACCGACCTGGGGGCAACATTCAATACGCGTACCGTTAATAACGCGGTACTGGTCAGCAGTGGCGAAACCGTGGTGGTGGGCGGCTTGCTGGATAAAAGCACCAATGAGTCTGCGAGTAAAGTGCCCCTGTTGGGCGATATTCCCGTGCTGGGGTATTTGTTCCGTTCCAACAGCACGGAAACGAAAAAGCGTAACCTGATGCTGTTTATCCGTCCTTCTATTATTCGCGATCGCAGCCAATACCAGAGCGCCTCTGCCAGTAAGTATCACTCGTTCAATGCGGAAGAGGAGAAGCAGCGGGACGTGAACGGCAGTGAAGGGGGGCTTTTGAGTAACGACTTGCTGCGCTTGCCGGAAGGCGGAAACGCCTACACGTTCCGTCAGGTTCAGTCCTCGATTGTGGCGTTTTATCCGGCGGGCGGGAAATGAGTGACGTTGCCTCCCAGATAATAGAATTACGCCCGATACTGCCTTTTGCCTATGCGCGATCGCAGCAAATTCTGCTGTTGCAGAGGGAAAATGATGCGAGCCTACAGACAATTTGCGTCGCGCAAACGCCGCCCTCTGCCTTGCTGGAGGCGCGTCGGATTGCGGGCTGTTCGCTTAGGATTGAACGCGTTACGGAAGACGAATTTGAACGGCAATTAGTCATTAGCTATCAGCGCGACTCGGAAGAGGCACGCCGTCTGATGGAAGACATCGGCAATGAGATGGACTTTTATACGCTGGTGGAGGAATTGCCAGACAGCGACGATTTGCTCGATGCCGACGATGACGCGCCGATTATCCGCCTCATCAACGCCATGTTGACCGAAGCGATTAAGAATAAAGCGTCAGATATTCATATCGAAACCTATGAGCGCTATTTGCTGATCCGCTTCCGTGTTGACGGCGTATTGCGTGAAATTTTGCGTCCACAGCGTAAGCTGGCTTCGCTGCTGGTGTCGCGTATCAAGGTCATGGCAAAGCTGGATATTGCGGAAAAGCGTATTCCGCAGGATGGACGTATGGCGCTGCGAGTGGGGGGACGAGCGATTGACGTTCGTGTCTCTACGCTGCCGTCGAACTACGGTGAGCGCGTTGTGCTGCGCTTGCTGGATAAAAACAGCGTTAAGCTCGATCTTGAACTGCTGGGCATGTCGGAACGCAATCGACAACTGCTGGACAGCCTGATCCATCGTCCTCATGGCATTATTCTGGTCACCGGTCCGACAGGGTCGGGGAAAAGTACCACGCTTTACGCCGCGCTCAGCCGCCTGAATGCCTCGGAACGTAACATCATGACGGTGGAAGATCCCATCGAGTATGAACTGGAAGGCATCGGGCAAACGCAGGTCAATACCAAGGTCGATATGACGTTTGCCCGCGGGCTGCGTGCCATTCTGCGTCAGGACCCGGACGTCGTGTTGGTGGGGGAAATTCGTGATGGTGAAACGGCGCAGATTGCCGTGCAGGCCTCGCTGACCGGTCACCTCGTGTTATCCACACTGCATACCAATAGTGCGCTGGGCGCACTGTCCCGTTTGCAGGATATGGGCGTCGAGCCTTTCCTGCTGTCAACCTCTCTGCTGGGCGTACTCGCGCAGCGTCTGGTCAGGACGCTGTGCTCTGACTGTAGCCAGCCACAGCCGGTCGATCCGGTTCAGGCTGAACAGATGGGGATCGCGCCCGGTACGCTGCTGCATAATCCCGTTGGCTGTCCGCAGTGTAGCTTTACCGGCTACCGGGGACGTATCGGTATTCATGAGCTGGTACTGATTAATGACGACGTCCGTGCCGCGATCCACCGCAGTGACGGTGAAATGGCGATTGCGCAGATTCTGGGGGGAAGTCGAACCACCATCCGTCAGGACGGGTTGGATAAGGTACTGGCGGGGCTCACGACCTGGGAAGAAGTGATCCGCGTAACCAAAGAGGAATGATATGGCACAGTACCACTATCAGGCGCTGGATGCGCAGGGGAAAAAATGCCGTGGCGCTCAGGAGGCCGACTCTGCCAGACAGGCGCGTCAGCTATTGCGGGAGCGCGGGCTGGTGCCGCTGTCGGTTGATGAAAACCGAGGCGACCAGCAGAAATCCGGTTCTACAGGCTTCTCCCTACGTCGAAAAATTCGGATCAGCACCTCAGATTTGGCGCTACTGACTCGCCAGTTAGCCACGCTGGTGGCAGCGTCGTTGCCGCTGGAAGAAGCGCTGGATGCAGTGGCGAAACAGAGCGAAAAGCCACAGCTGAGCCAGTTGATGGCGGCGGTGCGCAGCAAAGTCATGGAAGGTCACTCGCTGGCCGATGCGATGAAATGCTTCCCCAGCAGCTTTGAACGGCTGTATTGCGCGATGGTCGCCGCAGGCGAGACATCCGGTCACCTTGATGCCGTGTTGAACCGATTAGCGGACTACACCGAACAGCGCCAGCAGATGCGCAGCCGCATCCAGCAGGCGATGATCTACCCATGCGTGTTAACCGTGGTCGCGATTGCTGTGGTCAGTATTTTGCTGTCCGTCGTGGTGCCGAAAGTCGTCGAGCAATTTATTCATATGAAGCAGGCGCTGCCGCTTTCAACCCGCGTATTGATGGGGATGAGCGATGTCGTGCGCACGTTTGGGCCGTGGATGCTGTTGGCATTGCTGGCTGGGTTTATGGCGTTCCGCGTGATGCTGCGGCAGGAAAAGCGGCGCGTCAGTTTTCATCGGCGCCTGCTGCATTTACCGCTGATCGGCCGCATCGCGCGTGGCTTAAATACGGCACGCTACGCGCGGACGCTCAGTATTCTTAACGCCAGTGCGGTGCCGCTATTACAGGCGATGCGCATTAGCGGCGATGTCATGAGCAATGACTATGCCCGCCATCGGCTCTCTCTGGCGACGGATGCGGTACGAGAAGGCGTCAGCCTGCACAAAGCGCTGGAACAGACGGCGCTCTTTCCCCCGATGATGCGCCATATGATCGCCAGCGGTGAACGCAGCGGCGAGCTGGACAGCATGCTGGAGCGGGCGGCGGATAATCAGGATCGGGAATTCAGTTCGCAGATGACGCTGGCGTTGGGGCTATTTGAGCCTCTGCTGGTGGTCAGCATGGCGGCGGTGGTGTTGTTTATCGTACTCGCGATTTTACAACCGATTCTGCAACTGAATACGTTAATGAGTTCGTAAGAGAACCAACAATTGAATGAGGAAAAGTAAGGATGCAACAGTCTCAGCGTGGTTGTGGACAAAATAGTTATGGTCAGAGCGGTTATCGTCAGCGTGGTTTTACCCTGTTGGAGATTATGGTGGTTATCGTCATTCTCGGCGTACTGGCGAGTCTGGTGGTGCCCAATCTGATGGGGAATAAGGAAAAGGCGGATCGGCAAAAAGCCGTCAGCGATATTGTCTCTCTGGAAAGCGCACTCGATATGTACAAGCTGGATAACAACCGCTATCCGTCCACAGAGCAGGGGCTGAAGGCGCTGGTAACGAAGCCGACGGTACAGCCGGAACCGCGTAACTACCCAGCCGATGGCTATATTCGCCGCCTGCCGCAGGATCCATGGGGCACGGACTATCAACTGCTGAACCCTGGTCAGCACGGCAAGCTCGATATCTTCTCTCTGGGGCCAGATGGCATGCCGGGAACGGAAGATGACATCGGCAACTGGAATCTTGATAAGAAATAAAGACGTCGGTCTTTGTTGCAGATTGTTGACAAACCTATTTATTGAACGAGAACGGTAGTAACGGAATAGAAGAGTAAAGCGTTTGCGCCATGGATGGCGCAAGCCGAGCGTACAGGGACGTATTTACAGCGTCTTTACGATCTATCCGTTACTACCGCCATACGGACTTTGTCGGCAACCTCAAATAATTATGCCAGTGTTTATTGGTGACTGTTGCAAATGGGTTGTGGGTAGTTGCTATCGATGGCGGCGGGAAAAGGACGACAAAAGCGCAATGAAGCGGTCAACGAGGAAGCAGCAGGGATTCACCCTGCTGGAAATGATGCTGGTTGTATTACTGGCTGGCATTGCGGCTAGCATGGTCGTCATGGCGTTTCCTCCCGAGCGCCAGAATGACAGCGCCTGGCAGCTGGCTCGTTTTCAGGCGCAGTTAGAATTTGCCGCTGAAAGCAGTCAGATTAATGAATACATGCTGGGTGTCCGTATCCATCCCGATCGCTGGCAGTTTTATCAACTCCAGCGACCCACAGCATCGGAAGGGACGCCGATTCCAAGCAGCGATCGCTGGCAGGGCTACAAGTGGCAGCCGTGGCAACCGCATCGGGTGAGCGCATCGGCGTCGTTGCCCGAGGCATTACGGCTTGAGTTACTGCAAGCCGACGGGAAAAAAGTGGATAAAACGCAGAGCGGCGACGATCCCGATATCCTGATTTTGCCCGGTGGCGAAATCACGCCTTTCCGTCTGCTCGTTAAGTCTAAAGACAAAGCGCTCTCGAATTGGCTCCAGGTGGATAACACCGGACTATTTGTGACGTCGATGAGTCAGGGTAAGAAACGATGAGACGACAGAAAGGGATGACGCTGGTAGAGGTGCTGGTCGCGCTGAGCGTTTTTGCGCTGGCAGGCATTGCCGTTTTGCAAACGACAGCCAGACAGGCAAGCAGCCTGAGCCGGCTGGAAGAGAAGACGTTTGCAGGCTGGGTGGCGGAAAACCAGCAGGTTCAACTGCGGCTGGAACAGCGCTGGCCGGAAGCGTCGTGGGTGAGAGGCGAGACGCAGTTTGCGGGGCTGCGCTGGCATTGGCGCTGGCAGGGCGTAGAGACCGGTGATCCTCAGACCAAAGCGTTGGATGTGGAAGTGCGACGTAATAAAGACGCCTTTGCCGCCGATGCTTCCCTGCGCACCTATGTGGTGAAGCAATAATGTTTAGTAAAACAAGGATGTGTAGCCAAACAAGACGGGGGCGAGAGCCCTCGCGACAGAAACGCCAGCAGGGGTTTACGCTCCTAGAGATGATTCTGGCGATCGCTATTTTTGCCGCGCTGAGCCTCAGCGCGTTTCAGGTGCTGAACGGCGTGATGCGTAATGATGAAATTTCGCAGCGTAAAGCCGAGCGTCTGGCCGAAATACAGCGCGCATTTTCACAAATGGACAACGATTTCTCCCAGATGATCGCACGCGGCAGCAGAGGAAGTACCTCGATGTTTTACGCCGGTCGCGATCAGCTAAAAAGTGATGACTGGGGCGTCAGCTTTATGCGTAATGGCTGGCAGAACCCGTTTGGCATTCTGCCGCGCTCTGAACTTCAGCCTGTGGCCTATCGACTGCGGGAACACACGCTGGAACGGTTAACGCATGTGACTCCTGACCCGATTGAAGGGCTCGATCCCGGCGTAAAACCGCTTCTCACCCAGGTCGACGGCTTCCGCCTGCGCTTTTTCAGCAATAAAACCTGGCGCGATCGCTGGGACAACAGTACGCAATTGCCACAAGGGATTGAAGTGGTGCTGACCTTAAGGGATTACGGAGAAATGTCGCGTATGTTCTTGATTACCACTGGGCCGGTTAAATGAGGTCGCGTCAGCGCGGCGCGGCACTGCTAGTAGTGCTCCTGATTCTTGCATTAATGGTGACGATTGCTGCGGTGATTACGGAACGCACAGGTAAAGCATTTTTGCGTACCGAAAGTCATTTGAGCCGTCAGCAGGCGAAATGGTACGCATTAGGTGCGGAAACGCTGAGCGGGCAGATATTGCAGCGTGATGCGCGGAATATGCCAGGGCGCACGTTTGCTGGGCAGAACTGGTCGCAGCCAGGACTGCGTTTCCCCGTGGATGGTGGCGAGATCACGGGCCAGATTAGCGATGCGCGTACCTGCTTTAATGTGAATGCGATCAATCAAGGCGTGGATAATGAAAGCACGCTGGTGAAGACGCCTTATCCGGCACAGGTTTTTCGTTTGCTGTTGAAAAATCTGGGCGAGGAAACGGATCGTGCAGAAAAAATTACCGCCGCGGTGCGTGACTGGATTGATGCGGATAACTATCCATCGGCGAACGGCGCAGAAGACGAGGTCTATGCTGCGTTGCCAGTGCCTTATCGTACCGCGAATCAGAGAATGAGTGAAATCAGTGAATTACGCTCAGTGTATGGCGTTGATAGCGATCTCTATCGTCGGCTGTTGCCCTATGTCTGTGCGCTGCCAGTGGATGCGATGTCCATTAATATCAACACGCTAACCGAATTTGATGCCCCGCTGTTATCTGCCGTGTTCCTGAACGAAATGACGATGTCGCAGGCAAAAGCGCTGGTGCAGCAGCGGCCACGTATGGGGTGGGCAAGCATTGAGGTTCTGCAACAAACCGGATTATTGCCCCCGAATAGTAAAAATACCGCGCAGCGAGTGCTGGTAGTAAAAAGTGAATGGTTCTTTGTAAAACTTCAGGTGCGTGTCGGCGACAGCGATTTTCATCAACGTAGCTTGCTTCATCTGAGTGGACAAAAGGTACAGGTCGTGCAGCGGCAATATGGAGGATATAGGACGGTGAATCCATGAAAATAGCGGGAAAATGGAAGAAAAAAGCCGCAAAAGCCCCATTAAATCGAGGAACGGTCGCTCGACATCCGTGCCTCATTGTTCGTCTTCCGGTAGAAGAGCTGGGAGAGATCGAATGGCAGGTGCGTTCATCTAATGGAGAAAGTTTACTGAGTCAGGGGCGCGGTGGCGTCGAACAGGTTCGTCAGGCGCTGTCGGCCTATCCGTCTGTGGCATTTACCCGCGTTCTGGTTCCGGCCACTGATGTCACGTTTTATACCCTGACGCTGCCCCGACAGGCTCGGCGTCAGCTGACGCAGGTCGTGCCGTTTATGCTGGAAGACCAGCTAGCGACGGAAATTGAAAAGCTGCATTTTGCTGTGCTGGAAATTCATGGCGATGACGGCACGGTTGCCGTGGTGGAAAAAAACCGGATGCAGCGTTGGCTGGCACAGTGCGATGCGCTGAACCTCAGCGTCGATACATTATTGCCTGACGCCCGCGTATTGCCGAAACATCAGGATGGCTGGAGCGCGTTGCAGCATGATGACATGTGGCTGTTTCGCCAGCCGACGGGCCATGCCATGGCGGCGGAGTCCTCCTGGTGCAGCGACCTGCTGAAAGCGTCTATGCCGCTGCCGGCAATATACAGCTACAGCGCGGCATCGGTCTGCGGTGAGCTGTCGCAGTATGAATGGCAGGAAGAAGGCGAGTGGAAGGCGCAGCCGGAAACGGATCTCTTCACACTGGCGGCAACGGCGCACTTACCTGCCTCGGTCGATCTGCGACAAGGCGACTATGCGCCGGAGAAAGCCTGGCAACACACCCTGCTGCCGTGGCGCGGCGTCGGGATCGCGTTTGCCTGTTACCTTATGCTGGTCGTGGCGGATGCTGGCTGGGCGCATTACCAACTTTATCAACAGTCTGAACATTGGCGACAGGAAAGCGTGCGTGTCTATCGGCAGATTTTCCCTTCCGAGACGAATGTCGTTAACCCGCGCGCGCAGATGCAGCAGCACCTGCAACGTACGGCCGCCGGAGGCACAGGGAAAGCGCTGCTGGATCAATTGAACCCCTTACAGCAGCTCATGACACAGAATAGCGCGATCAAAATTCAGTCGCTGTCTTACGATGGTGCTGCGGGTGAATTCCGGCTGGCGTTGCAGGGCACGTCATATCAGGAACTCGAGCAGTTTCAGCAGCAGGCTGCCGCTTATTATCAGGTACAGGCGGGAGATATGCGGCAGGAAAATGATCGGGTTGAAGGCCGCTTAACGTTAAGGAGCCAGCAATGAATGAATTACGGCAACGCTGGCAGGCGATGAGCCCGCGTGAACGTCAGCTTATGGTCGTGTGCGCGGCGGTACTTCTGCTCTGTCTGGTGTATTACGCTATCCTCCTGCCGTGGCAGGAGCGGGAAGATCTGTGGGAGCGTACGATTTCCCGTGAGCAGCAGACCGTCAACTGGATGCAGAAACAGGCCTCACTGATTCCGCAGGGAAATCAGGCGGAGGGAGACAATAGTCAGCGCGACGTCAGTCTGCCGATTTTGATTTCACAAAGCACCAAGCGTTACGGACTAAGCGTCGTACGTTTGCAGCCGCAGGGCAATCAGGCATCGGTGACGCTGGGGCAGAGTGATTTTAATAGTCTGCTGCGTTGGCTTGGCGAACTGGAACAGAAAAATGGCGTAAAAGTGTTATCGCTGGATGTGAATGCCGTCGAGCAAAGCCCCGGAATGGTGGATGTCACCAGACTGATGCTGGAACGGGCGGATGAAGCTTAAATCCGTCATCGGCGCAGGTATTGCTATGGTTCTGGCCTACGGGCTGTTCCTGGCAAGCTATGCGCCTGCCCGCTTGCTCACCGCCGTGCCTTTGCCGGCTGGCATGGTGGTTGCAGAGGCTGCCGGAACGCTGTGGCAGGGGAACCTGCAACGGTTTAGTTGGCGCACGCTAACGTTAGACGATGTGCACTGGAACCTCACCTTCTCGGGTTTTATGCCCGCGCTGGAGATTGCGTTTAAAAACCCGGAAGGCATTGCAGGCCGCGGGATCATTCGCGGCTGGCAGCAGCCGCAGTTTTATCAATGGCAGCTTTCTGTGCCAGCGGGCTATTTATTCAGCCATCTGCGTTTTATCGTGCCCATCGGGGCTGAAGGCAACGTGCAGCTCCATCTGCAAGAGGCGACGGTCGACCGTTCAGGCTGCCAGTCGCTGGATGCCAACGTAACCTGGCCGGGGGCGCGGGTTAAAACGCCGCTGGGCGGACTGGTGCTTGCGACGCCTCAGGCCACGTTACGCTGCCAGCAAGGTGCGCTAGAAGCGAACCTGCGGCAGACCTCCTCACATCTGCAATTGTCTGGCAAAGGCAGCGTCACCCCGAAAGGCGAATATCGTTTTACGGGGCGGCTGAGCAGCGGAAATGACTTACCCGCGACGATGAAAAAGCTGCTGGCAACCACCGGTAAAGCCGATGAACAGGGTGCCAGGACGCTGAATTTTCAGGGGCGCTTGCTGTAATTAATAGAGGTAAGCGTTGTTATTTTTGTGCCGTCGGGCGCAGAAATAAACTGCTCATTCATACCGTTTCTTTATCAACAATCAGGGACTAACGTGGACGATTTAAGGGAATTTGCACAGCTGTTTCCGGCGTGGTGGTTTGGTGCGCTGGGCGTGTTGGGATTGATTGTTGGCAGTTTTCTGAACGTGGTGATTTACCGCTTGCCGATTATGCTGGAGCGTCGCTGGCGGCAGGACATCGAGCTTGAAACGGGCATGGCCGATTCCGATCCTGATACGCGCTACAACCTGTGGTGGCCGCCTTCGTCTTGCCCGCACTGCCAGCAGGCTATTGCGGTGAAGGATAACATCCCGCTATTCAGCTGGCTGTGGTTGCGTGGCCGCTCCCGCTGCTGTCATCAATCGGTGTCTGTGCAATATCCGTTAGTGGAAGTCATCACCATGCTGGCTTTTCTGACGGCAGGTTTACTCTGGCTACCCGGTATGGCGCTGTGGGGCGCGTTGATTCTGCTGTCCTTCCTGTTGGTGCTAACCGTGATTGATATCAAAACGCTGCTGCTGCCGGATGTACTTACGCTGTCGCTTCTGTGGATGGGGCTGTTGTTTAATCTGTCGGAGACCTTTGTGCCATTGAATGATGCCGTTGTCGGCGCGATGGCCGGTTATTTATCCCTGTGGCTACTTTATTGGATCTTCAAATACGCCACGGGCAAAGAGGCGCTGGGGTACGGTGATTTTAAGTTGCTGGCTGCGCTGGGTGCCTGGCTGGGCTGGCAGGCATTGCCGAATCTGGTTCTGGTGGCGGCGTTGAGCGGGTTGGTCGTTACTCTCGTCTGGCGCGGATTGCGTAAAGAGGATACGGCTAAACCGCTGGCTTTTGGCCCCTGGCTGGCAATGGGCGGCGTGTTCGGCGTGATAATGAATGGATTGAATCTGTAGAGAATAACAAAGGCAATGCCGAATCATCGGCTGAACAATCGTCGATTAAACATAGATCGGCAGGCATAAAAATAGGCTGAGGGTATAAATACCATCAGCCTTTTTTATCTTTATCTGTGTGTGCCCTTCAATGAATAAATCTTTGCCGGGCAAATGACAGGTTATTCTACCATCAGCATAAAGGTACTCACCCAAACGACTAAACAGAATGAGATACCCATAAAAAAATACTTCACCGATTTATTCTCCAGCAGAAACCACGCCAGCAACGATCCCGATTGTGCGTTTTATTATGGAAGGAAATAATTACGCTGCCGGTGGTGTCACCGAAGGGTAATCTTTCCCGTTGTCATCACCAGAGTCACACCAGTTATGACGGGATCGGCGCTAAATCTACGCCGAGTGAGGGGGGGAATTCAAGAGGTCCAGAAACTATATTTTCAAAATAGCATTAAAAAGCGTTGAACCGTTTCAGGGACTGGGAAAACCGGGAGGATTCGAGTGAAAATAGCTCCTCAATCTTCCCGATTTTTGATGGTGTTATCGTTGGTTTGACGCCTATTGGATAGGCTTGAATACGTTAGGCTACAGGACTACGCTCGCCACCCCATCGCGGGGGCAACATATTTCAGGATCGATTCGATCACATGCGCATTGTAATCCACGCCTAGCTGGTTCGGCACCGTGAGCAATAGCGTATCCGCTTCGGCAATCGCTTCATCCTGTTTTAACTGTTGGATGAGTGCGTCCGGCTCGGCGGCATAGCTGCGGCCGAAAATCGCGCGTGTGTTTTCATCCAGGAAGCCCACCTTGTCGCTATCGTTACTGCTTCCGCCGAAATAGGCGCGATCGCGGTGATCCATCAATGCAAAAATA
This sequence comes from Pectobacterium jejuense, assembly GCF_026800125.1. Classification (NCBI taxonomy): domain Bacteria; kingdom Pseudomonadati; phylum Pseudomonadota; class Gammaproteobacteria; order Enterobacterales; family Pectobacteriaceae; genus Pectobacterium; species Pectobacterium jejuense. The sequence continues at coordinate 204,892 of NZ_JAPQKX010000005.1, read as the reverse complement.
CTACGGCTGACCGAGACACGTGGCGTGCGCGTATGCCCAGCCTCAGCCCAGGCGGCCCGATAGGCACGAATTTGCTGGGCCTGCTGGATATGAAAAGGTTCGCCCGTTTCATCATCCTTTAACGTGGAGCTTTGCAGATTCATGCCCAGCTTCGCTGCCCATACTGCCGTGGCATTCGATCCGGCACCCCACCAGATTCGTTCGCGTAACCCATCAGAATAAGGCTCCAGACGCAAAAGGCCGGGTGGGTTCGGGAACATAGGCTGTGGATTCGGTTTTGCAAAACCCTCGCCACGCAGCACATCCAACAGCACTTCGGTATGACGCCGTGCCATGTCTGCTTCTGATTCCCCTTCTGCCGGCTGGTAGCCAAAGTAGCGCCAGCCATCGGTCACCTGTTCTGGAGAGCCACGGCTGATGCCGAGCTGCAAGCGCCCGCCAGCGATCAGATCGGCGGCGCTGGCGTTTTCAGCCATGTACAGCGGGTTTTCGTAGCGCATGTCGATGACACCAGTGCCAATCTCAATGTTTTTGGTTTTCGCCCCAATCGCGGACAGCAGTGGGAAAGGCGAACCCAGCTGGCGGGCAAAGTGGTGCACCCGGAAATAGGCGCCGTCAGCACCCAACTCTTCAGCGGCAACGGCAAGATCGATAGATTGCAGTAGTGCATCAGCGGCGGAACGTGTACCAGACTGCGGCGACGGGGCCCAGTGGCCGAATGATAAAAAGCCAATCTTCTTCATAGGGTATTTATCCTTATATTCAGACAAATATTTAGCATATTCGTCCTGCACAGCAAGGTTCTATAGATCAGTAATAGAAGCACTCTACGCGATTAATAGTGAGAATAAATATCATTTTTTTAACGTAATAATTCAGTTTATCTGACTAATACTTTGAAGAATAAATCGCCGCTGGTTATTTAGCAGAAAACCCAGTCCGGGCTGATCTACCCCAAAGTTGGTATCCAAATATTATTATGAGCGAGATCAGTATTTTCTTTGTCGCTATCGCTGTATTATTTTATATATAGCGAAAATCAGGATACCAACATGATAAAGAAATTTGGCTACACGCTGTGGGTTGCCGGGCTGTTTTTGGTGTTTTCCAACGCTTGGGCGGCGCGTCAGGTGACCGACCAACTCGGGCGCAACGTAACGATTCCCGACCACGTTAATCGCGTGGTGGTGTTGCAGCATCAAACCTTAAATCTTCTGGTGCAGTTGGATGCACAAGAGAGCGTCGTGGGTGTGCTGTCCAGTTGGAAGAAACAGATGGGCGAGCATTATGTGCGGCTGGCTCCGCGTCTGGCGGATTTACCAATGCCGGGCGATCTCACGCAGGTCAATATTGAAAGCCTGCTAAAGCTGTCGCCGCAGGTGGTCTTTGTCGCTAACTATGCGCCGCCGGAAATGATTGCGCAGATTGAGCGAACGGGTATTCCCGTTGTGGCGATCTCACTGCGTCAGGATCAGCCGGGAGAAGCCGACAAAATCAATCCTACGATGGGTGATGAAAACACGGCGTATAACGAAGGGCTTAAGGCAGGGATTCGGCTGATTGGTGACGTCGTTGAGCGTCAGAAACAGGCGGAAGCGCTGATCGACTATACGTTTACGCAGCGGCAAAACGTGAGTGCACGCCTGGAGTCGATCCCAGAAGAGAAACGAATCCGCGTGTATATGGCTAACCCAGACCTGACCACCTACGGCTCAGGGAAATATACCGGCCTGATGATGTCGCATGCAGGGGCGCTGAATGTGGCGGCGGCATCGATAAAAGGCTTCAAGCAGGTGTCGATTGAAAATGTGTTGGCCTGGAATCCAGAGGTAATTTTCGTGCAGGATCGCTACCCAGATGTGGTGAAGCAGATCGTTAACGATCCGGCCTGGCAGGCGATTGAAGCGGTGAAACAGCATCGTGTATATCTGATGCCGGAATACGCCAAAGCCTGGGGTTACCCGATGCCGGAAGCGTTAGCGATTGGTGAACTGTGGATGGCGAAAAAGCTGTACCCTGAGCGCTTTGCCGATATCGATATGCAAAAAGCCGCCGATGCGTATTACCAACGCTTCTATCGTATGGATTACCGTGCGGACGCTTCTGCGGCGCAATGAGTTATCGCACCTACCGGATCACGCTGCTCACGGTGGTGGTGTCCACGCTGTTGATTGCCGTGTGCTCACTGGGGATAGGGCGCTTTAGCTTATCCCCGTGGCGCATTGTCCAGATCCTTGTTGAGCCGCTGTCTGGCAACAACTCGCTTCTTGGGGATATCGAACGGCAAGTGGTGTGGAGCGTGCGCTTACCCCGCGTGTTATTAGCCTGGTGTGCGGGCGCGGCGCTGGCGCTGAGTGGGGCAACACTGCAAGGCGTTTTCCGTAACCCGCTGGTCGATCCGCATATCATCGGCGTGTCTGCTGGCGCGGCCTTCGGTGGCACGCTGGCGATTCTATTAAGCTGGACGCCGCTGCTTTTGTTGCTGTCTGCGTTTACGTTCGGCATGCTGGCGCTCTTGCTAATTTTCATGATGGCCGCTGCATTCGGCAGGCAGAACGTGCTAATCCTGATTCTGGCGGGCGTCATCCTCAGCGGATTTTTTGGCGCGCTGGTCAGCCTGATGCAATATCTGGCTGATACCGAAGAGAAGTTGCCGAGCATCGTTTTCTGGCTGTTAGGCAGCTTTGCCACTGCACACTGGAACTCGCTGATGACCATGGCGGTGCCGTTAGCCCTTGCAGGTGGACTGCTGCTGCGGCTGCGTTGGCACATCAACGTGTTGTCGATGGGCGAGCAGGATGCGCGTGCGCTGGGTGTCGCCGTGCAGCCCTTGCGCTGGCTGATTTTGAGCTTATGTGCCGCGATAGTCGCCGCGCAGGTGGCAGTCAGCGGGAGTATTGGTTGGATTGGGCTGGTAATTCCTCATGTTGCACGCATGCTGGTGGGTGCCGATCATCGTCGCCTGCTGCCGGTGTCGCTGTGGCTGGGAGGCGGATTTATAGTGCTGGTGGACGATCTGGCGCGTAATCTCAGTGAAGCGGAAATTCCGTTGGGCATTCTGACGGCGATACTTGGTGCGCCACTTTTTGCCGTGCTGCTGTATAAAACACAGCGGCAGAGTCGAGGACGTTAGCATGCCAGCCATCAGGTTATCGACAGAAGAACTGGTATATGGCTACCAACAGGGGCAGGGCTTTTTTTCACCGCTGAATCTGTGCTGTCAGGAAGGGGAAATTACGGCGATTCTGGGCGCGAATGGCAGAGGGAAAACGACGCTGCTGAATACGCTGATGGGGCATTTATCGCCGCTTTCTGGGACGATCCAGCGCGATGGACACATTGGCTTTGTGCCGCAGATATTCACACCGCCGTTTTCTTATAGCGTTCTGGATATGGTGCTGATGGGGCGTGCGGCACGTGTTCGGCTGTTTGCCATGCCTTCTGCGCATGACATCACCGTAGCTCAGAATGCGCTAACTATGCTGGGAATCGCCTCCCTTGCCGAGTGTGAGTTTAGCGCGTTGTCCGGCGGGCAGCGGCAACTTGTCTTAATCGCGCGTGCGTTAGCCTCGGAGTGTCAGACGCTGATTCTGGACGAGCCGACGGCGGCACTTGATGTGCAAAATCAGGTGCAGGTGCTGCGGTTATTGACGCATCTGGCTAAAACGCAGTGCCTGAGCATCCTGCTAACCACGCACGATCCCTCGCATGCGCTGGCCATTGCCGATCGGGCGCTGCTGCTGATGGGCAATCAACACTATCTTTATGGCCGCTGTGATGAGGTTGTGACGGAGGATAACCTGTCGCAGCTGTATGGTATTCCGATGCGACGGGTGTGCGTGGACATCGCGCCACAGCCGTATTATACGCTGATACCGATATTGACCATGACGGAGTCACCATGATCGATCCCCTTCGCCTGTATGCAGCGGGCAGCCTGCGCCTCGCATTTGCTCCGTTGTTGGCGACGTTCAGCGAACGCTATGCGGTAGACGTGATACCGACTTTTGGCCCGGCTGGGCTACTGAGTGAAAAAGTGGTGCACGGAGACGCGGTGGATATTTTCGCCTCGGCAAACTGTGCGCATCCTTTACGCTTGAAAGCGCTGGGGCTGGCGGAAGAAACCAGCGTGTTTACGCGCAACCACCTTTGTATTGTGATGCGCAACGTACCGGAACTCACCACGCAATCCTGGCTGATGGCGCTCCTTGATCCACGTTTTGTGCTTTCAACCTCAACGCCCGGCAGCGATCCCGGTGGGGATTATGCGTTTGAGCTCTTTGATCGCATCGAACGTCTGCATCGAGGCTGGGGAAATCAGTTGCGCGACAGAGCGAAACCGCTGGTGGGCGGCGGGCTCGATCATGCCATTCCTGCTGGCATGACGGCGGGAAGTTATCTGATTCGGACTGGACAGAGTGATATGCACATTGGCTATGCCAGCTATCTGCCGTTATTGCTCAATCAACCTGATCTGCATGTGGTCCATTTACCCGATCCCTATCGTATTGATGCCGAATACATGCTGGCTGTCATGAAGCCGGCCCGACGTGAGGCGCGGCTGCTAGCAAACTACCTTTTATCACCGGAAGGACAAGGCTTTCTGGTGAACAAAGGATTTGCCTCGCGGTTTTAGTCGCAGAACAGGAGGTAAATCGGTCAACGATGGCGAACTCTGCTATGATTGCGGCATATCTGCGCCGCTTTTAGCACGGCGTCACCTTTCGTTATCTCGTCCTTGGTAGAGTAATCACTGTGAGTACAACCTCTTTTTCTTCCCTCGCGCTGCCCGCAGAGCAGTTATCCAATCTTAATGAACTGGGCTATACCGACATGACACCCGTTCAGGCGGCGACGCTGCCAGCCGTTCTGAGCGGCGCAGACGTGCGGGCCAAGGCGAAAACCGGTAGCGGTAAAACGGCGGCATTCGGCATTGGGCTGCTGGATCGTATCGTCGTGAGCGACTTTACCACGCAGGCGCTGGTGCTGTGCCCGACGCGCGAACTGGCCGATCAGGTCAGCAAAGAGCTGCGCCGCCTGGCTCGTTTTGCACAAAACATTAAGATTCTGACACTGTGCGGTGGTCAGCCGATGGGGCAGCAGCTCGATTCGCTGGTTCACGCACCGCACATTGTTGTCGGGACGCCGGGACGTATTCAGGACCATTTACGCAAGCAGTCGCTGTCTCTGGATAGCCTGAAGGTACTGGTGCTGGATGAAGCGGATCGCATGCTGGATATGGGCTTCACTGACGCCATTGATGATGTGATTTCCTACACGCCGTCCGATCGTCAAACCCTGTTATTTTCCGCTACGTATCCAGAAGAGATCGAACAGATCAGCGCGCGCGTTCAGCGTCAGCCACAGCGTTTTGAGATCGCAGATGATGTAGAAGAGTCGGCTATTGAACAACGTTTCTATGAGACGACAAAAGATCAGCGCCTGCCGCTGTTGATTGCCATTTTGGGCCATTATCAGCCTGCGTCCTGCGTGGTGTTCTGTAACACAAAGCGTGACTGCCAGAGTGTATTTGACGCGCTGGACATGCGCGGGATTAGCGTATCCGCGCTGCATGGCGATCTGGAACAGCGCGATCGCGATCAGGTTCTGGTGCGTTTTGCTAACCGCAGCTGCCGTGTGCTGGTGGCAACCGATGTTGCCGCTCGCGGCCTCGATATCAAAGAGCTGGAGCTGGTGGTGAATTTTGAGCTGGCTTTCGACCCTGAAGTCCACGTTCACCGCATTGGCAGAACGGGCCGCGCGGGGACGAAAGGTCTGGCAGTCAGCCTGTGTACACCCCAGGAAATGAACCGCGCTAATCTGATTGAAGACTATCTCGGTATGCGAATTACATGGACATCAGCGGATGAGGTTGGTCGCAGTGGTGAGGTTGCGCTTGAACCTGAGATGATGACGCTGTGCATTGATGGTGGCAGAAAAGCCAAAATCCGTCCCGGCGATATCCTCGGGGCGTTAACCGGTGATGCAGGATTAACGGCAGAGGAAGTGGGGAAAATTGATATGTTCCCGATGCATGCTTATGTCGCTATCCGTAAAGCTAGCGCTAAGCGCGCGTTGCAGCAGCTTCAGAAAGGCAAAATCAAAGGAAAAAGCTGCAAGGCCAGATTGTTAAAGTAACCGGTGGCTGATATACCAGACAGAAGGGGCCGGGTAACTGACAGGAGTGTTAAGGGCGGATGCAGACAACAGAAATCGAGCGGCGGCTAACGGAAGTGAGCCAGCAGCTAACGATGGTGCTGGTGCCGGGATTGCGGGACAGCGATGACGAACACTGGCAAAGCCATTGGGAACGGCGTTTCCCTCACTGGCACCGTATACGCCAGCGGGAATGGTATCAGGCCGATCTGGATCGTTGGGTGTTGGCGATCCGCCGTGAGCTTAGCGTCTGTACACAGCCCGTGATTCTGATCGGCCACAGCTTTGGCGCACTGGCTTCCTGTCATGTTGTGCAGCAGGGTCAGGAAGGGATCGCCGGCGTGATGCTGGTGGCTCCTGCTGAGCCGATGCGCTTTGAGATTGACGATCGCATCCAGGCTACACCGCTGTCGGTTCCGACGCTGACATTTGCCAGTCATAACGATCCGCTGATGAGCTTCACTCGCGCCCAATATTGGGCGCATGCGTGGGACAGTGAACTGGTTGATGTCGGTGAGGCGGGGCACATTAATGCAGAAGCGGGATTTGGTCCCTGGGAATATGGTCTGACAAGATTAGCTGAGTTTTCAGAAACGCTCATTGAGACTCGTTAATCGGCCAGTTTCCATCAAGTAGTCATATTACATTATTAAGATAACGTTATATTTTTCTTTAATGCCAGGGCAATGAATATAGTTGTCTTGGCATCTATTTTTTTATTAAGCCAGCTCTTCCTGATCGCCTGAACCATGCAGCATTTCCTGAATCTGCTGATAAACTTCGGCAGCAGACAAATTGCTATATGATGTTTTGCTCTCAAAATGTAATACCTGTTCACCACCGGAACTATGAAGTGCGCCCATGAGTGCCAGATCTTCTTGTGTGATGCGCTGTCCGGTAAAGGCATCGAACATTTCAGAATTACCATCTGGGTACTTAACCACGGAAATGAGCTTGCCGTTGTATAAAGGAATACCCGTCATCGCCAGCGAGTATTCGGTAGCGGCTTTCTGCTGTGCCTTAATCTGTTCAGGTGGAGGAGCATCTTTCTCTTCAGCGGCACGCTTCTTTTGAGAAGACAGCGTGACTTTGGTGCTCTCGTTCGAGCCCGGCATATTTTGAGAGTCGGAGTTTGTTGATGTGTCGGTTTTATTCCCCGGGCTGATAGCTGCAACGACAGTCGGGTTAGCCGCCGCGCCAATCGGAGGCATGGTTGCCGGGGTAGTCGTATTCACGAGTTGAATATCTGGAATCACCACAGTATAACTCCTTCTTATATCTATTTAGTGCTGGTAATGGTTTTACCAGTGAGTTACTTCAGTGTGTTAAAACCACATACGTTAATACCGAAATGGTTGAAATTGAGGTCACCAACACAAGCAGAATAATTATCTTCCTTGGAAGACGAATCAGTCTGCTAGAGATAATTTCCTACTATTCAACACTATGACGTTAACGAAATGGGTCAGTGAGAACACGGTTAATGTAAAACAGTATTTATGCCAAACACTATTTATGCAAAATGCAATTGCATTAAAAAACACCCTATCGTAAAAGGTATCGGCTGTTTTTTCTGCTTCATTAATATCCAAAATGCATAAGATTTAACTTTTTGATTACCAATCGTGCGAGCTTATGTGACCAAACCTCTCCATTTTTAAAAAACAGAAAACTATCAGGGTATTAGCGTGATGTAGTGATAGCCCTTACCTCATATGTGCTCTACAAGCGCGGGGGAACGCGATACACTGTTTTCCCTGTCTTTTCCTCTGTTAAGAAGCGCTATGCCTAGCATTAAACTGACGGTTAACTATTTGTATCGGCAATCCGGTGAAACGCGTGAAGCCTCACAGGCAACGGCTCGCGTTTTTGTTGGTGATGAGCTCGTCGCCACCGAGGTGATTACCGGGATGACGGAAAGCCCAGTCGAGAAATATTTGCACCACTCAGGGCGAGAAGCGCAGTCCGTACGTGTCGAATGGGACTGCGAAGACACAACCGCCATGACGGTGTCTGAGGTGGAAATCTGTCCCTGCTGCCACCATGATTAGCCTGATAGGCTAAGCCGTTTTTGAACGATTCGGCTTCATGATTGACACGCTAAAAACACAATGCAAGTGGCAGACAAACCACCGTATAGGCAGCTTGAAGTATGACGGGTAGACAAGGTGAATGTATGAGAGCAGCGGTATCAACCTTAATAGCCTGTGGACTATTGACGGCTGCATGGGGAGCACAAGCCGGCTGGTATGTCGTGAGCAATTACGAAGGCCACATTGGGCCTTATCCGGTGCATTTTTCATTGCAGAAATACAGTATTGACCAGGATAAGAATCTGCTTGGGAGCTATTTTTACGATAAATACAGAGCGCCGATCCCTCTGTATGGACGGCTCTCGGAAACGTCGCTTGAAATCTGCGAAATCCATACCCCGCAGGACTATGATAAATATATCGTTCAGGGCGTTAAGTCCGGCATCGATATGACCCGCTGCCCGTTTAAATTGACCGAGGTGGGGGAAGAGCTCCGCGGCGAGTGGTCAAACGGAAAGGCGCGTTATGATGTTAGCCTACGGCGTGTGGCATCCTTTGATGATAGCGAGCAGCCCGCCAAAGTCGAAGGGCAGGTCGATATTCCATTCTGGGGGCAAACGGCGACTCACAGTTTTGTCGGCGTGTATCAAAACAGTGATACAGGGATGGTTGTTGAGGGAATCAAGGCGATTAACAAGAAAAGCGGCAATGTCGACCAGCTTCTCCAGCCTGATTTTCAACAATGCCAGTTTGGCTTTTTCATGACTCCGGTTTATATGAATATTGAAAATGGCGGAGATAATCGCAGCATCCTGCTGAACTGCTATTCCCACGGCGGAGGCGATATTCTGCTGGAATACCGTTTTGATGCCGCAAGCCAGCGTTATGGTGTGGTCGGTGAGTAAAAATGCTAACGGATCAGGAGCGTTAGCGATTTTTTTTATATAAATTTTCTGCATTATTTTGCAGGCTAAATATATTGGTGTTCATTGTTGGAAATAAATGATTTTTATTTCCACTCCTTTCTTGTTAAAAATAATCCCGCCTTCATTTTTTTTATCAATATTACGTTTTATCTTCATTGTAACTGCAAGGGTACAAGTCCATAAAAGGGCTATTTTCTGCTAAAGGAGTGAAAATGCTTTCAGGAAAGAAAACGATCATGGCGATATCCATATTATGTGTCGCTTTTTCTGCGCATGCGGATAATTTCTCTAAGTTGGATCAAGCGCTACCGTCAGGTATTAATGCGCTTGCGATTGCGCCGGTATTTGATTTCGACAGTGATGGTTGTTTGCCCAGTGCCGGGTTTAGCCGAGGCGGGGTACAAAACGGGGGCTTGAAACCAACAGGAAGTCTGACGGGTGGGTGCCGATGGGGTAATTTTCTCGAATCGTCAAATACATTGCACCGATATGCCTGTGTTGATTCCGGTGGTGCTCGCTATTGTGGTAGCTTCTATGCGCTCTATTTCTTAAAAGATCAGGTGTTGGGCGGTTTGAACACGGGTCATCGACATGACTGGGAGCATGTTGCCATCTGGACTAAAAACGGCGCGGTAACACACGGCAGCTTCAGCGCGCACGGCAAATTGACGACGGAGGCTGCAGCGAATATTGATAAGCAAGGCGGTCGCCTGAAATTCGTCTACCACAAAGACGGTGTGTTAACGCACGCTTTCCGATTTGCCAAAGCGAATGAACAAGCAGAAAACCCTTACGGCAACTTTGTGACGCCGGATATTGTCAGCTGGTATGCGATGTCGGGTGACGGTATCAGTAACGAAGAGCTGCGTAACCGATTAAATGCGTTTGACTACGGTTCCGCTTCGATTCCGCTTAAAGACAGTAACTTCCTGACTAACCTGAATAATGGTCGACCGGCCGGTTATCCAGAATTTACGGCTGCCAGTCTAACCGCGTCGAAATAATTATCATAAGAGAGGTATAGTTAGATATACCTCTCTCTACTTTCGTATTTCCTGTCGAACGCTTTCCGATATATGAAGATTTTTATATTGATTTTGATAATAATCAGGGGCGAACTGTCCTTGGAATGATGTCCACCTAATCACACTACCCGTTATATTACGGCATTCAGCGTGCATCGTCCGTTCAGGAAAATATAAGTTTCACCTTTTTATTCCGGTGATATGGGCATTTTTATACTGTGATGCGCTTAGCTTTTTGTTCGCTTCTCGTCGAACTTTTCACGGCAATATTCATCATTGATGTCGTCCACGATCACAAGTGCCGTTAGTGCAACATTGCGGAGGGTTTCAAGTTCGGTTGAATCATCGCAACTGGTCATTAGATCAATAATTCCACGGAGCATGGTCAGTTTTACTTCGATCCCTTTCTTCACTTACCTGCCTCCTGTTCCAGCGATTTGCAGGCTTGCGCATGGATATCGCTGACGACACCGATAGGCGCAGTGAGTTGAGAGGAAAGAACTATAGAGGGGTGAGTCATTTACTATCTCCTGTAGGGGGTTGCGGTCTACAGGAGAATTGTGTCAATGCTAAGTCGCTGGTGGGGTAATCTTACAAAGAGAAAATGCAATATTACGATTTATTCTATTTCGGACAGCCAGTTTTCGATGGTGACTCCGCTAGGGCAGTAAAGGCTTTTTGCCTCCAGATCGATTCTAATTTGTGCCATCTTTCCATCGATATGCTTTCTTGGATTTTCAGCGACATCCGCGCCATACATCACCGTGAGGAGATTTTTAATAAACTTGGCTTGAGCATTTTCAGTTTTCTTTGACTGTTTTGGTGTTTTTGTCACTGGAGTCGCATTGAGCACTTCAACTAACTTATCCAGGTTGGCCGTTCGGGCAACAAAATAGATATCATCTGGCACGGATGGCGCGGGGATATATCTCATGTGGGCATCTGCATCCCACATGCTAATCGTGCTGAGGTTTTTGAATATGTCGATAATGCTATTGAAGGCTGGATGATTGGCATCCCCGGCGGCTTCCGCGGCTCGGTAAAGCTCCTCAATCTCATCGTCAATATCGATAAAATGCTGGAGCTGGTAAAGACCCGATGGGCCAGCAGAGATGGTTACACCTCGAATGAGGTCTTGCTTTCTTGATGGCTTGGGAAGTCCAAGGCTCTTACAGTATTGTTCTTCAGCAAATAAGCGCTCAATACCTAATAGCGGCGTGTCTTGGACCCCACTCAGGCTTGTTATCTCATTGCTTGTTGCGATAGCAAAGTCTATTTCACGGTCTGGGGAGAATGATTCACCGATATACACCCCCCAGTTTTCACGCACATAGACTTCCACATTCGTCGCGGTTTCAGCCATTTTTACTCTTTTTACTTCAACCTTTTTGGCGATCTTCGGTGACTGTAGATTTACTGATAAAATCAGATGCCCATCCAGAGCAAATCGTAAAATATCTGTTATAGCCACTTGCTCATTAATTTTTCTTTCGAGGTATTTCGCTGACTCGTCGAGACTGAGCCATTTCCGTAAATTGTTCAACTTTGACAAAGGTGTTCCCCGTTACCTTCCCCCCTATTTTTCAACTGGCGCCAACCGACGAGGTATCGGCTTTTGGAACGACCCTAGATGCCAGTTTAGCTATTCTATCATGCAGTTACTGCTTGGCATTACTTGATGTTTGTTTCCCCAAATAAACTAGGAGTGTATTTTCGCCGTTCTTTTGGGCGCTTATCGAGTTGGCATACTATTAAGATATTTCCCAGTATCCATGCGGATATTAGGCGTGGTTGCTGGTGCAGCGAATAGAGCGTTTATCAAGGTGGGCAAGCTGGGTGTCAATCTATGCGATATAGGCATCGCGGAAGTCGTGCCGGGAGTAGCAATGACCTTATCTGGCGGCACACACTCAGTGTGCCGCTACAAAAAATATCCTGCTGGATAAGAGATGGGGATGTGTTAATGCCATTCAGCGTTTGCTGGTTGTTCGAATTTGTACTGTGAACAGGATGGAAATCACCACGAAACCGACTGCCGCGTATAACACGGTGGTATAACCCCAATGTAGGTAGAGTGCACCAAAAAGCGTATTCCCGATAAAGACGGCTAAATAGGTAACCGCACTGTTAAGCCCCATGATTGCACCGCGTTTCGACGTATCGGTTGTGTTTAATCCGGTGATCAGTAAATTGACGCACAGGTGGTTAGCGGTGCCAAGAAAAAGCATCAGAACGCAGATAACGGGCAGGTTATTTCCTGACAGGGCGAAAGCGAGGTACACTGCGGCTACCGTAAGGAATGAGGCTGGCATAGCCACTTTGGGATTCACTTTGCTTATCGTCAAATCCAGAAAAGCCGCTGAGCCAAAACCGATACCGTAGCAAAGCGCAATCAGGCCGTTGGCACTGAGCGGCTGATGCAGTTCATGATAGATATAGTCCCCCAGGTAGCCGTAAACCCCATAAAAGGCGGTCATGAACCCGCCACATGCGGCCAATAGCGGTTTCACGCCGGGCACACTCAGTGCTGCAAGCGGCGATGATGAGATTCGCGTGACGTTTTCATCTTGGTTACTCAGACGAGAAAGGATGACGATAGCCAAAACGGCAAGTACACCGATCCCCAGATAAACGACACGCCAGTGAAACTGTTCTGCCAGAATCGACGCGAGTGAAACGCCAGCGACAAGGCTCAGCGTCCAGCCGGTAAGAACGACGCCCGTTGTTTTACTTTCCAACCCTTTGGGAGCGATAGCCGCGGCGGTGGTATAAATCGCCGGAATCGCCACGCCGGATGCAATGCCGGCAATGAGCTGGCTGGCTACCAGCCATTCGACGGAAGAGGCACAAGCGCTGGAAAGTAAGGCGACGACCAGTAGGATCATCGCGTTCTTCAACATCTTAAAGGCACCGAATCGATCGATGTATCGTGCCAGAAACAGGGCGCTTAGCGCCGTTCCCAGGCCAAATGCGGCTGAGGCCAGCATGACTGACTGCGCGATACTCTTAAATGATGTGGCGATCTCGGGAGCGATGGGGCCCAAGAGTAACGAATTTGATCCAATCACGCCGATACAGAACGTCAGGACATAGGTCGCGCCAGGAACACGAAGCGTGCGCGAATTGGCATGACATTCGGCATGTTGATGTTGTGACATTGAAATTTCACTTTTTGCTTAATATGATTCGGAGAAAATACTATTAACCAAACAGTATTAGTTTTAAATAAGGAATAAGAGAATGAAAATAAATAAAGATGACATTAAGCCAAAAGTCATTCCAACACGGGATATTGATGCCACTGACCGAAGATTATTAAGGGAACTGGTTGAAGATGCCACGCTGAGCTATGCCGAACTGGGGGAAAAAGTTGCACTTTCGGCTCCTGCCGTGCATGAACGGGTGAAACGGCTTCGGCGCGACGGCGTGATACGGAAAACGGCTGCGCTGCTCGATCCTGTGGCGATAAAAAAGAATCTTCTGGCATTTGTGCACGTTGACACCAGTGGCTGGGGCGTTTCATCCGAACTGATGGAGATCACGCAAAATTCTGATGTTGAAGAAGTGCATTCGGTTGCTGGCGATACTGCTATGATCCTCAAGATTCGCACCGAAGATGCGCAGTCGCTGGAAAAACTTCTGTTTCAGCTTTATGCGGTGCCTGGCGTCAGCTCAACACGCTCTTATGTTGTGCTGTCTACCTATCTTGAGCGCTCCGTTCAGCCGAGCGATAGCTGATTAGCCGAAGGTTGGCTCGTCCTGGTTGGGTAAACTGGGCGAGGGATTTATATTCAGGCCATTGCTAAGATAGTAGGCAATAGCCTGAAGTAATATCGGTGTGACTATCACCCTTCGTCTGGATTTAAACTTGATACTTGTTCACTCATCGTTGCATTATGGCAGCGATAAGCATGAATCTGTTCTTTAAGTGAAAGAGTATTCGTCTCTAAGGATTCGGCATTGCCGCATTTTTTATTTCTTTCCTTAACCCATGTTGCTTGAGAGGCGTGGAATTTACTCTTTATGTCTTCAGGTGCGTCTTCCAATATTCCATAGACGTCGGTGAAAAAGAAAAGATATTGTTCCTTTTCACTTTCAAGCGTTTTCTCTTGTGCGGTCTTTGTGATTTTTTCGGCGTTTTCACTGAGCCAGGCTACGGCATAAATTGCTCTGGATAGGGCATCATAGGATTTTTTTTCTACTTTTATTTCCTTTTCATGTTCAAGAATACTGAGGTCGTAGGCAAAGGACGGAATGACGATGTTGTTATCGCTGAGTCTATTATTTTTGCTTTCGCCTGTTTTGGTAAAAATGTTATTGCTAATTTTACCCATTTCATCTTTTGTATACAAAATTTCATCTTTATTAAGAATGATGTCGATGATCTCTTGTCTAACGGGGATTTCAACCCGAAGGCTACATGAGAATGCTTTTCCCCAGCGTGGCTGAGTTGAGATTTTAGAATAAATCACGTTTACTGTATCAACAGACTGAGAAGGGGACTTATAGAACATTTCTTTTGCACGGTCGGCAAACGTTTTTTTCACGGCTTCAACCGCGTTGGGATCGCTGCATTGAAAGTCGTCCTTGGCATACGCTGACGTACAAGTAAGGATAATTCCAATCATAACATAGAGGAGCTGTTTCATTTTTTGTCCTTGTTTTCAGTCAATCCAAGCTGCACCAGCCTTTCCCTCGTCATCTGCTCTTGGCAGGTATAAATTTTTGCCCGATCTTCCATTGAGCGGTTGTTATTCGCGATAGTTTCTATTGCACCGCATTTTTTATTTTTGTTTTTTATCCACTGCCGTGCATCCTCTTTCAGTTGCCCTTTAATATAATCGGGCAGGTTACTCCAGTAAATATTTAGCGCACTATCAGCCTCTCTGAATTCGACAATAGCTTTAATATATTTAAAACGTGGTGATTGTGCTTCCAGCCTTGCTGCATTTTCTTGTAACCAAGCCAAGCCATAAAGTGTGCGTGAGACTGACTCATCGTGTGGATACATAATATTGGTTTCTTGCTGATTATCAGCAATATGAACATTATAATAAACACGGTCTAATGCGATGTATTCATCGCCTTTTTTGTGTAGGTAAAGATTGGAACGGTAAATGCTTTTTGCTTTAGGATCTCCATTCTCCAGAATAGGATAGTACTTTAAAAAATTTGCCACATCGGATGGGATTTTTATCTTGGCCTTGCCAAAGCAGCTTAGATTATTTTTTGTTTTAAGTTTTGTGATAATGATGTCATATTCAAATTCAATTTTTCTAATTGTCTCTAAAGATACACGGTCGCTGATGGGCTGTGCTTTCTCTTGATCTTCTTTGATTAACGACTGAATAACAAGTGGACTACGACACACAAGATTATTTGCGTTAACATAGTGTGATGAAAGTATTATCAACAATAGCGATTTTATTATGATTTTTATCATTTTCAATTCCATTGAAATCATGTCAGCAGGACGCGCAGATTCGTTTATCTGAAGATGAGTAGGCGTTGGCACTGACCATCTTATAGCCGCCATTTATATTTGAGAATTGATAGATATAGGTTAGCTCACCTGCTTCTTGTTCAAGGTCTGGTGTCTCTTGGTTAATGAGTTTTGTGACTAGCCCTTTGAGGCCAGGAGGAGACACGATGTCCATCTGGATATTAATGATGGCTGATGACAGCGTATAGTAATTCATGACGAAGACCGATCCTGCATCCGTGTAGGATTTTTCAAAATATTTTTCTGACGGCGGGAGATTTTTTATTTCTTGCAGAAATGAAATAAAGGCCGATTTTCCATTTGAACCATTGAAGATAAAGCTGGCGTCAGATTCCAGTTTTGGCATTATTTCGTTGTTTTTATAACTTATTTTATCTTTTTTAGCTATATTTACACCATAGCTAGCGGGAATAAAATAGGAATTAGTGAGTTCAATAAATTGATTGTAATCCTTCTGTGACAATTTACTCTTTTGCAACACCTTGGTGAAATCTGTCACAAAAGTGGGGAAGTCTTGCGCATGTGCCGCGCTGGAGAGAAAAATAAAAGGTAAAATGACGCTTTTTATATAACTCCGTTTCATAATAAACACGCATTCCTTACAAATAGTGAATAAATCCTTTTGATATTATAAGGTTATTCATGGTGGTGCGTATATATTCTTTGTCATTCACATTGTTGTTGATGTTCTACAGACGATCTTTTCTGCTGCGTTTCATCTTTACTGCACCATCAGCACTATCAACGACCTTAAAACCTACGCGTTGGTAGAGGGTTATTGCTCTATTGCCGTTCAAAACACTCAGCGTCACGGGGACGTTGGCTTCGTCCGCCTGCTGCAAAAATGTGTTTAATAGCCACGCCGCGATACCTTGTCCCTGATAGGCTGGCAAAATCTGGATTTGTATAATGGTCCACTCATTGGCGCCTTTGTGCCGTTTGAATAACCCAATACGTTCAGATCCTATCAGCACAATATACGCGTCGTTATAATGATATTTGATTCGCTGCCAATGCGCCGAATCATCAGCAATAACGCCGGCTCTGTAAAGGTGCTCGTCCATCGTTGCACGGCGAAGTTTGAACAGGAACTGTTCATCTTCCGGCGTAGCTGGACGAAGCGTGGTATTGCGCCACTCCATATAGCCTCCGTATCGTGAGATGAACGTTGTGTGAGTATTCCCCTCTATATTGACAAAATCAGGTAAGTACCATGAAATGATTTTCAGGAATACATATAAATCAAGGAAATAAGTATGAGGTATTTAGGTTTAACGCTGGTTTGTTGCGCGGTTCTTTTCTCGCCATTTTCCCTTGCCGTCGATGTGTCTAAGGTTTATGGCAGAATTCAAATTGTTGATTCGTTTCCAGACTATAGAGTGCAGATTGTCAGCGCGCACGAACACCTAAGAGTACAAGAAGTTACTGCGTTCGCTAACCGAGCAGGGGAATGGGAAATTGTTGATAATTTTCCTGATTTCAAGATTCAGATTGTCGACGTTCACCCTGACTTCAAAGTTAGACTCGTCGATCATTTTCCCGGCCCAAGCCGACGACGATAAGTGCCTTTCTTATGCAGGTAACCCTCAAACGCCTGCATATTGCCCATCGCTTCACTTCCTGCCGCTGGCGCTCACATCACTATTTCTTGTTGCCTTGTGCCTGTACCAACAAAGACACGCAGATGTTGGTACGACATCGTCGTTTGTAGCACGAAAAATTACATCATTTTTTAAGTCAAAGAAATAGCGTAGTTTTTGCTGGTTTCAGCAGCAAAAAAATGCGGAAAAGCTGAAATTCTTTTTAATGATTTCAGTTGGTATCGGAATGCACAAGCCCAGTAACGGCGCGGGCTGGCAGGTTGGTTTGTAGAAAAATAAAACTGAAAAAATTTTATGATCCGAGAACCGCAGGCGCGTGCGGTGTAGTGCTGATTTCGTCGTTTACATCTTTATATGTAAATGGTAGAACTAACGATAGGCTGCATTGAAATATAAAAATCCGTTTTGGCAAGGAGCTATAGATGATCTCTTTTGGTGTAGGGTCGTATTCTTTTTATTTAAATGATAAAGCCAAAGATAAGGTAATAACTGTTGGCGATTTTATCGATGAACTTAGGAGCGTTTTAGAGAATATTCAAACTTTAGATGGATTAGATATTTATTTCGATAATTCCCTTGAAAGAGAGTTGTTAACTTATCATTCTATTGATGATGGAAGCCGAAAAACTAATCCTTTAATGCCATCATTTGATGTTAGCTTCGAACTGTCAATTTCGAAAAGATTACAAGAGTCGATAATTAAAAGTAGGGTCGGTTATTATATAGAGGAACACCTCCCTGATAGTTTTAGAATTCATATTAAATATGTATATCATAGCAGCGTTACTTTCATTGAACTGATTAATAGTGAAAAAGAATACAAACCTTCAGACGCTATTATGATGATAAGAGAGTATTTAAAATCCGAGTTCAATAAAATAAATACTTATATCTCATTTGAATGCATCGGGCCATCGCCTTTCCATGCTAATTTCTACCTGAGTGCAGGTGAAATAGATACGCCTGTTGACGTGATAAAAAATCATGTTCTGGGATATGATGAAATTGAAATAAAATATAATCCTAATGAA
Source organism: Pectobacterium jejuense (assembly GCF_026800125.1). Classification (NCBI taxonomy): domain Bacteria; kingdom Pseudomonadati; phylum Pseudomonadota; class Gammaproteobacteria; order Enterobacterales; family Pectobacteriaceae; genus Pectobacterium; species Pectobacterium jejuense. Next base: position 186,617 of record NZ_JAPQKX010000005.1, on the reverse strand, counting down.
TTTTCAAGTGATGCAGAAGCATTTCATTATGTGATGTTTGGTATGTCGCATGAGCTTGATTACTTTTATATGTTGGTTGATAATAACAACTATCATGGTTTCCAATGGGATTGTCTACAAACGAATTTAGATGAGTTGAACGGTTTATTTAAAAATAAAAAAGGACTGTTAGGTTATTTTGATAAAAAAACATTAATCTCAAATCTTTTGCTATCAATCTGGGCTTTTAATGGAGGTAAAGTAGAAAAAGATAGATCTATGAAATACTATTATGTTGAATTGTATAATGGAAGTTATTCTTACCTAAAAGAATATATTGATAAGGAAATAAGTCAATCTTCTGAATTCCCGATAAAGGATACAAGGGAATTGGTACAGTTTTATGAAGCTAAAAACTCTAAATTATTTGAAATGACAATCACTTTTTTGACAGGTATAGTTGGTGGGGTCGTGGGCTCATTAGTTACATTACTATCCACAAAATGATCGGGATATATTTGATTTCAGGTATTGATGCTTAATCTTTTTCTATAAAGTATCAGTATTTTTTCTTCTATTATAAATATATTTATAGTGGTCCTAATTTCCAGGGATGGAATTATTATCAACATGCAGCAATCTGGGTTTCAATCGATGCACTGTTAAATCCGTGCTCATGCAAAATTGTACTCATTGTGTGCCGGAATCCGTGGCCAGTAAGCCTGCCATGATAATTCAGCATAGTTATTATTTTATTAATAGCGGAGTCGCTTATTAACTTTCTGGTGTCATTTAGGCCAAGGAAAACTAGTTAATTTTATCCCGTAAGCACTTTCAGTTCTTTCTCAATTAGTATCTCTCTTTGTTCCGTACCCGCAAACCGATAGCGGAAGAGCCACTTTTTTATCAGTAAAGAAGCGCCGTTGCCGCCATTGAGTGTGTATAGCTTCTACAAGATTTTATGGTATTAGCTAAGACAATGAATTGATGTTTTTTTGTTGTTTTTAAAGGATTTTTTAGACTTTCGGAGAGCATATAAGAGGGCGTTATGGTGTCCCCAGCAGGAATCGAACCTGCAACTAGCCCTTAGGAGGGGCTCGTTATATCCATTTAACTATGGAGACGTGAAGCCCGGCTATTATACGCATTTTTGCTCTGAGAATAAGCACTTAACGGCGCGTTTGCTCAAAGTGTCGTCAATCAGCGTTTCTGCTGATGTTCTTTTTCCTCATTCTCATACGCCTTTTGACGTTTACCGTGCGATGAACGACTCATGTCGTTGCGGATTTGCGCATGGCTGATGAGTGCGAAAATAAAGGTACCGCCGATGATATTCCCCGCCAGCGTGGGCAGTGCAAATGGCCAAATGAAATCCTGCCAGGGGATGTGGCCAATGAACACCAGATAGAAAATCTCTGAGGCACCGGCCACGATGTGGGTGAGGTTACTGAAAGCAATCATCCAGGTCATGATGATGATAATCCACAGCTTGGCGGAGTAAGCGCGAGGCAGCATCCAAACCATAGTGGCAATAATCCAGCCAGAGACGACGGCATTGGCGAACATCTCCGTTGGTGAGTGCTTCATGACCTTCATGGCGATGTCGACCAAAGCCACCCGCGTTTCGCCATCAAAAACGGGCATGTAGGTAAAGGCGAGGGCGGCCAAGGCTGTGCCGATCAGGTTGCCAGCCAGCACGACGAACCATAGTCGACCGAGCAGGTAGAAATTGCTGCGCGTGGGCTTATGCATGATGGGAAGTACGGCCGTGACCGTGTTTTCGGTGAACAGCTGCTGGCGTGCCATGATGACAATCACAAAGCCGATGGTGTAACCAAAACACTCCAGCAGAAAGCCGCCGGGCACGCCAACCAGATGGTTGTGGAGCATACCGACCGCCATGAATGAGGTTCCCATGGAGATCCCTGCCGCAATCGCCGACCACAGTAAGGCCATTGCATCGCGTTCCAGCTCCTTTTGCCCTTCCTGACGAATCTCTTCATGGATCGCAGCGGCGGGGGAAGGCAAGTGATCCTCGTCTATATCGATCGTTTTTCCCTGCGTGCTTTCCTCACTCTCTACCGCTACATCCTTTTCTTTCTCTTGCCGGATTTGTCTGGATTCTGAAGGTGGATGCATAGTGATTCTCTCGACGAGTGGGCCGGTTGTTGTCTGGCTAACGGTACTGACGTTGAGGGGCAATCACCGATAGCCCCGATGATAAGCGTAGTCAGTTTTTACAACATGGGATGGCACGGCGTGACTCACTGGTTTAGGCTGGCGGTGCTATGCTGTGAGGAGAAACTAGCGAATACCGTACTGTCGCCCACGCTGGAGCGCGTGTCGCAACGATGTGGCGTGTTATCCCCATAAGAAAAATGGCAAACCTCTGAAAATGCAGTAATGCGTAAGCCAACGTAGCGATGGAGCGATAAAATGTTACACTGTTGGCCGATATCCCGTCCTTGTCGCTCAGCCTGATAGGCTGGGGCTGATACTGAGAATACCCATTTTCGGTCGCGGGTATAGCACACTATAAATCAGGGAGAACAGATATGAATTACCGCCTGAGTGGGGTGGTGTTTGCCAGCGTGTTATTGATCGGCTGCGCCAGTTCCGGGGATCGAGCTCAAGAAGGACGTTCTGATCCGCTTGAAGGCTTTAACCGTACTATGTTCAGCTTTAACTATGACGTTCTGGATCCTTATCTGGTGCGTCCTGCGGCTGTGGCCTGGCGCGATTATGTGCCGACGCCGGCGCGTAACGGACTTGGGAACTTCTTCAGCAACCTGGAAGAACCTGCAACGATGGTGAACTACTTCGTTGAAGGCAAGCCGTATAAAGCGATGATTCACTTTAACCGCTTTTTCCTGAATACCTTGCTCGGGATGGGCGGCCTGATTGACGTGGCCTCGATGGCGAATCCGAAACTGGCGAAAGAAGAGTCTCGCCGCTTTGGTAGCACATTGGGTCATTATGACGTGGGCTACGGGCCTTATCTTGTGGTACCCGGCTACGGCAGCGTGACACCTCGTGAAGACGGCGGTGGCGTAGTGGATACGCTGTATCCGATGCTGAGCTATCTGACGTTCTGGATGTCCGCGGGTAAATGGGCTATCGAAGGGATAGAAACGCGCGCACAGCTGTTGGATTCCGACGGGCTACTGCGTAACTCTTCCGATCCATACCTGATGGTGCGTGAAGCCTACTTCCAGCGGCATGATTTCCTTGCCAGTGATGGGCAACTTACCCCGCAGAAGAACCCGAATGCGGCAGCGATTGAAGACTCGCTCGACGAAATTGACTCAGCGAAATAGTGTTGCGAAGTCTCGTTCATTTCACAGGCACCTGCGGGTGCCTTTTGCTTTTATAAAACACTGCTAAACTTACTTTTACCATGATGATTCTGTGGTTTGTTTCTTAAAAGTTATTGCTTTGTTGTCCATTTATTTACTTACTAAAATTTATTTCCTACCGTCAGATAACAATAATGTTACGTCGTTAACCGCTACCGATGCCCATCATGGTTGAAATGTGTCTGCACGCTGATTTTTTTGTTAGCAAGGTGATTAACAAAAAGGTCATAAGAATGATGCCTTTTACGGATGATGGCGTGGTCGTCTGTTAATGAATGCCCGGAGTTCTATTTACCTGCACTTATAAAAATAGAGATATAAGCATGAAAAAACTACTTGCCATGTTCTTCTGCCTCAGCGTGGTGGTTAACGCCCCACTGGTGATGGCTGAAGATGCTAAAACGACAGAGAAGACAACGGATGTGGTACTGATCGGCGGGGGCATTATGAGCTCTACGCTGGGCGTGTATTTACAGGAGCTGCAACCAGACTGGTCTATCGACATGGTTGAGCGGATGGATAACGTAGCGGAAGAGAGCTCGAACGGCTGGAATAATGCTGGTACGGGTCACTCTGCTTTCATGGAGCTCAACTACACGCCGGATAATCCTAACGGCCCAATCAACATCAGCAAAGCGTTGGAAATTACCGAAGCGTTTGAAGTCTCCCGCCAGTTTTGGTCCTATCAGGTGAAAAACGGCGTGCTGAACAATCCGCACTCCTTCATTAACAGCGTGCCGCACATCAGCTTTGTCTGGGGTGACGAGAACACCGCCTTCCTGAAACATCGTTATGACGCGATGCAGCACAGCACGCTGTACCGTGGCATGGAGTTCTCTGACGATCCTAATACGATCAAAGAGTGGGCACCGTTGGTGATGGAAGGTCGCGATCCGGCGCAGAAGATTGCGGCGACTCGTATGCCTATCGGTACCGACGTGAACTACGGTGAAATTACGCGTCAGCTGGTTGGCGCGATGAAAACCAAGTCCAACTTCGCGCTGCACCTGAATTCAGAAGTGCGTGATATCAAGCGTAATGCGGATAACACCTGGAGCGTGACTTACGCCGATCTGAAGAACGGCGAGAAAGAAAGCGTGATTAAGGCGAAGTTTGTCTTTATCGGTGCGGGTGGGGCGGCACTGCCGCTGCTGCAGAAATCCGGTATTCCTGAGGCCGATCTGTACGGTGGCTTCCCGGTTGGTGGCGAATTCCTGGTGACAGAAAACCCGGAAATCGTGAAGCGCCACATGGCTAAAGTTTACGGTAAAGCCTCCGTTGGTGCGCCACCGATGTCCGTTCCTCATCTGGATACCCGTATTTTTGACGGTAAGCCTGTCTTGCTGTTTGGGCCGTTTGCTACGTTCTCCAGCAAATTCCTGAAAAACGGTTCGCTGTGGGATCTGATCGGTTCCGTGACGTTCTCCAACGTGATGCCGATGACGCACGTCGGTCTGGATAACTTCGATCTGGTGAAGTATCTGGTGGGTCAGGTCATGATGGATGATGACGATCGTTTCGCCGCGCTGCAGGAATACTTCCCGAACGCGAAGAAAGAAGACTGGAGACTGGCGATTGCTGGTCAGCGCGTTCAGGTTATCAAGAAAGATGATGACAAAGGCGGCGTGCTGAAGCTGGGTACGGAGATTGTCAGTTCGCAGGATGGTTCGATTGCCGCGCTGCTGGGTGCCTCTCCGGGTGCGTCTACTGCCGCGCCGATTATGCTGAGCCTGCTGGAAAAAGTGTTTAAAGATAAAGTCGCTACGCCAGAATGGCAGGGCAAGCTGAAAGAGATCGTTCCATCTTATGGTCAGAAGCTGGACGGTAATATTGAAATGACCAATAAAATCCGCAGCTACACCAGCAGCACGCTGGGCCTGGACTATATTGAGGTTAAGCCTGAGTAATCGGGGTTAGCTGGAAGTTACGATGTCAGGCCGCGAAAGCGGCCTTTTTTGTGTCTTCAAGTCCAATGTGAACTAGCGATCGTCGGTGTTGAGTCCAGGGATCCTGGAAAACGCTTCTGCAATGAAGTCCATGAATACAATGGCTCGCTTCGGTAGCAGACGATTGGCGACATAAAGAAACTGAATTGGCACTGGCGGTGCTTCGTAGTCGCAAAGTACCTGACACAGCCTGCCGCTCTGTAATCCATCCTCGTATAACCACTTGGGGCCGCTGGCGATACCAAGGCCGGCGATGACTGCTTCCTGTACGGCCTGGGGGGAGTTGACTCGGAATCGCCCCGAAACGTTGATCTCGGTATTTCGAAAATGCCATGTATTACCCGTGTTTAACAGCGAGTACAGAATGCAGTCATGATCGCGCAGATCTTCTGGTGTTTGCGGTATGCCACGACGACTCAGATAGTCGATCGAGGCTACATACACGCGTGTGAAAAGGCCAATCCGGCGCGCACGTAGTGCACTGTCGGAAGGATGGCCGATTCGGATAGCTAACTCGGCACCTTCTTCCACCAGATCGACGAAACGATCGCTCAGTTGCAAATCCAGCGATAACCCTGGGTAGCGGGCTAGAAAAGCGGGTATTTGTGGCATAAGAAAGGCATGAGCCATTGCGGTTGGGCAGGCCACTCGCAGGAGTCCAGTGGGCTCCGTCTCATCGCTCAAGGATGACTCCGATTCTGCAACCGCATCGAGAATTCGGCTGGCATCTGCGTAGTACCGCTCGCCCTCGGGCGTCAGCACAAGTTGGCGTGTTGTCCGCTGAAGTAGTCTGACGCCCAGATGTTCTTCTAAGGCGGCAACGTATCGACTTACGTTAGGTTGCCCCATATTCAGGTCGCGTGCTGCCGCAGAAAAACTGCCTGTTTCGACAGTCCGTTTAAAACAGGTCATGAGCAGAAAACGATCCACGTGAAGATGCCTCAATTAATGCAGTAATGGAATAAATCATATGCGAAATTGGGATCTTATCATCATTTATGCATACACATATGATTAGCGATGTCCCCGGCAGCACATTGCTGCATCCCGCTATGATTATCAGGAGTTTCCTATGTCTCGCTTACACAACAAACGTACCCTTATCACCGGAGGCACCTCCGGCATTGGGCTGGAAACCGCAAAGCAGTTTCTCGCTGAAGGGGCTCGCGTCATCGTTACCGGGGTCAACCCCGATTCTATTGCCGCAGCAAAAGCCGAGCTTGGCAGCGAGGTGCTGGTGTTGCGTGCCGATTCGGCTAGCGTGAGTGCACAGAAGGAACTGGCGCAAGCCGTGGAAGCCCATTACGGAAAAGTTGATGCTGTCTTTCTCAACGCGGGTGTTTCCGTTTGGCAACCGATTGAGGAATGGACGGAGGAGATGTTTGATCGCTCCTTTGACATCAACGTCAAGGGGCCGTACTTCCTGATCCAGTCGTTGCTGCCCGTGTTCGCCAGCCCTGCTTCGGTCGTGCTCAACACGTCGATTAGTGCGCATGTAGGATCGGCTCGTTCCTCGGTTTATTCTGCGACCAAAGCGGCCTTCCTTAGCCTGTCAAAGACGCTGTCGAGCGAACTGATGGCGCGTGGTATTCGCATCAACGCGGTTAGCCCAGGGCCAATCGATACCCCGCTGTATGACAAACTTGGTATCCCCGATACCTATCGCAAACAGGTCAACGAGGAGATCGTCAAAAGCATTCCTTCAGGCCGATTCGGCACGGCGGAGGAGATTGCCAAGGCGGTGTTGTACCTGGCTTCAGATGAGTCCCGATGGACCATCGGTAGTGAGATTGTCGTGGATGGCGGGCGTCTCTTGAACGACTGATCCGACATTATGATGTTCGTGAATTGTCCATCATTAGCTAATCACTACGCCAGTAAGAAAGAGACAAATGCCTTGTGATGAGCAATAAAAAAAGCAGGTAAGTTACCTTACCTGCTTTATCACGTTCTGACTGGTAGCAATGAGAACGTGTGCTTTATTTATAAACTCGTACGTTACTTAGAACGCATAGTTAAAGTTCACGCCGTACAGCCAGGCTTTACCTTTGGAGCTGAAAGTGTAACTTGGCGAACCCGCTCTATCAGAGATAGGTTCGCTGATATCAACTTGCTTGCCATGCATGTAGGACACGCCAACATCCACAGACGCGTCTTTATTAAAGGCGTAGGTGGTACCTGCGCTCAACCAGAAACGATCCTGATCCGGGATGGAGATCGAACGTTTGTCGGCCGGTACTGGGCTGTCGTCAAACGCGATACCGCCGCGGAACGTCCAGTTATCGTCATGATAGTAGGTGGTGCCGAGTGCGATACGGTACGCGTCACGGAAGCTTTCATCTTTATGGAACAGAGTCTGACCGTTGTTGCCCGTTGCTTTCAGCTCCTGGAACTGGCTCCAACTGGTATAGGTCAGGCTGTAGTGTACCGCCCACTTCGGCGCCACGCGATGGTAGGCCGACGCTTCCCACATTTCCGGCAGATTCAGCGTCAGCTTGCCAGGGATCGTTGCGCCACCAGTACCGTTCAATGCTGTTACTGCTGTTGGGAGGTTGTTGCTGTAATCGCCGTTAAAATCGATATCGACTTTTGAACGATAAGTCAGGCCGAAGCGATTATTTTCATCGACTTCATAAAGGATACCCGCATTCCAACCGTAACCCCATTCCTTACCTTCCAGACGAGCTATTTCTGAGGAGGGACCAGCGACTACCCCTTGTAATCCACCAGCAGCGGTAGGTACGTTTGCCAATTCACCTGCTCGACGAACAATCTTGGCATCAGCATAGACGGCGTTGACCCCTAAACCAAAGCTAAAATGCTGGTTCAAGCGATAGGCGGCGCTCAGATTCAGGTTTGATGTCAGCAGGTCGGTCTGTCCACCAATGGAACCTGCGGCATAGTTATCATTGAATTCCGTTGCTAAGCCATAGTTGGTGGTAGCGGAAGCACCAACCGCCCACTGTTCATTCAGCGGCATGATGAAGTGTAGGTTCGGCACCCAGGCGTGCGGCGCAATATTTTTGGCGCTGGTATTCTGCCCAGTCAGGGAGTTTTTCCCCTGAACATCGATATCCGGGTTGATATAAGTGACACCACCGGAGAACGACGGACGGTCAAACATGGTCATGGTCGCCGGGTTACGACTACCTGAGGTCGCATTATCGGCTACGGCACCTTCACCAGAAAACGCGCGTCCCAGACCAGATGATGAGTATTCATTTAGCTGGAAACCAGCTGCGGACACATTTGCTGAAAACAGGGCCACCGCAACAGCAATTGTGGATTGTTTGAACAGGTTTTTCTGGTTCATGACCAAAACCTCTTTATATGCTTGTTATTTAACTTTGTTACACGAGGTAACAAGGGACGCGCATTGTAGGGGGCGCACTCAGCCTGACAAAGCAGACCAGTTGCCAAAGTATAAGTTGGGAATACGACAATGTTGCGCTCGTGTATTAAAAATATTTCTAAAATGATGCAAAATTTAGACCTGCTTAACGTTTTGGTTAATTTGTGTGAAGAGATATTACTCGGTCTTTACTGCCTTATAACACCGTAATGTGATTGATATCACTAAAATTACTGGTCAGCATGAAGTGCTGGCACTGCTTCGGGATGAGGGAGTAAAATATAAGGAAGATAAAAATATTTGAACTGGATCATATCTCCCGCGTTTTAAGAGGAAAGTAGCATGACGAACGTAATCAACAAATGCAGTGCTGAAGAAACCGCAGCCTGCTGCTGTGTCGATGTTGGCACAATTATGGATAACACGGATTGCACGGCGTCTTACAGCAACGTTTTCGGCGATCGTGCTGAGGCGGAAGCGGCACTGGCCGCCTTGACGGAAAAAGCGCGTGCGGTAGAGTCTGAACCTTGCGAAATCGCCAGCACGCTGGAAGACGTAGACGGCGGCGTTAAATTGGACATCGATTTTACATTCAGCTGCCAGGCTGAAACGATGATTTTCCAGCTCGGCCTGCGTTAAGCCTTCCTTCTGGCAGGCATTGCGTTATCGCATCGCCTGCCTGATTCGCTTTATTTCCTTTCGTTGTTTCTATCCACCACTGTCGGTGGTGTCGTCACTTATCCATTCTCCCAATGCGCATGTTAATCGGCCATAGAATCTGTCTGGGTGTTGTCGGCGTTTCCCAGATCGTCGCGATGTCTTCATAAAAACGGTGCAGCATTTCGTCTCGTCCTGCTTTCTTCGGTTGTGTTAGTCCTCTTTATCACCTGAGTCTTGTCATAAGGTTGATGGTATCAGGGCTGACAACAGCATGCTCTTCACACTTTTGTGTTGCGCAGCTTTGCGTAATGTAACTATCTGGTTAACAATGAAATCAGGTCTGACCTGTTGTGCGCGTACTTTATTTTCGGTTAACAGGAGCGTTTATGAGCGAGGTATTACCTCTGATAACCCGCCGTGGCGATCGCATTGCGTTCGTGAGCGGATTACGCACCCCATTTGCCCGGCAGGCAACGGCCTATCATGGCGTACCTGCCATCGAATTAGGGAAGCTCGTCACCAGCGAATTACTGGTTCGCACGGGGATCGACCCTGAACTGATCGAGCTATTGGTGTTCGGACAGGTGGTTCAAATGCCCGAAGCGCCGAATATCGCCAGAGAGATCGTGCTCGGCACGGGCATGAGTGTGCATACCGATGCCTACAGCGTGTCGCGCGCCTGCGCTACCAGCTTTCAGGCGGTCGCCAACGTGGCGGAAAGCATTATGGCGGGGACGGTGGAAGTCGGCATTGCCGGCGGGGCGGATTCCTCTTCCGTGCTGCCGATTGGCGTCAGCAAAGCGTTGGCCAGAACGCTGGTGGATATGAACAAGGCCCGGACGCTGAGCCAGAAGCTGAAACTGTTAAGCGGTCTGCGCCCGAAAGACCTGCTTCCGGTTGCGCCTGCCGTGGCGGAGTATTCCACCGGGCTGCGCATGGGCGATACCGCCGAACAGATGGCAAAAACCTACGGCATCACGCGTGAAGAGCAGGATGAACTGGCGCACCGCTCGCACAAGCTGGCGGCTCAGGCTTGGGAATCCGGCGTGTTGCGCGATGAAGTCATGACGGCTTACGTCCCACCTTATGACAAGGCTCTGAGTGAAGATAACAACGTGCGCCATGATTCCGCGCTGGAGCAGTACTCCCGTTTACGCCCGGCGTTCGATCGCCGACACGGTACGGTCACGGCGGCGAACAGTACGCCGCTAACGGATGGCGCGGCAGCGGTGTTGATGATGAGTGAATCCAAGGCCAAAAGTCTGGGGATCACGCCGCTAGGCTACCTGCGCAGCTATGCATTCAGCGCCATCGGCGTACAGCGTGATATGTTGTTGGGGCCGGCTTATGCCTCCCCGCTGGCGTTGGCAAGGGCTGGCGTGACGCTGGCCGATCTGACGCTCATCGATATGCACGAAGCCTTTGCCGCCCAGACGTTGGCAAATCTCAAACTGTTTGCCAGCGATGAGTTTGCTCGGAATCAGCTGGGTAGAAACGCCGCGCTGGGCGAGGTAGATCGCACCAAGTTCAATGTGTTGGGGGGATCCATTGCCTATGGACACCCCTTTGCCGCTACTGGCGCGAGGATGATTACCCAAACGCTGAATGAACTGCGTCGTCGCGGTGGTGGGCTGGGATTAACCACCGCCTGCGCGGCGGGCGGGCTGGGTGCGGCAATGGTACTGGAGGTGACGCCATGAACGATCAACAGCCTTTCTCCGTGACAACATCATCTGCAACGGAAAAAACAGCGCCCGCAATGGAAAGCTCGACTGCTTTTTCCCTAACGATTCGGCCAGACAATATCGGTGTTATTTGCATTGATGTTCCCGGCGAGAAGGTGAACACGCTAAAGAGCGAATTTGCAGAACAGATTCTTTCGGTCTTCGAACAGGCGCGGCAGCATGCGACGCTCAGAGGGCTGATTTTTATTTCCGCCAAGCCCGATTCGTTTATCGCCGGTGCAGATATCACCATGTTGAACCAGTGCAGCAGTGCCGAACAGGCAGAGAATCTGGCGAAGCAAGGGCAGGAAACGTTCGAGCAGGTGGCCGCACTGCCGTTCCCGGTGGTGGCCGCGATCCACGGTGCCTGTCTGGGCGGTGGGCTGGAGCTGGCATTGGCTTGCGACTATCGCGTCTGCTCGCTGGATGAAAAAACGGTGCTGGGGCTACCGGAAGTGCAGCTTGGCCTTCTTCCCGGTTCGGGCGGAACGCAGCGGTTGCCACGGCTGATTGGTCTGGATAGCGCGCTGGATCTCATTTTGACCGGTCGCCACCTCCGAGCGAGTCAGGCGTTACGACAAGGGCTGATTGATGAGGCCGTCCCGCACGATATTCTGCTGGAGACGGCGGTCGATATTCTCAAAAAAGGAAAACGCAAAGCAGTGCCGCTGGGCTGGCGTTCGCGTTTGTTGAGCAGTCCGGGCATTCGCGATGTGCTGTTCAAACTAGTGAAGCGCAAAACACGTGCGAAAACACACGGCAACTATCCGGCCACGGAAAAAATCATCCAGGTGGTGCGTCGGGGCATAGAAAAAGGACGTGAAGAAGGGTATCGGCACGAGGCGAAAGCGTTCGGCAAACTGGTGATGACGCCGGAGTCGGCTGCGCTACGCCACCTGTTCTTTGCCTCCAATGCATTAAAGAAAACCACCGGGGCGGCCTCTGATGCCAAGCCGATCCACCGTGTGGGCATTCTCGGCGGTGGGCTGATGGGCGGCGGGATTGCCAGCGTGACGGCGACGCGCGGGAAGTTGCCAGTGCGCATTAAAGATATAAATGAACAGGGCATTAACCATGCGCTGAAGTACAACTGGCAACTGCTGACCAAACGCGTGCAGAGTAAGCGGATGAAGCCGACGGAGCGCCAGCGGTTGATGACGTTGATTTCCGGTAGTACGGACTATCGCGGTTTTGAACATGCGGATATCGTCATTGAGGCCGTTTTTGAAGATCTGGCGCTGAAGCGACAAATGGTGGCGGAGATTGAAGAGCACGCTGCGGCGCACACGATTTTCGCATCAAACACGTCCTCGCTGCCGATCCATCAGATTGCAGAGGGCGCGCGCCGTCCGCAACAGGTTGTGGGTCTGCACTACTTTAGTCCGGTGGACAAAATGCCGCTGGTTGAAGTGATCCCTCACGCTCATACCAGCGCAGAGACGGTCGCGACGACGGTGGCTCTGGCGAGAAAGCAGGGGAAAACCGCGATCGTCGTAGGCGACAGTGCTGGTTTTTATGTGAACCGCATATTAGCGCCTTATATTAACGAAGCCGCTTATTGCCTGCTGGAAGGGGAGCCGATCGAATCGATTGACTATGCGCTGGTACGCTTTGGCTTCCCCGTCGGCCCGCTCGCGCTGCTTGATGAAGTCGGTATTGATGTCGCGACCAAAATTGTGCCAGTGCTGAGTGAAGAACTGGGCAAGCGGTTCACCTCTCCACCTGCGTTTGATGCGATCCTGAAAGATGGGCGAAAAGGGCGCAAAAATGGGAAAGGATTCTACCGGTACAATAAAACGCGCCGTTTCTGGCACGCGGGCAGGGAGGTAGACAGCTCGGTTTATCCGCTGCTGGATGTCACGGCGAAGGCCCATATCGACCCTGCGCTCATCAGCCAGCGTGCCGTAATGATGATGCTCAATGAGGCGGCGCGCTGCTTGGACGAAGGCGTAATCCAGTGCGCCCGCGATGGTGATATCGGCGCGGTATTTGGCATTGGATTCCCCCCTTTCCTCGGCGGGCCGTTCCACTATATGGACCGTTTGGGCGTGGAAACGGTCGTGAAAACGCTACTGGTGCTGCAACAACAGTATGGCGATCGGTTCGCCCCCTGTGAACGTCTGCTCGCGATGCGGGAAGGTCGACGGACGTTTTATCCGCCAACCGATGAAGACCAGAGTGCTAGTTGATTGTGACGTTGATCGTCACCGTGTCTTTATATGCGCCTTCTGGCTTGCTGGCCTGACTGGCGTTAATTCGGGCGGTGTACGGGATATTTTGCGTAATTCCCGTACCCGTTCCGCTGTAATCGTTGGTTTCGGTCCAGGCGATGTTCCCGGTGCGATAGAGCTGATATTGCAAATAGTAAGGCGTGCCACCGACGGTGGCCGTCATTCTGCGCCAGTTGGCATCGTCAGGGTGGGTACTGACGAGTTTGACGGTATACGCGCCCAGCAGCGTACAGCGAACCCCGAGGTTATTGTTGACCGCTGCGAAATCAGCGGGGAACGCCGCCATGCCAAAACTGATATTCGGCGCGCTGGTGATCTGGCAATCATTGGTGATGTTCATGGTGATATTGAGGGTTGAAGTGGTTGAGCCCCTTTCGTAAACACAAAGACCTAACGCTCCCAGCGAACAAAGTTCATAATCCCATTTAATCGTCACTGTATCGGTATAGGTCCCGGCCGCTACGTTGTTGCCGATACTGGTGCGGATATAGATCGGTATGGAGCCATCTGCTGAATTGAACAGACCTAAGATGCCCAGAAACGTAGTCCGAGACCAGGTATAGGTTGAACCGATTTCATAAAGCGTACCGCAGCCAGAATCGATACACAGGCTGTAGGGAACGTAGTCTGTGCTCGTCCCTCTGCGCATCCGCATGGCGGTACCGCTGGGATTACTGTCATCCAGTATTGTGATTGTAATCGTATTGGTACCGGCTATACTCAGCAGGCTTCCCGTACAGCGGAATCCACTGCCTGATGTCACGATCTGGGGTGTTCCATTAACACCGACAACGGAAGAGGCATAAGGCCCCAGCGTAGTGGAACTCGGTGGCGTCGTGCAGGCGGCGTAGCTAAAGGGCGCGTAATACAGCGCCATCGACAGGAAGGCCAGACGCAGCCAACGAGCAACTCGCCGGTTGGTAGGGAAGAAGTGCTGGATTTTTGGTATCGGGGTCAGCATCGTTTTATCCTTTTGAGTCAGTCTGGCAGGTAAGCGGGCCGATGGTCGCCATCATGGTCTGTGATTCCGGCAGTGAGAATTCCACCCGGCAAAGCCGTCCGTCTTCTTGTTTAAAGCGTAAGCGGTTAGCGGTTCCCAGATTGGTGAAATAGACCAGGCCATCGTAGCCGCTGATGGTGGTGTCCCCGCTGACCTCGTTTGTTATCCAGGTGCCGATGGTGAGTGGGTTGCCATCCGTATTGCGCAGCTTAATGTTGGCGGATCGCACGGCATGAACGGGGAATGTGACGACAGTGCCGCTGCCTTCTTTGACCGACACACGCGATTCCACCTGTGGCGTGGTGACGTTGGCTGGCAGTTGTAGTGTGTCGATTTCCACTTTCGCGGGGTAATGGGACACCACCCACGGCACAAGTAAATGGCCGCGTTTGTTGGTTTTTCCTACCAGCTGGTTTTCATATTTTACCGGGACGTCAGGGTATTCCTCGGTATCAACCACAATAAAAGCATCGTTGATACGGTTACTGGCGAAAAGCCCCCCGTTCATGTAGATCAGCGAGCCGCTCAGTTCCCCCCATTGCGTGGTGTTTCCTTCATTGCCATACGTGCCACCAGCAACCATGGCATAAGGGCCGCGCCAGTTTAGCGAGCCTTGGTGATAAGGATTTTTCCCTGCGCCATACGCGGCGTTCCAGCCTAATCCACCTTCTGTCGGTGCGGTACGGTTCACTCCGACTCGCGGTGAATAATCGCCATTGTTGTCGCGCTGAACGCCGGCATTAATGCTGCCGTTTGTACCAAAAGGCATCACGAACTGGATCTGGGCGCTGTAGCCGTTTTCTCCCAGCGCTTTGTTAAAGGCGAGATAAATAGAGCTGTTTTGCCAGACTTGACGGCTGAAAGAGAAATTTAGCAGGCGAGTCCGGGTTGAATCGTACGCGCGGATATCGAAATAACCCACGCCGAATGAGCCGTTGCCTTCTCCGAACAGCTGGCTGCTGAGCGTTGCCTGATAGCTTTCTCTACTGAGGCGGCCTTCCGTCAGTACGGCGGTTAAATCGCGGTATTCCTCACTGCGTTTGGCATGTTGAACATTCAGGCCAAATGCGGAAGTGTAGTAAGAGTAGCCCGTGGTGTATTGGTGTCCGGTGGCTTCTTTTTCACTCTGACTGTAGGAGGAACTCAGCGTACCCCAGCGGCCAAGGGTAAAATCGGCTCCCGCACCGAGCAGATAGAGATCCTGTACGGCTTCGCCATGCGCTGACACGGTCAGCTTATTGGTCAACCCATAGCGATAGATGCCGCTGACAGCGGGATCGTCAGTGTAGGCATTATTCTTTATGCTATAGTCCTGACGTAACACGCCAACGGACAGATCGAAATCGCTTAATCCCTCTCTTAACAATGTGTTTGAGACGTAAAACGGGATCGTGGTAGAAATCTGCCGCCCCTGAGCGTCAGTGGTAATGACGGTGGCTTCCCCAGCGCCGTTCAGGTAAGGCGTGTTAGTGAGAGTGAAGGGACCAGCATTCAGGCTGGTGCTGTTCGCTTTATACCCGTTGATAAACAGGTCCAGCGTGCTGGGCACGGCAGCCGTACCGGTGTATTGCAGCATCGGATAAGTGACGATATCCGGGCGAAGGCCGAAATTGCGGGCGACGCGCAGGCCGCCCATACGCACCGAGTTGCTCCACGTCAGCGAGTTGCTAATCAGGTCACCAACCTGATAGGTGATCATGCGTTCGTTATCGTTATAGCGCCAATAGGTATCGAAACGCTGATAGCCATCTTGCTGCGCGGTATTGTTGCCCGAGGTGAAGTAGTAGATCCCTGTATTGGATAAGGTTCCATAAGGGCTAAAAAAACGCTGTTCCATCCAACTGCTGAGCGAATCTGAATTGGCACGAGGCGAGGTGTAATAAAGGTTATAGTTGAACAATAAGCCGGGACTGCTACGGGCGGGGAAACGCGCCATGTCCTGCCCGCCGCCTTCAACAGATTGCTCGGGTAGCCAGAATGTAGGCACGGTGATTTTTAGCTGCTGTATGGCCTGATCGTAATCGGTGGTGACCTCTGGCAGGGCGTTGATATTCACCAGCCCCACGCTTTGCTCTGGCAGACGGACGTGATTCGAACGCAGTGTTGCTGCATCTACATAATAATTCCCCGCACGATACGTGACGGGTACGACCAGATTATCGCTCAGCCCGTTGACGGAGATCGTTAAATAGTAAACGGACTCGCTGAGTGAGGGCATGGCGCTGGGGGGCGCGGGAAGATCGGTATAGTCTTCCGCGAGAATCGTCGCAGAATAAAACAGCGTAAACGGGGCATAGATGAGCAGGGGAAACCTGGCTGTTTTGCTCTTCATGCCTGGCCTCACCATGGCCGCGTGGTCAATAGACACGTCGCTGTCGTTAATCGCCCCATCATTCGCGTTTTATCAAGATAGGATCGGTGATATCGATCAAGCTGGTGAAGAGTTGCATGCCTGCACCCGGTGTGGATACGCCAGCAGGCAGCGGCCAGCGCATCTCTTGTCCCGGTAACACATAGCCTAAAAAGCCGTCGGTTACCTTTATCCGGCTTCCTTTTCCGCTTTGGTCGGCTGACCAATAGACGTTGCTCAGACGGGCATGGACGACGCCACGATTACGGACATAAAGATAGTTTTTCCCCCCAACCGGGCTAACTCGCCAACTGAGTACGGGCAGCGTAGGCTCGGTGGTGGCGCGTCGTTTGTCCGGGCGAATATGTGTCCAAATGCCTGCACCATCAAGGAACAGTGGCAGCAGATAGCGCATCTGGAATTGCAGCCCCATCTGCGGGGCATCCTGTTGGTAGGGCGCGGAGATTTCATCAACGATGATGCGGTAAGCCTGTTCGGTATTGGCGGGGGCAGGGTTGACGCGAATCAGGCGTATCATATTGCGCTTGCCCGGCTCCAGTGTCATGAACGGCGGTGTGGCAATCACATTACTTTGCTCGGCATAACGATCCTGAAAATCTATTTGCTTCCAGGACACTATACGAATTTGTAAGCCGACGGGCGCAGCACCTTTATTTTCCAACCATAGCGCCGAGCTGTTCTCATCGGACTCAATGACCTGATAAATCGGCCAAACGAGGATAGAACTGGCGGCAAAGCAAGACGAGCCGAAACCGCTTAATAAAAAAACCATTACCCGAATAAAAAGCGTCATTTTCCTTTTCATCCTGTGTTCACCCTGTTTTGTTTTTAATAAGTCAGGCTGACGGTCACGTTATCGGTATAAACCCCTGCGGGAGGCAGAGGCGTGCCGCCAAAATAGCGGGCGTAAACGGTGTAGGTCTGGGGTGTAGCGGGAAAAGAGACAATGCTGAGCGCCAGACTTCCCGTTCCCCATACCTGTGTGCGTGCAGCATCACGGTAAAGCTGGTAGGCCAACAGGCGCGTCCCGGCCGCATTCTTCAGATAGCGCTGTGCGCTGCTGCCGCCATTGGCACCGTAGCCCAGTTCGATGATGGCATTAGTGCCAGGTGTACAGGTCGCGATAATCGATCCCCCGCCGCTGGTGCTGGCGATATCCACGTTGGTCGCCGTGGCGCTGAGCGTCCCAAAATTAAGTGTTCCCATATTGGGCTGGCTGCTTGCTGTGCTGGTGCCAAACACACAGCCTTTTTGTATCGTTGCTGTGACATCGAATGTGCTGCTCACGGTAAGCGCCATCGCCACCGTGGGGACGATGGAACCAGACAGTAGGAGTGAGAAAATCAATGCCGATGGAAAACGCATCGCAATACCCGCGGCTATCGAGCCTGAATGGCGGCACGGGAAACGCCCAGAGTCAGGGGCGAAGGCTGGGCGTAGGCTGCAAACGCGGAATCGCGTATGAGATGTGGTGACATAACGGCTCCTTTTCTTGTGGATCAATGACCCTAAAAAGGCTGGCATGCGAACATGCCAGCCTGTAAAAAATCACCATTCGATCGTGGCAGTGACGGTATCGGTATAAGCCCCTGCGGTGGGCGATAGCACGGTCTGATCTGACGGCAGGATACGGGCATACACGGGAACCAGCTGTGGGTTACCCGTTGCAACAATGGCAATGCCCGTTGCACTACTGAGTGGGATTTCGGTCGTACGGGTTGAATCGCTGTATAAACGGTAAGGGACGTTGTAGGTTCCCGTGCCTGGCGCTAACCGGCGTAGCGAGGCGGTGGCGTTTGCACCTGCACCGATATACAACGCCGCCGGTGTGCCAACAGAGCAACTGACGGTAATCCCGTTGCCCCCAGTGCTGGTAACCTGGGCGTCAATACTGGCTGTCAGATCGGAATGAGAGCCAAAGTTGATTGTTCCCCATGTAGTGCCTGCGCCTCCCCCGTTGTTGACCGTGCAGGCAGAGGTAATCGTCAGTGATACAGGGATCTGACCATTAATCGTTACGCTGCTGGCAGTGGGGGAGAGGCCGAATGTGGTAAATAGTGTGGCCAGAATAGGTAATGTTATACGTTTAGAATTCATGATGATTCCTTTATATGCCTCTCACTTATTTTCATCGAAAGTGTTTTCACGACAGGGCATTGATTTTCGTGAAAACAGCTCGTCAAGAATGACTATTAAAAAAGTAATCATAACGAGTCGTTTTAATCAGTATGGATATTTATAGGGCATAGATTAACCGACCGGGAAAATACAGAGGGTTTATTCTCTTTCCTGGTTGGCAGAACCATTGACACTAAAATGTCGCATTACTGAAATATATCGCTACTACTTTCAGTACGTTCCGTATGGTGAAGATGACGCTATAAAGAACACGTATGGCTAATTTTATCTTCCGTGGCGTGAATAATGGCAGGCATATAAATAACAGATAGGTTCTTCGGGCTTTATCCTGAATTGCACATTCGTCCATAAATAGAAGAGCAATCTATTTTTATTATATGACGTTATATTCTGTGTAATGACCTTGTTTATATAAAACGAATAGTAAAAAAAAGAGCTACTTAAGATAAAGATAGAACCAGAGTGGTTGTTTAACAATGTCGCAAAAATTGATATGCGTTAAAAAAGTGCAAGAAATCGACATTTTTGATTTTATCAGTATTTTATGCTGATTTTTTGTTCATTGTTGAATTCTGTCTCTTATTTTTTGATTTTACTGTAAGTGATTATAATGACCATTGTAAAGATATGGTTATGTGTTTGGGTTGGGTAGATCCTACCGTATATCTATAAATTTTTTATTTATCATGCAATTAATGATGGGTGATAGGGGCAGGTAAGTCTGGTGACGTTGCTGATATATTACGATGATTGACTTGTTAGTGATGGGTGCGCTAAAACGCGCTTTCAGAATGGTTAATGTTATAACAGTATTGGGGCGCATTCACGGCAGACCTCAGTGGGTAACCTGTGGTCGGGAAGTGGATATGATGATTTTTTCTACCTAAACCTGACCTCAGGTGAGTTTACATAGCGAGAAACTCAGGTAACCTACAACAATTCAGGTAACCTACAACAATTCAGGTAACCTACAACAATAAAGCGGTTATACCCGTCATACTTGAATGATTTAGGGTATCTACCTTATATATGGCTACATTGCAGGTATGCCAAAGAGGCAGCAAAGCCAATGCTCATACAGCATTAAGTATGAGCATATATCATATATTTCATTAACATAGCGGTGTAATATGCAAGTGTTGATAATGCGTCATGGTGATGCGGTACTTGATGCAGCGAGTGATGCTGTTCGGCCATTGAGCGACGCAGGTCGTGATGAATCTCGCCAAATGGCGTGTTGGTTGAATGAGCAAAATATCGATATTGAGCGCGTTCTGGTGAGCCCTTATTTGCGCGCCCAGCAAACGCTCGAGGTGGTGAAAAAAGTGCTGCCGCTGCCGGAAGAAGCGGATTGCCTGAATGAGCTGACGCCCGGTGGTGATGCCCAGCTTGTGAGCTATTATCTGCAAACGCTGGCAAGAGAAGGCGTGGGTGCGGTTCTGGTTGTGTCGCATCTGCCGCTGGTGGGCTATCTGGTTGCCGAATTATGCCAGAATGAAACCGCACCGATGTTCGCCACATCCGCTATTGCCTGCGTGAAGGTGGAAGCGGAATCCGGTCATGGCGTTCTGCACTGGCAAGTTAGCCCGGCGCAGTTGAACGCGAAATCCTGATACAACTAACCCCAAGCTCCTGAATTCATACGGTATGAGGCGTGTAATGCACTTACACGCCTCATTGTTTTTTGAAGAAGAGCGAGCTTATTCAAGCGACGGTGCCTCTAGCGCCACCAACACCAGCAGCGCGGCATTCCCACCAAATTCTTTCGGAGCCTGATGAAAAGCCAGCACGTCAGGGTGCTGTGCCAGCCAGAGCGGCGTTTGTTGCTTCAATATATGTTTGCCGTGCCCGTGCATCACGCAGGCGCAGTAAACGTGCTCCCGCCGACAGGCCGCTAGCAGCGCGCCCAGTTCCTGCTTCGCCTGAAGCTGCGTCAGGCCATGTAAATCCAGAAACAGCTCCGGTGAATAATCTCCCCGTCGAAGCTTCTTCAATTCATAATGGCTGGCACCCGGGCGGACATAGCGCGTCGGGCCTTCTGCATCCAACTGTGGCTGAAATTCATCCGAAAAATAGAAACTGGCATCAACCTGCTCCTGCAATGCCCGTTTGGCGGGTAATTCACCCGGTTTTTTGCGCAGCGGTTTGTGGGTATAGGTATCCTGACGCAACTTTTTTGTGCCAGTGATTGACGTGCGAAAAAGCTGTAATTCGTCGTCATTCAGCGAATATTTATTACTCATGTTTTATTCATCTTGCGTCAACATTCGATCAGTTTACCTTGTCTCCCCGCTGTCGCTAAATAAAAGTCTGTATCGGGGCGCGTTCAGTCGGTTATATCTGCTGATTTGTCGCGGGCTTCATGGCAAACTAAGCGCCAATTTCCCATTCAGAACAGTCTGCGGAGGACACCCTTGGACAAAATTTTCGTCGATGAGGCCGTCAGTGAACTTCATACCATTCAGGATATGTTGCGCTGGGCTGTCAGCCGGTTTAACGCAGCCAACGTCTATTACGGTCACGGGACGGATAATCCCTGGGATGAATCCATACAGCTGGTATTACCTAGCCTGTATCTGCCGCTCGATATTCCTGAAGATATGTACACGTCCCGTCTGATCACCAGCGAACGGCAGCGGATTGTTGAGCGCGTAATCCGCCGCGTCAATGAGCGTATCCCGGTTGCCTATCTGACCAACAAGGCCTGGTTCTGCGGCCTGGAATTCTACGTAGACGAACGCGTGCTGGTGCCGCGCTCTCCCATCGGTGAGCTGATCAATAACTATTTTGATGAGCAACTGCCAAAAACGCCAAACCATATTCTGGATCTGTGTACGGGCAGCGGCTGTATTGCTATTGCCTGCGCTCAGGCGTTCCCAGAAGCGGAAGTCGATGCGGTCGATATTTCCAGCGATGCACTGGCGGTAACCGAACAAAATATTCAGCAGCACGGTCTGGAATACCGCGTGACGCCGATTCGCTCTGATCTGTTCCGCGATTTACCGGCGATTCGCTATGATTTGATCGTGACTAATCCACCGTATGTGGATGAAGAAGATATGTCCGATCTGCCACAGGAATTCCGTTTCGAGCCTGAACTGGGACTGGCGGCGGGTAACGACGGTCTGGATCTGGTGCGTCGTATTCTGGCCTGTGCGCCAGACTATCTGAGCGACGACGGCGTGCTGATTTGCGAAGTGGGCAACAGCATGGTGCACCTGATCGATCAATACCCAGACATCCCGTTCACCTGGCTGGAGTTTGATAACGGCGGTGACGGTGTGTTTATGCTAACGCAATCACAGCTGGTCGATTGCAAAGCGCATTTCAGCGCTTACCGTGATTAAACGGTCATAACGATATTTATTCGCCTTACCGTTTAGACGGTGAGGCAGAAACAGAACACATGCGAAGGAGTTGTGATGGCAGGCAACAGTATTGGGCAATTTTTCCGCGTCACTACATTTGGCGAGTCCCACGGTATTGCCCTGGGATGTATTGTTGACGGCGTACCGCCGGGGATCCCGCTAACGGAAGCGGATCTGCAACACGATTTGGATCGCCGCCGTCCGGGGACCTCCCGCTATACGACGCAGCGCCGCGAACCCGATCAGGTCAAAATTCTGTCCGGCGTTTTTGAAGGTGTGACAACAGGGACCAGCATTGGCCTGTTGATTGAAAACACCGATCAGCGTTCTCAGGATTACGGCGCGATTAAAGACGTCTTTCGCCCGGGCCACGCCGATTACACCTATGAGCAAAAATACGGCCTGCGCGATTACCGCGGCGGCGGTCGTTCTTCCGCGCGCGAAACCGCGATGCGCGTTGCTGCGGGCGCGATTGCGAAGAAATACCTGCAACAGCAATACGGCGTGAAGGTTCGTGGCTATCTGTCGCAGATTGGCGATGTCACCTGCGAGCTGAAAGATTGGGAACAGGTTGAGCAAAACCCGTTCTTCTGCCCGGATGTCGACAAGCTGGAAGCTCTGGATGAACTGATGCGGGCGCTGAAAAAAGAAGGCGACTCCATTGGCGCGAAGGTCAGCGTTGTGGCGGAATCGGTGCCTGTTGGATTAGGCGAGCCGGTCTTTGATCGTCTGGATGCTGACTTGGCTCATGCACTGATGAGCATCAACGCCGTGAAAGGCGTCGAAATTGGTGATGGCTTTGCGGTTGTCACCAAACGCGGCAGCGAAAACCGTGATGAAATCACGCCGGACGGTTTCCAAAGCAATCACGCCGGCGGCATTTTAGGCGGGATCAGCAGCGGTCAGAATATTGTTGCACATCTGGCGTTGAAGCCGACCTCCAGCATTATGGTGCCGGGGAAAACGATCAACCGTCAGGGCGAAGCGACTGAAATGGTCACGCGCGGGCGTCACGATCCCTGTGTGGGCATTCGTGCGGTGCCGATTGCCGAAGCCATGATGGCGATTGTGTTAATGGATCACCTGCTGCGCCAACGCGCACAGTGTGGGGATGTGAACAGTCAGGTTCCTCGCTGGTAAAAAAATAATGAAACAAGGGTTAATCGGGGTTCTCGCGCTGGCACTGAGCGCGCCGCTGTTATCGAACGTCGCGTGGGCAAAAACGCCCTGGCAGGAGATCGCGCATCCGGTTGCGGGTACGCCGCAGTCAATTGGTAGTTTTTCCAATGGCTGTATCATCGGTGCCCAGCCGCTGCCATTGCAGTCGCTGGATTATCAGGTGATGCGCGTCGATCAGCGCCGCTATTTCGGTCACCCCGAGCTTCTGGCGTTTATCCACCGCCTGAGCAACGAGGTTAAGCGTACGACCTCCGGTAATGTGCTGGTGGGGGATATGGGCATGCCAGTTGGTGGACGTTTCAGCAGCGGCCACGCTAGTCACCAATCCGGGCTGGATGTCGACATCTGGCTGCAATTGCCCAGACAGCGTTGGAGCGAGCAGCAGTTGCTGAAACCGCAGCCTATCGACTTGGTTAACGCCAGCGGGCTGAACGTTAACCCACGCGTTTGGCGACCGGAAGTCACCACCCTGATCAAAACCGCTGCGTTGGATAGCGACGTCACGCGCATCTTCGTCAATCCGGCGATTAAAAAACAGCTCTGTGTTGAAGCGGGCCACGATCGTGACTGGCTGCGCAAAGTTCGCCCTTGGTTTGCACACCGTGCGCATATGCATGTGCGCCTGCGCTGCCCGGCTGACAGCCTTGAGTGTCAGGATCAGGACGAACCACCTGTCGGTGACGGATGCGGTGCCGAGTTAACCAGCTGGTTCCAGCCAAAACAGCCGAGTACCGAAGCCCCGGAAAAAACCACGCCGCCGCCGTTGCCTCCATCTTGTCAGGCGCTGCTCGACAGACATTTTGCTGCGAGATAACGAGTCACTATGCGAGATAACAGATAACTATGTCGCGAGATAAAAAATAATTATGGACTGGTTAGTTCTTGGGCCAGAAATGCTGGCCGTGCTGTTTTTTGTCGGAGCGCTGGCAGGGTTTATTGATTCGATTGCGGGCGGGGGCGGTTTATTGACGATCCCAGCCTTGCTGGCAGCGGGTTTATCCCCGGCGCAGGCGCTGGCAACGAATAAACTTCAGGCCGTCGGTGGATCTTTTTCCGCCAGCCTGTATTTCATCCGCCGTCGCGCGGTGAATTTGGGCGAGCAGAAGCTGGCGATTGCGCTGACGTTTGTCGGCTCGACCTTTGGTGCCTGGCTGATCCAGCAGATCAATGCCGATTTTCTGCGTCAGCTATTGCCGGTGCTGATTATTGGCATCGGTCTCTACTTTTTATTAACGCCTAAAATCGGTGATGAAGATCGGCAGCGTCGCCTGTCGCCACTTCCGTTTGCGATTGTGGCAGGCTGTTGTGTCGGCTTTTATGACGGTTTCTTCGGCCCCGGTGCCGGATCGTTTTACGCGCTGGCTTTTGTCACCCTGTATGGCTTCAATCTGGCAAAAGCGACGGCGCATGCCAAAATCCTGAACTTTACCTCCAACTTCGGCGGGCTGCTGTTTTTCATGCTCAGCGGAAAAGTGGTCTGGGTGGTTGGGGGCGTCATGCTGATCGGGCAGATCCTCGGTGCACGGCTTGGGGCCAAAATGGTGATGACGAAAGGGCAAAAGCTGATTCGTCCGATGCTGGTGCTGGTTTCCGCCATCATGAGCGGCAAGCTGATTTATGACAGCCACGGGCACGAGATTGCCGTTTGGCTGGGACAGTTTTTATAACAACAAATTATGATAACAACAGATAACATGACTACGACGCACCACTATCAACAACTGATTGATATTTTTAATGATTGCTTTGGCGATGAATACAATACCCGTCTGGTAAAAGGCGACGATGAGCCGATTTATCTGCCAGCGGATGATGACATTCCGTATCACCGGATTGTGTTTGCCCACGGTTTTTATGCCAGCGCGCTACACGAGATTTCTCACTGGTGCATTGCCGGTGCCCAGCGGCGCTTGCAGGTCGATTTCGGCTACTGGTACTGCCCGGATGGCCGCGACGCCTCGACGCAAAGCCAGTTTGAGGTGGTGGAAATCAAACCGCAGGCCTTCGATTGGCTGTTCTGTGTCGCCGCAGGCTTTCCGTTTAACGTCAGCTGCGACAACCTGAACGGCGACTGTGAGCCGGACCGTATTGATTTCCAGCGGCGCGTGCATGCACAGGTGATGCAGTATCTGGAAGAAGGGATTCCCGCGCGTCCGGCCAGCTTTATTCGTGCATTACAATCGTTTTACAATACGCCACCGCTGACGGCGGCGAGCTTCCCGTATCCAGCCGATCTATGATACGCGGGAACCGCAAAAAATTTGAGGATAAGAAATGATCGCAGAATTTGAAACGCGCATTCTGGCGCTGATTGATGACATGGTAGAGCATGCCAGCGACGATGAGCTGTTTGCCGGCGGCTATTTGCGTGGTCATCTGACGGTGTCGGTGGCAGAAGCGGAAGAGCATGGGGAACACACGCTTGAAGCACTGCATCTGCGCGTTAGCGACAGCATTAATAACGCCATCAAAAACGGTGAGCTGTCACCGCCAGATCAGGTACTGGTTAACGGGATGTGGGAACGTCTGTTCCAGCAGGCGCAGAATAGTACGCACTAGCTTGAATTGTTTAGAATGAGTTGATCCAAACTCGTTATGACCGTTCCCTACCCACTGTCTCTCAGTCACATTCCTATGCAGACTCAGAGACAGTTTCGTGCGCCACACCGCTGCTATTCATATGCGATACCGTATACGCGCCCGACGCAGGGCGCTCAGTCGCCGCCGCCCTGCGAACCCAGGCTCCCGGCTAAATTATGCCGCTTCGCGGTGCCATCGGTGTTCGTGACCGCTAATCGAGCCGCCAGTGACGCGTTCCCGACGCGGCACTGGTTTTCGCGACGTCCTGTCGCTCACTCGGCGGTCAAGCTCACCGCTGCATAATTTTTTAAGCCGGATTCTGGCAAAAACCATTACAAGTCGTGGCATTTGTGCACAAGAGGCCGTTTGTCTGTGAAGAGATAGTTTATTAATCCTGAACTACAGGTTTGCCTTTCAGTAGTTTTCTTATCCAGAAACGATTTGGGTTGAGTGCGGCGAGCGTATCGCGGTCCAGCGGTAGCGGTTCACCATACATCTGTGAGGCCAAAATTTCTGCTGCGAGTGGCGCTGAGCAAAGCCCGCGTGAGCCTAACGCGCCGATAATAAACAGATCCTGCCAATAGGGAGCGCTGGGCACTGTGTCGGCACGGTGTTGAGGGTGCAGTCGATCTTCATACTCGGCCAGCGTTTGTTCATAGTTCGGTACCGCGCCTAATAGCGGCAGATGATCGCGTAGCGCGCAGCGGACGCCCTGACGTGCCTGCGCATCGCTGACATCGATCGTTTTCGCCCAGTCTGCGTCAGGCAAACAGTTCAGCAGCCGTTGGCGGTTGTCTTGCTGCTCGTCTTCCCGGTAATCACAGTGTGTTTCACCTCGTAAATAGCTCGCCCCAATGCAGTGCGTCTGATGCTGCGGACTCACTGGTGTCAGATAGCCGTCGTAGCACAAAACCTGTTTGAGCTGCCCCAGTACAGGGTTGGTCGGAATATGGCTGACCTGCCCGCGCACGGCGTAAGCGGGTAAATGGGAGGTCTGTGGCCAGTCGGTAATGTGATGACCATTTGCCAGCACCACGACGGCATGATTTACCCGTTGGCCGGTGCTCAGAGTGAGTGACCAGCCGCCGTCCGTTTTCTCCAGTGCGAAAACGGCGGTACTCATCTGTACCGACAAACCGTTCTGCTCTGCCAGCTTCAGCGCAGAAGCCGTCAGTTCTGCCGGACACAGCCAGCCGCCGTCAGGATAAGTGATGCCGTTTACGCCGGGATTCAGGCCGCTTTGCGTTTCCAACTGCTGTGCATCCACGCTGACGACCAGCGCTTCCGGCCATTCGCCTTGCAGAATATGTTCGATTTTACGCGCACTTTTTTCATCCCAGGCGAGCTGGCTGACGCCGCACCACTGATGCTCAAACGCCAAACCCTGCTGCGCCAGCGCGGTGTAATTGCGGTGAGCAAAATCAAACGCGAGAGAGAAAAAGCGGGACACGGCATCGTGCCGATTATTCAGCAGAGGATACAGAGCCCCCTGACGATTGCCGGATGCGCCTGTGGCAGGCTGTGCCTCCGCGCAGTAGAGCGTGACGTTTGCGCCGCGTCGTTGCAGCGCAAGGGCAGTAAGCACGCTGGCGATGCCGCCGCCGATAATCGCAATATCGTCAGTCGTGCTGGCGGCGGGACGTGCATACCACGGTGTTGGCGAGGTAACGTGAAGCGCGTCGGGAAGAATGCCGCTCAACATTTCCCGCTTCTGTCCAAATCCTTTGATTTTACTGACCTGAAACCCGGCCTGTTGCAGACCTCGACGCACAAAGCCTGCGGCGGTAAAGGTGGCAAACGTGCCTTCTTTACGGCACAGACGAGCCATTGCCTGAAACAGATTATCCGTCCACATATCCGGGTTCTTGGAAGGCGCGAAGCCGTCCAAAAACCAGGCGTCGACCTGATGATTCTGGGTGTCATCCAGTTCAGGCAGTAAGACGTTAACGTCACCGAACCACAGATCGAGCGTGATAGTGCCTTGCGCCAGAATCAGTCGATGGCAGCCCGGCAGCGGTAGCGGCCATTGCTCTCGCAGTTCATCCGCGAAGGCGGCCAGCTCCGGCCACTGTGCGTGCGCGGCAGCCAAATCAGGCCGACGCAGAGGGAATTTCTCGAAGCTAATGAAATGCAGGTGGCGCAATGTCGCCTGTGGCTGCTGTTGACGAAAGTCGGCAAACGCTTGCCACAGCGTCAGAAAATTCAGACCCGTGCCAAAGCCGGTTTCTGCTATCACGCAGGCTGCGCGCGGATGCGTGGCGAAACGCTCAGGAAACTGATTGCCCTTTAGAAACACATAACGGGTTTCTGCCAACCCATCCTGATTCGAAAAATAGACGTCATCAAACTGTTGCGATACAGGTGTACCCTGAGCGTTCCAACTTAACGACGCGTGTTGGATGGGGAGGTTGGTCACGACAAAAAGCTCATTATTCAAGTGATGATGAGATTCTATCGGGCTGAATATTGTGGCGCAAATTTAGCAATGATTTCGCGATAGTTTGGCTGATCGGACTTGTTCAGCTTACAACTGTACGCTAAAGTGCGAAGCGAAATCCCAAACTCTATAAGTGGAAGAAGAGGTATTAAATGAAACGTGCAGTGATTACTGGCCTGGGGATCGTATCAAGCATCGGTAATAACCAGCAGGAAGTTCTGGCATCATTGCGGGAAGGCCGCTCGGGTATTACTTTCTCTCAAGAGCTGAAAGATTCCGGCATGCGTAGTCACGTCTGGGGGAATGTCAAACTGGACACCACCGGCCTCATCGATCGCAAAATTGTGCGTTTTATGAGTGATGCATCGATTTATGCCTACTTATCCATGGAGCAGGCGATTCAAGATTCCGGGCTGTCTGATGAGGTTTATCAGAATAACCCACGCGTTGGCCTGATTGCCGGTTCCGGCGGTTCTGCACGCTATCAGGTGTTCGGTGCTGACGCGATGCGTAGCCCGCGCGGCCTGAAAGCCGTTGGCCCTTATGTGGTAACCAAATCCATGGGTTCTGCGGTATCCGCGTGTCTGGCAACGCCATTCAAAATTCACGGCGTGAACTACTCTATCAGCTCTGCCTGTGCGACTTCTGCACACTGCATCGGTAACGCGGTTGAGCAAATCCAGATGGGCAAACAGGACATCGTGTTCGCTGGCGGCGCGGAAGAGTTGTGCTGGGAACTGGCCTGTGAATTTGACGCGATGGGCGCACTGTCGACCAAATACAATGAGACACCAGAAAAAGCGTCCCGTACCTATGACGCCGGCCGCGATGGTTTCGTCATTGCAGGCGGTGGCGGTATGGTCGTTGTAGAAGAATTGGAACACGCACTGGCGCGTGGCGCACATATCTACGCGGAAGTGGTCGGCTACGGCGCGACGTCTGACGGCGCGGATATGGTTGCTCCATCAGGTGAAGGTGCTGTTCGTTGTATGAAGATGGCGATGCACGGTGTGGATACGCCGATCGATTACCTGAACTCTCACGGTACTTCTACGCCAGTTGGCGATGTGAAGGAACTGGGTGCGATTCGTGAAGTGTTTGGCGACAACTCGCCAGCTATTTCCGCGACCAAAGCGATGACCGGTCACTCTCTGGGCGCAGCTGGCGTGCAGGAAGCGATTTACTCACTGCTGATGCTGGAGCACAGTTTCGTTGCACCGAGCATCAACGTGGAAAATCTGGACGAGCAGGCTGCTGGCCTGAACATCGTGACTGAACCGACGGAACGTAAACTGACTACGGTGATGTCTAACAGCTTCGGTTTCGGTGGTACGAATGCGACGCTGGTAATGAGAAAACTCGATAAATAATCGGTTTATCAGTCAAACGTTCTCATTGAAATGTTCTTATTGAAATAAAGAAAACCCCGCTGGCGCAAGCCGCGGGGTTTTTTGTTGGCGCGGATTTGCTTGATGATAGTCAGTCAGCGATAGTCATGAGCGGTATTGATGCTAGATCAATACCCAAAGCAGAAAGGCAGCCACGCAGGTGCTGACAATCACCAGAAACATCGGCTTATGGAACAGGGATTGCCAACTGAGCGGTAATGACGCAATCAGCGGGTTAAACAGCGGATGTAGCAACTGTGAGGTTGTGGTCCAGTCCGTTTCCTGTGAACGCTGAATGCGCTGCGTAAACAGGAACGTCAGCAGATCGCTGACCTGCATTGGCGTTAGCGGAGTTTGTAATCCGATATTGAAGCGGTTCTGCGTGTAATCCATCAATAAGTGCTGTTCCTGCGCGGTCATGGGCTGTTGTAGCAGAGCCTGTAACGGCGCGAGATTCGGGGAAAGCAGCGTGTTCTGTGGCGATAGCGACTGTGATGATAGGTTCGCTGTGGACGACGGATTCGCGTTAGCCGTATTGGTGGTATTGGCTGTCAGCGGTTCTGACGCTGCGCCTGCATTTGTTGATGTTCCCTGCTGCGCCGGCGGGGTGGCGCGCAGCAGCGTCTGCGTCTGTTGCAGCTCAACCTGCGCTTGCAGGAACTGCGTGATCAGCGGCAGATGTTTTAGCGGGATAGCGTCGCCCGGGCTAAGATTCTGCATCATCATCAGATTGTTCAGTATTCTTGCTGGCTGTTCCCCAGTCATGGTCGCTAAGCGGGTGACTAACTGATTCAAGCCGCGCTGTTCAGCAGGAGAGAGCGGACGATCGGGCGAGTTGGCGGCCTGAGCGGTTTGCGATGCTGTGGCTGATGCCGTTGACTGCGGAATTTGCCCGTTTTGCAGTAGCGTAACAACCTGCTGTAGCTGCGTTTTAGTCAGCGCGCTTAGCGTGGTGCTACCGAACTGTTGCTGGATGAAATTGCTGACCGCCTGACGGTTATTTCCCTGAGACAGCATATCTGTCAGACGCTGAAGCAGCTGCTGACGTCCACCGCTATCTTGTGCCTGCGTTAAACGCGTCTGAAGTATCTGCTCGGCAGGCTGGTAATGGCGGGACAGCAGTTCATTATTTTCTGCCAGCCCTAATCCCTGTTTTACCGTTGTCCAGACTTCCGCTGCCTTTGACGTTGTCAGTGCGGCAACTCTAAGCACCAGATTTTCTAGCGTCGTACGCTGCGCCAGCGTCAGCGGACGATCGCCGTTGGCGGAACCACCTGCGGCATTAGCGGATGATGTAGAGGTTGACGATGTGGTGGTCGGCGTCACCGAACGTTCGCCGGGCAGCGGGGCACCTGGGCCGCTTACAGGTTGCATATCGGTTATCCTCACTGCCGTCATGATTGAGATGAATCATAGCAATCTCCCGTGACGGCCGATAGTCAGACGTCGCCTAAAACGGCACTAATCTTATGGGGGATTATGAGCTACGTCCTAGTGGGATGCGCAAGCGCTGGGCGAGGATCACGCCGAGTAGCGTAATGCCACCGCCAACCAGATGATAATGATGTAACGGCTCATGCAAAAAGCCAATGGCGATCATCGCCGTGAAGATCGGCGTCAGGTTCATAAAGATGGAGGCTTTGCTGGCTCCGAGGCGCATAACCCCCTGAATCCACAGAAAAGGCGCAAGGATTGAGGCCATGATACCAGCGAAAATTACCAGCGGCAGATTTTCGGCATTGAGCTGCACATTGTCCGTCAGCAGAAAGTTTGGAATTAGCACGACTACGCCAAAGGCAATTTGCACATAGAGCGACACCCAGTTGGGCAACGGAATGCTCCAGCGTTTGGTCAGCACGCCATAGAGCGCATAGGACAACGACGCACAAAACATCATGAGTTCACCAGGGCCGATGCCCTGCGCCAGAATCTGTTCGGGATGCCCCTCACCGATCAGCCAGACAATCCCGACCAGCGACAGCAGGCTACCGAGTAGCACGCCCAGCGTGGGAGCCAGGCGCAGCAGCGGAATGCTGAGCAGAACGGTGAGCAGCGGTACAAGTGACCCCATGATCCCCATCATCACGGCGCTGATAGAGTGCGCCGCGTAGTAGGCAAGACTTTGGTACAACACCATGCCAAGCAGACCCAACACCAGCAGTTTCCAGGCGTGTTGACGAATGGTCACCGCGTGCTGACGAAGCGTTGGCAGCATGAACGGCGTCATGACGAGGAACGCCAGCAGCCAGCGATAAAACGATATAGCGGCTGGGTCAATAACGCTTGCAGAAAGCTTGTTGACGATGACGTTAATTGACCAGATCAGGACGGCAATGGTGGGAAAAAGGGCGTTCAACGTTGGGATTCTCTTAGCAGACCAGACGAAAAACGCACCAATTGCCAGTCTGGTCGATAAAAATGGGGCAAGTGCGGCAATGGCAAACAACATAACAGAGCCATGTGACGACTATCAACCTTGTATGGCGTCGGCTTTCTATGACGACCATCTTGTCAGATCCTCATGGGTGCGAACCGATAACGGAAAGACATCGCGTCGTAATTGCCTTGGGTTTCTGCCCCATTCGGTGGCAAAATATCTCCCCGCTTTTTTTGGCTGGCTACCGATGTCGGAGAAGACAATGAAGATTCTGGTTGATGAGAATATGCCGTATGCCCGCGAGCTATTTAGCCGTCTGGGTGAGGTTCAGGCCGTGCCGGGACGTCCTTTGCCGCGCGATCTGCTGGCAGACGCGGATGCGTTGATGGTGCGCTCGGTCACGAAGGTGAACGCGGATCTGCTGTCTGGTTCGGCGGTAAAATTTGTCGGCAGCGCGACGGCAGGCACCGACCATGTCGATGACACCTGGCTTAACGCCAACGGGATCGCGTTTTCTGCTGCCCCCGGCTGCAATGCCATTGCGGTAGTGGAGTACGTCTTTTCTTCTTTGCTGATGCTGGCCGAGCGTGATGGTTTCCAACTGCGTGATAAAACCGTAGGGATTGTCGGCGTGGGCAACGTTGGCAGACGTCTGGATGCGCGTCTGAAAGCCTGGGGCGTTAACACGCTGCTGTGCGATCCGCCGCGTGCCGATCGCGGTGATACGGGCGATTTTCTGCCGCTCGACGCACTGGTGCGTGATGCCGACATTCTGACGTTGCATACGCCGCTGTATCTCGACGGCCCGTACCGTACTCACCATCTGGTTGATGCCGCCGTACTGAACGCGTTTGCGGACGGACGTATTCTGATTAACGCCTGTCGTGGCCCGGTGGTGGACAACGCTGCGCTGCTTGAGGCGCTACAACAGGGTAAAAAACTCAGCGTCATTCTTGACGTATGGGAGCCAGAACCTGCGTTATCGACCGATCTGCTGGCGCGAGTAGACATTGGCACGGCGCATATCGCTGGCTATACGCTGGAAGGGAAAGCGCGCGGCACCACGCAGGTGTTTGAGGCATGGAGCGAGTTTATCGGAACCCCGCAGCAGGTGGCGCTTTCGTCGCTTTTGCCTGCACCAGAGTATGCCGACGTGACATTGACCGTGCCGCTGGATGAGGCGTTGCTAAAACGTCTGGTGCATCTGGTGTATGATGTGCGCCGGGACGATGCACTGTTGCGCCACGTTGCGCATCAGGAAGGCGAATTCGATCGCCTGCGCAAACATTATCAGGAACGACGCGAATGGTCGTCACTCCATGTTATCTGCGCTGATGCTGATAGCGCAGATTGCCTGAACGCGCTGGGATTCACGGCGTCAGTGCGGGATGCACGTTAACGGAGCACCGCTGAGGTTCTTCGCTGGTGGATGCATCGCATAAGCATACTATTCATTAATAGACAGTTATTTATTCATGAACTGACAGACGGTGTCGCTATCGTCTGCCGGTTTCATTCATGATTTGTGTTTCATTCAAAATTTGGGAGAGAACCAAATGTCTGACGGCTGGAATATTGCTCTGCTGGGCGCAACGGGCGCAGTAGGCACGGCGTTACTGGAATTATTGCAGGAACGCGAATTCCCGGTGGGTGAATTCTATCCGCTGGCCAGTGAACGTAGCGCGGGTGAAACCATACGTTTTAACGGCAAATCTTGCCTGGTCACCGATGTGGCGGATTTTGACTGGTCACAGGCGCAGCTGGCGTTTTTTGTTGCCGGTCAGGATGTCAGCGCCCGCTATGCGGAAGAAGCGGGGGACGCCGGCTGTCTGGTTATCGACAGCAGCGGTCTGTTTGCGCTGGAGCCAGATGTCCCGCTGGTGGTGCCCGGCGTGAATACGCATACGCTGGCCGATTATCGTAACCGCAATATTGTCGCGGTGGCCGACAGCCTGACCAGCCAACTGCTGACGGCGATTAAGCCGTTGACCGATGCGGCAGGGCTCTCGCGCCTGCATGTCGTCAATATGCTGTCCGTTTCCGCACTCGGTAAAGCAGCGATAGACGATCTGGCGGGACAAAGCGCGCGTCTGCTGAATGGTGTTCCGCCTGAGGCTGGGCTTTTCCCGAAACAGCTGGCATTCAATC
This sequence comes from Pectobacterium jejuense, assembly GCF_026800125.1. Taxonomy (NCBI): domain Bacteria; kingdom Pseudomonadati; phylum Pseudomonadota; class Gammaproteobacteria; order Enterobacterales; family Pectobacteriaceae; genus Pectobacterium; species Pectobacterium jejuense. The sequence continues at coordinate 152,382 of NZ_JAPQKX010000005.1, read as the reverse complement.
TATTGCCTTTACTGCCCGATGATGCGGGCAGCGTGCGCGAAGAACGCGGTCTGGTCGATCAGGTGCGTAAAGTCTTGCAGGATGACGGATTGCCGATTTCAGTGACCTGCATTCAATCCCCTGTGTTCTATGGTCACGCGCAGGTTGTTCATCTTGAATCACTGCGTCCGCTGTCTGCGGAAGAAGCACGCGATGAACTGCTCAATGCGGGGAATATTGAGGTAAGCGACGAGCAGGATTATCCGACGCAGGTTGGTGATGCGTCCGGTAATGGGCAACTGAGCGTCGGCTGTCTGCGTAATGATTACGGTATTCCTGAGCTGCTGCAATTCTGGTCGGTCGCCGATAACGCTCGCTTTGGCGGCGCGCTGATGGCGGTGGAAACGGCAGAATGTCTGGTGCAGGAGTATCTCGGGTAATGTCGGAAACCACTCAGGCAGAGGCTATTCAGGCCGATGCCGCTGCGGAAAACGAACGCGCCCCGCTGAAAATCGCGCTAGGTATTGAGTACGACGGCAGCCTCTATTATGGCTGGCAGCGTCAGATTGATGTCGCTAGCGTGCAGGCCTGTCTTGAAAAGGCGCTGAGCAAAGTCGCGGATGAACCAATAGAGGTGTTTTGCGCCGGGCGAACCGATGCTGGTGTTCACGGCACTGGGCAGGTTGTGCATTTCACCACGCACGCGATCCGAAAAGACGCCGCCTGGACGATGGGCGTGAATGCAAATTTACCGCCGGATATCGCGGTGCGTTGGGTGAAAACGGTGGATGAGGATTTCCATGCGCGCTTCAGCGCCACGGCACGTCGCTACCGCTATGTCATCTACAATCACCGCTATCGTCCTGCGGTACTTTCGCGCGGTATGACGCACTTTTATCACCCGTTAGACGTGGAACGCATGGAGCGAGCCGGGCAATGCCTGTTGGGGGAGAATGATTTCACCTCTTTTCGTGCAGTGCAGTGCCAGTCGCGCACGCCGTGGCGCTATGTAAATCATTTAAAGGTTACACGTCACGGTGACTATATCGTGGTAGATATTAAGGCCAATGCGTTCGTGCATCATATGGTGCGTAACATCGTTGGCAGCCTGATGGACGTCGGCTGTGGCAATCGCCCTGAGTCGTGGATTGCCGAGCTGCTGGCAGCCAAAGATCGTACGCTGGCTGGCGCAACGGCCAGAGCCGAAGGGCTGTATTTGGTGGCGGTAGATTATCCTGCGCGTTTTGCCTTGCCGCAGCCTACGATGGGGCCGCTCTTTTTAGCCGATTGACGTTGTTGATTGTAGCGAGTGCGTCTTTTACCTGTTGCACGCTGCCAGATGGCCGTAGGCCAAAAGGCAGGGTGCGATGCGTATTAAGTATTCAGCGTGCTATACGCAAGGTAACACAGGTAGCGCGGCTGCCTTGCGTATATCGACCGCGTGCGTTCGATAGACACTTCGGGAGAAGAAGTTGTGATGGAATTTATACAGTTTATTATTGATTTTATTCTGCACATTGACGTTCACCTGGCGGAACTGGTAGCGCAATATGGTGTCTGGGTTTATGCCATTTTGTTCCTGATTCTGTTCTGTGAGACCGGGCTGGTGGTGACGCCGTTTCTGCCGGGGGACTCGCTGCTGTTTGTCGCCGGGGCGCTGGCGGCGTTGCCGTCGAACGATCTGAATGTGCACACGATGGTGTTCCTGATGATCGTTGCTGCGATTACGGGCGATGCAGTGAACTACACTATTGGACGACTGTTCGGTGAGAAGCTGTTTAGCAACCCGAACTCAAAGATTTTCCGCCGCAGCTATCTGGATAAAACGCATGCGTTTTACGCACGTCACGGTGGCAAGACGATAATTCTGGCGCGCTTTGTCCCGATTGTGAGAACATTTGCGCCGTTTGTCGCCGGGATGGGGCACATGAGCTATCGGCATTTTGCGGCCTATAATGTCATTGGTGCGCTGCTGTGGGTGTTGTCATTCACCTATGCGGGCTACCTGTTTGGCGATTTGCCGGTAGTGCAGGAAAATCTGAAATTACTGATTGTTGCGATTATTTTCCTCTCTATCCTGCCGGGCATTATTGAGATTGCCCGCCATCGTAGAGCGGCCTCGCGCGGCAATGTAAAATAAGTGAAGTATTTTAACATCCGGTTTGACCAGTTTTTTATCCACAGTACCGGAACGTTATGGTTTAATGGGCAGCATTTATGGTCTGTTCTTGGGAACACCCTTGGTGCCGATGCCTTTGTACCGCGATTGTCGTGCGTCTCAGGCATTTTTTCATTGGCAATGTTGTCAGGGAATAACATGAACAGCGGACTGGCATTTGCCAGGTTCAAGCAGAAAGGTTATCAATGAGCTGGATTGAACGAATTCTTAACAAAAGCAACATCACACCGACCCGTAAAGCGAACATCCCTGAAGGGGTCTGGACAAAATGTGATAGCTGCGGTCAGGTTCTTTATCGTGCCGAGCTGGAACGTAACCTGGGGGTCTGCCCGAAGTGCGATCACCATATGCGTCTTTCCGCACGTAACCGTCTACAGGCGTTTCTGGATAAAGAAAGTACTGTTGAGCTGGGAAGCGAACTGGAGCCGAAGGATGTCCTGAAATTCCGGGACTCCAAAAAATATAAAGATCGTCTGGTTTCTGCGCAGAAACAGTCCGATGAGAAAGATGCGCTGATCGTCATGAAAGGCACGCTGTACGGCATGCCGGTTGTGGCGGCATCGTTTGAGTTCTCTTTCATGGGCGGCTCAATGGCGTCTGTTGTGGGCGCGCGCTTTGTGCGTGCTGTTGAGCAGGCATTGGAAGACGGCTGCCCGCTGGTCTGCTTCTCTGCCAGTGGCGGTGCGCGTATGCAGGAAGCGCTGATGTCGCTGATGCAAATGGCGAAAACCAGTGCGGCGTTGGCAAAAATGCGTGAGCGCGGCTTGCCTTATATCTCCGTGCTGACTGACCCGACGATGGGTGGTGTTTCCGCGAGTCTGGCGATGCTGGGCGACCTGAACATTGCCGAGCCGAAAGCGCTGATCGGTTTTGCCGGCCCACGCGTTATCGAACAAACCGTGCGTGAAAAACTGCCGCCGGGCTTCCAGCGCAGTGAATTCCTGATTGAGAAAGGGGCGATCGATATGATCGTTCGTCGTCCGGAAATGCGCTACAAGCTGGCCACGATTCTTGCCAAGCTGACGAACCATCCAGAACCGGGCAACGATGACGTGGAAATCCGCAGCGATGCGCCGTCTGAATCATCACAGGATGACGCATAATTGACATGATGGGCAGGACGTGTGGTGCTCGACCACGTCGTTCTCGACCGAGTAGCAATGCACGCTCTGCCCGCAATGAACCGTAAGCTAGTGAACGGGACTCATGGATACTCTTCAAATACCTCAAGCCACGTCACCTTTGGTCACGTGGCTTCATTATCTTGAGCACCTGCACGCTCAGGCCATTGATTTAGGCTTGGAGCGCGTTAAGCAGGTTGCCGAACATCTCCAACTGCTCCAGCCTGCCGCCACAATCTTCACCGTCGCGGGGACGAACGGCAAAGGAACGACCTGCTGTACGCTGGAATCCATTCTGCTAGCCGCCGGGCTACGGGTAGGCGTGTACAGTTCTCCCCACCTTGTTCGCTATACCGAGCGAGTGCGTATTCAAGGCAAAGAATTACCTGAAGCGCTGCATACGCAGGCGTTTGCGGATATCGAAGCAGGGAGAAGGGCGGTATCGCTCACCTATTTTGAATTCGGTACGCTGTCGGCGCTGCAACTCTTCAAGCAGGCGAATCTGGATGTCGTCATTCTGGAAGTCGGGCTAGGTGGGCGTCTGGATGCCACCAATATTGTGGATGCGGATGTCTCCGTGGTAACCAGCATTGCTATCGACCATACCGACTGGTTAGGCAACGATCGGGAAAGCATTGGCCGCGAGAAAGCCGGGATCTTCCGACAGGGTCGACCTGCCGTTGTTGGTGAACCGGATATGCCGGGAACGATTGCTGACGTTGCCGCTGAGAAAGGCGCGCAGCTTCGCCGTCGTGGTCGCGACTGGGAGTATTCCATGCAGCGTGAGACGTGGAGCTGGCAGGATAAACAGCGCGAACTGTCACGGCTGCCGTTACCCAACGTCCCATTAGCCAATGCCGCCACGGCGCTAGCTGCATTGCACTATTCTTCACTCAACGTGAGTGAAGAGGCCATTCGACAAGGTTTGCAGCACGCCGCATTACCCGGCCGTTTTCAGACCGTGCAGGAGTCACCGCGGTTGATTCTTGATGTGGCGCACAACCCGCATGCGGCGGCATATCTGGCAAACCGTTTGGCTGCTCTGCCTAAGCGCGGAAAAGTGCGTGCCGTCGTCGGCATGCTGTCGGATAAAGACATTGCTGGTACGTTGGCTCACTTAACGCCGTTGGTGGATGCGTGGTATTGCGCACCGCTGGAGGGGCCGCGTGGTGCCACGGCGCAGCAGGTTGCCGAGCACCTGACGCACAGCCAATCGTTCTCCGATGTTGTTGCCGCCTGGCAGCAAGCAATGTCCGAGGCGACGGAGCAGGATATCGTCATTGTGTGTGGATCTTTTCATACGGTAGCGCATGTGATGGAAGCGCTGGATGAGGAGAAGGCGAATGGCGAGTAAATTTCAGAATCGACTGGTCGGTACGGTTATTCTGGTCGCGCTGGGCGTGATCGTTTTACCCGGCCTGCTAGACGGCAAGAAAAAGCACTACGAAGACGAGTTTGCATCGATTCCACTGATCCCTAAACCGGGTGACAGCAATGAGATGGAAGCGCTGCCTGCGCTGAACCCGTCGCTGCCGAGTCAACCGCCGGAAGGGGCGGAAGCGGCGATGCAAAACAGCGCAGAAGCCGAAGCTGCTGAAGCGAGATCGTCTGCATCATCTACAACGACAGCACCTGAAACCACGACGCAGACGCCGCCATCGTCCCATTCTGGCACGAATACGCCAGCCATGACGGCACCGCCAGTGGTGGTTGAGCGTCCGCCAGTTCAGACGCCAGCGCCGGTGACGCCGAAGCCTCAGCCAAAGCCTGAGGTGAAGCCAGAAGTGAAACCGAAGCCAGAGCCTAAACCGGAACCCAAACCGGAAGTGAAGCCTGAAACGCAGCCGACGCAGCAAGCGCCTGTCGGACAAGCCTATATTGTGCAGCTTGGTGCGCTGAAAAACGCGGATAAGGTGAACGAGATTGTCGCCAAGCTTCGTCTTTCTGGCTACCGCGCGTATACCGTGCCATCAACGCCGGTTTCAGGTGAAATCACCCGTATTTACGTGGGGCCGGATGCATCGAAGCAGAAGCTGGAGTCTTCACTGGGCGAGTTGAAACAGCTCAGCGGGCTAAGCGGACAGGTGCGAGCACATTCCGTTCGTTAAGATCGTCGAGCGTGATGATTACTCGATGGACGGTTCGCAGCCGGTCATGTAAGTAAGCAAAAGCAGGCAGCGGGGATGAGGTTCACATCAGTGATACGTCGCCCCGCAGCCGTTTTAAGATGCCTGCTGTGAGTTTTGAGATGCCGAGAGTTAATAGAATCAGGCATGACGTCTTGTTCGTTTTTTCGCCTGATTATCTATCGATGAAATCGGCGGAAATACGCTACGCAAACGTTTTCTTTTTCTGTTAGAATGCGCCGCGAACAGGATGACGTAGCGGCTTATCGGTAGCATCGTTCATTATTAGGATAGTTCATGGTTTGGGTTGATTACGTCATTATTGGCATCATCGGATTTTCGGCTCTGGTTAGCCTGATCCGGGGGTTTGTTCGCGAAGCGCTGTCGTTAGTAACCTGGGGATGTGCTTTTTTTGTTGCCAGTCATTACTACGCTTACCTCGCGGTCTACTTCACCCGTTTTGATGATGAGCTGGTGCGTAACGGCATTGCGATTGCCATTCTGTTTATTGCAACGTTGATTGTGGGAGCTATCGTCAACTATGTGATTAGTTCACTGGTTGAACGTACCGGATTATCCGGCACCGATCGCGTTCTGGGCATCTGTTTTGGTGCGCTGCGCGGGGTGCTGATCGTTTCCGCACTGCTATTCTTTCTGGATACGTTCACCGGTTTTTCACAAAGTGATGACTGGAAGCAGTCCCAGTTAATCCCGCAGTTCAGTTATATTATCAGGTGGTTTTTTGACTACCTGCAAAGCACGTCAAGTTTCTTGCCGCAGCATTTACCGCTGCGGTAGCGCTGATGAGGAAAAGACACCATGTGCGGTATTGTCGGTATCGCCGGTTTTACACCGGTCAACCAGTCGATTTATGACGCGTTAACGGTGTTGCAACACCGTGGGCAGGATGCTGCGGGTATTGTGACCATCGATGCCTTTAATTGTTTTCGCCTGCGTAAGGCCAATGGCCTGGTGAAAGATGTGTTTGAAGCGCGGCACATGCAACGCTTACAGGGCAACATGGGGCTTGGTCATGTGCGTTATCCGACCGCGGGCAGTTCCAGCGCCTCGGAAGCACAGCCTTTCTATGTTAACTCGCCGTTCGGTATCACGTTGGCTCACAACGGTAACCTGACTAACGCCCACGAACTGCGTAAAAAGCTGTTCGAGCAGGAGCGTCGTCACGTTAACACCACGTCTGATTCTGAAATTCTGCTGAATATTTTCGCCAGAGAGCTGGACCGTTTCCAACATTACCCGCTGGAAGCCGATAATATTTTTGCGGCCGTTGCCGCAACGCACCAGCAAATTCGCGGTGCCTATGCCTGTGTTGGCATGATTATCGGTCACGGTATGGTCGCTTTCCGCGATCCAAACGGGATTCGTCCTCTGGTGATTGGTAAGCGCGATCTGGAAGATGGCCGCAGCGAGTATATGGTGGCGTCAGAAAGCGTTGCGCTGGATACGCTGGGCTTTGAATTTTTACGCGATGTGGCGCCGGGAGAAGCGATCTACATTACGGAAAAAGGGCAGCTGTTTACCCGCCAGTGTGCAGAGAATCCAAAGAGCAATCCGTGCCTGTTCGAATATGTCTACTTCGCGCGCCCGGACTCTTTCATCGATAAAATCTCTGTCTACAGCGCACGTGTCCGCATGGGCCAGAAGCTCGGTGAAAAAATTGCGCGCCAGTGGGAAGATCTCGATATTGATGTCGTGATCCCGATTCCTGAAACCTCTTGTGATATCGCGCTGGAAATCGCGCGCATCATCAACAAGCCGTATCGTCAGGGATTTGTGAAAAATCGCTATGTTGGCCGCACGTTTATCATGCCGGGGCAGCAGGCGCGTAAGAAATCGGTACGCCGTAAGCTGAACGCCAACCGTGCTGAGTTCCGTGACAAGAACGTGCTGCTGGTGGATGACTCCATCGTGCGTGGTACAACGTCAGAACAGATTGTAGAGATGGCGCGTGAAGCAGGAGCGAAGCGTGTTTATCTGGCCTCAGCGGCACCGGAAATTCGCTTCCCTAACGTGTACGGCATCGATATGCCAAGCGTCAATGAGCTGATTGCCCACGGTCGTGAAGTGGATGAAATCTGTAAGATTATTGGTGCCGATGAGCTGATATTCCAGGATCTCGACGATCTGATTGAAGCCGCGCGTGAAGATAACCCGGATATCGCTCAGTTTGAATGCTCGGTGTTCAACGGGATTTACGTGACGAAGGACGTCGATCAAGGTTATCTGGATTATCTGGAAGTCTTGCGTAACGACGATGCCAAAGCGCTGCGTAGCCAGAATGAAGTTGAAGATCTGGAATTGCACAACGAAGGTTAACGGCTAGCTGCATGTTAAAGCTGTATTGAAGGGGGGAGGACGCGAAAGTGTCCTCCCCTTTGTTGTATGTAGAGAAAAGTTGTATGTAGAGAAAATTTTGTATGTAGAGAAAAATTGCATAGAGAAAACAGGGTTTCGGTGCTTATCCTTGCTTATCGCTAATCAATGCGGCAAAGTTTGCGCAGATGATTTTTCCGCGTTTCTGCTTACGCGGCCAGCCAGAGGCAGTATGAATGAAGCGACTCATTGTAGGAATTTCCGGTGCCAGCGGCGTCATTTACGGCATCCGGCTGCTACAGGTTTTACAGACGCTGGAAGGTATCGAAACGCATCTGATCATGAGTCAGGCCGCCCGGCAGACGCTGGCGTTAGAAACGGATTTTAGCCTGCGTGACGTGCAGGCGCTGGCCGATGTGGTACACGACACGCGTGATATTGCTGCCAGCGTCTCTTCGGGGTCGTTTAAAACGGCAGGGATGGTGATTTTACCCTGCTCGATAAAAACCCTTTCCGGCATTGTGCACAGCTACAGCGACAATCTATTGACCCGCGCGGCTGATGTGGTGCTGAAGGAGCGTCGTCCTCTGGTGCTGGGGGTGCGTGAAACGCCGCTGCATTTAGGGCATTTACGGCTGATGACCACCGCCGTTGAGCTGGGCGCGATAATCATGCCTCCCGTTCCTGCGTTTTATCATCGCCCAGAAAGTGTGCAGGATATTGTCGATCAGACGGTGAATCGTATTCTGGACCAGTTTGACATCGACCTGCCAAAAGATCTCTTTATCCGCTGGCAAGGTGCGTCGTAGCAGGATAGCGGCTCAGACACGCTATTTTTTTCTCTTGGGGCGGTAAACGTTTACTGCCCTTTTTTTGTGCCTTTTTATCACATTGCACTAATTTTGTGCGCAAAAGCACCAAAATGGTGCGTTTAAGTTTTTGTATTCATGCCAATGTTATCTATCCTTATTGTTACGCGCTAAAAAATATCCTCTGAAAATATTGCAGAATCAAATGGTTAACCCTTACTTTCTGCGCGCTTCGCTCATGGGGTTTTTACGACATCCCTACGTTCATTGTGGCATGAAAACTGCTACAAAAACGGTAATAGTCGGCGTAGAAAACAAATAGCACTCATATCGTTCATTTTTAAAGCAATCCACCCTAAATAATTCGAGTTTCAGGAAGGCGGCAAGAGAAGGAATCCCGATGAGCTTACTTAGGTAAGTGATTCGGGTGAGTGAACGCAGCCAACGCACATGCAACTTGAAGTATGACGGGTATAAATCGTTCCGACATTGACGACACATGACATCAATCACTCATGATAAGGGTAGCAATATGAAGAAACTGATCAAAGTCTTACCGTTGGCACTCATTCTGGCTGCGGGTAGCGCGATGGCGGAGATTCCTAAGAATATTAAAATTGGTACCGATCCTACCTATGCTCCCTTTGAATCCAAAAACGCCAGCGGCGAACTGGTTGGGTTTGATATCGATCTGGCGAAAGAGTTGTGCAAGCGTATTCAGGCTAACTGTACGTTTGTAGAAAGTGACTTTGATGCGTTAATTCCGTCCCTGAAAGCTAAAAAAATCGATGCCATCATCTCTTCTCTGTCTATCACCGAAAAACGTCAGCAGGAAATTGCTTTCACCGAGAAGCTGTATGCGGCCAATTCACGCCTGATTGCGAAGAAAGGGACGAGCATTGAACCCACGTTGGCTTCTCTGGGCGGCAAACGTGTTGGCGTACTGCAGGCATCAACACAGGAAGCCTTTGCTAATGCTAACTGGCAGCCTAAAGGCGTTGACGTTGTCGCTTACCAAAATCAGGATCTGATTTATGCCGATCTGGCCGCAGGTCGTATTGATGCCGCTTTTCAGGATGAAGTTGCAGCAAGTGAAGGTTTCCTGAAGTTGGACGCGGGTAAAGACTATGAGTTTGCCGGCCCAGCGGTAAAAGATGACAAATTCTTCGGTGTGGGTACCGGTATGGGTCTGCGCAAAGCGGATACCGAGCTGAAAGCCGCGCTGGATAAAGCTTTTGAAGAAATGCGTAAAGACGGTACCTACGATACCTTCGCGAAAAAATACTTCGATTTTGACGTCTACGGCGGCTAATGTCGCCAAAGTGATGCTCATTTCTTTATCACATATGTAGCGGGATCGTAGGGCATGCGGCACGGGATCGTTCCTCCCGTGTCGTGTTCCTGACTGATGACGCAGCGTGCCATTAACCGCTATTTCAACGGATATCATTGATGCTCTATGGCTATTCCCAGCTAATTCTGGATGGTGCCATCATGACGCTGGAGCTGGCAGCGAGTTCGTTACTGCTGGCGCTGGCTATCGGCCTGATTGGCGCATCGGCGAAGTTGTCTTCCAACCGTCTGCTGGCGGGGTGTTTTTCCTGCTATACCACGCTGATTCGCGGCATTCCCGATCTGGTACTGATGCTGCTGATTTTCTATGGTCTGCAAATTGTCTTAAACAGCGTGACAGAATCGATCGGTCTGGAGCAGATTGACATCGATCCGTTGACCGCCGGGATTATTACATTGGGCTTTATTTACGGCGCGTATTTCACGGAAACCTTTCGTGGGGCCTATCTTGCCGTGCCGCGCGGGCAAATCGAAGCTGCCGTCGCGTTCGGCTTCTCTCCGATGAAGGTGTTCCGCCGTATTCTGTTTCCTTCCATGATGCGTTTCGCGTTACCGGGCATCGGCAATAACTGGCAGGTGATCCTGAAAGCGACGGCGCTGGTGTCATTGCTTGGCCTGAACGATGTCATTAAGGCGACGCAGCTGGCCGGCAAAGGCACACACGAACCGTTTTATTTTGCGCTGGTTGCTGGGGCGATGTACCTGATTTTTACCACCGTTTCTAACGGCGTGTTGTGGTGGCTGGAAAGGCACTATTCGCAGGGAGTCAAAAAAGTAAACTATGAGTGAGATCCTGCAACAATATTGGCAGCCGCTACTGTGGAGCGATGGTTACCGCCTGACTGGGCTGGCGATGACGCTCTGGCTGCTCATTTCTTCGGTGGTTATCGGTGGATTGATGGCACTGCCGCTGGCGATTGCCCGCGTGTCGCCGCGACGCCGGTTCAGCTTTCCGGTTTGGCTATTTACCTATGTGTTCCGCGGCACGCCGCTCTACGTACAGCTTCTGGTGTTCTATTCTGGTGTGTATAGCCTGGAGATTGTGCGCGGCACCGACATGCTGAATGCCTTTTTTCGCAGCGGACTAAACTGTGCCATTTTGGCACTGGCGCTGAATACCTGTGCGTACACGACAGAGATTTTTGCGGGGGCAATCCGCTCGGTACCTCATGGGGAAATTGAAGCGGCCAGAGCATACGGCTTCTCCCGCTTTAAGCAGTATCGCTGCATTATTTTACCGAGTGCGCTGCGTATTGCGCTGCCCGCCTACAGTAATGAAGTGATTCTGATGCTGCATTCAACGGCGCTGGCCTTTACCGTAACGGTGCCGGATATTCTGAAAATCGCCCGTGATATCAACGCGGCAACCTACCAGCCGTTTTATGCATTTGGCATCGCAGCGGTCATCTATCTGGCGATCTCTTTTGTGTTAATTGGGCTGTTCAGAAAGGCGGAACGGCGCTGGTTACGTCATCTTTATACCCGTTCATCTCATTAAACGCAGGAAAAAAAGAGTATGTCGAATAACAAACTGATGGTGACGGAACTGCGTAAACGTTATGGCCAGCATGAGGTACTGAAAGGGATCTCATTACAGGCGAAAGCGGGTGACGTTATTTCGATTATTGGATCGTCCGGTTCGGGGAAAAGTACCTTACTGCGCTGCATTAATTTTCTGGAAAAACCCTGTGAAGGGGCGATTTACGTCAGCGATCAGGAAATTCGCATGGTGCGCGATACTGACGGGCAACTGAAGGTATTTGATAAAAAGCAGCTTCAGATGTTGCGGACGCGTCTGACGATGGTGTTTCAGCACTTCAACCTGTGGAGCTTCATGACGGCGTTGGAAAACGTGATGGAAGCGCCGGTTCAGGTATTAGGACTCAGTAAAGCGGAAGCGCGCGAGCGGGCAGTGTTCTATCTGAACAAGGTTGGGATCACGGATGCGGCCCAACAGAAATATCCATCGGATCTCTCCGGTGGTCAGCAGCAGCGTGTTTCCATTGCACGGGCGTTGGCGATGGAGCCGGAAGTTTTGTTGTTTGATGAACCTACGTCAGCGCTCGATCCCGAACTGGTCGGCGAGGTGTTGCGCATCATGCAGCAGCTTGCGGAGGAAGGGAAAACGATGGTGGTGGTGACGCATGAAATGGAATTTGCCCGCCATGTTTCCAGCCACGTTATTTTCTTGCATCAGGGCGTGATTGAAGAAGAAGGGCCACCGGATCAGCTGTTCGGTAGCCCGAAAAGTGCGCGTTTACAGCAGTTTTTGTCAGGTGCGTTGAAGTAGGTTTTGGGGCTGATGATGTGCATTGAGCGATGATAATGGGTAGATCGTAAAGATGCTGTGAATACATCCCTGTACGCTCGAGCCGCGCCATCCCTGGCGCGGACGCTTTACTCTTCTATCCCATTATCATCCCGTTCTGCGAAAAGGCTACCAGCAACCTGAGATAAATAGTTATCAGCTCGGTTTCTTGATGACGTCCTGTAGGGCTTCTTCCAGCTCAAGGAAGCGGAAATTAAAGCCTGCGGCCTCTAACCGTTGCGGAATGGCGCGCTGTCCGCCCAGTACCAGCGTCGACGCTTCTCCCATCAGTAGTTTGATCGCAAAAGCAGGAGCCCGTAGAAAACCAGGGCGATCCAAGACGTGTGCCAGCGTGGCGGAAAATTGTTCATTATGAACAGGGTAGGGCGAAACCATATTGAAAGGGCCGTTTAGTATCGGCTGGTTCAGCAGATAAATAATGCCATTCACCATGTCATCAATATGAATCCACGGCATATATTGCCTGCCGGACCCCATCGGTCCGCCAAGCCCGAGGCGGAAAATCGGCAGCATTTTTGCCAGCGCGCCGCCTTGTGCTGAGAGAACAATGCCAGTGCGCAGCAGGCAGACGCGGGTTTTATCGCTTTCGGCGGACTGTGCCAGTGCTTCCCAGCGGGCGCACAGATGGTGTGTGAATTCATCGACAGGGGATTCATCTTCCGTGACCAGCGCTTCCCCCTGATCGCCATAATATCCGACAGCGGAACCCGAGATAAAAACGGCTGGCGGCTCACTGCTGGCTTTTATCAGCGTGGCAAGCTGCTCGGTGATATTCCAACGGCTCTTTGCCAGACGCTGCTTTTGCTGTGGCGTCCACCGTTTGTCGGCGATAGGTTCGCCCGCCAGATTGATGACGCCGTCAAAGCCGTTCAGTGAGGTGATATTACTCAACGTGGACCAATATTCCACCTGATTGCCGAGAACGCCTCGGGCGCGCTCTGGATCGCGTGTCAGTACCGTGATGTGATGGGAAAGCAGCTGTAATTGTTGGATAAGATGGCGGCCAATAAGGCCGGTTCCGCCTGTTATGAGTAGTTGCATCGCTCCCCCTCTCCCTATCTTTATGCCTTGTGATAACGCAGGGTCATGGAAACCGAATCGGCGTATCGCAGGGCAAACGGTTTATCGACTTCTACTTCAGCATAGGTGATCCATTCGTGATCGCTGGCGATGTTGAGCACATCTTGCGTTAATTTTTCCAGCAAAGCGAAGCGGTTATCTTCCACGTGGCGAATAATGCTTTTGGTGATGGTGCGGTAGTTCAGCGCATCAGCGATATTCTCGCTGTTGCGTGCCTGTTCTGCTGGGTAGTGAATCACAACGTTGATGATCACATCCTGCTTATTCGTGATTTCTTCATCTTTGATACCGATGAAGGTGCGCAGCCGCAGATTTTTTATACGAATAATGGCGTCAGAATAGTGATGTGGCATTGCTCGGCCCTCGGTTGCTTCTGTTACTGCGACTAAACCGCAGCGTCAGGGGGTATCGTTAACGACAATATGTTGATTACCATAGCAGAAGATACCCAAAGGCCGAATGAGATGATGCCAGAATTTTATTGCTCGGCGAGCTGGTAAGCCCGTTGCGTTGCCGGACGCTCACTGATACGCGTATACCACGCCTTCACCGCTGGGTAATCATCAAGATCGACGCGTTGACGGGCATAAGAAACCACCCACGGGTAGGTTGCGATATCAGCGATGCTGTAATTTTCTCCTGCCAGCCAAGGGCTGTCTTGCAGATGTTTATCCAGCACGCGGTACAGGCGCTGCGTCTCTTGCTGATAGCGTTCAATGGCGTAAGGCACGGGCTGAGGCGCATAGTGGTTAAAATGATGATTCTGCCCTAGCATCGGCCCGAAACCGGCGACCTGCCAGAACAGCCATTGCAGTGTGGCTGTACGCTCACGTAATGAGGTGCTCAGCAGCACGCCGTGTTTTTCCGCCAGATAGAGCAGGATAGCGCCGGATTCAAACAGGCTAATCGGCGTGTCACCTTCCGCAGGCTGCGTATCGACAATTGCGGGAATCTTGTTGTTAGGCGAGATAGCCAGAAACTCTGGTCGAAACTGTTCGCCTTTGCTGATATTCACGCGGTGGAGCTGGTAGGGGAGATTAGCTTCTTCCAGAAACAGGGTGATCTTGTGCCCGTTAGGGGTTGGTGCGTAATACAGGTCAATCATGAATCAAGTCTCCGTTTTAATTCAGAAAAACATCATGGACTGTATGGCAGTTGATCGCTTCAGAGAGCGATGCGCTGTCAGAATAGCGTATTGAGGAACGGGCTCTTACCCTACCACTTCTGCGAGTGAAAAATAAGCGATGACGCACCTCGTTGCACGATCTTTACCGGAAGCACGCTGCCAACTTTGGTAGACTACGTCCGATAAAGGATGCGGGTATTGTCGATGTAACCTTGTTGATATAAACGTTGTGGAGATAACGATGAAGTTGATGTTTGCGTCCGATATACATGGTTCTCTCAGCGCGACAGAACGCGTGCTGGCGATCTTTGAGCAGAGTCATGCCGACTGGCTTATTTTATTGGGTGATTTTCTCAATCATGGCCCGCGCAACCCGCTGCCGGAGAACTATCAGCCTGCGGAAGTGGCTGCCCGGCTGAACGCTTATGCATCACGCATCATTGCCGTACGAGGGAACTGCGACAGCGAGGTTGATCAGATGCTGTTGACCTTTCCGATAACGGCACCCTGGCAACATGTGCTATTGCCGCAGAATCGCCTTTTCCTGACGCACGGTCATCTTTATCATCCAGAGAATATGCCGCCGCTACACGCGGGGGATGTTCTGGTATATGGTCATACCCATATCCCGGTTGCTGAGCAACGCGGTGAATATTATTTTTTCAATCCCGGCTCTGTGAGCTTGCCGAAAGGGGGATACCCCGCGAGCTACGGTTTACTTGAAAAAGACGAGCTGCGGGTTCTGCCGTTACACGGCGGCGAGCCTATTGCACAGGTCGCGATTAGGCACTAATTTAGCGTATACCCTGTTTTTGCCCTTGAATAACGGCAAGGCAGCAGGGAATATTCACAGCAAAGTTCGATCATTTAAAACAGACGCGCGTAGCAACGTGCCAATACTAAAGGGTTTCAGAGGATGGCGGAACAAAGTCAGGCAGCAGGCACAGAGTGGGTTGATATCGTCAATGAAAACAACGAGGTAATTGCTCAGTCAAGTCGTCAGCAGATGCGTGCGCAGAGTCTTCGTCATCGTGCCACTTACATTGTTGTGCATGATGGAATGGGTAAAATTCTGGTGCAGCGCCGGACGAAAATCAAAGATTTCTATCCAGGCTGGCTGGACGCGACCGCTGGCGGCGTAGTGCAAAGCGGTGAGCAAATGCTGGAATCCGCACGTCGTGAAGCTGAAGAGGAGCTTGGCATTGCGGGCGTGCCGTTTGCAGAACACGGCTTGTTCTATTACGAAGGAGAGAATTGCCGGGTGTGGGGCGGGCTGTTTAGCTGCGTCACCCACGGGCCGTTTGCGCTACAGGAAGAAGAGGTCGATGAGGTCAGCTGGCTGACGCCGCAAGAGATCACCGCACGCTGTGATGAGTTTACGCCAGATTCGCTGAAAGCCCTGTCACTGTGGCTGACGCGCCATAGCGATCAAGAATATGGCAAGCCGATTTCACGTAAGCTGAACGAAGCGGTAGAAGCCGCTGCAGCACCCGTTGTGAATGATAAAAACAGTCATGATCAAAATGCTCATGATGAAAACGACAGCAACGTCATCACTTCATCTGACGCTGATTCACAGAAATAATACCGCTTCTATCTCGCCGCTGCGTTTCCCCGCAGCGGCATCTATTTTTTCCGAGTGATGAACTGCGGGTCATCACTCGGGAACATGAATACTCTTCTTGATGTCCTTCAGGTAAATCACGATGGTGAACGTCATGATCACCAGCAAAGCCCACGAGCTCCATTTCCCTACGTGAACCATCGACCAGGCTCCGAGCTGTTCCGGATAGCTCCAGATACTGAAAAACGTACTGATATTTTCAGCCAGCCAGATGAAAAAACCGATCAGAATAAAGGCCAAGGACAGCGGCATTCGTCGTTCCCGATCGTAAGGCGTGAAGATGACGGTAGTGCGCGCATAGAGTCCGACGGCGAGTGCAGCAATGTACCAGCGGTAGTCGCCGATGTAGTGGTGGGTGAAGAAATTGGCATAAATGAGTAGCGCGACCAGCGTTGCCAGCCAGTAGGGCGGGTGATGGCGAATTTTAAGATCGAATAGCCGCCAGGACTGAATGATATAGCTACCAACAGAGGCGTACATGAATCCGGCAAACAGCGGCACACCTAGTACCTTGGTGTAGGCGAAATCAGGGTAAGACCAGGAACGAATACCTGATGAGGTTTTAAACACCTCAAGCGCAAAACCCACGAGGTGAAACAGCGTAACGGCTTTTAACTCATCCCAGGTTTCCAGCTTGCTGGCGATCATCCATCCCTGAATCACAATGGCAAAGATCAATAGCAAATCATAGCGCGGGATGCCGAACCAGCCGGCTTTTGGCACGCTAAAAACGGCAAGAAAGAACAGACCAACGAAGAGGCACGCGCGGGCTTCTTTGATGCCGAAATAGAGAAATTCAATCAAAAAACGGGTTAACCCTGTTGGCGATGAAGGCGTGATCCCTTTTTCCAACTGCTGCTGAAAGTGTTGATCCAATAGTCGTATTACAGTCATCCATAGACCCTGTTTATGGTTATTCTTGAGCCTGCTCGGTATGGTTTTTTGTGCGGAGAACAATAAAAAATGCCAGCGCTGAGGCTGGCATAGAAGATAACAGAATTAATCTGAATATATCCGTCATACTTCAAGCTGATTGTGCGTTGGCTGCCTTTACTCACCCCAGTCACTTACTTTAGTAAGCTCCTGGGGATTCGTGCAGTTGCCGCCTGCAAGCAACTCGAATTATTTAGGGTATAGATTAGAGCTGTGTAGCCTGAATTGCGGTCAGGGCAACGGTGTAAACGATGTCGTCTACCAGTGCGCCACGAGACAGGTCGTTAACCGGTTTGCGCATGCCTTGCAGCATTGGCCCGATGGAGATCAGGTCGGCAGAACGCTGTACCGCTTTGTACGTGGTGTTACCGGTGTTCAGGTCAGGGAAGATGAACACGGTGGCTTTACCTGCAACTGGCGAGTTCGGCGCTTTGGACTGTGCAACGTCAGCCATGATAGCGGCATCGTACTGCAGCGGACCATCGATGACCAGATCAGGGCGTTTTTCCTGCGCCAGACGGGTTGCTTCACGTACTTTCTCAACATCGCTACCCGCGCCGGAGTTACCGGTAGAGTAAGAGATCATCGCAACGCGTGGGTCGATACCGAAGGCGGTAGCGGAGTCCGCAGACTGGATAGCGATTTCAGCCAATTGCTCAGCTGTTGGATCTGGGTTGATGGCGCAGTCGCCGTACACCAGAACCTGCTCAGGCAGCAGCATGAAGAACACAGAAGACACCAGCGAGCTGCCTGGTGCAGTTTTGATCAGCTGCAACGGCGGACGGATGGTATTAGCGGTGGTATGAACGGCACCAGAAACCAGACCGTCAACTTCGCCCTGTTCCAGCATCAGCGTACCCAGAACCACGTTGTCTTCGAGCTGTTCGCGCGCAACCACTTCGGTCATGCCCTTGCTCTTACGCAGCTCAACCAGACGCGCAACATAGCGCTCACGCACGACAATCGGATCGACGATTTCGATGCCTTTGCCCAGTTCTACGCCCTGAGCGGCAGCAACACGTTGAATCTCTTCTGGGTTACCGATCAGCACACAGTGAGCAATACCGCGTTCAGCACAGATAGCAGCGGCTTTAACGGTACGTGGTTCATCACCTTCTGGCAGAACGATGCGTTTGCCTGCTTTACGCGCCAGCTCGGTCAGCTGATAGCGGAACGCCGGTGGAGACAGACGACGTGAACGCTCAGATTCTGCGCTCAGGGAATCGATCCACTGAGTATCGATGTGGCGTGCAACGTATTCCTGCACTTTCTCAACACGTTGACGGTCATCAGCCGGTACTTCAAGGTTGAAGCTTTGCAGGCTGAGTGAGGTCTGCCAGGTGTTGGTGTTGACCATAAATACAGGCAGGCCGGTCTGGAAGGCGCGCTCGCACAGCTTGGCAATGTTCGGATCCATTTCGTAGCCGCCAGTCAGCAGCAGAGCACCGATTTCCACGCCATTCATGGCAGCCAGACAGGCAGCAACCAGAACATCAGGACGGTCAGCAGACGTCACTAGCAGTGAGCCCGGACGGAAATGCTCCAGCATGTGAGGAATGCTGCGTGCGCAGAAGGTCACAGACTTAACGCGACGCGTCTGAATGTCACCTTCGTTGACGATACGAGCATTCAGGTGCTTCGCCATATCGATAGCGCGCGTGGCGATCAGGTCAAAGCTCCACGGGATGCAGCCCAGAACCGGCAGCGGGCTGTTAGCAAACAGCTGCTTCGGATCGATGTTGGCAACGCTGGCTTTCGTTGAGTCATCAAAGATTTCAGACAGGTCAGGGCGAGTACGTCCCTGTTCGTCTACCGGCGCATTCAGTTTGTTGATGATCACGCCAGTGATGTTTTTGTTTTTGCTGCCGCCGAAGCTGGAACGCGCCAGTTCGATACGGTCTTTCAGCTGTGCCGGGGAATCGTTACCCAGCGCCAGTACGAAGACGATTTCTGCGTTCAGCGTTTTGGCGATTTCGTAGTTCAATGCGTTAGCAAACTGGTGCTTACGGGTAGGAACCAGACCTTCAACCAGAACGACTTCAGCGTCTTTGGTATTTTCGTGGTAGCGCGCGATGATTTCTTCCATCAGCACGTCTTGCTGGTTAGAGCTCAGCAGGGCTTCAACGCGGCTCATCGCCAGCGGCTCGGCGGCGCTGATGGCGGAATTCGCACGAATGATGGTAGTCGTTTGATCTGGCGTATTGTCGCCACTGCGCGGCTGGGCGATAGGTTTGAACACGCTCAGGCGAACGCCTTTCTGTTCCATGGAGCGGATGACACCCAGGCTGACGCTTGTCAGACCAACGCTGGTGCCAGTTGGGATCAACATGATTATACGGGACACGGCCGAACCTCTTTACGGTTGCTCGTTAGTCAAAAACAACACCGTCAGCCTTGGCTGACGGTGTTGGGAGTTACGTGTTTTACGCGGTCAGACGGTAAGCGTCTTCGGCGATGACCAACTCTTCATTGGTCGGGATAACCAGCGCAGGGCGGGTGCCATCTTTAGCGATGTTGCCACCTTTACCGAAGCGTGCGGCCAGGTTGCGTTCGTGATCGATGTCAAAGCCCAGCAGGCCCAGTTTTTTCAGCGACAGTTCACGAACCATTGCGGCGTTTTCACCGATACCACCGGTGAAGATGACGGCATCCAGACGGCCTTCCATCAGTGCAGCGTAAGAACCGATATATTTCGCCAGACGGTGGCAGTAAACGTCCATTGCACGTTTAGCGTCAGCTTTCGTTTCGTAGTTATCTTCAACGTAGCGGCAGTCGCTGGTCACTTCAGTCAGACCCAGCAGACCAGATTCTTTGGTCATCAGGGTGTTGATGCTATCAATGTCCATGCCCAGTGCGTCGTGCAGGTGGAAAATCACAGCTGGGTCGATATCGCCGCAGCGCGTACCCATGACCAGACCTTCCAGCGGCGTCAGACCCATAGAGGTGTCAACGCATTCGCCATTACGGATTGCAGTAACGGAACCACCGTTGCCCAGATGGCAAGTGATCACGTTCAGCTCTTCTACTGGTTTGTTCAGCACTTTAGCGGCTTCACGAGAAACAAAGTAGTGGCTGGTGCCGTGGAAGCCGTAGCGACGGATGTGGTTTTCTTTATACAGCTTGTACGGCAGTGCATAAAGGTAGGATTCTTCCGGCATGGTCTGGTGGAACGCGGTGTCGAAAACAGCGACGTTCTTATCAGCCAGGTGCGGGAAAGATTTCAGTGCTTCGTCGATGCCGATCAGGTGCGCCGGGTTGTGTAGAGGTGCAAAAGGTACGGAATCTTTGATACCCTGAAGAACATCATCAGTGATGATCGCGGATTGGGTGAACTTCTCACCGCCGTGAACGATACGGTGACCAATAGCAACTAGTTGAGCTGACAGCTCCGGTTTCTGAGACAGAATGGTATTGACGATGAAGTTCAGCGCTTCGCTGTGAGCTGCACCGGCACCCAGTTCGGCGTCTTGTTTACTGCCGTCCATTTTCCATTTGATGCGGGCTTCAGGCAGGTTGAAACACTCGGCTAAACCAGACAGGTACTCTTCTCCGTTAATCGCATCGATGATCGCGAATTTCAGGGATGAACTACCGCAGTTAAGAACCAGTACTAACTTACTCGACATGGAAGTACCTACTTGTTATACATGGTTAAAAAAATGTCATACAGGGCATAGCGTATCGCATGCCGCCGCTGGCATTTATGATTAACATCATACCTTGGTGTGATACACCAGACACGATGATGAAATAGGGTCGATACTATGATGTAGGTTATATCGGATAATCGATACAACTAATCTCTATAACAACGTGACATCGACCTGATGTAAACCGCAGCTTTTAAAGCGATGGATAACCGCGTTATGGCCGTTGGCTGCGCTTATGTCGCGAAGGGAATTATACTCCTTGCGTGTAGTCATACTACTTTAGGTATACAGCGGCCAAAAGGCCGATCTAGGATACCGATAGCGTAGGCTAAACACAAAATATATTTTAACCTTATCAACTCGAGTTGTTGATTTGTGCAAAAGTTTTATTTTTTATCTGTAAAGTTGAGGTGTGGCTATGGCGACGAAACCAGACAGTAGAATCAGTTGGCTACAGCTACTCCAACGTGGGCAGCATTACATGAAAACGTGGCCAGCAGAAAAGCGGCTGGCGCCCGTATTTCCTGAAAACCGTGTGGCGCAAGCGACGCGGTTCGGTATCCGCATCATGCCGCCGCTGGCGGTGTTTACCTTAACGTGGCAGATTGCGCTCGGTGGCCAGCTCGGCCCGGCCATCGCCACCGCGCTGTTTGCCTGTAGCCTGCCGTTGCAGGGGCTCTGGTGGCTTGGCCGCCGTTCTGTGACGCCTTTACCGCCGACGCTCGCGCAATGGTTCCATGAGATTCGCCATAAGCTAGTGGAGTCAGGGCAGGCATTAGCACCATTGGAAGAAGCGCCAACTTACCAAGCGTTGGCGGATGTGCTGAAGCGTGCGTTTAACCAGCTTGATAAAACCTTCCTGGATGATTTGTGATCGGCGTCAGGCTGTGTGCGGGTTGATGGCTATTTTGTTCTTTCCCCTGTTTCAAATCAAAGAAGCGGTAGCTACCGCTACCGTGACACGATTCAGTATGCGATTCTGAGGCCAATACCTATTTAGCGATATTGGCTTACCCCAAAAAGGGTTCAGGAGAGCAACATGGAAATGACAAATGCCCAGAGATTGATCCTTTCAAATCAATATAAAATGATGACGATGCTCGATCCCGACAACGCCGAGCGCTATCGCCGGTTACAAACGATTATCGAGCGTGGTTATGGTTTGC
The DNA here is from genome assembly GCF_026800125.1 of Pectobacterium jejuense. NCBI lineage: Bacteria > Pseudomonadati > Pseudomonadota > Gammaproteobacteria > Enterobacterales > Pectobacteriaceae > Pectobacterium > Pectobacterium jejuense. The sequence goes on along the minus strand of NZ_JAPQKX010000005.1, from coordinate 130,573 downwards.
AGATGCGCGAACTGGACCGTGAGTTTGGTGAGCTGACCGAAGAGGTTTGCCGCGCGATTATTAACATCATGGAAATGCATCATGCCTTGCAGGTGTCGTGGACCAATCTGAAAGATAAGCAGGATTTGGATGAACGCCGCCTGACCTTCCTGGGCTTTGATGCCGCAACGGAAGCGCGTTACCTCGGCTTTGTACGCTTTATGGTACATGTCGAAGGTCGCTATCCCCATTTTGATGCGGGTACGCATGGGTTTAACGCTCAGACAAAAATGTGGGATAAATACAACAGAATGCTGGCTGTCTGGCAATCCTGCCCACGCCAGTATCACTTGAGTGCGGTTGAGATCGCACAGATCATCAACGCCTGATTAATGAAAAAGGGGCTTTCTGTGGAGTGTAAAGGTTTTCTGTTCGACCTCGATGGTACGCTGGTTGATTCACTGCCTGCGGTAGAACGTGCGTGGATCAACTGGGCAAAGGATCACGATATTGAACCACAGGAAGTGCTGGATTTTATTCATGGCAAGCAGGCCATTACGTCCCTGCGTCACTTTCTTCAAGGGCAGAGCGAAGAAACGATTCAACAAGAGTTTGATGCGTTAGAGAAAACAGAAGCGTCTGATACGCAAGGCATTGTTGCCATGCCAGGAGCGAAGGCGCTGTTGGAACGTTTGGATGCACTGGATATTCCCTGGGCGATAGTGACATCCGGCACGGTGCCGATTGCCAGCGCCCGTCATCATCGTGGAGAACTGCCTGCTCCCCGCGCCTTTATTACGGCGGAGCAGGTTGCCAAAGGTAAACCTCACCCTGATGCCTATTTACTTGGCGCGCAGCAGCTAGGGCTGAAGCCGGAAGAGTGTGTCGTCGTTGAGGATGCGCCAGCGGGTGTGTTATCGGGCCTGGCGGCTGGCTGCAAGGTCATTGCGGTGAAGGCGCCTGCGGATACGCCGAAGCTGGATCAGGTCGATCTGATCCTCGATTCGCTGGAGCAGATAGAAATAGAACAATTACCGAACGGCGCTAAGGTGCTTCTGCGCCAGTAGGTCGTCTGTAACATAATGACAAAACTGTGACTAAATATGATCAAACCTCGCATCTGCGAGGTTTTTTTATGGCAGACTATACCCGTCATACTTCAAGCTGCATGTGCGTTGGCTTCCCTTACTCACCCCAGTCACTTACTTGTGTAAGCTCCCGGGGATTCGTGCGATTGCCGCCTTCCTGCAACTCGAATTATTTAGGGTATACCAATGTCTGCCACCCTTTGGGTCACCGCTGTGCGGTGTTGAAAAATGCGCCTGCATTTTTTATGGCATGCTAAACCTCCACCTCTCAATATGCATTTTTCCGTCAGGGGAACCGTTTTGAATAGCGAACTTCTCTGGGTTTTATCCCTGTTGCTGATCGCCATTGTGTTGTTTACCACCAATAAATTACGCATGGACGTCGTAGCGCTGTTGGTCATTATCGCGTTTGTACTGAGCGGCACGCTGACGCTATCTGAAGCGTTGGTGGGGTTCAGCGATCCTAACGTGATATTGATTGCTGCCCTGTTTGTGATTGGTGAGGGGTTGGTTCGTACCGGCGTTGCTTATCAGGTCGGTGATTGGCTGGTTCGCGTGGCGGGCAGCAGTGAGATGAAGATGTTGATCTTACTGATGGTCACCGTTGCGCTGCTGGGGGCTTTCATGAGCTCCACTGGCGTTGTCGCGATTTTTATTCCCGTGGTGCTGAGTGTCTCCGCGCGGATGAAAATTTCCCCCGGAAGGCTGATGATGCCGCTGAGTTTTGCCGGGTTGATTAGCGGCATGATGACGCTGGTCGCGACGCCGCCAAATATGGTGGTGAGCAGCGAGCTGATGCGCGAAGGCGTTGCGGGTTTTGGTTTTTTCAGCGTGACGCCGATAGGGATGGTGGTATTGCTGCTGGGCGTAGCGTATATGATGGTCGCGCGTTACTGGCTTGGCGACGCCGAGACGGCAACAGCAAAAGAGATGTGGAAGAGAAGAACGTTTCGCGATCTGATTCGTGATTACCGACTGACGGGTAGGGCGCGCCGGTTAGCGATTCGCCCAGGATCGCCTTTTATCGGTCACCGTCTTGATGATTTACGCCTGCGCCAGCGCTTTGGTGCGAACGTGGTCGGGATTGAGCGCTGGCGTAAGTTTCGTCGCGTGATGATCAGCGTGGCGGGCAATACAGAACTTCGTCTGAATGATGTTTTACTGATCGACATGTCGGCCTCTGAGGTGGATTTACGCGAATTTTGCACCGCGCAGCGGCTTGAACCGATGGTGTTGCGCGGTGAGTATTTCTCCGAGCAGGCGCGTGATGTGGGAATGGCGGAAGTCTCGTTGATCCCTGATTCCGAGCTGCTGGGGAAAACGCTGTACGACGTCGGATTTCGTAGCCGCTATGGCCTGAGCGTCGTGGGGATTCGCCGGTCAGGCGAGGCGATGGAAGGTATCCTCGCCGATGAGCCGCTCCAGCTCGGTGATATTCTGCTGGTAATGGGCGACTGGCGCATGATTCGACAGCTACACACGCAGAAAAACGACTTCCTTTTACTTAATCTCCCTGCCGAAGTAGATGACGTTGCGCCTGCGGTGAGTCAGGCACCTCACGCGCTGTTTTGTCTGGCGCTGATGGTAGCGATGATGCTGACGGATGAAATACCGAATGCGATCGCTGCGCTGATCGCCTGTTTGCTGATGGGTAAATTCCGCTGTATCGACATGGAAAGTGCTTACCGGGCTATTCACTGGCCGAGTATTATTCTTATCGTCGGGATGATGCCGTTTGCGCTGGCGTTGCAGCAAACCGGTGGTGTGACGCTGATCGTTAAAGGGCTGATGGACGTTGCCGGGAACGCCGGGCCGCATGTGATGCTGGTGTGTTTGTTCGTGCTGTGTGCTGTTATCGGTCTGTTTATTTCCAACACGGCGACGGCGGTGCTGATGGCGCCCATTGCGATTGCTGCCGCGAAGCAGATGGGCGTGTCGCCTTATCCCTTTGCGATGATTATCGCGATTGCCGCTTCTGCCGCCTTTATGACCCCGGTGTCGTCACCGGTGAATACGTTGGTACTGGGACCAGGTGGTTATAAATTCGGGGACTTTGTACGCATTGGCGTCCCCTTTACCGTGCTGGTGATGTTGGTCAGCGTAGTGATGGTGCCGTGGCTGTATCCGTTCTGACGGTGCTTTTCCGTTATAGCGGACGCTCGTTATAACGGAGAATCCTGACTGATTTCGTCAAGAGACAGGCTAAAGCTGGGCACGAAGACCGTCATGAAATAGTCCATTTCCGGGCTGTGGCGCAGCTGCAATGTTTTTTCCAGCCGTGCTTTGGCAAGTGTGAATTCCGCATTGCCTGCGGATAATTCTTCCAGACATTTCAGGTAGGCGCACAGTGCGTCTGCCTGTTTAACGATGGCGCGTTCTTCTTCGCTGGTGTAGTTATCATCCAGCAGCATTCGATAATCCTGCTGGAGTTCTTCCGGCAACATCTCAACCAGTTTCTGCTGTGCAATCTTCTCTATCTTCTTGTACTCATGCGCAATCTGCGCGTTGTAGTACTTGATCGGCGTCGGCATGTCACCGGTCAGCACCTCGCTTGCATCATGATACATCGCCAGTAGCGCGATGCGTTCTGCGTTCAGGTTACCGTCGAATTTGCGATTTTTGATGACGGCCAGCGCGTGGGCGACAAAGGCGACCTGAAGGCTGTGCTCGGAGACGTTTTCCGTACGCACGTTGCGCATGAGCGGCCAACGGCTGATGAGTTTTAGACGAGATAAATGGGCGAAAAAGTGGCTCTGATTCATGGCGATCTCTCAGACAACAGCGCGGTGAAATAGCAATATCGTGGGCATCTATTGTGGGCACATGCCGGAGATTATGCAAACGGAGGTGAGGGATTCGCCGAGCAGTGATTGCCCGGCGAGGATAGGCTCGATGACTGCTGGGTTATTGGTGATAGTGTCCCAGGAAACGCCCTAATTTGTGGATCGCCATATCCAGCTCATCAATACGCGGCAGCGTGACGATGCGAACGTGGTCCGGGTAAGGCCAGTTAAATGCCGTTCCCTGCACCAGCAACACTTTCTCCTGCAACAGGAGATCCAATACCAGTTTTTGGTCGTCGTGGATATTAAAGCGCTTGGCATCAATGCGTGGGAACATATAGAGCGCGCCGCGTGGTTTTACGCACGATACGCCGGGGATCTGATTGATCAGTTCCCATGAGCGGTTGCGCTGCTCGTACAGGCGTCCGCCGGGCTGAATAAATTCGCTGATGCTCTGATAGCCGCCCAGCGCGGTCTGAATCGCATGCTGCATCGGCACATTCGCGCACAAACGCATAGAGGCCAGCATTTCCAGCCCTTCAATGTACCCTTTGGCGTGTTTTTTCGGGCCATTCAGTACCATCCAGCCTTGACGGAAACCCGCCACGCGGTAGGTCTTGGAAAGTCCGTTGAACGTAACAGTCAGCAGGTCCGGCGCGAGTGCAGCAATCGAGTGATGCTGCGCATCGTCATACAGAATTTTGTCGTAAATTTCGTCGGCAAAAATGATCAGGTTATGTTCGCGCGCAATCGCCACGATATCCAACAGCAGCTCTTTGCTGTAGACCGCGCCCGTTGGGTTATTCGGGTTAATGATGACAATACCGCGAGTATTGGACGTGATCTTTTTGCGGATATCATCCAGATCGGGGAACCAATCGGAGGATTCATCGCAGAGATAGTGAACGGCGTTGCCGTTAGACAAAGAAACTGCGGCGGTCCAAAGCGGGTAGTCCGGCGCAGGAACCAGCATTTCATCGCCTGGGTTAAGCAGCGCCTGCATGGATTGCACGATGAGTTCGGAAACACCGTTACCAATATAGACGTCTTCAACCGTAATATCGCGCATATCCCGCGCCTGATAGTGCTGCACGATGGCTTTACGGGCGGAATAGAGGCCTTTGGAATCACAGTAGCCCTGTGCGGTAGGCAGGTTACGGATGACATCGACCAGAATTTCGTCTGGTGCCTCGAAGCCGAAAGGGGCAGGGTTGCCAATGTTCAGTTTAAGGACTTTATTACCTTCTTCTTCAAGCCGTTTGGCTTCCTTTAAGACTGGGCCACGGATGTCATAGCATACGTTCTCCAGTTTCTTGGATTTTTCAATCGGAGACATAAATAGTACGAGCCTTCTGCAGAGAGCGCATATTCCCAGACGGAATAGCATAACCTGCTTAATGTACTCTTCCTGCAGTACCTTTTGAAGAATGATTATCGCTTTTGCTGCAAATGGTTGCGCATCTGCACTATATGGTTGTGTACTCGTTGGATGGTGCGATATGGTAGGGGGCGGACAACTGTTCATGCCGCACTTTTTTAGCGCCAGAATAGGGTGACAGGGAGATCTCGTTTATTTAAGTGTGGAGCGTATTTATTTCGCAAGATGAAATAAAGGGAAGGTGCCGTTGTTATTGAATTAAGGATTAAGGCTGGTGAGTCATTTAATTACATGATGTCTTACCAATGGAAAGGCGATAGTGGTAACGAAATATAAGTATTTTTTTGCCCTTATCGTGCGTCTGCGATAGTGTCTTTAAATGTATCGGTCATTACCTGTACATGTAATAAAACACCAGGAATATTTTGTTAAAATTAAAATAGATAAGTGAAAAATCGTATGACCAGTGCAAATCGACCAGTACTTAATCTCGATCTTGATTTACTGAGGACGTTTGTTGCCGTTGCAGATTTAAATACATTTGCAGCGGCGGCGACCGCAGTCAATAGAACCCAATCGGCTGTCAGCCAACAGATGCAGCGGCTGGAGCAACTCATCGGAAAGGAGCTTTTTGCCCGACACGGGCGTAATAAATTGCTGACCGAACATGGTATCCAGTTTCTGGGTTATGCCAGAAAAATATTACAATTCAATGATGAAGCTTGTATTTCATTAATGTACAGCGATATTCAGGGTACGCTGACCATCGGGGCGTCTGACGATACTGCAGACACCATCCTTCCTTATATTTTGCATCGGGTGACATCCGTATTTCCTAAGCTCTCCGTCAATGTCAGCGTAAAACGTAGCGCTGAAATGATGGAAATGTTGAATCAGGGGAAAATAGATCTGGTTATTACCACAATGAACGGTGTGGTGTTTCCTCATGTGTTATTACGCAGCTCTCCGACGCTATGGTATTGCGCGGCGGATTATCAGTTCCGATCGCAAGAGCCTGTACCTCTGGTGGTTCTGGATGAGCCGAGTCCTTTCCGGACGTTGGCGACACAACAACTGACGGCCGCTGGGATCCCCTGGAGAATTGCGTATGTGGCTTCAACGCTCTCTGCTGTGCGCGCTGCGGTGAAGGCTGGCATGGGGATTACCGTGCGGTCAGTGGAAATGATGAGTCCGGAGTTGCGGGTGTTAGGCGAAGAGGAAGGGTTACCGAGATTGCCTGAAACACGTTATTTCCTCTGCCAGAATCCTAATCAGGAGAATGAGCTGGCAACGGCAATTTTCAATGTGATTGAATCAGGGAAGCCCTCTCACATTACGCCTGTCAGCATGTTAGCAAACAGCACGAATGAAAAATTGTCTTCCGACCCGTCGCTGAAGGATGCGATCTAATCGTAATGGGTAGTTAACTATCATTCGGGGAGGGTAGGGATGCACCCCGAATGATGATGATTTATGACTAAGGTGTTAAACCCACATCGGCAGCGCCTTTCTGGCCTGATTTCTTCACGCCGATCCCACTTTGCGTTTTCCATTTCACATCAATAGGCTAGGCGCGGCGAAATTAATGCTCTCATTTATTTTATAAAACGCCGGTTCTATTTTTTTAAAATAATGTTATGGAAAATAGCATCAAACCTTGTCCAGTATCATCTTGATTTTTTTACTAACTAAATTGGTAAAAATGTGTGCTGGATCAAAAAATACCCCTAATAACCACATGGGGGAACAGGCATTTTCTGTGGAAATGGTATAGTGACGCGGTGAACTTGCTTCCTGCGCTGCTGCACACTGGTTAACGGACAAAAGTACTGACTCGATTTAGCTGCGGGTGAGAACACAAAATGTTAACAAAACAGCGTGCATGTAAAGTAATGTACTGTTATTTTTAGTAAGGTTGAAAAAAAGGTTACAAATTTAGGGGCTCAACCATACCAAGCAAGGCTTACCTGATACGTTTCCATGCTTTTTTGTGGTTATTAATCCTTCCTTTTAATCGATGTGGCGCATTAACTGCCGATAATAGAGCAGAGATGTTACCCGCCACTTTTGATGAGTAAGCAAAGAGAATGTCAACAACTACTGAAATCCTCGCCCATCATTGGGCATTTGGGCTATTCCTTATCATTGCCGTAGGCCTTTGCGTCTTCATGCTGACCGGTGGATTCTTGCTGGGGGGGAGAGCAAAAGGCAGGGCCAAAAACGTACCTTATGAATCCGGTATCGACTCCGTAGGTTCAGCGCGGTTACGTCTGTCTGCTAAATTTTATCTTGTCGCTATGTTCTTCGTTATCTTCGACGTTGAAGCCCTCTATCTCTACGCTTGGGCTGTGTCTATCAAAGAAAGCGGCTGGATTGGCTTCATTGAAGCAACCATTTTCATTTTGGTGCTGTTGGCTGGTTTGATTTATCTGGTACGCGTTGGGGCACTTGACTGGACCCCGGTACGTTCCAAGAGACAAGTCGTTAAATCAGACATCATCAACACTACCAACAATCATCCGCAGTAACAGCGAGGCATTTTAAGATGGACTATACGCTCACCCGCATAGAGCCGGACGGTGAGAATGACCGTTATCCCCTGCAACGTCAGGAGATCGTTTCCGACCCTCTGGAGCAACATGTTCACCGCAGTGTCTATATGGGCAAACTGGAACATGCATTACACGATACGGTGAACTGGGGGCGTCAGAACTCCCTGTGGCCGTACAACTTCGGCCTGTCTTGTTGCTACGTAGAAATGGTGACGTCATTTACCGCCGTTCATGACGTGGCGCGTTTTGGTGCTGAGGTTCTGCGTGCGTCGCCACGTCAGGCCGATTTCATGGTAGTAGCGGGAACCTGTTTTACCAAAATGGCACCCGTTATTCAGCGTCTGTACGAGCAAATGCTGGAGCCTAAATGGGTTATTTCCATGGGCGCATGTGCTAACTCCGGCGGTATGTACGATATCTATTCCGTTGTTCAGGGCGTAGATAAATTCCTGCCTGTTGATGTGTACATTCCGGGCTGCCCGCCGCGTCCTGAAGCCTACATGCAAGCGCTGTTGCTGCTGAAAGAATCCATCGGTAAAGAACGCCGCCCTCTGTCATGGGTGGTGGGTGAACAGGGCGTTTACCGCGCCAACATGCAATCTGAGCGTGAGCGCAAACGCGGCGAACGAATCGCTGTGACGAACCTGCGTTCGCCTGATGAGATTTGACCTGTAGATGATAAACCCGGTGACCGTGTAATACCTCGATAATAGTGTGCGGTCATTATCAGCTACAGAAATAGCACATTTAATGTGGTGACATATTTATGACAGATTTAACGACACACGATCTCGCTCAGCCAGGCTGGCAAACCCGCGATCACCTTAACGATCCGGTCGTTGGCGAACTGTGTAACCGTTTTGGACCAGATGCATTTACTGTACAGGCAACCCGCACAGGGATCCCTGTTGTGTGGGTCAAGCGTGAGCAATTACTGGATGTTGTCGCATTCCTGAAAAAACAGCCGAAGCCTTATGTGATGCTGTTTGACCTGCACGGTATGGATGAGCGCCTGCGCACCCACCGTGAAGGTTTACCTGCCGCCGACTACTCCGTCTTTTATCACATCATTTCCATCGAGCGTAACCGCGACATCATGCTGAAAGTCGCGTTGGCTGAAAATGATATGCATTTGCCGACCGTGACCAAGCTGTTCCCGAATGCCAACTGGTATGAGCGTGAAACGTGGGAGATGTTCGGTATGACCTTTGATGGTCACCCGCACCTGACGCGCATCATGATGCCGCAGACGTGGGAAGGGCATCCGTTACGTAAAGATTATCCGGCGCGTGCGACCGAATTCGATCCTTTCGAGCTGACCAAGCAGAAAGAAGATCTGGAAATGGAATCGCTGACGTTCAAACCGGAAGAGTGGGGAATGAAGCGCGGTACTGAAAACGAGGACTTCATGTTCCTCAACCTCGGTCCGAACCACCCGTCTTCACACGGTGCCTTCCGTATTATCCTGCAATTGGACGGTGAAGAAATCGTCGACTGCGTGCCAGATGTGGGTTACCACCATCGCGGCGCGGAGAAAATGGGCGAGCGCCAGTCCTGGCACAGCTACATTCCTTATACCGACCGTATTGAATACCTCGGCGGCTGCGTTAACGAAATGCCGTACGTATTGGCCGTGGAAAAACTGGCTGGCATTGAGGTGCCGGATCGCGTTAAGACGATTCGCGTCATGCTGTCTGAGCTGTTCCGTATTAACAGCCATCTGCTGTATATCAGTACTTATATTCAGGACGTCGGTGCGATGACACCGGTGTTCTTTGCGTTTACTGACCGCCAGAAAATTTACGATTTGGTTGAAGCGATTACCGGTTTCCGTATGCACCCGGCGTGGTTCCGTATTGGTGGTGTGGCGCACGATCTGCCACGCGGCTGGGAACGTCTGCTGCGTGAATTCCTTGACTGGATGCCGGCTCGTTTGGACACCTATGTCAAATCCGCGCTGCAGAACACCATTCTGAAAGGCCGTACTCAGGGCGTCGCCGCCTACAACGCGAAAGAAGCGCTGGATTGGGGCGTAACGGGTGCGGGTCTGCGTGCCACGGGTATTGGTTTTGACGTGCGTAAATGGCGTCCGTATTCCGGTTATGAAAACTTTGACTTTGAAGTGCCAGTCGGCGACGGCATCAGCGATTGCTATAGCCGCGTTATGCTGAAAGTCGAAGAACTGCGTCAGAGCTTACGTATTCTGGATCAGTGCCTCAAGAACATGCCGGAAGGCCCGTTCAAAGCGGATCACCCGCTGACGACGCCGCCGCCAAAAGAGCGCACGTTGCAGCATATCGATACGCTGATCAACCACTTCCTTCAGGTTTCCTGGGGACCGGTGATGCCTGCTAATGAATCATTCCAGATGGTTGAGGCAACGAAAGGTATCAACAGCTATTACCTGACCAGCGACGGCGGCACGATGAGCTACCGTACCCGTATTCGCACGCCGAGCTATGCGCATCTGCAACAGATTCCTTCTGTAATTCGCGGGTGTCTGGTATCCGACTTGATCGTTTACCTCGGCAGTATTGATTTCGTAATGTCAGATGTGGACCGCTAATTATGCATGATCATAACAATCACGATCATATTGACGCTCAGGGACAACCTGCTGCCGATTCGCTGACAAAAGACACTGCTTTTGTATTGAGTGACGCCGAACGTGACGCCATTGAGCACGAAAAACATCACTACGAAGATGCACGCGCTGCGTCGATCGAAGCACTGAAAATTGTGCAGAAAGAACGCGGTTGGGTACCGGATGGGGCTATCCACGCGATTGCCGATCTGCTGGGTATCCCTGCCAGTGACGTGGAAGGTGTGGCAACGTTCTACAGCCAGATTTTCCGTCAGCCTGTCGGGCGTCATGTTATTCGCTATTGCGATAGCGTCGTGTGCCACATCAATGGCTATCAGGGCGTTCAGGCTGCGCTGGAGCGTAAGCTCAGCATCAAACCGGGACAGACAACGTTCGATGGACGTTTCACGCTGTTGCCGACCTGCTGCCTGGGGAACTGTGACAAGGGGCCGTCAATGATGATTGACGAAGATACCCATACCCATGTGACGCCGGAAGGAATTGAATCGTTATTGGAGCAGTATCAATGAGTAAAGACATTGTTCTGACTGCTGAGCAGCATCCTCTGACCTGGCGTTTACGTGCAGACAAACAGCCGGTATGGCTGGATGAATATCGCAGCAAAAACGGCTATGCCGCCGCGCAAAAAGCGTTAACCGGCATGGCGCAGGATGAAGTGGTCTCACTGGTTAAAGACGCTGGCCTGAAAGGGCGTGGCGGCGCGGGCTTTTCGACGGGCTTGAAGTGGAGCCTGATGCCGAAAGACGAAAGCATGAATATCCGCTACCTGCTGTGTAACGCGGATGAGATGGAGCCGGGCACTTATAAAGACCGCCTACTGATGGAGCAAGAGCCTCATCTGCTGGTTGAAGGCATGCTGATCAGCGCCTTTGCGCTGAAAGCCTACCGTGGCTACATCTTCCTGCGCGGCGAATATATCGAAGCTGCCGTTCACCTGCGTCGTGCAATTGAAGAAGCGAAAGCGGCTGGCCTGCTGGGTAAAAATATTCTGGGCAGCGGATTTGATTTCGAGTTGTTCGTGCATACGGGCGCCGGGCGTTATATCTGCGGTGAAGAAACTGCACTGATTAACTCGCTGGAAGGCCGTCGTGCTAACCCTCGCTCTAAGCCGCCGTTCCCAGCGTCTGCGGGTGTGTGGGGCAAACCGACCTGCGTCAACAACGTGGAAACGCTGTGTAACGTACCGGCGATTATCGAACACGGTGCGGCGTGGTATCAGGGGCTGTCTGCGGGCAAGAGTAAAGATGCAGGCACGAAACTGATGGGCTTCTCCGGCCGCGTCAAGAATCCGGGCCTGTGGGAACTGCCGTTCGGTACGACTGCGCGTGAAATTCTGGAAGACTACGCGGGCGGTATGCGCGATGGTCTGAAGCTGAAAGCCTGGCAGCCGGGTGGTGCCGGTACGGATTTCCTGACGGAAAGCCATCTCGATCTGCCGATGGATTTTGAGCACATTGCGAAAGCCGGTAGCCGTATGGGGACCGCGCTGGCGATGGCTGTCGATCACGAAATCAATATGGTTTCGCTGACGCGCAATCTCGAAGAATTCTTCTCCCGTGAATCCTGTGGCTGGTGTACGCCGTGCCGCGATGGTCTGCCGTGGAGCGTGAAGATTCTGCGTGCACTGGAGAAGGGTGAAGGCCAGCCTGGCGATATCGAAACGCTGGAGCAACTTTGCCGTTTCCTCGGTCCGGGTAACACCTTCTGTGCGCATGCGCCGGGTGCGGTCGAGCCGCTGCAAAGTGCCATCAAGTATTTCCGGGAAGAATTCGAAGCGGGTATCTCTAAACAGTATTTAGGCAATGTCAAAGCGATTGGCGGTATTCAGCCTAACCTGTTGAAAGAGCGCTGGTAAGCTATCGCTCAACACGTGCGAGATGCAGTGAATGTATCCGCAGGGTGGCGCAAATAAGCCACCCTCATAAACCCAATAGATTTCAAGGCGCAGGTAGTCAACGCATTTGCGATTTGAAAGTGAGGGTATACAGAATTTTTGATTAGCGCTCGTGGTAACACGGGCCATTATGGAAGCATGCTGACTATGGCTACTATTCATGTAGACGGCAAAGAGTATGAAGTAAACGGAGCAGACAACCTTCTGGAAGCTTGCCTGACTCTGGGACTTGATATTCCTTACTTTTGCTGGCACCCCGCGCTCGGGAGCGTCGGATCCTGCCGCCTCTGTGCGGTAAAACAGTACCAAAACGCGGAAGACACCCGCGGTCGTCTGGTGATGTCTTGTATGACACCGGCAACCGAAGGAACGTTCATCGCGATTGAAGATGAAGAAGCGAAGCTATTCCGTAAGACGATAGTTGAGTTTCTGATGACCAACCACCCGCACGATTGTCCGGTGTGTGAGGAAGGCGGTAACTGTCATTTGCAGGATATGACGGTAATGACGGGGCAGAACTTCCGTCGCTATCGCTTCACCAAACGTACCCACCGCAATCAGGATCTCGGGCCGTTCATTTCTCATGAGATGAACCGCTGTATCGCATGCTATCGCTGCGTGCGTTACTACAAAGATTACGCGGATGGCAAAGATCTCGGCGTTTACGGCGCACACGACAACGTCTACTTCGGTCGCCCGGAAGATGGCACGCTGGAAAGCGAGTTCTCCGGTAACCTGGTTGAAGTGTGTCCTACCGGTGTATTCACCGATAAAACGCACTCTGAGCGCTATAACCGTAAATGGGATATGCAGTTTGCACCGAGCGTCTGCCAACAGTGCAGCATCGGCTGTAATACCAGCCCCGGTGAACGCTATGGCGAACTACGCCGTATCGAAAACCGTTTCAACGGTAGCGTAAACCACTATTTCCTGTGTGACCGCGGCCGTTTTGGTTACGGCTATGTCAACCAGAAAGACCGTCCGAACCAGCCGCTGCAACGTCGTGGTGATGACTGGATCGCGCTGAATGCCGATCAGGCATTGCAAGGTGCGGCGGATGTGTTGCGTCAGGCGAAGAAAACGATCGGTATCGGTTCACCGCGCGCCAGCATTGAAAGCAACTTCGCGTTGCGTGAGCTGGTGGGTGCCGAGAACTTCTACACCGGTATCGCGCAGGAAGAACAAAATCGTCTGCAACTGATCCTGAAAGTGCTACGTGAAAGCGGTGTGAGAACACCAGCGCTGCGTGAGATCGAAGGCTACGATGCGGTTCTGATTCTGGGTGAAGACTTGACGCAGACGGGAGCGCGTATCGCACTGGCCGTTCGTCAGGCGGTTAAAGGTAAAGCTCGCGAAATGGCAGCCGCGCAGAAAGTGGCTGACTGGCAGATCGCGGCGATCATGAACATTGGTCAGCATGCCAAGCACCCGCTGTTTGTCACCAACGTCGACAACACTCGTCTGGACGACATCGCTGCATGGAACTACCGTGCGCCGGTTGCCGATCAGGCTCGTCTTGGCTTCGCTGTTGCACATGGTCTGGATAGCAGTGCTCCGGCAGTTACCGATCTAGCGGCGGGTCTCGACCAGAAAGTCGATATCATCGTACAGGCGTTGGCCGGTGCGAAAAAGCCACTCATCATTTCCGGCACCAATTCAGGTAGCGAGGAAGTGATCTCTGCGGCGGCAAACGTTGCCAAGGCGCTGAAAAATCGCGGCTCTGACGTCGGCATTACCTTTGTTGCTCCTGCTGCTAACAGCATTGGGTTGTCAATCATGGGTGGTGGTTCGCTGGATGACGCGCTGGCGCAGTTGGAAAACGGTGACGCTGACAGCGTGGTGGTTCTGGAGAACGATCTCTACCGTCATGCTCCAATCGCTCGCGTTGACGCGGCGCTGGAAAAAGCTGAGAACCTGATTGTGGTTGACCATCAGCGTACTCGCATCATGGATAAGGCCAGCATCATTCTGTCTGCCGCCAGCTTTGCTGAAAGCGACGGTACGTTGGTGAATCAGGAAGGCCGCGCTCAGCGTTTCTTCCAGGTTTATGACCCAACGTACTACAACGACAAGATTGTGATGCTGGAAAGCTGGCGCTGGCTGCACTCGCTGTATATCACCTATAACAGCCGTCAGGTTGACTGGACGCAGCTGGATAACGTGATTGATGCGTGTGTTGCTGAATTGCCGCAGTTGGCTGCGATTAAAGATGCCGCGCCTGATGCCTCGTTCCGTATTCGTGGTCAGAAACTGTCGCGTTCACCGATTCGCTCCAGCGGCCGTACAGCGATGCGTGCCAATATCAGCGTGCATGAACCGCGTCAACCCGTCGATAAAGACACCATGTTTGCCTTCTCAATGGAAGGGAACAACAGCCCGACAGCTAATCGTCAGCAGATCCCGTTTGCCTGGGCACCAGGCTGGAACTCACCGCAAGCCTGGAACAAATTCCAGGACGAAGTGGGCGGACATTTGCGTCATGGCGATCCGGGTGTGCGTATGATCGAAGCCGGAGAAGGTTCGCTGGCGTATTTCGATAACATTCCTGCGGCTTTCGTCCCACAAGCGGGTCAATGGCGCGTTGCGCCGTATTATCACCTGTTTGGTAGTGATGAAATGTCACAGCGTTCTGACGTGATTCAGCAGCGTATGCCAGAGCCTTACGTGATGGTGAACCCGGCTGATGCGGCAACGCTAGGGGTGAACGCCGGTGCGTTGCTGGAGTTGACCTGTGCAGGACAAACGCTACGTCTGCCACTGCGCTTAAGTGCGGCATTGAGTCAGGGACAGGTTGGTTTACCGCTGGGCTTACCGGGTATTGCACCGGTGCTGGCGGGTGCAACCGTTGAAAATCTGCGGGAGGCCGCACAATGAGTTGGTTAACGCCGGAATTAATCGAGATTCTGATCTCCGTCGGAAAAGCGATCGTGATTCTGCTGGTTGTGGTGACCTGTGGCGCATTCATGAGTATGGGTGAACGTCGACTGCTCGGCCTCTTCCAGGGACGTTATGGACCGAACCGAGTAGGTTGGGGCGGTTCATTGCAGCTCGTCGCTGACATGATCAAAATGTTCTTCAAAGAAGACTGGGTGCCGAACTTCACCGATAAGGTGATCTTCACGCTGGCACCGATGATCGCGTTTACGTCAATGCTGATTGCCTTTGCGATTGTGCCGATCACGCCAACCTGGGGTGTCGCCGATCTGAACATCGGGATCCTGTTCTTCCTGATGATGGCGGGTTTGGCCGTTTACGCGGTGCTGTTTGCCGGCTGGGCGAGTAACAACAAATACTCGCTGCTGGGTGCGGTACGTGCTTCTGCTCAGACCGTAAGCTACGAAGTGTTCATCGGCCTGTCGTTGATGGGGGTTGTCGCGCAAGCGGGCTCGTTCAACATGCGCGACATCGTCGATTCTCAGGAACACCTGTGGAACGTGATCCCGCAGTTCTTCGGCTTTATTACGTTTGCCATCGCAGGCGTGGCGGTGTGTCACCGTCACCCGTTTGACCAGCCTGAAGCTGAACAGGAACTGGCCGATGGTTACCACATTGAATACTCCGGTATGAAATTCGGTCTGTTCTTTGTCGGGGAATATATCGGGATCGTGACCGTTTCCGCGCTGATGGTGACCTTATTCTTCGGTGGCTGGCATGGTCCAATTCTGCCTCCGTTTGTCTGGTTTGCGCTGAAAACAGGCTTTTTCATGATGATGTTCATCCTGATTCGTGCTTCGTTACCCCGTCCGCGTTATGACCAGGTGATGTCTTTCGGTTGGAAAGTCTGTCTGCCGATAACGCTTTTGAATCTGCTGGCGACAGCGGCCGTCATTTTGTACAACGCTTAAGAAGGGGTGAATAAACCATGACATTGAAAGAGTTAGTGGTTGGTTTCGGCACCCAGATACGCAGTATCTGTATGGTGGGATCGAATGCTTTTAAGAAGCGCGAAACCAGAATGTATCCAGAAGAGCCTGTGAATCCACCGCCGCGCTACCGTGGTCGTATCGTGCTGACGCGCGATCCTGATGGTGAAGAGCGTTGCGTTGCCTGCAACCTGTGTGCGGTGGCCTGTCCGGTCGGCTGTATCTCATTGCAGAAAGCGGAAACCAAAGATGGTCGCTGGTATCCAGAGTTCTTCCGCGTCAACTTCTCACGCTGCATTTTCTGTGGCTTCTGCGAAGAAGCGTGCCCGACAACCGCTATCCAGCTGACGCCGGATTTCGAGATGGGCGACTACAAACGTCAGGATCTGGTGTACGAGAAAGAAGATTTGCTGATATCGGGGCCGGGTAAATATCCGGAATACAATTTCTACCGGATGGCTGGTATGGCAATCGATGGGAAAGACAAAGGCGAAGCTGAAAACGAAGCCAAACCCATTGATGTCAAAGGCCTGTTGCCCTAAGGAGCTAGCATGGAATTCGCTTTTTATACCACAGGCTTGATTGCGATACTGGCGACATTGCGCGTCATTACGCATACCAATCCTGTGCATGCATTGTTGTATATGGTCACCTCGCTCATGGCGATTGCGGGCGTATTTTTCTCGCTGGGGGCTAATTTTGCCGGCGCGCTGAGCATCATCGTGTATGCGGGTGCCATCATGGTGCTGTTTGTGTTCGTGGTCATGATGCTCAACCTCGGTAATTCCGTAGAAGAACAAGAGCGGAATTGGCTGAAACCCAGCGTCTGGATCGGTCCGGGCATCCTTTCACTGGCGTTACTGGTGATTGTCGTTAATGCCATCCTTAGCCTGAAAGAGCAGGGCATCACGGGTACGCCAGTTGAGGCGAAAGCCGTGGGTATCAGCCTGTTTGGTCCTTATGTTCTGGCCGTTGAATTGGCATCAATGCTGCTGCTGGCGGGATTGGTTGTCGCTTTCCACATTGGTCGTGAAGATAAACGTGGTGACGTTGTCAGTAAAGAAGGCGCGAACCAGGACGTTGAGAAGAAAATAACGGGGGAACGCGCATGATTCCGTTACAACATGGGTTAATTTTAGCCGCTATCCTGTTTGTTCTGGGACTGACTGGTCTGTTGATTCGCCGTAACCTGCTGTTTATGTTGATCAGTCTCGAAATTATGATCAATGCTGCCGCGCTGGCTTTTGTCGTCGCAGGTAGCTACTGGCAGCAGCCGGATGGTCAGGTGATGTACATTCTGGCGATTACGCTGGCAGCGGCTGAGGCCAGTATTGGTCTGGCTCTGTTGCTACAAATGTATCGTCGTCGTCAGACCCTGAATATTGATACAGTCAGTGAGATGCGCGGATGAACTTACTCTATTTAACAATACTCTTCCCGCTGCTCGGCTTTCTGTTGCTGGCATTTTCCCGCGGTCGCTGGTCGGAAAATACGTCCGCGACTGTCGGTGTTGGCTCGATTGGTCTGGCAGCGTTGGTTACCGCTTGGGTTGTGGTCGATTTCATGGGCCAACAGCACGGCGGCGTGACCTTCTTTAATCAGCATCTGTGGACATGGATGGCCGTTGGCAACTTCGACATCAGCGTAACGCTGACGCTCGATGGCCTTTCGGTGACAATGCTGTCCGTTGTAACGGGCGTTGGTTTCTTTATCCACCTGTTTGCTTCCTGGTACATGCGTGGGGAAGAGGGATATTCCCGCTTCTTCGCCTACACCAACCTGTTCATCGCGAGTATGGTCATTCTGGTACTGGCGGATAACCTGTTGTTGATGTACCTCGGTTGGGAAGGGGTGGGGCTGTGCAGTTACCTGCTGATCGGTTTCTACTACACCAATCCGAAGAACGGCGCGGCGGCGATGAAAGCTTTCATCGTTACGCGTGTAGGTGACGTCTTCCTCGCCTTTGCCCTGTTCATCCTTTACAAAGAACTGGGTACGCTTAACTTCCGCGAGCTGATGGTATTGGCACCGCAGAAACTGGCTGAAGGTTCACCGGAAATCACCTGGGCTACGCTGATGTTGCTGGGTGGTGCGGTCGGTAAATCGGCACAGCTGCCGCTGCAAACCTGGCTGGCGGATGCGATGGCCGGTCCAACTCCGGTATCTGCACTGATCCACGCCGCAACGATGGTTACCGCGGGCGTTTACCTGATTGCGCGTACAAACGGCCTGTTCCTGATGGCGCCGGATGTGCTGCATCTGGTCGGGATTGTGGGTGCAGTAACGCTGGTGCTGGCGGGTTTTGCCGCTCTGGTTCAAACCGACATCAAGCGCGTCTTGGCTTACTCGACCATGAGCCAGATTGGTTACATGTTCCTGGCGCTGGGCGTTCAGGCATGGGATGCCGCGATTTTCCACCTGATGACGCACGCGTTCTTTAAAGCGCTGCTGTTCCTCTCTTCTGGTTCGGTGATTCTGGCCTGCCACCATGAGCAGAACATCTTCAAGATGGGCGGCCTGCGTAAAACGATTCCGCTGGTTTATGTTTGCTTCCTGGTCGGGGGCGCGGCGCTGGCTGCACTGCCGCTGGTTACCGCAGGCTTCTTCAGTAAAGACGAGATTCTGGCTGGCGCATGGGCAAATGGTCACGTCAATCTGATGGTGGCTGGATTGGCTGGTGCCTTCATGACCTCGCTGTATACGTTCCGTATGATTTTCATCGTGTTCCACGGTGAAGAGAAAACCAAAGCGCATGCAGGAAAAGGCATTTCTCACCACTTACCGCTGGTTGTGCTGATGATTCTGTCCACCTTTATTGGTGCGATGATTGTTCCGCCGTTGCACGGTGTATTGCCGGCGACGACAGAGCTTGAACATGGCCAGTTGATGACGCTGGAAATTACCTCTGGCGTGGTGGCGATTGCCGGTATTCTGCTTGCTGCTGTGCTGTGGCTGGGTAAACGTCAGGCGGTGAGCAGCATCGCGAAAAGTGCTCCGGGTCGTTTCTTCTCGACCTGGTGGTTCCACGCGTGGGGCTTCGACTGGTTGTACGACCATGTCTTTGTTAAACCGTATCTGGCTATCGCGAAGCTGTTGCAGCGTGATCCGTTAAATGCATTGATGACGCTTCCGGCTACGATTACCCGTTGGGGTAACCGTGGGCTGGCGCTCAGTGCGAATGGTCAGTTGCGCTGGTACGTTGCTTCTATGGGCTTTGGTGCCGTACTGGTGCTGGCCTTGTTACTGCTGGTCTAAGGCAGTATCCGGTAACGTATAAAAGGTAGGGCATTCCGCAGATAGGGATGCCCGCCACGGCAAGTTTTCAGATTTCTTTAATTTAGGGACACAAAACGCCATGCTACTACCTTGGCTAATTCTTCTCCCCTTTATCGGCGGTCTGCTGTGCTGGCAGTTAGAGCGTTTTGGTACGAAAGTACCGCGCTGGATAGCGTTGATTGCAATGGGGCTGACACTCGCACTGTCTCTGCAACTGTGGTTGCAAGGCGGTTACTCTCTGACGGCGCCGACAGGCGTGCCACAATGGCAATCTGAGTTTTATGTGCCATGGATCCCACGCTTCGGCATCGGCATCCATCTTGCGCTGGACGGCCTGTCGCTGCTGATGGTGGTGCTGACGGGTTTGCTGGGCGTGTTGGCAATCCTCTGTTCCTGGAATGAAATTCAGCGCTATCAGGGGTTCTTCCACCTGAACCTGCTGTGGATTCTGGGCGGCGTTATCGGTGTGTTCCTTGCCATCGACATGTTCCTGTTCTTCTTCTTCTGGGAAATGATGTTGGTACCGATGTACTTCCTGATTGCACTGTGGGGGCATAAAGGCTCCGACGGTAAAACCAGGATTACGGCGGCAACCAAGTTCTTCATCTATACCCAGTCAAGCGGCCTGATCATGTTGATCGCGATTCTGGCGCTGGTCTTTGTGCACCACAATGCCACCGGCGTATGGACGTTCAACTATGAAGACCTGCTGAAGACGCCGATGTCATACGGTGTTGAATATCTGCTGATGTTGGGCTTCTTCATCGCGTTTGCTGTAAAAATGCCTGTCGTACCGTTGCACGGTTGGCTGCCAGATGCACACAGTCAGGCACCAACTGCGGGTTCTGTTGACCTTGCAGGGATCCTGTTGAAAACGGCGGCCTATGGTCTGCTGCGTTTCAGCCTGCCGCTGTTCCCGAACGCTTCCCATGCCTTTGCACCGATTGCCATGTGGCTGGGTGTGATCGGTATCTTCTACGGTGCCTGGTTGGCGTTTAAACAGACGGATATCAAGCGTCTGATTGCTTATACCTCTGTGTCCCACATGGGCTTCGTGATGATTGCCATCTATTCCGGTAATCAACTGGCTTATCAGGGCGCGGTGATTCAGATGATTGCGCACGGTTTGTCCGCTGCTGGTCTGTTCATTCTGTGTGGTCAACTGTACGAACGTCTGCATACCCGTGACATGCGTGAAATGGGTGGCCTGTGGTCGCGTCTGAAGTTCCTGCCTGCGCTGTCTCTGTTCTTTGCGGTGGCAACCTTGGGTATGCCGGGCACGGGTAACTTTGTCGGCGAATTCATGATTCTGTTCGGCAGCTATCAGGTTGTGCCGGTAATTACGGTGATCTCAACCTTCGGTCTGGTATTCGCGTCAGTCTACTCATTGATCATGATGCAGCGTGCTTACTACGGCGCGCCTAAATCTGATGAGCCATTGAAGAGTATGTCGCTCCGCGAATTGTCTATCGTGATGCTGTTGGTGGTATTACTGGTGTTGTTAGGGGTTTACCCGCAACCGATTCTGGATACCTCCAGTGCCGCGATGTCAAATATCCAGCAGTGGTTTATGTCGTCTGCTCCAGATTCAATTATTTCAACAACAAGGCCGTAATTCGCCATGACAATAACTCTTCAACAACTAATTGCGCTATCGCCGCTGTTGATCGTCGGATTGACGGTAGTGGTTGTGATGCTGTGCATTGCGTGGCGACGCAACCATTTTGTCAACGCAACCATGACGGTTATCGGCCTGAATATTGCGTTACTGTCACTGTACTTTGTCGGTCAGGTTGGCCCAACGGACGTGACGCCGCTGCTGCGTGTTGATGGCTTCTCGATGTTCTATACCGGACTGGTGCTGCTTGCCAGTCTGGCAACCAGCACGTTTGCCTATCCGTGGCTGCAAGGCTACCCAGACAACCGTGATGAGTTCTACCTGCTGGTTCTGATTGCAGCGTTAGGTGGGATCCTGCTGGCGAGCGCGAACCATCTGGCCTCGTTGTTCATCGGGATTGAACTGCTTTCTCTCCCGCTGTTTGGTCTGGTCGGCTATGCCTTCCGCCTGAAACGTTCGCTGGAAGCCAGTATTAAATACATGCTGCTGTCGGCAGCCGCGTCTTCCTTCCTGCTGTTTGGTATGGCGCTGATTTATGCTGAATCAGGCGATATGAGCTTTGCCAGCCTCGGTAAGAGCCTGAGCGATCACCAAATCCATGAGCCGCTGTTGCTGGCAGGCTTGGGGATGATGATTGTCGGTCTGGGCTTCAAACTGTCTCTGGTTCCGTTCCAGCTGTGGACGCCTGATGTGTACCAGGGCGCACCAGCGCCAGTGTCTACGTTTCTGGCGACGGCGGGTAAAATTGCCGTTTTCGGTGCGGTCATGCGTTTGTTCCTGTATGCGCCGATGGCTGACAGCGAGTCTGTCAGAATCGTGCTGGGTGTCATCGCATTCGCGTCGATCCTGTTCGGTAACGTGATGGCGGTATCGCAAACCAATATCAAGCGTCTGCTCGGCTACTCTTCCATCGCGCATTTGGGCTATTTGCTGGTTGCCCTGATCGCGGTTCAGAGCCATCAACTGGCGCTGGAAACCGTCGGTGTTTATCTGGTGGGTTACCTGTTCAGCAGCCTGGGCGCGTTCGGTGTGGTTAGCCTGATGTCCAGCCCGTATAGTGGCCCGGATGCCGATTCACTGTTCTCTTACCGTGGTTTGTTCTGGCATAAACCGATCCTGTCTGCGGTGATGACGGTGATGATGCTGTCACTGGCAGGTATCCCGATGACGCTGGGCTTCTTCGGTAAATTCTACGTGCTGGCTGTCGGTGTTAACGCTGAACTGTGGTGGCTGACTGGTGCGGTCGTGCTGGGTAGCGCCATTGGCCTGTACTACTATCTGCGTGTGATGGTCAGTTTGTTCCTGAATGCGCCGCAGGTGTTGCAGCGTGATACGCCAAACAACTGGGCTTTAACCGCTGGTGGTGTGGTCGTACTGATCTCCTCCATCGCAGTACTGTTCTTTGGTTTGTATCCGCAGCCGCTTATCTCTCTAGTGCAATTGGCGCAGCCAATGATGTAACCGCTGACGAGAGTCTGCTTGAGTCATGAAGCGCCGTTGATGAGAATCAACGGCGTTTTTTTATGGCGAGCTTCCTGCTCGCCACCCTTCGAGCCGTCGCAAGCGACATTGAAAAACGCTCCCTGCGTTTTTTATGGAAGAAAAATACGTTTTAGGAATGATCTGGTCTGTTAAAGCCGTAGGAACGGCACAATATTGTCTATAGTTAAGAAGGCAACGACTTATAACTAATGACTTTTCATAACAGAAGGAAGCACTTTATGGCAGCGACAAAAAAACAGCCTGAAGATATTCGAGTTGATGATGATTTAAAACTTTTGTCTGAAACGCTGGATGAGGTATTGCGCTATACGGGCGATCAGGCAGACCAAGCCTACCTTGATCTGAAGAAGGGCGCGGAAAAAGCGCTGCTGGAAGTCAAAGCCCGTATTGGCGTCACTGACAGCTATTATGCACGCGCCAAGCAAGTGGCCGACAAAGCTGATGTCTATGTGCATGACAAACCCTGGCACGGTATCGGTATCGGCACCACCGTGGGGCTGGTGTTAGGATTACTGCTAGCTAAGCGCTAGTTTCTGCCAATTTCGTTTCTGAGAATTTAGTTTCTGGGAATAATGTAGCGGGGTTGCCCGCTACATCTCTCGATATCCTCTAGTCCTGAATCTTATCCTCTTTCTCAGGCATGCCTTGTACCCAATAGATGGCTTCAAATGGGCGTAGCTCCAGTATTGCGGGCTGAGGCTGTGCGTCAGGGTAATTACTGAGTAGCAGTCGCCAGCGGCGGTCATGAGTATCAATGGGTGGCTGCCAGAGCAGGGGCTGCCTACCGAGGTTTGCCAGAACCAGAAGCCGCTGTCCTTCCCAGATACGCTGATAGCACCAGACAGTAGGATGGTTTGGCAACAGATCTTGATAGTCTCCGTGCGTCAGCAATGGAAGCGCTTTACGCATAGCGATAAGCTGCTGGTAGGTGTAAAAGACGGACTCTTTATCCGCCAGCGCCTGCCCCGCGTTGATGTGGGTGAAATTCTGGCATGGTGCTATCCACGGTGTACCACTCGTAAATCCAGCATGCTGGCTGGTATCCCATTGCATCGGCGTACGGCCGTTATCGCGCGACTTGCTGGCGAGGATTGCTAAGGTTTGTGCATCTGGCTGGCCGCGATCGCGCTGTTCAGCAAATTGATTCAGGCTTTCAATATCGCGGTATTGTTCAATCTGTGTATAGCCGGGATTGGTCATACCCAGTTCCTCGCCCTGATAGATATAGGGCGTGCCCTGCATACCGTGAAGCACCATCGCCAGCATTTTGGCGGATTGCACACGGAATTCACCCTCATCCCCAAAACGCGACACGATGCGCGGCTGATCGTGATTACACCAGAACAGCGCATTCCAGGCGTGGTTGTGCATTCCCTGTTGCCAGTGATTAAAAATCTGCTTGAGCTGGATGAAGTCAGGTTCCGCCAGCGTCCATTTTTCCCCATTGGGATAATCGACTTTCAGATGATGGAAATTGAAGGTCATTGAGAGTTCGCTGCCGTCCAGCGCGGCGTAGCGGCGGCAATGCTCCAACGAGGTCGATGACATCTCACCGACGGTCATCAAGCCACGGGGCTGAAAAACGTCCTGACTGAATTCCTGCAAGTAATCATGAATCAGGGGGCCATCGGTATAGAAACGACGTCCATCGCCCTGAGCATCAGAGGGGAAGTCCTGCTGCTTGGAGACCAGATTGATGACGTCCAGTCGCAGCCCGTCGACACCTTTATCCGCCCAAAATTCACAAACCTGTTTTAATTCATCCCGTACGCGTGGGTGTTCCCAATTCAGATCGGCCTGTTCGGTAGCAAAAAGGTGCAGATAATACTGTTTGCTTTCCGCGTGCCACTGCCAGGCTGGCCCACCAAATTTTGAACGCCAGTTATTGGGCAGAGCACCGTCATTACCATCACGCCAGATATAAAAATGACGGTACGGGCTGCGGCGATCCTGGGCATTCAGGAACCAGTGATGCTGCGTCGAGGTGTGGTTGAACACCATATCCATGACGACACGGATACGGCGCTGATGCGCTTCCGCGATCAACGTTTCCATATCGGCCATCGTGCCATAGGTTGGATCGATGGCGCAGTAGTCGGCGACGTCATAGCCGTTATCAACCTGAGGAGAAAGGTAAACCGGCGTCAGCCAGATCGCATCGACACCCAGCTGTTGCAGGTAATCGAGTCGGGCGGTGACGCCAGCGATGTCGCCAATGCCATTTCCGGTACTGTCCTGAAAGCTCTTCGGATAGATTTGATAAATCACGCCGTTTTGCCACCAGGGAAGCGAGGTAGTCATGAGGTCGCTCCTTTATTACAGTGGGCCGTGTTAACACGGCCTGAGTTGAGACAATAATTATATGCCACTGCTATGCAGGGTCGATTGTGCCATTGTGACTTTTACGTTTATAGACCAGTGACGTCAGCACAATTGGAATGACGGTGGCAACCAGCGTGGCGATAGCGAAGATTCCCCAAAACTGTGGCTTGATGGAGAGGATGCCCGGCAATCCACCTACGCCGATGCCATTCGCCGTTACGCCGTACAGGCCGCAAATGAGTGCGGCGGCGGCGGAGCCGATCATGGCGCACAGCATCGGAAAACGGTATTTCAGGTTGATACCGTACATCGCCGGTTCGGTCACGCCAAGAAAAGCGGAAATCGCCGCGGGAACAGAAATTTCGCGTTCGTTGGCTTTCCGGCTGACGAGAATCACCCCGACGACGGCAGCCGCCTGTGCAATGTTGGACAGCGCGATAAGCGGCCAAACTGGTGTGCCGCCCATACTTTGAATCATCTGCATATCAATCGCTAACGTCGTTTGGTGCACGCCGGTGATGACCAGCGGCGCATACAGGAACCCAAACAGCGCTGCGCCAACAGGGGCGAAGCTGCCCGTCATTACGGCTTTAACGGCCCAGGCGACACCGTCACCAATCATACGACCAAACGGACCAATTAAGGTATGTGCCAGGAACACGGCCAGAATGAGCGAGGTTACGGGCACGACCACCAAGTAGAGGTAATCCGGCACGATTCTTTTCAGCCGTGTCTCGATTATCGCCAGCGCCATCCCGGCTAAGACGGACGGAATGACCTGCGCCTGATAGCCGATCTTCTCAATCGTGAACCAGCCGAAATTCCACACTTCAGGTGTTTGTTGGCCGATGAGGTAGGCGTTCATTAGCTGCGGTGATACTAGCGTGATGCCCAGCACGATGCCGAGGATGGGCGTGCCGCCCATTTTGCGTACGGTTGACCAGCAGACCGCAACGGGGAGATAGAAGAAGATGGCTTCACCCAACAGCCAGAGGAAATCGTAGATGGTTTGCCAGGTTGGGTAGAGCTGTACCAGCGTTTGCCCGTCGCGCATCGGGATATCACCAATGACGTTACGTGCTCCGAGGATCAAGCCCCCGCTAATGAGCGCGGGAAGCAGCGGAAAAAAGATCTCGGCAAAATGTGAAATACTGCGTTCAAACCAGCTCATGTTCTGGCGAGCGGCGACTTTGGCTTCTTCCTTATTAATCTCACCTTTACCCGTGGTAGCGAGCAGCGCCTTGTAATACTCATCTACGTTGGTGCCGATCACGACCTGAAATTGTCCGGCGTTGGTAAAGCACCCTTTAACAATTCGCAGCTCTTCGATGTTCTTGGGATGGGCTTTGGACGAGTCGTGCAAGACGAAGCGGAGACGAGTGATGCAGTGTGTGACCGCAGCGATATTCTCACGTCCGCCGACCAGTTCGATCAGACGGTCAATATCCTGTTGTTTAACTTTACTCATAGTCATGTCCTTTTTATCTTTTAGCGCAGACGTCGGGGACGCGAAGCAAGTACAGCTAGAGAAAAGCATAGTCTGTTAACGGTGATGTTGCTGTGAAAGGAAAACGCATTGAGCTGTTTTTAAAAGAGAATGTTCAGGCATGCGGTGTGCTGCACAAATCTGCGACGTGTGGGTAGACAAAAAGGAAAGGGGGATGAACAGAGTGAGAGAGGCTGAAAAAACAAAAGCCGCCTGTAGGAGGCGGCTTTAGAGATTGTTTATATCACAATCAGAACGGGCTGATGATTGACCCAATACGTTCACAGTAACTGACATAAACATCTCCCATTCTTTTAAAGAATTTGCTGATTTTACGAAACGTTTTCATTATCAGACTCCTCTAACGGGTTAGTTAAGTGTGATGTTCATCACGTTTTTAATGGTAGCGAAGATGAGATCGGATTTCAACATTTTTGTGATGTTCATCACAAAAGTATAACGACACGATAAATGAAACACGTCGTGGAGCGAAAGAACCTGATACGCAGCCGGAAGGTCAGCGCATCAGGTGATGGAAAGCATGCGAGGTAATATCAGGCGGGATAATGATAAATATTGTGATCGAACCATAGCTCGCCAATCTGCTCGGCGTCTTTCTCCGTGTGGTGAAAGCGGAAACCAAGCCGTTTAGCGACAGCGTTGCTACGCGTGTTGGCGGTTGAGGCTCTGATGACGCAGCGCTCAACGAGGTTCGCATCGGTATAGGCGGCTATCAGTGTGCTGACAGCCAGAGAAACGATGCCTTTGCCTTCAAAGGCTTCGGCGATCCAATAACCGATGACGCCTTCTTTATCCTGAATCGTGTTGAAGGAGACGATGCCAGCCAGCGCATCGTCCCAGCGAATAACGTACACGGCGGCCGTTTTGTCGAAGAACGCCTTTCGGTTGGCACGAATGGTTTCACGCGTGTCATCGACGCTCTTGACGGAATCCGGCCAGGGTAAAGTACGCCGCAGGCGCGCTTTTTCCTGCTGAATCAGAGTAAAGAGCGCCTTGGCGTCGCTCTCTTCCTGGATCGTTAGGCGCAGATGGGGATCGTGACGCAATTCATGCAATTTGTCTCCAAATGACGTATCGACAAATGGCGCTCCCATAACATCGCTCCCTTTACCGCTGCAACGTACCGTCAACTATCGTGACGCTGTGCCCGCCGATCCACGGTTCATCGTTCAGGTAAGTCACGGTAATACGGCCATCACGTTGCAGCATGGTGCCCTGTCGCGCACGGTAGCTGAGTGGCGCGGTGACGTTATTGATAGAATGTTGCTGACGAAGCAGTACCGCCAGGCAGGCATTGGCGCTGCCGGTAACCGGATCTTCCTTGAGATGACCGCGTTCGATGTAGAACGCACGAATCTCATAGTCGGCAGGCGTTGCGCCATCGTGCGGGCCATAGACAGCAATGCCGTTGGTCTGGCTGAGATTTTGCACGGCTGAGAGTGCTTCTGCATCCGGTGTGATGTTCAGGCAGGTGTCGGCGCTGTCTACGCGAATCACAAGCCAACGAATGCCCATCTGTACGGCAGTGGGCGGGTAGCGTTTATCGATACAGGGACTATCAAAGCCGGTAATGCCCAGCGTTTTTTCCAGCAGTAGTGTGTGCTCATCGCCAAACGGAACGAGGGTGGCCTGCGGCGCGTGAAAAGCGAGGCTCTCATCATCACCGATGTTGATCGGCACGAGACCAATGCCGCATTGTTGCACCAACTGGCCCGGAGATTTAGGGCGCAATCCTTCTTCCAGCAGGGCATGTGCGGTGCCTAGCGTAGGGTGTCCGGCAAAGGGCATTTCCGATTCTGGCGTAAAAATACGAACATGATAATCCGCTAAAGGATCGGTGGCTGGCAGGACAAACGTGGTTTCTGACAGGTTTGTCCAGCGAGCGATCTCCTGCATTTGCGCATCGGTTAATCCCTTCGCCTCCATAATGACGGCAAGCGGATTGCCCTTGAAAGACTGCTGGGTAAAAACGTCGACCTGTTTGAAACGACGTACTATAGGCATCGCATTTCTCTCCTGTATGCGCTATCGCTTAAATATTACTCAAAACTAACCGCGATCCTATCGCGCGCTTGTGGCATAATGCGCGCCAAATCACATTCCGACTCGAGTATAAGTGCTGTGTTAAGTACCAACAATATCACCATGCAGTTCGGCAGCAAGCCGTTGTTTGAAAACATTTCCGTTAAATTTGGCGGCGGCAACCGTTACGGTTTGATTGGCGCAAATGGCTGCGGCAAATCTACATTCATGAAGATTCTCGGCGGCGATCTGGTGCCGAGCGGCGGTAACGTCTTCCTCGATCCTAATGAACGTCTGGGTAAACTGCGTCAGGATCAGTTCGCTTTTGAAAAATACAGCGTGCTGGATACCGTTATCATGGGCCACGGCGAGCTGTGGGCGGTAAAAGAAGAGCGCGACCGTATCTATTCATTGGCTGAAATGAGCGAAGCCGACGGCTATAAAGTTGCCGATCTGGAAGTGCAATACGGTGAGATGGATGGCTACAGCGCAGAGTCACGTGCGGGCGAACTGTTGCTGGGCGTGGGAATTCCTGTTGAGCAGCACTATGGCTTGATGAGTGAGATTGCTCCCGGTTGGAAACTGCGTGTTCTGTTGGCGCAGGCGCTGTTTGCCGATCCCGATATCCTGCTGCTCGATGAACCGACGAACAACCTGGATATCGATACGATCCGTTGGTTGGAGCAGGTGCTGAACGAACGTAACAGCACCATGATCATCATCTCGCATGACCGTCACTTCCTGAACATGGTTTGTACGCACATGGCGGATCTGGACTACGGCGAGCTACGGATTTATCCCGGCAACTATGATGAATATATGACGGCCGCGACGCAGGCTCGTGAGCGCCTACTGGCCGATAACGCCAAGAAAAAAGCGCAGATTTCCGAACTGCAATCGTTCGTCAGCCGCTTTAGCGCCAACGCTTCTAAATCCAAACAGGCGACATCGCGCGCACGCCAGATCGATAAAATCCAACTGGATGAAGTGAAAGCGTCCAGCCGTCAAAACCCGTTTATCCGTTTTGATCAGGATAAGAAACTGTTCCGTAATGCGCTGGAAGTTGAAGCGTTGAGCAAAGGTTTTGATAATGGCCCGCTGTTTAGCAAGCTGGGTCTGATGGTCGAAGTGGGTGAAAAAGTCGCTATTCTGGGTGCCAACGGTATCGGTAAATCGACATTGCTGAAAACGCTGGTCGGTGATCTCGAGCCGTATAGCGGTACGGTGAAATGGTCTGAAAACTCAAAAATTGGCTACTACGCACAGGATCACGAATACGAATTCGATGAGACGCTGACCGTTTTTGACTGGATGAGCCAGTGGAAACAGGAAAAAGACGACGAGCAAGCCGTACGCAGCATACTCGGTCGTTTGCTGTTCAGCCAGGATGATATCAAGAAGAAAGTGAAGGTATTATCCGGTGGTGAAAAAGGCCGCATGCTGTTCGGTAAACTGATGATGCAGCGTCCGAATATTCTGGTGATGGATGAACCGACTAACCACCTTGATATGGAATCCATTGAATCGCTGAATATGGCGCTGGAAATGTATGAAGGGACACTGCTGTTCGTCTCTCATGACCGTGAATTTGTCAGCTCATTGGCGACCCGTATTCTGGAAATTACGCCAAATAAAGTGATCGATTTCACTGGCAACTATGAAGATTACCTGCGCAGTCAGGGTATTCAGTAAGCGTTGTAATACGGCCTCATTATTGAGGCCGTATTATTTTGGGGATGTATTAGTCAGGATAAAAGCCACGGTTCAGCGCTTCCACCGCTTCGGCGACGCGCGGCCCCATTCCCAGTAAAATCGCCTGATCGAGCGCGATGATACGCTGGTTTTTCCAGGCTGCGGTTTGCGTTAAGCCGGGTACTGCCGCCAGCGCCTCCACGCCGTTTTCCACACTTTGCGTTGTCACCACAACCACCTCAGGATTCGCCGCAATCATCGCCTCACCGCCGTAAATACGATACTGGCTATGCGTGGCAATATTCTTTCCGCCTGCCAGCGCGATCAGGCTATCCACTACGGTATTTTTCCCCGCGACTTGTGCCGCACTGCTGCCAACACTCAGCAGAAACACGACGCTGACGCGATCTTTCCGCGTAGCCAGCCGCTCTGATACCGAACTCAACTGCTGAGAGAGACGGGTTGCCAACTGCTCAGCAGCCTCCGTGCGATTGAGCAACGTACCAGCCTGACGAATATTGCTAAGCAACTGCGCTGGCGTGCTGGGCGTGCGGGTAAAACGCGCTACCGTTACGCCAGCCTGCTCAAGCTGATTGAGCACCTGCGGCGGGTTGGCATCTTGCCAGGTCATCAACAGCGTTGGGTGCAGTGACAAAATGCCTTCGCTCGTCAACTGTTGCCAGTTGCTGACCTTTGGCAGTGTTGCCGTTTGTGGCGGATAGGTGGTGGTCTGATCCACGCCGACCACTGTATCGCCAGCGCCGAGCGCATAAACGATTTCCACCAGCGAGCCCCCAGCAATCACCACGCGCGGCTCGGCCGCGCAGGTGAAGGAAGACAGCCCGAAGAGCATTAACGCAATTATCGCCTTCATCATCATGATTCTTAGAATGAGAACGCCGCGCCAATCGCGGTGCTGAAGCCGGATGCAGGAATGCTTTCATGCGCGGTGGTATAGCGCTTATCCAGTAGGTTATTCAGCGCCAGCGTGACCTGATACTGATTCTCGCTACCGAAGGTGCTGGTGAATTCCAGATTAGCCGTTGCCCAACCGCTGTGCTGGACGGCGATATCTGCCGTTTCATCCTTCGCACGTGAGGCAGCTCTGAGGTAGAGATCCGATTCCAGCTCCATGCGATCAAACAGCATGATGTTTTTGACCCCGACGCGTCCGGTAAAGGTGGGTTCACCGGTGCGATAGGTGCTGCGCGTCGGCAATTCCAGTTCACGGCGGATGATGTTGCCGTTAACGTAAGGAGACAGCGTCCAGCCGAGATATTCCGCATACATTTCCATCCCGTACGTGGTCGCACGGTTGGCGTTGGCGTAGTAGCGGCTACTGCTGTCCGTACTGCCGGAACAGGCGGCGTTACCGGCGCAGTTCAGTGTGGTGATGTAGTCTTTGGCGCGTGAATGGTAGATCGCGCTGTCCAGCAGCCAGCTATCGTCTTTATAGCGCATGCCAACTTCATAGTTATCCGACTTTTCCGCCTTTAGATTGGCGTTGCCGTAAGTGGTGCTCCCGCCGGCTGCCGTATCGTAAAACTTATGCGTCAGGGTAGGGTAGACATAACCTTGCGCAAAGGAGGCGCGCAGTTGGATATTATCAAAGCCGGAATAACGGAGGCTGCTGGCGGTGACTAATGTGCTGTCACTTTCCTTCGCGGCGGCGGATGTACTGTTGTTCGGCATCACCATCCCGTTCATTCTTACGGTGCCTGTCTTCTGGCCGCCGTAGGAGAGTGATTCAACCCAGTATTGACGCGCGCCCAGCGTCCACGTCCAGTCCGGCGTTATTTTCCATTCATCCTGTGCGAACAGCGCCCAGCTATTCTGTCGCCAGTGGTTATTGGATATTGAGCTTGGGTTAACCGACAGAGAAGGCATTCCCATGGGCGATAATGATCCCGTTACCCGGACATCGGAGAAGGCATTTTGCTTCACGACATCGGAGAGCCATTGCCCCCCGGCAATCAGCGTGTGTCCGGCTAATGGCGTGATATCCGCTTGTAAGGTCAATCCCCGACTGGTCTGCTTGTCGTCGGTTCCTGTGCTCATCGCCATTTTGCCTTGATAAAGCGCCATGCCGTTATAGCGCAGCGGATTACCGCTCTGCGACAGATCGTTACGGAATTCGCGTTTGATATTTTGCTGATAGGCATCCAGATGCAGGTTTTTCAGCACATCGCCGCCGATCTGCCAGTCATAAAACAGGCCGACCTTCTTTCTTTCCAGTTCAGGAATGCGCACGCTGAAGCTGTCGTATTCATCCGAGTCGGTGTAGGTCTGCGTGCTGAGCTTGAAACTGTCTAGCGACAGGCCGAACTTATGATCGTCAAGGCGGTAACCGAGCCAGGCGGACTGCCCGCTGTTGCGGAAGTGGGTATCCGGCAGACGACCATCCGGCGTGCTGCGGTTGCCCTGATCGCTATAGCTGCCGCTGAGGCGATAGTCGAAATTTCCGATGGAACCGTAGGCTAAACCCGATTCCTGCCAGCCTGCGGTCGCGCTGTCATAAACGGCTTTGATTTTGCCGCTCAGCGGTTTGTCTCCCCCTTTGCGGGTAATAAAGTTGATCACGCCGCCGATAGCCTGCGAGCCATATAATACCGAATGCGGGCCTTTCACGACTTCAATGCGTTCAATATAAGAAGGGTCGATTAATAATCCGAGGCTGTAATTGGGGCCGCCGCGTTGATAGGTGACTTCCTGTCCGTCAATTAACACTAATACGCGTGAGGCTTCTTCGCCGCGAATACGTATTTGTTTCCGACCGGCTAATGCGGTATCGGTAATATCGACGCCGGGAATATCACGCAGCGCTTCAGCAATAGAATCGCCGGTATATTTATTCAGCTTTTCATTATCGATAACCTGCATTGTGACCGGACTTTCCCATAAATTCTGTTCCGTTCTCCCTGCACTAATAACGGTTATTTCATCGCTGTTTGTGGTCGAATGATTTGTAGATGAATCGTTTGGCGCTGCATTAATTGCGCCGCTATAAATAGCAGGCAGCATAAAGAGAGCCCAGTGTGTGGCCTTTTTATTCATGGCTTTTTCTCTGAAAAGTTAATGATTCTCATTAACGTTATCATTTGGGCGGGAGCTGCGATAATTAAATTTGAATGAATATTAAAAAATGTGACTGCAATCTCATTTATTATTAAATAAGGACTTGCAATATTTTATTGGTTGTTAAGTTAACAAATTTTAATGTAGTGATTTTCTTTTTCATTTATTTAACATTTAAAACGGACTCAGTGGATTAATGCTATGAAACTAATGAGAAATAACCGTATTTATTTATATCTGCCATTTTAACCAAAATAAGCAAATCGGTTAATTTAAAGAGAAAATGACGCGAAAAGAATAACCCGCCTCCTTTCTGCCTGCCGGGCAGGTTGCCAAATAAAAATAATTATCATTTAATTTATTTTATTGATTATTTGGGGGCCGTTAATGAACATCGATTTGACGCCGTATTATGCCGAACCCGGTGAGCAGCCTTTTGGCGCCCGACGTATGGCAATGCCTTGGCGCAACCATGTGCCACTTTCACCAGAACAGATTCCGGCCGGCTGGCAGGCGCTGAAACAGCAGACCGTGCCTGCGCGTAAGCGTCTGCTCTACCTGCACATTCCTTTCTGCGCCACGCACTGCACGTTCTGCGGTTTTTATCAAAACAAACTGCGTGATGACAGCACGGCGACCTATACCCGCTACCTGTTGCAGGAATTGGCGATGGAAGCGGACAGCCCGCTGCATCAGTCTGCGCCGATTCATGCGGTGTACTTTGGCGGGGGGACGCCAACGGCGCTGGCGGCCGATGAGCTGTCGCAGATCATTCGCGCAATCCGTACCTCTCTGCCGCTGGCACCGGACTGTGAAATCACGGTAGAAGGGCGGGCGATGGATTTCGACGATGAGCGAATCGATGCCTGTCTGGATGCGGGGGCGAACCGCTTCTCTATCGGGATTCAGACGTTCGATACCCGTATTCGTCAGCGTATGGCGCGTACGTCGGATAAGCAGCAGTCAATTCGCTTCCTTGAGCGTCTGTGCGAGCGAGACCGAGCCGCCGTAGTGTGCGATCTGATGTTCGGCTTGCCGGAGCAAACGCCGGAAATTTGGCGCGAAGATCTGGCGATTGTCAGCGATTTACCGCTAGACGGCGTCGATCTGTATGCGCTGAATCTGTTACCAACCACGCCGCTGGCGAAGGCAGCTGAAAACCAGCGTGTCTCGCTGCCTGATGTGGTTGCCCGTCGTGATTTTTACCGGACTGGTGCGGCATTTCTGGCCGATGCTGGCTGGCACCAGCTTAGCAACAGCCACTGGGCGCGCACCACGCGTGAACGCAACCTGTACAACCTGCTGATTAAACAAGGCGCGGACTGTCTGGCAATGGGAAGCGGTGCGGGCGGCAATATAAACGGGCAAGCCTACATGATGGAACGCAGCCTGGAGCGCTACTACCAGCAGATCGATCAGGGGCAAAAACCGATCATGATGATGACGCCAGCTAGTCCGACTGGGCCGTGGCAGCATCAGCTTCAGGCGGGTATTGAGGTCGGTCGTATCAAGCTGCCTCAACTGACCCGACATGCCCGTGAGCTTCAGCCGTTACTCAGCCAATGGCATCAGGCCGGGTTGACCTGTGACGATTCCACCTGCCTGCGCCTGACTAACGATGGCCGCTTCTGGGCGAATAACCTGATGCAGGCATTACAACAAATTATCCCCCAGCTTAATGCCGAAGAGCATGCGCACTAACCGGAGACGCAACTATGACCATGACACTGAATGAATTACTGGCAACCAACCCTGATGGCACACTGGAAGAGATTGCCGGAAAGTATAATACCTCGCTATTTGCTGTCGTTGAGGCCTTGCCTGCGGCGCAGCGTACGCTGGCGGCGGGCGATCGTTTCGATCAAGTGTGGGACACGATTGCGACCTGGGGTGAAGTGACGCTAATCAGCCACACGGCAGACGCGATTCTGGAATTCAAGAGCGAGCTGCCAACCGGTACGCACCGTCACGGTTACTTTAACCTGCGCGGCAAAAATGGCCTGAGCGGACATATCCGCGCGACAAGCTGTCAGCACATTGCGTTTATTGAGCGTAAGTTCATGGGGATGGACACGGCGTCCGTGGTGTTCTTTAATGCCAGTGGTGCGGCGATGTTTAAAATTTTCCTTGGACGAGACAGCCACCGCCAACTGCTGAGCGCTCAGGTTGAGGCGTTCCGCGTGCTGGCGAGTGAATTACAACCGGAGCAGGTATGACGTGGTTACTTTTCGGCGCGGGCAATGGGGTCGGCGCCTGCTTATTACAGCGCGCTATTGAGTGCGAGCAGGCGGCCGTACTCGTATTGCGTAATCCTGAACAGGCCAAACACTGGCGTGAGCAGGGAATGACGGTAGTGGAAGGCGATGCCTGCGACCCGGAAACAGTCGCGGAAGCCTGTCGTGTGGCGGGGCCTTCTGCCATTGTGGTCTCGACAATGGGCGGCGGCACGGTAAATTATCAGGGCCACCGCACGGTGATCGATGGTGCCGAGCAGGCGGGCCTCAAGCGTATGCTGCTGGTGACGTCATTGGGCTGCGGCGATAGCTGGCCGCTGTTGTCGCCACGTGCCAGAGCCGCGTTTGGTTTCGCCGTACGTGAGAAATCGCTGGCAGAAAGCTGGTTGCAAAGCAGTACGTTGGATCACTGTATCGTTCGTCCCGGCGGTCTGCTGGACGTGGTCGCGACACACAATGCGAAACTGACGCAGGGTGCTGCTACGCTAGGATTGGTGTCACGTTGGGATGTCGCGCTGGCGGTTGATCAACTGTTACAGCAGCCCGTGTTTGGCAATCACATCTACAATCTGGTCGACCCTGATCTCACGATGCCTGCCATTCCATAATCTCCGCCGTTCTGTCACCGAGGTTGCCGGGGCGCTCCATCCCGGCATCCGGCAAACTGTTATAGTTAATCTGTCGAAAACTGTATCTGTTATCTCTCATGGGGCTATGTTCTAATCGATGCCAGCAGTGTTGTATTCCTCAAGCACGATGGTGATGACGATGGATGAAGTAAAACGCCTTCTGACCGAAGAGATCGAACGTATTAATCGGGAAGAAAAACGCGACAATAAAATACGTTTTAGCCGCAAATTCATGCAGTCACACCCCTATCTGTTTGCCGCGATGCTGGTGAGCTACGTGCCGGTCGCTGCCATCCTCTTCTATGCCTCTTATTTTGGTTTACCGTATCTGATCGGTTTTACCGTCTTCTTGCTGGTGATGACGCTGGCACTTTCGATGGATATTAACCCGACCTATCGCTTTGAAGACATCGACACTCTGGATTTACGTGTGTGCTATAACGGCGAGTGGTTTACGATCCGCCACGTGTCGCAGGACACGCTGGATAAACTGCTACGCAATGAGCAGGTACCGCCTGCGGTGAAAGCGGGGATAGAGAAAATTCGACGCACGAAAGGTGATGTTGATTTTTACGATGTTTTTTCGTTGGCCTATCGTCAACAGCCCTCCATTTAGCTGATTTTCTGCCCTCAAACCGCCCCATTTCGCGATGTTCAAATAATGCGCATGGTTTTTCCTATGCGCAGATTTTCATGGTGGCTGGTTTTCATGTAGGCATAGTGCTACGTTCGTTATAAGCAGCGAGCGCCGCATTCTTGTGGTTTTTCAGGTTGATGGTTTTTCAAATACGGGCAGAACAGGACGATGAGCGAAAAGGTATTGCTGGTAATTCAGTTGGGCCAACCGCCGGAAGGCATTGCGTCTCAGGTTGGGCAACAAGGGAAGTGGTTTACCGATGCGGTGCAGGGCAACACGCAGCCGGTGCAGGTGGTCCGTCCCGATCTTGGGGAACTGCTGCCGTCGTTTGATACGCTGGCGGCGGTGGTGATCTCCGGCTCGTGGTCGATGGTCACGGATCGGCTGGACTGGAGTGAATACACCGCGGGCTGGCTGCGTGAAGCGTATTACGCGGATATCCCGCTGCTGGGCGTGTGCTATGGACATCAACTGCTCGCCGACGCGCTGGGCGGTAAAGTTGGAGATAACCCGAACGGCAAGGAAGTGGGCGTTCAGGTTGTGACAACCCATGAGGCCGCGGCGCAAGACACCTTACTGCGTGATTATCCGCAGCAGTTTGGTGCTTATCTGACCCATCAGCAGTCCGTGCTGGAACCACCTGAAGGCGCGCAGGTGCTGGCCAGTTCAGAGATGGATGGCTGCCAGATTATCCGCTACAGCGATAAAGTCCTGACCGTGCAATTTCACCCGGAATTCAGCGCGGACATCATGCTGACGTGCCTGCGTCATAATGAAGCGGCGCTGCGGCAGGGCGGTTGGGATGTCGATCGGATGATGGATATTCCGCAGGAACCCGTCTGGGCGCGTAAGATTCTGCTGGATTTTGTACAACGCTACGCGGCGAAATAGTCCTCGAGAAACGCGTTATTCTCGATAAGCAGCCTTCTCGATCATGGCCTGTCGGTGGTGATCGAGCGAAAAATAATGACAGACTCACCCACCGAAACTGTAGCGCTATGGCAAAGTTTGAACAGCTCGCTCACCAGATCCGTGAGCAGCTTCAGGAAGGGATCTGGCAGCCGGGCGACAAACTGCCCTCGCTGCGGGAAAAATCACTGCATTCAGGTATGAGCCTGATGACCGTGCTGCACGCCTATCAGCTGCTGGAAAGTCAGGGGCTGATTGTGTCGCGTCCACAGTCGGGTTATTACGCGGCACCACAGCTATCCGCACTACCAACAGACAGCCTACATTCGCCCGTAGGGCAGGAGCGCGTTCAGTTGACCGAAGACGTGGACGTCAACGCGTTCATTTTTGATGTGCTTCAGGCCAGCAAAGATCCGGCGGTCATGCCCTTCGGATCGGCGTTTCCCGATCCACAGCTCTTTCCACAGCGTCAGTTGACGCGCTCACTGGCCTCGGTGGCGCGTCATATGCAGCCACACAGCGCGCTAGATAATTTGCCGCCG
This sequence comes from Pectobacterium jejuense, assembly GCF_026800125.1. Classification (NCBI taxonomy): domain Bacteria; kingdom Pseudomonadati; phylum Pseudomonadota; class Gammaproteobacteria; order Enterobacterales; family Pectobacteriaceae; genus Pectobacterium; species Pectobacterium jejuense. Next base: position 92,465 of record NZ_JAPQKX010000005.1, on the reverse strand, counting down.
GGTAATGAGAGCCTGAGGAAGAACATCGCCCAGCGCTACGCGTTGCAGGGGATTGCCGTCTCACCCGATGAGATTGTGATTACGGCGGGCGCGATGGAGTCCCTTAATCTCAGCCTTCAGGCGCTGACGGAACCGGGCGATTACGTGGTGATCGAATCTCCCGCTTTTTATGGCGCGCTACAGGCGATTGAACGCCTTAAACTCAAAGCGATTGCGATTGCAACCGATCCGCAGCAGGGCATCGATCTTGACGCGTTGCAGCAGGCGCTGAACGACTATCCGATCAAAGCCTGCTGGTTGATGACCAATTTTCATAACCCGCTCGGCTGCACGCTGTCCTGGGAGAAGAAACAGCGGCTGGTGGCGATGCTGGAAAAACACGGCGTCGGGCTGGTAGAAGATGACGTCTACAGCGAGCTGTACACCGGCCTGCAACGCCCGCTTCCCGCAAAAGCGTTGGATAAAAAAGGCACGATTCTGCACTGCTCCTCGTTTTCTAAAAATCTGGTGGCGGGGTTCCGTATCGGCTGGGTGGCGGCGGGGAGCTATGCGGGCAGCATTCAGCGTTTACAGCTGATGAGTACATTATCAACCAGCGCACCGATGCAGTTGGCAATTGCGGATTATCTGGCGACCAGCAGCTATGACAGCCATCTGCGCCGCCTGCGACGAGCGCTGGAACAGCGTAAACACGCGGCGTTACAGTCGCTACGCCGACACTTGCCGGGCGACGTCCGCATTAATCATTCGCAAGGTGGTTATTTTCTCTGGTTGGAATTGCCTGACGGCGTGAGCAGCACGGAGCTATACCGACGCGCGCTGGAGCGGGGCGTCAGTATTGCGCCGGGTAAAATGTTCACGACCGGCGACAAATACGATCGCTACTTCCGCTTCAACGCTTCCTATGAATGGGACGAGCGCTGCGAACAAAGCGTAATCGTATTGGCCTCGCTGATTCGGTCGCAGATAGGAGAGCGTTTGACCCGATCACCCCTTTAGAGGTGTGGAGATGTTTGCCGCTTTTCTGCTACTGTTCCCGTCATGGCGGACGGTGGCGGCATCGATGGCGAAAAACAGCCATAACCTTGCCGGAAATCAGGAAGTCGATAGGCACGATGCGTATAATTCCGGCTAAAGGTGAGCTATACCCGCTATCTTTCGGACCGCGCTGGCGACCTTCCTGCACCCCGAAATCTATCGGATAGACAACGTAAACAACAGGAAAAACCACCCTGATGAGTATTCGCATTGTTCCTCAGGAACAGTTAGAACAGAACGAAAAATCGATGCCGGAAGGGAATATCCCTCCGCTGCTTTTTGCCAATCTGAAAAGCCTGTACAGCAGCCGCGCAGAGCGTCTGCGTCAGTTAGCTGAAGAGCACCCGTTGGGGGATTATCTCACCTTCGCCGCAGGCGTGGTGGAAGCCCAGCAGAAGGTATTGCACGATCATCCGTTGAAGCTTGACCTGAGTGACGTGTTGAAACAGTCCGGTGAACGTCCACCGCTCGATATCGCGGTGTTCCCGCGTGATGCGCACTGGCACACGCTGCTGCGTGCGCTGATCGAAGAATTAAAACCGGATGCCAGCGGACAGGTGTTATCCACGCTGGAGAATCTGGAAAAAGTCTCAGAGCAGGAGCTGGAAGAACAGGCAACGGCGCTGCTGCAACACGAATTTCGTGCCGAGAGCAATGATAAAGCCCCGTTCATCTGGGCGGCGCTGTCGCTGTTCTGGGCGCAGATGGCAAGCCAACTGCCGGGTAAAGCGCGTGCTGTACCCGGCGAACATCGCCAGTTCTGCCCTGTGTGCGGCAGTATTCCGGTATCGGGCGTAGTGCAGTTGGGTACGTCCAGCGGGCTGCGTTATCTGCACTGTAATCTGTGCGAGAGCGAATGGCACATGGTGCGGGTGAAATGCAGCAACTGTGAAGAGTCGAGCGAGCTGAATTACTGGTCGCTGGATAGCGAAAATTCCGCTATCAAAGCAGAAAGCTGCGGCCACTGCGGCACGTATCTGAAGCTGCTATATCAGGAAAAAGATCACCGTGTAGAAGCCGTCGCTGACGATCTGGCTTCGCTGGTGCTGGATGTGAAAATGGAGGAAGAAGGTTTTTCTCGCAGTAGCATCAACCCCTTCCTGTTCCCGGAAAGTTCGATCGAATAGCCCGTCTAATCGGTGAAGCGCGTTTGGGCTTCACCGCCTTTCTTTTCAGAACACCTTTCTTTTCAGAAAACCGTTCTTTTCAGAAAAAATACAGAAAATCTGGGCTTACCACACGCCGCTGAAATGCAGCAGTAAGACCAGCGCGGTGATGACAATCGATGATGATGTGAGCACGATCAGCCCGTGGCTGGCGCGTGATAGCACCGGTTGGCAACGGGCATTAAAGCGGTAGCGCAGAATCGCCAGTACCGACATCAAAGCAGACACGCACAAGAGTAGAATAGCGCAGGCAAACACCACTCGGCTGCCGTCCACCATGCTCAGACGAAAACACAGCAGGCTGTTGATCAGCATCACAAACAGCGTACGTGACCAGGCCATGCCGGTTCGCTGCGGCTGTAACCCCGGATCGCGGGTCGTGTCCATGCGCTACCCGAACAGAATCATCGCGGCAAGTGCGATGGCAATGAGGGTGATAAACAGCGTCACGATCAGCAGCATCGGCGTATACGGCATATCACTTTCCTGACGCATCGCTTTCTCATTGCTGACCCAGCGACGATAGGCCAGACCGCCGAGCAATGCCGCACAGACGACCAGCAGCAGAGCCAGCCCCTGACGCACCAGCGGATCGATATGGACGGTAAACTGATCGATACCCACCGCACCTGCAAGAAACGCCAGCGCGGTGCGAATCCACGCCAGGAAGGTGCGTTCATTCGCTAATGAAAAACGGTAGTCCGGGGTTTTCCCCTGACTCCACCACGGCGTTTTGTCCTGTCTGGGTGTTGTCATGTTGTCGTCTGATTCCTGATTTTAAAAGGAGCTTACTGATAGCGCAGGCTGTCCTCTTCCGTAATCTTTCTGATTATCCGGGCTGGGTTGCCCGCGACGAGAACGCCTTCTGGCACACTGTGAAGTACGACAGCGCCAGCCCCGATAATGCTGTTAGAGCCAATGGACACCCCGGGGAGAATATTTACGCCGGCACCGATCCAGACATTATCACCGATGGTAACTGGGTGCGCATATTCGAGCCCTTGGTTCCTGCGCTTCGCATCCAACGGATGCCCTGCGGTATAGATACCGACATTGGGCGCGATAAACACATTATCACCAATTTTTACTTTTGCGCCGTCCAGAACCACGAAGTTGACATTGGCGTAGAAATTTTCAACTATTTCAATGTTATAGCCATAGTCACAATAGAATGGTCCTTCGATAATGAAGTTTTCACCATGTCTGCCAAGCAGGTTATGAAGGATGTCTTGCCGTTTTGCCTTGTCGGTAACCGGAGTATGGTTAAATTCAAAAAGCTGCTGTTTGGCCTCGTCTCGGCGACGCAGCAATGCTTCATCATAGTTCGCATCATACAGCAATCCAGCGGCTGCTTTTTCGGCTTCATTCATCGCATGACTCCACTTCTGATATTGAGGTAAGGCAGGTTTAACGGACCTGGATGTGACTTTCCTGTCTGGCTGCTTTTGTACGGAAAACGTTGTGGGGAGTTGAGTGTTTTTCAGACTCTCAGCCATCAACCTGTTCCATACTAAACTTTCATATGTACGACTGTACATATAAACTTAATCACTGATATCCCTCCGCACAGAAGAAACCGATGAGTAATGAAAACCAACCAGAAGGCATCAAGGCGACAGCGCGCAGAAAACGGCGGTACGAGCCAGCGCGGCGTGAACGTATCATTGCAGTGACTTTAGATATCATTGAGCATTACGGCGTTGCTGGCACATCCTGGAGAAAGATTGCGGAAGCTGCGGATGTCTCGTTGGGATCGTTGACGTACTACTTTGAAAGCACGGAACATCTTCTGGAAGAAGCCTTCAGGCTATTGGCGACGGAAATCAGCGCTCAGTTTTACGCTCGGTTGGCCCGTGCGCAAACACAGGAAGACGCCTTAATTGCTGTTGTGGATATCATTGATCAAAAGGTATGGGGATCCCCGCGTACTCTTCTCCTCAGCTTTGAGTTATATGCGTTTGCTTCCAGAAATCCTCGGCTTAAATACCTGCCGCAGCTCTGGATGGAACAAAGCCGCTCTGCGTTGGAACAACATTTTTCTGCCTCAGCCGCACGGGCGCTTGATGTACTGATTGAGGGGATTGGGACACATAATTTTATGGATCAGAATCCTATGGGCAGGAATGACATTGAACGTCTGGTTCGGCTGGTGGCCAGAGAATAAATCGCTTTGTCAGGCGTCAGGAATAGGTCGGCAAGTAGATGAAGCGCCCGATGAGGCGCTTCGTTTTCTCAGGACGCGTCTTTGCCCGCTTCATGGTTCTCTACTGCCAGCGCGGTGACCAGCGCGAACGCGCAAGCCAGTAGCGTGCCGAGTATCCAGGCGAAATACCACATGCTCTTTCTCCTCAAGTCGTTAGTAAACGGAATGCTTATTGGCTTCGATGTAGCGGGCATCGATCCGGCCAAACATTTTGTAATAACACCAGCTGGTATAAAGCAGGATGGTGGGAACAAAAATACAGGCCAGAATGGTCATCACCTGAAGCGTAAGCTGGCTGGATGTGGCATCCCAGATGGTCAGGCTGACGTTGGGATCAAAGCTGGAAGGCATCACGAACGGGAACAGCGTAATGCCTGCCGTCAGAATCACGCAGACAATCGTCAATGACGAGGTCAGAAAGCCCCAGCCACAGCGGTTCACGCGCGAGAAGAGACAGGTGAACCACGGCAGAACCACACCCAGTGCAGGAATCGCCCACAGCGTAGGGTGAGCCGTAAAGTTGGTTAACCACGCCCCAGCCTGCTGGACCACCTCTTTATTCAGCGGGTTAGACGGGGCGGCTTTATCCAGCGTGGAGGTAATCACGTAGCCATCGAGGCCGAACAGAACCCAGAATCCAGCCAGTAAGAAGGTGATGCTCATCAGCGCGCTGGCGATCAGAACGGTTTTTTGCGCGCGACGCTGAAGCGCTTCTGTGGTGCGCATTTGCAGGTAAATTGCACCGTGTGCGACGATCATCGAGACACTCACGACGCCTGCCAGCAGCCCGAACGGGTTCAACAGGCCAAAGAACCCGCCGTGGTAGGTGAGGCGCAAATACATATCGACGCTCAGCGGCACGCCCTGCAACAGGTTGCCTAATGCGATGCCGAATACCAGCGTGGGGACGAAGCTGCCGATGAAAATGCCCCAGTCCCACATATTACGCCAGCGCTGGTTTTCCAGCTTGGAGCGATAATCAAAGCCCACCGGGCGGAAAAACAGAGCGGCCAGCACCAGAATCATGGCGAAGTAGAAACCGGAAAAAGCGGCGGCATACACCATCGGCCAGGCGGCGAACAACGCGCCTGCTGCTGTGATCAGCCAGACCTGATTGCCGTCCCAGTGTGGGGCGATCACGTTAATCATGACTCGCCGTTCAGTATCATTCTTGCCCAGCAGGCGCAGCAGAATGCCCACGCCCATGTCAAAGCCGTCGGTGATGGCGAAGCCGATAAACAACAGGCCAATCAATCCCCACCAAATCAGGCGTAATGTTTCATAATCCAGCATTATTATGGCTCCCGTTACGGTTTTGCAGGTGTCGCGAGGGGTTGTTTCGTCGGTTGTTCAAAGTGGTAGCGGCCGGTTTTTAGGCTGCTTGGCCCCAGTCGGGCAAACTTGAACATCAGATACATTTCCGCAATCAGAAACAGCGTGTACAGCCCGCAAATCAGTCCCATCGACAGCAGGATGTCGTGTGCTTCCAGAGACGAATTGGCGATGGCGGTAGGCAGAACCTCACCGACTGCCCACGGCTGGCGACCGTACTCGGCGACGAACCAGCCGGATTCAATCGCGATCCAGGGCAGGGGAATGCCGTACAGCGCCACACGATGCAGCCATTTACGCTGTCCCATGCGGCCACGTATGACGCTCCAGAACGACAGAGCAAAAATGCCGAGCATCAGCACGCCGCAGCCCACCATCAGACGAAAAGCGACATACAGCGGTGCGACGCGAGGGATGGAATCTTTGGTTGCCTGTTGGATCTGGTTTTCGCTGGCGTTGGCGACGTCATCGGTATAGCGCTTAAGCAGCAGACCGTAGCCAAGATCGCGCTTGGCAGCCTCAAATTGCGCGCGAACGGCGGGGTCGGTATTACCTGAGCGCAGTTCCTCCAGCAGGCCATAGGCCGTCATGCCGTTACGAATACGTATCTCATGTTGTGCCATCAGGTCTTTGATGCCGACGACAGGTTTGTCGAGCGAACGCGTGGCGATGAGCCCCAGCAGATAGGGAACGTGGATCGCATAATCGTTCTGCATCGTTTCCTGATTGGGGATGGCGAACAGCGTGAAAGAAGCGGGGGCGGGCTGCGTTTCCCATTCGGCTTCGATCGCTGCCAGCTTGGTTTTCTGCACATCGCCCATCACATAGCCGGATTCATCACCCAGTACGATCACGGACAGCACCGAAGCCAGACCAAAACTGGCGGCAATGGCGAATGAGCGCTTGGCAAAGGCGATATCTCGGCCTCTCAGCAGATAGTAAGAACTGATCCCGAGGACGAACATCGCGCCAGCGGTGTAGCCCGCTGCCACGGTGTGGACGAACTTCACTTGCGCAACCGGGTTCAGCACCAGTTCGGCGAAGCTCAGCATTTCCATGCGCATGGTTTCGTAATTGAACTCAGCGGCAATCGGGTTTTGCATCCAGCCGTTAGCGACCAGAATCCACAGGGCGGAAAAGTTGGAGCCCAGCGCGACGAACCAGGTCACCAGCATGTGCTGGACTTTGGTCAGGCGATCCCAGCCGAAAAAGAACAGACCGATGAGTGTAGATTCGAGGAAGAACGCCATGAGTCCTTCCATCGCCAGCGGTGCGCCAAAAATATCGCCCACGTAGTGAGAATAGTAAGACCAGTTGGTGCCGAACTGGAATTCCAGAGTCAGACCAGTTGCCACACCCAGCGCAAAGTTGATGGCGAACAGCTTGCCCCAGAACTTGGTCATATCCTTATAGATTTGCTTGCCGGTTAACACATAGGTGGTGTTCATAATGGCGAGCAGGAAGGACAACCCCAGCGTCAGCGGGACGAAAAGAAAGTGATACATGGCAGTCAGGGCAAATTGCAGCCGCGACAGCTCAACGACATCAAACATGTTAGGCTCCTAGCTTCAGGCAGGAAAATGCACGCCATATTGTTATTCCGATGCTTGCCGGAATAAATCGTGACGAATAAAACGAAAATAGATTACCGCCGACGGTATTTTCATCCGTCAGAAATTAACTTCACTGATTGAAGTGAGATAAAAATGAGTAGTGAATAAAACGTGCTGGGATTATAACGTGCAAAAATGGAAGGATAAATAGTACAGTTTGTTGATTTGGTTTTTTTATCTCCAATGCCATTATTTTGTTTTTATATTCTGCTTTTACTTTATTTTTTGGTTTTTAATTTTATTAAAATTTAATTATTGGTTTTTTACTCTTGATTCCTGTTGGTGTTGGGAATTTGAGTTAATTAAAATAGTACAGATTTGAGATGTATGAATATAACAGTTTCATTTTTTATTTAATTTTACATTTGGCGATGAAAAGTAATTGGGAATTATCAGACTATCTTGCCTAAAGAGAGGGAGATGAGGCGTGTGTGCCGTACGTTAAATACGGCACACCTTATTATATGATGAAATACTGGTACCGGCGATTACACGGAAGGCGCTTCTGGCCACACGACAGATGCAGCGGTGAGATCAATGCGGTTCAACGTCACCAGATAAATTTTCCATTGGGTTAGCCGTTCTTGCTCTTCATCCGTGGCAATAGCCAAGTCCACTGCGTAGTTCAGCTCGGCAATTCGTGTGTTTGCCGTCGCGCGTCGTGCCGCCAGTTCCTGCTGTAGGCTTTTGGTTACGGCAAGCTGTTGCGCCTCCTGATTTGTTACCCAGGCCGCCCCATCCCACAGATCAAACTCGGTTGTTGGAGCCTGAAATGTCATATTTTCCGGCAGTTCGCCGAATTGCGTCACTGTCTGTGCCTGTCGTGTTTCCGTACTGTAAACGGTCCGGCCGCGATAGTCTGGCACCTGTTCCCATGCCTTACCGTCTGCGCTACGGCGCAAGGCTTGGCCAACTGGCGGCAATTGCGGTTCGTCTGCGTAGCTGTCGGCGGGCAGGCCAACACCTTGCATCACATATTCATAGCTGGCGCTCTGATATTCCCGCGTAGCCGGATTAACGTGATAAACCGTAATCCACCCGGTGTTGATAGCAAGTCCACGTTCGTTCAGTTCTGCGTTTTTAATTTGTGTTGAATAGTTGCTCATTATGCTGCTCTCACGATGTAGTTAAAGGCGATATTGCGGGGGCGGTTTTCTTCTGCTGTCGGGACGACCTTTGACGCATCAAATGTGATTAATGCTGAGTCATGGAATGCGCCACTACCTGATGCTTGACCCCATGGTCCCGCTGTAAATAATGCAGAATCACCGCTGATGCCATTACCCCCTGGATTGAATTTCCCAGTAATGTTTCTGATTGCATCACCCTGCGCTGACATCAACGCACGCCCAGCATCAACACCACGCCCGTCATCCCAACCGCGTACGAATTCGCCGCGTAAATCGGGCAGGAAACCAGACGGATAGCGAGAGGTCAGAATAGGGTATTGCGCTTTGTCGAACGGTTGGCCGTTACATTTCAGCCAGCCAACTGGCGCAACAGCACCGGGGAATAGCTGCGGCATGCCTGCTAGTTCAGATGCGGGCATCGCGCCGATTGTTGAAGGAGTTAGGTTTGCTGAATGGTATAAACGCATTCGCGGCAACCACGTACCATTGTTTTGTTTATAAATATAAAATTCACTACCGTCTGAGACCATATTTTCATCAATAATAGCCCATCCGTATAATGTGTTGCTGTTATCTCCGTTTTCAGTAACACCGCCCAAATGCCTAACAGACAAATGAGATTTCCAGTCGCCGTTAGAAAAACGGCGACTGCCCGCGCTCTGTTGTTGTGCCAGTTGATTCAAATATTCATCAGTGTTTGCTGGGAGTTGCTCAGTCATTCCCTTATCGTTTACGACAAAACCCTTCCCTGTACTATGTGGTATCGGCAGAGTGATGTGATCCCAAATCCATCTGACAGTTTTAAGTTGCCCCGAATCATCACCGCCATACACTGTTATTTTGTGATTGGCTCGGTCTTCAATCGGAAAAAATATAGCACCATACGTATCGCTGGATTTAAATGATGCACCCGTACTGTACGGTGGCATTGATGCTGCCGATCCAGAAACGGGCGCATTCTGACGCCATATCTGACTGACGTTATCTTTCAGATATGAATTCCATGTCGCATTATCCCATAGCGACTGTATGTTTTTTGATACGCCTCCCCACCCGAAATCCCCCGTCATCATGATGTTGCTTAACCCCACATTCTGGCGAAATTGGGATTTATCAGGAATATCCGCACCGTTCTGGTCTTTTGCCAGCTTCCCCGCCAGTGCATTCAACACTGTGGTGCTGAAGTTCGGATCATTACCCAACGCAGTAGCCAGTTCTTGCAGCGTATCGAGCGCCGCAGGAGAACCATTAACCAATGCGGCCACGGCGGCTTTCACAAAGGCCGTTGTCGCCAATTGTGTGTCATTAGAACTGGATGCAGCAGTCGGTGCTGTTGGTGTTCCCGTGAATGTCGGACTCGCTTTTGGGGCATATTGAGGGTGCGCATCGAGGATGGAAGCATGGGCATTCAGCTTATTGGCCGCGTCAGTTTTCACATCAGCAATCGCCTTCAATACGGTTGTGCTGAAGTTAGGGTCATTACCTAACGCATTCGCCAGTTCTTGCAGCGTATCCAGTGCTGCCGGAGAACCATTAACCAATGCTGCCACAGCAGCTTTCACAAAGGCTGTTGTTGCCAATTGTGTGTCATTAGAACCGGATGCAGCCGTTGGCGCGGTGGGCGTGCCCGTGAATGCAGGGCTGGCTTTTGGGGCATATTGTGAATGCGGATCGCTGGCGGCGAGATGTTTTTGCAAACTATCGCCAGTGGTTTCCTGCATTCTTTTCAGGTAAGCCGTGCGGCTGGCTAACTGCTCCGCTTGGCGGTTGGAGATTCCACCAGGGCCTGCGGTAACGCGATCCGATACTTCAAGCTGATAAATTCCATCAATCCAGTTTTCTTCTTCAGACAAATTCGCCACGTTCATGCGCTCCTGTGGGTTGTAACATAGCTATGATGATGTTTTTTAAATGATTACTTATTGTTTCGCGCTAATGTCAGTATCGTGCCGATGGCTACAAAACAGTTTTAGTTCGATGCAGAGAGTACCTTTTGCGATGGGGCTGGTTTAGTAACGCAGTTTAAAAATTGAGGTGAAACGTGTGCAGAGCGCAGTAACCGTGCGGATGCTCTGTCCTTGCTTCCTGATAACTGTGAGCTAATGCAAATGGCGCGTTAATTGCATATTCCCGATCGTGGTTTTTTCAGGAGAGAGTGCAATGGTGGCGGAGCCTTCAACGACAATTCGATTTTTACTTGCCTCGCGCCAGTGTGAGCTGAACAGCTTGCGCTACCTGCTGCAAAGCGGTGAGCTGGTGGGCAAAATTAGCCAGCTTGTCCATCTATTGCAGCGTGAACGGGGAACGGCCAACCTGTTTCTTTGCTCCGACGGTCGATTGTTCGCCGACGAGCTGGTGCGACGTGAGAAAGACGTGCAGGCGGCGCAGACGCATTTGATGACGCATCTGGCGGGGTTGGAAAAAATGACGGCGGAGTTGCCGCAGGCGAGCCGTTTATTCAGCCGCGTTGCCAGCGTGGTTTATGCGCTAAGTCTGCTGCCCGCGCTGCGTCAGCAGATTCGCCAGCGCTTGTTGCCTCAGCCGCAGGCGATGACGTTTTTCAACGACATTGTCCGCAACCTGCTGGCGCTGGTTTTTGAGGTCTCGGACACGGCGGCCGATCCGGGTATTTCCCGCGCGCTGATTGCTATGTTCAGCTTTATGCAGGGGAAAGAGCTGGCGGGGCAGGAGCGGGCTATCGGTGCGGCGGCCTATGCGGCGGGCAGCGTCGATGAGGAAACCCGGCAAAAGCTGCTGGACTTGATCGAGCGGCAGGATCGCTGTTTCGATACCTTTCTGAATTTTAGCGATGAAGAAAATCAGCAGCGCTGGCGTGCTATCGCAGTAGATAGCGAATTTGAACGCCTGCGCCGCATTGTGTGCACCCGCAGCCCGATAGAAAAGCTGTCGGAGGCGGATAGCCTGCACTGGTTTTCGATTGCCACGAAGCGCATCGATGAAATGAAGCAGATGGAAGATGAGTTGGAGCAGACGCTGATGCAGCGCTGCCGTACCCGTATTGCGGCAGCGGAGAAGGCATGCAGCGATCAGCGCGCGGATCTCGACGCGCTGATGGTGCAGCAGGAGCATGACGATTCTGGCTATTCGATATTTATCGCTGGTCACGACGTTGAAGGGCAGAACGTCCCTCCCGGTTGGCTGAATAGCGATGGCGTCACTCCACTGCTGGGGAGATCGCTGCTGTCGCTGGTACAGCAACAATCGCGGCGCTTACAGGCGCAGGATCATGAACTGGCTGCGCTGCGAGCCACGTTGAATGAAAGAAAGCAGATCGATCGCGCGAAGGGCTTACTGATGCAGCACCGTGGATTAAGTGAAGAAGAGGCCTACAAAACCCTGCGCCGCATGGCGATGAGTCAGAATAAAAAGCTGATTGACATCGCGACGGCGATGCTCGCGGTAGCCGATGTATTTGGAGATAACCCTTAAGAGGTATATGCACATGAACTGTGCGTGTTCTGCTTGCTCGCGGTGCAAGACTCCGTCTTGTGAAGAGGAAATCGTGGAGTCAATGGTTGTGAGTGGTGGTTTCGTGCGTAAAAATATTGGCTGGCTCCCACTGTTGTTGCGTTGTGATAGGCGTAAATAACGCTGAAGAAAAAACAGGCTTAGGATGAGCGGCAGGGAAGCCGCGAAAGTCGTTGCCGCGTCGGGAACGCGTCAACGACGGTCCGTTAAGAGACTGTTTTTTCTGAAGGTATCGCGTAGCGACGTTATTTCTCGCGAAAAAGCCACGGGTCACGGGGCGGCGGCGACTGAGCGCCCCGTGTCGGGCGCGTGCTACGACGTAGCATAGAAATGGCAATATTCTCGCGCACGAAAGAATCACCATAAGTTACATGTGGTTACCGAAATTTCAGTTCACTTCTTGATTAAACAATCCCGCTCGGCAATATGCAAAAGTGTGATAGCTGGCACAAACCTTGCTTTAACTCATTAGCAACAACCAAACATTCATAATGCGTTTCGGGCCAACGGCGGTGCGGAAGGTGTTAATCGGACAACGGCGTCCATAAGCGTGCAGATTCTGCATGGGCTTGTGGACGCCGTTTTTGTTTTTACCGCCTGAAAAGGTGTTTTGCGCAAGGGTGTCGTTGATGAGTGATTCCAAAACCAAAAGCATGACCGTCTCTCGCCGCCAGTTTCTGTTGGGGAGTGCTGCACTGGGCGGCAGCCTGATGCTGCCGGGGTTGATGAATAGCGCCTGGGCGGCGGGTTCCGACGCGCCGGAGAAAAAGGAAATTCGGGTCGGGTTTATTCCGTTGACGGACTGCGCCTCAGTCGTGATGGCCGCAGTGAAAGGTTTCGATAAGAAATACGGCATCACAATCGTTCCTAGCAAAGAAGCCAGTTGGGCGGCGGTACGCGACAAGCTGGTGTCGGGCGAACTGGATGCGGCCCACATTTTGTACGGCCAGCTGTACGGTCTGCAAATGGGGCTGTCTGGGGCGCAGAGCAACATGGCTGCGCTGATGACGCTCAACCAAAACGGGCAAGGGATCACGCTGGCAAACCAGCTGCGTGAAGCCAACGTCACGGATCTCGCCGCGCTGCAAAAATATATCGCCGCCAGTCCGGCGGGCACCTACACCTTCGCGCAAACCTTCCCAACTGGCACGCACGCCATGTGGCTCTATTACTGGCTGGCTTCCGCCGGCATTCACCCGCTGAACGACGTGCGCACCGTGGTGGTGCCGCCGCCGCAGATGGTGATGAACATGAAGATTGGCAACATGGTCGGCTACTGCGTCGGCGAGCCGTGGAACCAGCGTGCCATCAGCGAAAAAATCGGATTTACCGCCGCCACCTCGCAAGACATTTGGCCTGATCACCCGGAAAAAGTGTTGGGTACCCGCGCTGACTGGGTAAACGCCAACCCGAATAGTGCACGCGCGCTGACCGCCGCGATCCTCGATGCCTCGCGCTGGATTGATGCCTCGGACGACAACCGCCGCGAAACGGCTGGCGTCGTTGCCGGACGCGCGTACATCAATGCCAAAGAAGAAACCATCGTCGGACGCATGCTGGGCCAGTACGAAAATGGGCTGGGGAAAAGCTGGAAAGACGAACACGCGATGCGTTTCTACCACGACGGTTCCGTGAACTACCCGTATCTGTCCGATGGTATGTGGTTCCTCACCCAGCACAAACGCTGGGGCTTGCTCACCGAAGAACCGGATTATCTGGCCGTCGCGAAGCAGGTTAACCGCATTGATATCTACAAGCAGGCGGCCGATGCCGTGGGGAATGTGCCATTGCCCGGTAGCGACATGCGCAGCAGCGTGCTCATCGATGGCCGCCGCTGGGATGGTAGCGATCCAGCGGGTTATGCCAACAGTTTTAGCGTGAAGAAATAAGTGAGGTTGATGATGAAAAACCAGGCCCAGGTCATTCCAATTACCGCGGATAACGCCCCGGAAACCGTACGCAGCGCCGACATTACGCCGCTGCCAACTAAACCCGTAACGCCCGCAAAAGCGCCAGCGGCTCCCACTTTCGCCTACCGCCTGCTGCTGCGTAAGCTGTTTCAGCAACTCTTCCCTGCGGTTCTCGGGCTGGGGCTGTTGGTTGCGGTCTGGCAGATTGCCGCGCTCAACAGCGAAAACTTCCCGACGCCGTGGACGACCTGGCTTGCGGCACTCAGCCTCTTTGCCGACCCGTTTTACATCGCAGGGCCGAACGATCAGGGCATCGGCTGGAACGTATTGGCCTCGCTGCAACGCGTTGGCATCGGTTTCGGGCTGGCGGCACTGGTCGGCATTCCCGCTGGCTTCCTGATTGGTCGTTTTACGTTTCTGGCTAACATGCTCAACCCGATCATTTCGCTGCTGCGCCCGGTCAGCCCGCTAGCGTGGCTGCCTATCGGCCTGCTGCTGTTCCAGCGTGCCGAACCGGCATCCAGTTGGACCATTTTTATCTGCTCCATCTGGCCGATGATCCTTAACACCGCCGAAGGCGTGCGCCGTATCCCGCAGGATTACCTGAACGTGGCGCGAGTCCTGAAGCTCTCCGAATTCACCATCATGCGCAAAATCCTGCTGCCTGCGGTGCTGCCTAACGTATTGACCGGCGTGCGCCTGTCGATTGGTGTCGCCTGGCTGGTGATTGTGGCGGCGGAGATGCTGACCGGTGGCGTCGGTATCGGCTTCTGGATTTGGAATGAGTGGAACAACCTGAATGTGGAAAACATCATCATCGCCATCGTGGTGATTGGCGTTATCGGTCTGCTGCTTGAGCAGGGACTGGTGTGGATTGCTAACCGTTTCAGCTATGACAACCGCTAAGGAGCCGACGATGCGTACAACACCGATTATTCAAGTGCAGCAGGTGAGCCAGCGTTTTAATACCGCCAGCGGTGAGTTTCTGGCGCTGGATCAGGTGAGTTTTGATATTCACACGGGTGAGACGATCAGCCTGATCGGCCATTCCGGCTGCGGCAAGTCTACGTTATTGAACCTGATTGCTGGCCTGACGCTGCCGAGCAGCGGCGGCCTGCTGTGTGACAACCGTGAAATCGACGGCCCAGGGCCGGAGCGCGGCGTGGTCTTTCAGAACCACTCGCTGCTGCCGTGGCTGACCACCTACGAAAACGTCGCACTGGCGGTACGTCAGGTGTTTCGCGGTCAGATGAACAAACGCGAAATGCACGAATGGATTACCCACAATCTTGAACTGGTGCATATGGAGCACGCGCTGAACAAGCGACCGAATGAGATCTCCGGCGGGATGAAGCAGCGTGTGGGGATTGCCCGCGCGCTGGCTATGAAGCCGAAAGTGCTGCTGATGGATGAACCGTTCGGCGCGCTGGATGCGCTGACCCGCGCACATCTTCAGGATGCAGTGATGGAGATTCAGCAGCGCTTGCAAACCACGATTGTGCTGATTACTCACGACGTAGACGAAGCGGTGCTGTTGTCGGATCGCGTGTTGATGATGACCAACGGCCCAGCGGCGACGGTCGGTGAAATCATGAAAGTCGAGCTGGAACGTCCGCGTTCACGCGTCGTGCTGGCCGACGATCCGCGCTACCACCACTACCGTCAGCAGGTGCTGCATTTCTTATATGAAAAACAGCCTAAAGCAGCCTGACAGCGAGGCCGGAACGATGATGAAACCGCATCTGATTGTGATTGGTAACGGGATGGCGAGTGCGCGATTTGTCGATGCACTGCGCCAACTGGCCGCGACGCGCTATCGCATCACTGTGATTGGTGATGAACCGCGCGCCAGCTATAACCGCATCCTGCTGTCGCCAGTATTGAGCGGCGAGAAAGCGTTTACGGATACGCTGCTGACGCCTGCGGCTATCGACGACGATGCAGCGCTGCCGGTGAATTATCTTCTGGGTGAGCGGGTCACGCATATCGATCGCCAGCAGCGTGAGGTGACAACGACGCAACGGCAGCTGTATTACGATCATCTGGTGTTGGCGACTGGCTCCACGCCGTTTATGCCGCCGATGCCGGGCATCGATCTGACGGGCGTGTGCGGCTTCCGCACGCTGGATGATGTCGAGCTGATGTTGGCGACGATTAGCCAGTCCGTTCCTGCGGTGGTGATTGGCGGCGGTTTGCTCGGCATTGAAGCGGCAGCGGCGCTGCAACTGCGCGGTGCTGACGTCACGTTGCTGCATCGCGTTCCGGTTTTGATGGAGCGCCAACTGGACGCGACGGCGAGCGACCTGCTGTGCGACAGCCTGCGTGCTCGTGGTATTGCCTGTGAGACGGATGTGCAGGTAGTCGCGCTGCATGGCGATGAAAAAGGCGTAACGGCTGTGGCGTTGGCCGATGGCCGCACGATTCCGGCCGGACTGGTGGTGGTGACCGCGGGTGTGATTCCCGCTAGCCAGCTGGCGCGCGACTGCGGCTTACCCTGTAACCGCGGCGTGCTGGTGGACGGACAGTTGCAAACTGCCGACCCGTACATCAGCGCAATCGGCGAATGTTGTGAACTCAATGGCGAAATCTTCGGACTGGTTGCCCCGTGTTTCGCCCATGCCACGCTGGTGGCACAGCGCCTTGCCGGACACACACCGAAAGACTATCAGCGTGAACAGGCGGCAACGCGGCTGAAAGTCACAGGAATTGGCGTGGTCAGCGGCGGCGATATTAACGTGGCACCGGATGATGAGGTGTACACCCTTTTTGATCCGCAGACGCAGCACTACCGTCGTCTGCTACTGCGCGACGGGCGGCTGAGCGGTGTCCTGCTGTATGGCGACACCGACGACAGCCAGCGCCTGCTGGCCGCGATGGAGAGCACGACAGCGGGCGAGATGACACCTCCTGCGTCGCTGCTTTTCGGCCTTTCTTCCCCTGATTCTGACCCACAGCCTGAAGCTGTAAGGATTCCTGTCATGAGCAAACCTATTTTGGTGGTCGTCGGCCACGGTATGGTCGGCCACTATTTTCTTGAACAGCTGGTTGAACGCGACCTGCATCAGCATTACCACATTGTCGTCTTTGGTGAAGAACGCCATGAAGCCTATGACCGCGTTCACCTCTCCGAGTATTTTTCCGGCCGCAGCGCCGCTTCTTTGTCACTGGTAAAAGATGGCTTTTTTGCCGAGAGCGGCATTGAGTTGCGTAGCGCCAGCGAGATCGTGGCTATCGATCGTGAACGTCAGTGCGTGTGTGATGCACAGGGCAGAGAAACTGCCTACGACAAACTGGTGCTGGCGACCGGCTCTTATGCCTTTGTTCCGCCGATTCCCGGCAATACGCGTCCCGGCTGTCTGGTGTATCGCACGCTGGACGATCTGGACGCGATTGCGGCACAGGCGAAAAAGGGCAAGTCTGGCGTGGTGATTGGTGGTGGCCTGCTGGGGCTGGAAGCCGCAAATGCCCTGCGTCAGTTGGGGCTGGACACCCATGTGGTGGAGTTTGCGCCGCGCCTGATGGCAGTGCAGTTGGATGACGGCGGTGCCGCTATGCTGCGGCGCAAAATTGAAGCGCTGGGCGTACAGATTCATCTCAGCAAAGAAACGCGCGAGATCACCGACGGCGAGCAGGCGTTGCACCGTCTCTGCTTTGCCGACGGCAGCGTGTTGGAAACCGATTTGGTGCTGTTTTCCGCTGGGATTCGCCCGCGCGACAAGCTGGCAGACAGCTGCGATTTAGAGAAAGGGCCGCGCGGCGGCATCGTGATTGATGACCACTGCCAGACCTCTGATGACGCGATTTTCGCCATCGGCGAGTGCGCGTTGTGGAAAGGTCAGATTTTCGGGTTAGTGGCACCGGGCTACCAGATGGCACGCAGCGTGGCGGATACGCTGGCGCAGCGCGATACGCCATTTACCGGCGCGGACATGAGTACCAAGCTGAAGCTGTTGGGTGTTGACGTCGCCTCGATTGGCGATGCACATGGGCGCACGGCGGGGAGCCAAAGCTACCAGTGGACGGACGGCCCGAACGAGGTCTACAAGAAAATCGTCGTTTCCGCCGACGGCAAGCGTTTACTGGGCGCCGTACTGATTGGCGACAGCAGCGATTACAGCACGTTGCTGCAAATGATGCTCAACGATATGCCGTTGCCTAAACAGCCGGAAGGATTGATTTTGCCTGCGCGTTCTGGCGATGCGCCAAAAGGATTGGGCGTAGCGGCATTACCGGCTAGCGCACAGATTTGCTCCTGTCATAACGTCAGCAAAGGCGATATCTCGGCGGCGGTGGCTGGCGGCTGCGGCGAACTGGGCGCGCTTAAAACCTGTACCAAAGCGGGGACGGGCTGCGGTGGCTGTGTACCGCTGCTGAAACAGGTGATGGAGTACGAACTGACGCAACTGGGTGTCGAAGTGAAGAAGGATATTTGTGAGCACTTCGCCTATTCGCGTCAGGAGCTGTACCACCTGATTCGCGTGCATGAGATCCGCTCATTTGACAGTCTCCTTGAGCGTTATGGTCACGGTTTAGGCTGCGAAGTGTGTAAGCCGCTGGTGGGGTCGATGCTGGCGTCCTGCTGGAATGACTATCTGCTGCAACCGCAGCACCTGCCGTTGCAGGATACCAACGATCGTTTCTTTGCCAACATTCAAAAAGACGGTACGTATTCCGTCGTGCCGCGCGTTCCGGCGGGGGAAATTACACCGGAAGGACTGATCGCGATCGGTCAGGTGGCACAGCGCTATAACCTGTACACCAAGATCACCGGCGGTCAGCGCGTAGATTTATTCGGCGCGCGCTTAGAGCAGCTTCCCGCGATCTGGCGTGAACTGATCGATGCCGGATTTGAAACCGGCCATGCCTACGGTAAATCGCTGCGTACCGTGAAATCCTGCGTGGGATCGACCTGGTGCCGCTATGGCGTGCAGGATTCCACCGGGTTGGCGATCCAACTGGAGCACCGTTACAAGGGGCTGCGTTCGCCGCATAAAGTCAAAATGGCGGTTTCCGGCTGTACCCGCGAATGTGCTGAGGCACAAAGCAAAGATATCGGCGTGATTGCCACGGATAAAGGCTGGAATCTCTACGTGTGCGGCAATGGCGGTATGAAGCCGCGCCATGCGGATCTCTTCGCCAGCGATCTGGATACGGAAACCCTGCTGCGCACCATCGATCGGGTTTTGATGTTCTATATCCGTACCGGCGATCGCCTCCAACGCACCAGCACCTGGATGGATAATCTGGAAGGCGGTATCGACTATCTGCGTCAGGTGATTCTGGAAGACAGCCTGAATATTGGCGAAGAGTTAGATAAAGAGATGCAGCGCGTGGTAGATGCCTACCAGTGCGAATGGCAAACCACGCTGGAAAGCCCGGAACGTCTGGCGCTATTCCGTGGCTTCCTGAACAGCGATAGCCCGGATGAAGCGGTGGTGATGGTGCCGGAGCGTGGGCAGATCCGTCCTGCACAGGATCATGAGAAAGCGGTCTCACCAGAACCGGTTGCTCTGAAACCTGCCGCGCATGAGGCAGAGTGGGTACAGGTGGCGACACTGGGCGATATTCCACGTCATGCCGGCATGGCGGCGCGCCTCGGACAGCAGCAGATCGCGCTGTTCCACCTGCCGGGTAGCGAGCAGCAGGTGTACGCGTTGGAAAACCACGAACCGGGCAGTGGAGCAAATGTGCTGTCGCGTGGGCTACTGGGGGATGTCGCCGGTGAACCGGTGGTGATTTCACCGCTGTACAAGAAACGCTTCAAGCTGCGGGATGGTGTGAGCCCGGATGATAGCTCGCTGTACGTACGTGCCTGGCCAGTGCGCGTGGAAGACGACGAGATTTGGGTCTGCCGTCAGCCGCTGGCTGTGCCTGAAGGCGTCGTTCTGGCAGACACTGCCATGGCAAAAGCATCATGAACGCGCGCGTCTGTCGGACAACTTGCCCCTATTGTGGCGTCGGCTGTGGCGTGCTGGCAGAACACGATGGGCAAGGTGGGGTAAAGATCAGTGGCGATCCGGCGCACCCGGCAAATTTGGGTCGCCTGTGCGTCAAAGGTTCCGCGCTGGGAGAGACGCTGGATTTGAAAGGCCGGCTCTTGTGGCCGCTGGTGGAAGGGCGTCGCGTTAGCTGGGAACAGGCGCTTGATACGGTAGCCGAACGGCTGCTGGCAACTATGCAACAACATGGCCCTCAGTCGGTGGCGTTTTATGGTTCAGGCCAGCTGTTGACGGAAGATTACTACGTCGCTAACAAGCTGATGAAGGGCTTTATTGGCGTCGCCAATATGGATACCAATTCGCGGCTTTGCATGGCGTCTGCGGTGATCGGCTACAAGCGCGGGCTGGGGGCGGATGTCGTTCCCTGTAACTATGAAGATATCGAACGGGCGGATGTGGTGCTGCTGGTCGGTTCTAATACCGCCTGGGCGCATCCGGTGGTGTATCAGCGGCTGGTGCAGGCGAAACAGCAGCGACCACAGATGCAGGTGGTGGTGATTGACCCTCGACGTACCGCAACCTGCGACATTGCCGATCTGCATTTACCGCTGCAACCCGGCAGCGATGCGGGGCTGTTCAACGGCCTGCTGCATTGGATGGCGCAGGATTCACGCATCGATCATACCGAATTGGCTGAGCGTTTTTCCGGCGTGGAAGAGGCATTAGAGTCAGCGCAGACGTGGTCGTTAGCGAAGGTTGTGGATTTCTGTCAGTTGGATGAAGCCGATATCGCGCGTTTCTACCACCTGTTCAGCATGAGCGACAAGGTGGTCACGCTCTATTCGCAGGGCGTGAATCAATCGTCCTCGGGCAGCGATAAATGCAATGCGATCATCAATGCCCATCTGCTGAGCGGCAAAATCGGCGTGTCGGGTTCAGGTCCCTTTTCGATAACCGGACAGCCAAATGCGATGGGCGGACGAGAAGTCGGCGGGCTGGCTAATCAGCTTGCCAGCCACATGGGCTTTACGTCGCAGGATATCGAGCGCGTAGGGCGCTTCTGGCAGAGCGATAATGTCGCGACGCAGCCCGGTCTGAACGCGGTGGATCTGTTTCACGCGGTTGAACGCGGCGATATTAAAGCGGTGTGGATTATGGGTACCAATCCGGTGGTGTCGATGCCGGATGCTGACCGGGTGAAACAGGCGCTGGAACGCTGCCCGCTGGTGATCGTCTCCGAGGTGATGCGCCATACCGATACCGCAGAAACCGCTGATATTTTACTGCCTGCGCTGGGCTGGGGAGAAAAAGACGGCACGGTAACCAATTCCGAACGCCGGATGTCTCGTCAGCGAGCCTTTCTGCCCGCGCCGGGGGAAGCCAAAGCCAACTGGTGGATACTGAGTCAGGTGGCGCAGCGTATGGGATTTGCCGAAGCGTTTGCCTATCAGCATCCGGCGGAGATCTTTCGTGAGCATGCGGCGCTGTCTGGATTTGAGAATAACGGTAGCCGCGCGTTTGATATCAGCGGACTGGCGACACTCAGCAATCAGCAGTGGCAGCAGTTGGAACCGATACAGTGGCCGGTAAATACGACATACCCACAAGGGCGCGCCCGACTGGGTGACGATGGCCGATTCTGGCATGCCGATGGCAAAGCGCGTCTCGTGGCGGTCACGCCGTCGCTGCCGCAAAACCCGTGGAGCGCGGCGTATCCGCTGGTGCTGAACACCGGGCGTATTCGCGATCAGTGGCACACCATGACGCGTACGGGCAAAGCGGCTCGGCTGATGCGTCATATCAGCGAACCCTACTGCGAGCTGCATCCACAGGATGCGCAGACGCATGATATTCAGGCGGGCGACTTGGTGCGCTTGTCGTCGGTGCACGGCTGGATGCTGGCGCGGGCGCGACTCGACGCCGGACAGGCACGCGGCAGTGTGTTTGTACCGATGCACTGGAATCAGCA
Organism: Pectobacterium jejuense; assembly: GCF_026800125.1. Classification (NCBI taxonomy): domain Bacteria; kingdom Pseudomonadati; phylum Pseudomonadota; class Gammaproteobacteria; order Enterobacterales; family Pectobacteriaceae; genus Pectobacterium; species Pectobacterium jejuense. The sequence goes on along the minus strand of NZ_JAPQKX010000005.1, from coordinate 70,676 downwards.
GTTCAGCGCTCAGGCGCGGGCTGACAGTTTAGTTGCGCCGATTACCGATCCGTATTCCGGCCAGCCGGAAAGCAAGCACAGCCGGGTGCGTATCCAACCCTGGCATACCGCCTGGCAGGCAACGCTGTTTTTTGCTGATGAGCCAGCTACCGCGCCATTAACGTTACCTGCAGAGCATGACGTTCTGCCGCCACCCGCCACCTACTGGAGCAAAGTGCCTCATGAGGGTGTGACGCAGTATCTGTTTGCCGACCGCGTGCCGGTAGACGATTGGCAGGCATGGCTGACCGAGCATTATGGGTTGGAAAACATGCAGTGTCAGGTTGCACAGGGCAACGGCGTATTTCACCTGATTGGCTGGCGCGATGGTCACGTGGTGCTGGCCTGCTATGTCAGTGCACAGGCGCTGCGTATTGACAGCGATGCGGTGCGTCAGGCGTTTATCACTCCGCCGCAGCTCCCGCACGAACGCCACGCGCTGCTGGCGGGTCAGGCACCGCAGGGGCAGGTTAAGCAGGGAGCCACGATTTGCAGTTGCTATAGCGTTGGCGAAGCGATCATCGTCGGCGCGATTCGTAAAGGCTGCCACAGCGTAGCAGCGTTAGGCGGTACGCTGAAATGTGGGACCAACTGCGGTTCCTGTATTCCCGAACTGAAAGCGTTATTGAGCCAGCATGTGCCGATAACGGTTAATGAATTGAAAAAAGCAGGTTGAGCGCCACGGCGTAATGAGGTGTGACATGATGACAACACAATCAATATTGGCGCAGGGCCAACGGCGTCAGCCTGTACTCGGCGGTGAAATCTGGCTGGTAGGCGCAGGGCCGGGCGATGCAGAACTGCTGACGCTGAAGGCGCTGCGGGCAATCCAGCAGGCGGATGTGGTGGTCTACGATCGGCTGGTGTCGGCGGAGATTATGGATTTGGTGCCGGAGCAGGCGCTATGTATCGATGTCGGAAAAACGCGCGGCTGTCACCGCCTGTCACAGGAAAAAATCAATCAGCTGTTAGTTGAATTGGCGCAGGCCGGGCAGCGGGTGATCCGTCTAAAGGGCGGCGATCCGTTTATTTTTGGTCGCGGCGGCGAAGAGATGGATTATGCCCAGCAGGCTGGAATCGTTTGCCACGTCGTGCCCGGTATTACCGCCGCGACAGGCTGTGCGGCGGCAGTAGGGCTACCGCTGACGCACCGCGCCTGCGCGCAGTCGGTGCGCTTCGTGACCGGTCATTCGCGCGATGGCGAACCGCAACTGGACTGGCCGACGCTGGCGGACAGCCAGCAAACGCTGGTGTTCTATATGGGGCTGAGCCACAGCAGTCGATTATGCCAGCGCCTGATCGAGCACGGGCTGTCCGCGCAGACGCCCGTTGCGATTATCGAACGCGGCACCCAGCCGGATCAGCGGTTATTGACCGCGACGCTGGCGACCTTACCGGCATTGCTGGCACGCTATCAACCACAGTCACCTAGTCTGCTGGTGGTCGGTGACGTCGTCCGCTTCTGCCGTCATCCGGCGTTGCAGGTCGACGCAGCCCCAGCGCGGTTGACGATGGAAAAACATGAAGCCGCCTGACAGCAACGGCTCCCTGCCTACAGTCAGCGCCTCGAAATAAACCGGTTTTTCTTCGAGGCGCTTTCCACTTTCTACGTTGTTTTCTGCTTTACTATCGTGTCCCCGTTACCCTCCCTACTGAATTTTCAGTCATGGCCAACAGGGAAGGGGACGAGATGCCATCGCATGATGCGATCTTCAAACAGTTTCTGAGCGACATCGCGGTCGCACGGGATTTTCTAACTATTCATCTGCCGGATGAAATCCGCAAACGCTGTGATTTCAGCACGCTGCAATTGGAATCCGCGTCGTTTATTGATGAAAAGCTGCGCGCGCGGATATCGGACGTGCTGTACTCGCTGCGTACCACCGCAGGTAAAGGGTACATTTACTGTGTGATTGAACACCAAAGCCGCCCGGAAAAGCAGATGGCTTTCCGGCTGCTGCGCTATTGTCTGGCTGCCATGCAGCAACATCTGGATCAGGGACATGATCGCTTACCGCTGGTGGTGCCACTGCTGTTTTATCATGGCAGAGCGCGTCCTTATCCTTACAGCCTTCGCTGGCTGGACAGCTTCGCCGATCCTGTACTGGCACAAGCGCTGTATGAACAGCCTTTCCCACTGGTGGATTTAACTGCTATTTCGGATGATGAGATTCGCACGCACCGACGCATGGCGTTACTGGAACTGGTACAGAAGCATATTCGTACCCGTGATATGCTGGAGCTGGCGCGTGAGATTGGGTTACTATTTGAACGCTGGTCGGTGCCGCTGACGCAGCGTCGGGCGCTGTTATTTTATATTGCACAAGCGGGAAACACATCCAAACCCGCAGATTTCATTGACGCACTGGCAGCACCGCTATCAACCGGTCAGGAGGACATTATGACGATTGCAGAACAATTGAAAAAAATGGGATTCGACGAGGGAGTCCAACGCGGTATTCAGCAAGGATTGGAGCAGGGCATTGAGCAAGGGATGAAAAACAGTGCCAGACAAATTGCCCGTAATTTATTGCTAACGGGAATGGATAAGAACAGCGTGCAGCAGGTCACTCAGCTTGAGGAAGAAGAGCTTGAGCAATTGGTCACGGCTATCCTGCATGACACACAGCATTGATACCGTCTTCAACGATATCAGCACTAAATAATACCGTACTAAAACCGAGCGTTGCTGATGCCTTTACAAGAAAAGGTCAGTCAGGCAACGCTCACGTCTTTCGTTAACGGCGCTTTTTAACCTTTGCGTACTCGCGCCGTCAGCCCTTTCAGGAAGTAGCGGATCACCTGATCGCCGCAGGTGCGATAGTTTTTATGATCAGGCGCGCGCATCATCGCGGTGACTTCCGGCACTGAAATGCGAAAATTTTGTGCCAGCAGGATCGCCTGAATATCATCCGTTTTTAATGAAAACGCGACACGCAGCTTTTTCAGAATAATATTGTTGGTCATCTTGCGCTCAAACTGCGGCGCAGGCTGGTTTTCATCTTGCCCACGTTTTTGCAGAATCAGCCCATTCAGGAAATAACTCATCACGATGTCTGGGCAAGGTTGATAACCTTCTTCCCCTTCCTTTTTGACGTAGCTCGCCAACTGCAGGGGAGGGACGGTCATCTCCACCAGCGCCAGGATCTTCAGCAGGTGGTCATTATTCAAATTCAGCATATAGCGCACGCTGCGCAGGACATCGTTATTCATCATTACGGAAGGGGTCTCGCCGTTCGTCTTGGTACAAAACGCACAGTATAAAGGGAACGGCGGAGAAATGCAGAAACGATCGTGGAATTAGTGAAACGTCTCCCGTCCGGTAAAGTGCCCAACCCAGCCTTCTGGATTAGTAAAAATGCGGATCGCGACAAAATCAGGAAATTCGCCGCAGTCAAACCAGTGCGGCGTGTTAGCGGGCACGCGTAAGAGATCGCCGGCCTCGCAGGTAAGCTGGAAAACCTGTTCGCCAATCGGCACAAAGAAGCTTCCGCTGCCGCGCACGAAGAAACGCACTTCATCTTCACTATGAGTGTGTTCCTGAAGAAATTTTTCCCGCAGCGCCAGTCTCTCAGCATGATCCGGCGTCAGGCTGATCACGTCGGCAGAGGTGTAGCCTTCCTGCTGTTTAAGTCGTTCAATATCGGCATGGTACTGAGCCAAAATGGTTTCGTTGCTGGCGTCGAGCGGTGGTGCATCGGTCTGCCAGTGCTCTAGCTGGATCCCGGCGCTGGCGAGCAGGGAAGCGATGTCAGTAAACGTGGTGATCTGCTGGACGGGCTGCGTGATGTGCGGGCGGTGGTAAATCGATAGCGTGGTCATGTCTGCTTGTCCCTTAGGTATAGAAGAACCTTAACCATTCCCTTTATAGGGATAAAAAACAAGATGCATTTTTTATAACTTATTCCTGTAAATTCAATGATTAACAATCATTACATCTGCCGATCAACGCTATTTCTATTTAATCACTAGCCATTATCATTTTTGTTATTTCGATTTAACTTTTCCCGTTGCTAATCTCTTTCCCTGCTAATAATTTTATAAAAATCGGGATAAAAATGATGAAGACTCGCTTTTCTCGTCTGGCTGCGTGCGTGCTGGCTACAGGGGTAATGACCTCTGTTCAGGCAGCGGATGAGACACTGTCATTGAAGGGAAAAACCATTGGCGTTGCCGTGGTGGGAACACAGCACTTTTGGGACCGTGAGGCCTACAAAGGGGCGACCGAAGAAATTGAGAAACTCGGTGGGCAGGTCGTGGGTGTGGATGGGGGGCGTGATAATCAGGTTCATGCCAATAACCACGATATTCTGCTGGCGCGTAAGGTCGATGCCGTGATCAGTATTCTCGGCGACAGCGCGGTAGAGCCGAAGTTTAAAGCGCTGCGTGAGGCAAAGATTCCGGTTTTCACCGTCGATCATGTTTCATCGTATTCCATCAATAACACGACGTCGGATAACTACGCCATCGGCTCGACGATCGGGCGCTATACCGCTGATGCGCTGGGCGGAAAAGGTAACATCGCGGTTTTCAACGCCTTCTCCAACGCGCTGCGCATCTGCGGTATTCGCTATGACCTGTGGAAATATGTTCTGCAAGATTATCCGGGGATCAAAATTATTCAGCCTGAGCTGGCTGAACAATATTCCAACTCGCCGGAAGACGCGCGCAAGAAAACCCTTGAGCTGCTGAGCCAGTACCCGAAAGGCACGTTGGATGCCATCCATGTTGCCTGCTGGGATCAGCCGGCCATCGGTGTGGTGCAGGCACTGGAAGAAACCGGACGTGACAAGGACGTGAAGGTCACGGCGATTGATGCCGGGCCAGAAACGCTGGAAATTATGGCGGAGAAAGGCAGTCCGTTTGTTGCCAACGTAGCCCAGCAGCCGCGTCTGATCGGCACCACATCGGCGAAAAACGTCGCCCGTTATTTCGCGGGGGCCACGCTGTTGCCGCAGACGTTTGTGCCAGTCTTGCCCGTCAAAGGGGAGGCTGAAGCCAAGGCGGTCTATAAACAGCTTGGCTATGGCGAACTGAAATAAAGCTATGGTGGGATATCACTCAACCCCGTCGCCGTCCGGCGACGGTCTGACAATGACGCACATCAGCAAGCAATTTGCAGGGATTCCCGCGCTGGACAACGTATCGCTAACGGTTCGGCCGGGAGAAATTCTCGGCCTGATCGGGGAAAACGGCGCGGGGAAATCGACCTTAATTAAGGTGCTGGCTGGCGTTTATGCCGCAGATGGCGGCGAGATCGCTGTCGATGGGCAGCGATTGAGCGCTGTGACGCCCGCGGTTATCCACGCGCACGGCATTCGTTTCATCCATCAGGAACTGCATCTCATTCCCCATTTTACCGTGGCGGAGTCGGTGTTTCTCGGTCAGGAACGAGTGAACCGTTGGCGAGGTGCCGATCGTCGGGCGATGCGGCGTGAAACGGAACAGTTTTTTCAGCACACCTTCAATTTATCGATAGACGCCAATCGACTCATCCGGGAGTTAAGTCTGGCGGAACGTAAACTGGTGCAGGTCGCTCGAGCACTGATTGACGGCAAGGCGCGGCTGGTGGTGTTTGATGAGCCGACCGCGCCGCTGGAAGCGCGGGAAGCCACGCTGCTACTGCATACGATCCAGACGCTGAAACAGCGTGGGATTGCGATTATCTATGTCTCTCACTATCTCAATGAAATTGCAGATATCTGCGACCGCGTCACCGTGTTACGCAATGGTAAGGGCGTGACGACGCTGGACGATCCCGATACGAAGGACATTGATGGAATGATCCGCCTGATGGTGGGGCGAGAGATTGCCAGCCTGTTTGACGGGAAACGCAAGATAGCGAAAAGCGGTACGCCGCTGCTACAGGTCGAACAGCTCACGGATCGGCAGCATTTTCAACCAATCCGTTTTCAGGTGGCGGCGGGGGAAATTGTTGGTATTGCGGGGTTGTTAGGATCGGGACGTGAGGCGCTGATTGATGCGCTCTATGGCATCACGCCCGCCCGTGAAGGATATATTGTGATCGATGGTCAGACACTGCGCCCGCGTTCTCCGGTACAGGCAATCGCGCAGCGTATGGCGCTGGTGCCGCGCGATCGTCGTCACGACGGGCTGATTTTACCGCTATCGGTGGCAGACAATATCAATCTGGCTTCCTTGCCGGGTGTCGCCTGGCGCGGCTGGCTGCGGCGTAAGCAAGCGGTAGCGCAGGCGAACCATCTGGCGCAGACGCTGGATATCCGGCCGCGCGATGTCAGCGTGCCCGTGCGCAATTTAAGTGGCGGTAACCAGCAGAAGGTGATACTGGCGCGCTGGCTAAAGACTGATACCCGGCTGTTTATTCTTGATGAACCGACGCTGGGTGTTGATATTGGCGCGAAAGCAGAAATCTACCAGCTTACCCGGCAACTGGCGGCGGAAGGGCGGGCGGTTATCGTTTCTTCCAGCGATGACGGCGAACTTCTGGGGCTGTGCGATCGCATTCTGGTGATGTGGCGCGGTGAACTCATCGCTGATGTGCCGACGGAACGTCTCTCGCTGGATAGTCTGCTGGCGTTGACCAGCAGCGGCCGAACGCAGGAGGCGGTATGACTCGAGCCTTACAACCCCTCCGGGCGACGCCGCGTTTAGCTGGGCTTTTCAATCATATTCCCTTACTGCTGTTTGCGGCGCTGCTGCTGTTCCTCTGCCTGAACGCACCTTATTTTCTCAGTTGGCAAAATTTCACCATTATTTTACGCCAAAGCGCGCCGCTGGCGATCCTGTGCTTCGGGCTGGTCTGCGTCATTACGGGCGGCGGTGACGATGTTGTCTCCGGCGGTATCGATCTCTCGCTGCCTGCGATTGCGGTACTTGCGGTGGCGATAGTTAGCGACGGTTTGACGAACGCAGGTATCAGTTATTCGTGGCTGATTGCGCTGGTGGCGGGAGCTGCATTATTAGCGGGGGCGGTGAATGCCGCACTGGTGGTGGCGATTCGGCTACCGCCGCTCTTGGCAACGTTAGCCTGCTCCGCGGCGGTTATCGGACTCACTAATTTGCTGACCCAGCAGCGGCGTATCAGCGTTAGCGATCCGCTGATTGTGGCGTTTCGTGATAGCAGTCTGCTTGGCCTGCCGTTGGCGGTCTGGTTTATGCTGCTGGTCTTCCTTTTGTTTCAGTTTATCGTTCACCATAGCCGCTGGGGGCAGCATTTGCAGGCTGCGGGCGGAAGCCGCGAAGCGGCGCAGCTGTCGGGCATTTCCCACACGCCGTTGGTTATCGGTTCGTATCTGTTAGGTGCGCTGGCGGCGGCGCTGGCCTCGTTGACGCTAGTGGCGCAAGGATCGGGCAGCTCGCCCGGTACGGCAGAGCCGCTGTTGCTGGAGATGGTATTAGCGACGTTTCTCGGTGCGGCATTCTCTCGCCGTCGGGTGGTCACTATCTGGGGCGCATTGCTGGGTACGCTGCTGGTTAATGCCTTATCGAACGGTCTGGCGCTGCTGCGAGTCGATATCTTCTGGGTCGGCGCGATTAAGGGCGTACTGATTCTGGTGGTGCTCGCTGCTGCGTCATTACGCAGGCAAAGGAGTCACGCGTGAAACCTTCTTCTTTGGCGGCGCAGCCTGCGTTGCCGGGCGGCAGACTGGGGATGTCGTTTTTTATCCGCTATGGTTTTCTGGTCATTCTGCTGGCTTTTCTGGTGTTTTTCTCGCTGCAAAACCCGATATTTTTGACGTTAGGCAATTGGGGGAATTTGCTACAGGGCAGTGCGGTACTGCTGATTGTGGCGCTGGCTATGACGCTGGTGGTGACAGCGGGCGGAATCGATCTGTCCGTGGGCGTTGCGCTGGATTTTGGCGCCGCCTTTGCGCTGGTGGCACTCAAAGTCTATGGTCTGCCGTGGCAGGCAGCGGTGCTGGCCGCATTAGCGGGAGGCGCACTGATTGGTTTGCTTAACGCGGTGCTGATTATTCACTGTCGAATTAAGCCGTTCTTGGCGACGCTAGGGACGTGGTTTATCGGTAGCAGCATCGAACGAATCTACACCGAGGGCGGCGGGCCGATCGCTTACCGCCGAATGGCACCCCAGTACCATGAGCTGGCCGTGGGCGATCTGTGGGGTATTCCGGTGCCGATCGTGATTGTGGCGGTGCTGTTGCTGGTTTATTACCTGTTATTTGAACGGACGATTGCGGGTAAACGTATCCATGCAATGGGATTGAATGCGCCAGCAGCGCTGATTGCCGGTGTTAACGTGCGGCGTACGATGTTCTGGCTGCTGATTGTTACGTCGGTGACGTGTGCCATCGGCGGCGTGGTGTTATCCGCCAATCTGCGTCAGTTTACGCCGCTGGCCGGACAGGCTTACCTGATGGACGCTATTGCCGCCGTATTTATTGGCACCGCTTTTCATGCGCAGGGGCGACCGAATGTGGCGGGGACGCTAATCGGCGTGCTGTTTCTCGGTATGATCGCCAACGGTTTGAACCTGATGGGGCTGAACTTCATCGTAAAAGATGCGCTGAGCGGCGTGATTTTGGTACTGGCGCTGGCGCTCTCTTTCCTGCAGGGGCGGCTGCGTCAGCGACAATAATGTTCGAACATGAATAAAAAACAGAGCGTGAAGATGCAGAATTTGAAGAAGGAGTCAGCGTGAGCCAATTTGATGCGGTTTTTGTTGGATTAACTATTCTGGATGTCGCCGGTCGGCCGGTAACTGGCTTGCCCGAAGGGGGCGGCGTTCACTTTATCGATGAAATTCGCCTTAATCCTGCCGGAACAGCCAGCGGAGCGGCGATGAACGCGGCCAAACTCGGTATCCGCACGGCCACGGTGGCCTGTCTCGGTGAGGATGAAAAAGCCGATTTTATTCTGGTAGCCTATCGCAAGCTGGGCATCGACTGTTCGCTGGTGCAACGGACTGCGGCGGCATCGACCTCGGCAACGATTCTGACTATTCGACCGGACGGTGAACGTCCGGCGTTGCACTATCGCGGCGCGTCAGATCATCTTTTTATCGACGAACAGGACTTTGACGCCGTGTGCAATGCACGTTTCTTACACCACGGCGGCACGGGATTGCTGGCGAAAATGGATCAGGGGCAGAGTGCGCGTCTGCTTCGACACGCCAAAGCGAAGGGGCTGACGACCAGCTTCGATCTGATTGCGCCAAACGCGGAGACGCTGGCGCTGCTGACGCCGCTGCTGCCGGATGTGGACTACTTTATGCCGTCGCTGGACGAGGCCGCGTTTATTTCCGGCCTGACTAAACCCGCAGAGATTGCGGCTTTCTTTCTCGATCGCGGCGTCGGCACCTGTATTTTCAAAGCGGGAGCGGCTGGATCTTACGTGTTCGGCCAGGATGTCACGCTGCGTATTCCCGCTTACCGCGTGTCGGTATCGGATACCACGGGCTGCGGCGACAGCTATTGCGGCGGCTTTATTGCCGGTCTGGCGAAAGGCTGGGATCTGGAACAGGCCTGCCAGCTCGGCTCGGCTGTTTCAGGGCTGGTGGCTACCGGATTGGGATCCGACGCGGGGGTGATTGACTGGGAACAGACGCTGCAGTTTATGGCAGAAACGCCTATCAGGAGGTACTGACCGACTAGATCGGTGCCGCATCTATTTCCATTGGTAAAGCAGCGGTTCGCCGCGAATGAAGCGTTGCAGGTCGGCGGCGATCATCGCGGTGTGTTTCAGCAACGTCTCCCGCGTCGCGCCGGCAATGTGCGGCGTGAGTACCACGTTATCAAATTCGGTAATGAACGGGTGATGACGCCAGAGCGGCTCGCTGTCGTAAACATCAAGTGCGGCACCTGCCAGCCACTTTTCGCGTAGCGCTGCGATCAGGTCGGCTTCGACAACAACGGCAGCGCGCGAGGTGTTGATCAGATAGGCGGTGGGACGCATGGTTCTGAGCCTGTCGAGGTTGACCAGCCCTTTGGTCTGCGGCGTGCTGTTCAGATGCAGGCTGACGAAATCGGACTGCGAAAACAGCGCGTCCAACGTGGTTTTGCGAATGCCCGGCTCGTCGATCTCTTCGGCAGCGACATACGGATCCGCAATCAGCAATTGCATACCAAAGGCGCGCGCCAGTTTCCCGACCCGATGACCAATGCTGCCATAGCCGATGATGCCGAGCGTCTTATTACGCAGTTCGCCGCCTTTGAAAACTTCATACGGGCTGTCTTTGTCTACGTCCCATACTACATCTTGCCGTAGCCCGTCCTGCGTCCGTGTCGCGCTGTGGGTTTCGCGCGTGAACTCCCCACGTTTCAGCGCGCTATGAGCCTGAGGGATGTGGCGTGTGGCATTTAGCATCAGCGCCAGCGTTAATTCTGCGGCGGCATCGGCATTGCGTCCGGGCGTGTAAAGCACCGGAATACCGCGGCGGCGTGCGGCCTCGATATCGATGTTGACCGGGTTGGCGCGGGTACAGGCAATGAGCCGCAACTGAGGACAAGCCTCAATGACGCGGGCGGTAATATTGTCATAACTGGTGATGATGACGTCGGCGTCCTCCGCCAACTGAATCAGTGCCGCTTCGCTCAGTTTGGGCTGGCCGATAGCCCATCCGTCCACAACCAGTTCTCCTAACGCCTGAAAGGCATCAAGGCTGCCGCCATATTCGGCGGTAAATACGATCTTCATGAGGCAAGACTTTCCTGTGAGTTGGGAACCGTGTGCGAACGCGCCGCGTTGTGATTATCGAGTGCATTAAGCGCCTTAGCCCGTGCCTGCCAGAGCGGCTGTAGCTGGTCGCGCAGTTGGCGAAAAACCGGAAATAGTGTCTGATACTGCCGATGGGCGTCGGCATCGGGGATAAACGTTGACGCCTGTGCCTTGGTGGAAGGAACCATGTTGGCGCTTTCTCCGATGGACAGAGCAGCAAGGCGCGCGGCACCGCATGCGCTCAGCTCTTTGACCGAACTGGCGATCACCCGTCGTCCGGTGCAGTCCGCGATGATTTGCAGCCAAATCGCTGAGGCGGCACCGCCACCGGCAATGTAGAGATCGCCGTGGGCAGGGTAGCCGCTGAGCGAATCGGTAATCGCATACGCGAGCCCCTCAAAGACCGCGCGCAGTAAATGTGCATTAGTCGTGGACTGCTCGATACCAAAAAATCCTGCTCGTGCTGAGGTGCTGTAAAACGGCGCGCGCTCGCCATTGAGATAAGGCTGATAGAAGACGCCGCCGCTGCCGGGTGGCACGCGGGCAATGCGTGTGTTGATCGTCTGAAAATCGGCGTCGTCAGCCAGCGTGCTCAACGCCCAGTCAATATTCGGCGTGCCGGACTGCATCGCGAACAGGTTGAGATAGTGGCCCGGCCAGGCGTGTGCGACAAACCGGGTTTGCAGGCTCACCTGCGTTAAGCCACGGCACACAATGCCGGTGCAGCAGGTGGTGCCGAGAATAGTGAAAATGTCGCCGTCGTGAATAGCGCCGATACCCAGCGCGGCGGCAGACACATCCAGCGCACCTGCGCAAACGGGGATACCTGCTGGCAGACCTGTTTGTGCGGCGACGGTGTCGCTGAGCGTGCCAGCGATGTCATCGGGATAAAGTAGCGGCGGAAAAAATGGTCTGATGGCGTGTAAGTCCAGCTTATCCAGTACGGTTTTTGACAGCGTCTCGCTATGCAGATCCAGCAGCGACGTCCCCGCATCCGTCAGTTCCAGATTCGCCTGTCCTGTCAGTCGAAAGCGAACCCAGTCTTTGGCAAAAAAGAAGTAATCGGCATCGTTCAGCGCATCCGGCTGATGCTGTGCCAGCCAGCGTAACTGCTGCGCGCTGTTACAAGGGAGCAGGGGAGAACCGGTTTCGGGAAAGAGCGTCGCTTCCAGATTCGGGCGCTGTTTAAGCTGATGAACCTGTTCCGCCGTGCGGGTATCACTCCAGAGGATAGCCTGTCGTACCGGTTGCCCGTGGCGATCGCTCAGCCAGACGCCTTCACCCTGTCCGGCCAGCCCGATGGCGCGCACGTGACCATGTTGTAGCGGTGGCGAGACGGCCAGCGTTTTCAGGGTAGCGATCACTGCGTCCCACACCTGAGACATATCTTGCTCGGCGTAGCCGGGCTGTGGGGAATAGGTCACGGTGTTGGCTGACGCAATCAGCAGTTCATTGAAATCGGCATCGAATAGCACTGATTTGACCTTTGAGGTCCCGATATCTATGCCAATGTAGTAGTCCATCCTGTTCTGACCCTGCCTCGTAAAACCCGTATCAGCATCAGAGTAATGGAAAAATGGCGGCTGCTATATTCATAGAAATGCAAAGCAAAGCAGCAATATTGGAATAGCGGAGAATGCGGAATGGAGGGGGAATGTGCAATGGATGTGCAATCAGTATGCAACGGCGGAAAGCCGCCATTGACGTGATTATTTTACTCGGCGGGTTGAGACAGAATGGCGTCGAGCAGGCCGGGGAAGCGCTGTTGCATGTCGCTGCGGCGCAGTCGGTTGATGTGTGTGGTGCCGATGTTAGTAGTATGCAGCAGACCCGAGTCACGCAAGACGCGAAAATGGTGCGACACGCTGGATTTTGGGCGACCGCCGTCAAGCTCGCTGCATGTTGCCTCGCCCTGCATAGCCAGATGGCGGACGATTTCCATGCGCAGGGGATCGCTCAGAGCGTACAGGACGCGCTCAAGCGTAAACTCATCGGGGGTAGGGTGCTTAAAAGGTCTCATGGGCGAATTATAGCGTCAGGGTTGTCTAAAATCTATTATTCGAATAATATCGAAATATCGAAGTAACCTGACAAGGTAGGAAAATATTATGTCCGCACTGTTTCAACCCTTCAAACTGAAAGACATTACGTTACGCAACCGCATCGCCGTTCCACCGATGTGTACCTATTCCGCGAATGATGGCCTGATCAACGAGTGGCATCAGGTGCATTATGCTTCTTTGGCGCGCGGTGGTGCCGGGTTGGTTATCGTGGAAGCGACGGCGGTCGCGCCCGAAGGTCGCATCACGCCGCACTGCGCGGGTATCTGGAACGATGAGCAGGCGCAGGCGTTTGCCAAGGTCGCTAAATCCATTAAGGACGCAGGCTCCGTGCCGGGAATTCAGATTGCACACGCTGGACGCAAAGCCAGCGCCAATATTCCCTGGGAAGGCGACGATCATATCCCCGCTGGCGACTCACGCGGCTGGCAAACCATCGCCCCTTCTGCAGAAGCTTTCGGCGCGAATCTGTCAAAGCAGCCGCAGGAAATGACGCTGGAAGATATCGCCCGCGTTCGTGATGATTTTGTTGCTGCGGCTCGCCGCGCGCTGGAAGCTGGGTTTGAATGGCTGGAGCTGCATTTTGCTCACGGCTATCTGGCACAGAGTTTCTTCTCCGTTCATTCCAACAAACGTAACGACCAGTACGGCGGCAGTTTTGATAACCGCAGTCGTTTTCTGCTGGAAACGCTGGCTGCCGTTCGTGACGTGTGGCCGCAACACCTGCCGCTGACCGCTCGTTTCGGTGTGATTGAATTTGACGGTCGTGATGAAGAAACCTTGCAGGAATCCATTGAGTTGACGCGTCGCTTTAAAGCTGCAGGGCTGGATATGCTGAGCGTCAGCATCGGTTTCTCTACGCCGGAAGCGAATGTTCCGTGGGCACCCGCCTTTATGGGGCCGATTGCTAAACAGGTACGTGAGCAGGCCGATCTTCCTGTCTCTTCCGCCTGGGGCTTCGGCACGCCGGAACTGGCTGAACAGGCTGTGGCATCGGGTCAGTTGGATCTGGTGATGGTGGGTAAAGCGCATCTGGCGAACCCGCACTGGAGCTATCAGGCCGCACGCGAACTGGGCGTTGAACGCGCTTCGTGGACGCTGCCCGCGCCTTACGCTCACTGGCTGGAGCGCTATTAATCCCTGTCATTGCGGATCAATATCTCTGTGACAGTTAGACACATTCCAATATAAGAAATAGTCGGGTTTCGTGGTGATAAACAGAGCCATTTTTCAGTAGCACTGATGCCACGCCCGACTGAGGGCGCCTAATTGCTGGCGCCCATATCCGCTTTCATTTCTCTGAATCATTCCTAATCCGACAGACTACTTTTGCCAGAAGCAGACATTGATGATAACGGCCCAAATTAATGTCGCTGAGCAGGCCGATGTCCATTACCCGCATTATCCGCCTGAGGTGTGACATTACGAAAGATACTCACGTATGGCGGCAATCTGGAAAAGCGAAGGGTCTGTTGTCACCGTAAAGCGGCCCTTTTTAACAGTCAGATATGGGGCGTTCACAACTCATGCCCTCAGGACGCTTTTTCGTTAACAGTCATGATGAATTTAAGGGGGCTTTCACCCTGGTTTTCATAGAAGTGAGGAACATCCGTTCTGGCCGTTGCGGAGTAGCCGGTGATCACCTGGAAAATGCTCTCTTTCACACCCAGCGTGAGCGTTCCAGATTGTACATACAGCAACTCCAGCGTTCCCGAAGGGTGTCCTGGTGAAGAAAACTTCTCCCCTGGCTGCATTTCCCACATCCAGAGTTCTGTCATATCAGGACCGCCTGAGCCAGCAAGAAGCCTCGCGCTTCCTCCTTTTTCTCCTTTCCAGAGTTCAGGGATCTCAGTATCCGCAATGATGTGAACGTCAGGTTTTGTGCTGACATCGACAAAATCCGCAACGGATACCCCCATTGCTGCGGCAAGACGGCACAACAGCGCAATGCTGGGGTTGGCCTTACATCCTTCAATCTCTACCAACATGCCTTTGCTGACATTTGCTCGTCGGGACAGCTCATCAAGAGATAATTTTTTTTGCTTGCGGTACTGCTTAATCCGGTGTGAGACAGCTTCGTTCACCGTACTGACATCTGCACCGGCATCGGTCACTAAATTGACTTTTTTGGTCATTGGTCGATATTATGAAATAAATTGGTCATTACAGGATTATCTCGTGTTCACTGTCTCTCCGTCAATTGCCCCTGAGGTTTATGGCATCGCGCCCGGTTTCCGGGCTCTCAGCATCACCGTGCAGGCTGCAGCTGTATGCAATCCTCATGTTGGGGAAACGGCTCTGAAAGAGGCCTGTGCTGCCGTGCTGGCAGGTACCCCCGACTGGGCTGAAGCGCATCTCGCTGCCTGGGCAGAAGCGTTTCAGGCATTTGGTGCCAAGCCAAAACGTACTCCTTGTTCAGCCGATGCGTTGCGTAAGCGCGTACTTCGCGACGGCATCATGCCAGCTCTCGATCCGGTCGTGGATCTTTATAACGCTGTCAGCCTGCAATATGCCGTCCCGGTTGGCGGAGAAAATATTGCTGCCTATCAGGGATCACCGTGTTTGGTTGTGGCAAAAGGCACTGAATCCTTTGATACCGTAAAAGAAGGCGAAACTGCAGTTGAATATCCTTCACAAGGTGAGGTTATCTGGTGCGATGATGTCGGCGTGACCTGCCGCCGTTGGAACTGGCGACAGGGGATCAGAACCCGCTTAGACGTGGAAGCTCAGCAAATGTGGTTCATTCTGGAAAGTCTGCCGCAGATGCCGCTGGAGAAGCTTCACGAAGCCGGGAAGATGCTGACCGACGGCCTTGAAAAAATGATGCCCGGTCTGTGGTTTGATGTGGCTCTCATCGAAGAGCAATGCCAGTAATATTATTCAGGAGAAACACAATGTTCACCGGCTTGTCTGCTTTCCCGTTAACCCCGATCACTACCAGAGGCGTGGACGAACAGGGGTTCAGTAAGATTCTGGCCCGCCTGACGGCGGCCCGTGTTGATTCTATGGGCATTCTGGGTTCAACCGGAAGCTATGCGTATCTGACCCGGGAGCAGCGCAATCGCATTGCTACTCTGGCAAAACAGCTTGCCGGAGATATCCCTGTGATGGTGTGTGTGGGGGCGGTCAGTACCGATGCCATCCTGCATTTGGCAGACGATGCGCAGGCGGCAGGCGCGGATGCCCTGTTGCTTCCGGCGGTCAGCTACCAGTCACTCCGTGATGAAGAGGTCTTCGCACTTTTTGAGACGGTGACCCGGTACGCGTCTGTCCCGGTTTGTGTCTATGATAATCCGGGCACCACGCATTTTACCTTTACGGATGAACTACACGGTCTCCTGTCATCCCTGGAGGGGGTTCGTTCGGTTAAGATCCCGGGCGTCCCTGACAGCCTAGCATCAGCCACTGAGCGGGTGAGTGCGCTACGCAGACATCTTCGCCCGGGAGTGACAATCGGTATCAGTGGCGATGCTTATGCCGGACTGGGATTAAATGCAGGCTGTGAGGTCTGGTACTCTGTGTGCGGCGGTCTGTTCCCGGAAACAGCAAAACAGATCACGGAGGCAGCAGCAGCACAGGATCATGCCCGCGTCACGGCACTGACTGCCCGGCTGGAACCGTTGTGGGCGATGTTCCGTAAACATGGCGGAAGTATTCGCGTTATTGCCGCTGCCGCAGGCGTGCTTGGGCTTACCGATACGGATTGCCTGCCTCGTCCTCTGCTGCCTTTGTCAGCAGGTGATATCACGGATATTGCTCGTGTGATAACCGCGCTGGAGCTGAAGTAACCCATCCACAGGACCGGCAGCCTGCTGGTCCTTCTGTTGTTGTCACTATCTCAGCCTGATCTTCTGAGGGATTCACCCGCCCTTGAGTCGATAACCATCGTCACTTAGCGTCGGATCCTCGCTCATAACTGTCTGATAGTGTTGTAGCAGGCAGCTTCGTGCTAGAAGCAGACATCTATCAGAGCAATAATATTTGCTCGAATACAGGTTAATTTAGCTGATATCTCTCTTGAGAAAGTTAAGGACAACTTGCGTACCGGCTGTGTGAATTTTGGCGGCACCACGGTTATTGATTTGAGAAAAAATTGTTGAATTAGAGGTGCTTCGGCGTTAGTTTGGTCTGAGATAAAATCGTGAACGACGACGTGAGGACTTTTGATTTACGGATAAACCCTCTCAATCAATCAATTAATTATTCGCTCCCACGCACCGCCATTTTCTATAAACATAGTTTACGGAGAAAAACGTTATGAAAGTAAAAGTTGAAGTCCTCGACCAAGGGGATGAAGCAACAGGTCTTTATGAAGAAAAGAACGCTATCGAGAAAAAAACTGGGGAGCTTGAAAATATTCACGCTAGCTTATGATGAGAAATAATGATGAAGCAAAAGGAGTGTCAATAGGTTGCAATTACGCTCTAAAGTTAATGAGAGAGGCGGAGCTAATTCCTGAAGGTATTTCAAGGCTAGAAGCTGCTATTGAGCACATTGTGAATAATCCGGTCCAAACATATTCGTTTAATCAAGTTGAAGCGTTAATGAATGCTTCTTTCTATTTAGGCGCAGATAGCGGATTGCATAGGGCCTTTGAACGCATACGTGATAGGACCTTTATAGTAAATCATAGATCAAAAAATCCTCGTATAATGAGAAACGATGCAATAACAACCACACAGTTTTCATTTACGGAGAACTATTCAGGAGTAAAACTTAATTGCCGTATTCATCTTCCAGATACTTCATTCGACGGATTTACAACTGATTATCGTCAATGGAATAAATAGCTAACAAGCACAGTCAAAGCGGAAGCATACTCGCTGGCAGATTTTTTGCTAATAGCTTTGCGGTAAAACATCCGTTAAGCATTCGCCGTTGCTGTCCGCTCTTCGCTCTCAACTGACATTGATGTGATATCAATCACCTGTGCCAAAAGCAGAAGTAGCAATCCACCTCAGGTCCGAAGCCAGATACCACATCGACAGATTGCTCAGCGCTTATGATAGGTCTACTAAGCAAATGTCGACAACGGCGTTGAAGAATGCCGCTACCGGCCACCTGTGGCCGACCACATCGTCGCTCACAGGTGGAACGCACCAACGTCTTAGCACTTCAGCTTTCCGCCGGATGCAATACCGATTCAGGGTGTTAACGTATCAGGTTCAACGAACAGATTACGGCTTTACCCCTTATCACGGGACTGAAGCCATTCCTCATGGATCTTCTGTACTCTGGACACACAATGTTTTGAGTGATTCATCGGAAACATGGTCAAAAGTCAGGCCAAATTCTTCCCTCAGCACGTCCAGCCATTCCGGTAGAGACGCGGAAGTATGCGTGGTCACGACGTTGCCGTCAGTTTTGGTAAGAACACAACCCCGCATTACCGTTTTACCGTTAGGCTGTCGAAGTTGCGCAGTGACAACTTTGGCATAACCAGACTCTGGCGAAAACACATTAAAGTGATGGCGGTCTGATAAATTCCCCATATCAGTAGGCTCATCAGCCATACTTACACCTGCAATCCAGCAAGATGGATCGGCAGTGAGATGCCAGTCACCTACACCATCCTCGCCAACGGCCTCCATTCCAAACTTCATTAATCCCTGGTGGACGGCTGTATTTATAAGAGGCATTTGTTCATGCAGCGCGTCGCCGAGACCGATATCAACCCACCATCGGCCATTGGGATTGCTTTCACACGGCATCCCCTCTGCGATAATGGCGACATGATTTTCCAGCTTAATCCGTTCAGGGCCTTCAACACCATGGACGTTTGCAGGGTTGAGACTCACACGATAACCAAGCTGGGTGAGTAATGTGTATAAGCCGCCATTCAACTGAAAACAGTAACCACCTCGCCGCGTGGTCGCTGCTCTTCTGAAACTTTCAAGTGGATCAATTCCCCATCCCTCTTTGAGGTGGATCCAGAAGGTTTCGTAAGGTATCCGTTCAACATGGGCTCGATGAATTCGGGTCAGTGCCTGCATGGACGGTGTCTCGGCATCAAGGCCAAGGCGATTCAGGTAAGCTGTTACTAATTGATTCATTCTAGATAAATTTCCTGTTCAGACTAAAAGTGCTTGCGAGTCAGCTGGCTCGGATAAACCGTCAGTTCCAGGGGAAGCTGCGCCAGCGCCTGCCATGCTGGCAGGATTTATTGTGCAAAGCCTTCCGGACTGGTACTTGGGCGAGATGTTGTGATTCTTCATTCAATTTCGCGTCACTATCAGCTGGTACAACAATCACAACGTAAACCCTTTCACATTTGGTAATGAATTTGAAAAGATTCTGTGTAGGTTTTCAAAAGGATATTAACGCCATAAACAATGGTAACTTATTGTATTTATGTTATTTACATAACAATAAGTCCGTTATTTATTGAAAGAGGTTATATTCTAACTTCCTGTTATGGCTTGGTGTAGAGCCTAAAATGGAAGTGGTATTTCCATTTTTGAGAGGGATTGGCATCACCTTTATGTAATAGATATTTTTTCCTTCCAGGGATAGCTCTGCCAGACGAGGACGTTCTCATGTCACTGCCTATCTATTTAGAGGGGCAGGGCGCTCTCCCGTACGGACTTCGCTTCTTCACTTTCTGAATAATGTTTTCAGGCTGACGCTTGACTGGGTAGAACGATCGTTCTACCATTAATTCATGAACAAAAAGCCGAACGATACCCGAGAAAAAATTCTTGCGACCGCCGAGCAACTTATCTATCAGAACGGCATTCATGCCACAGGCATGGACCTTCTGGTCAAGACTTCTGGCGTCGCAAGGAAAAGTATTTATCGCTATTTCGCGACCAAGGATGACGTGGCAGCCGCCGCGTTGAATGCACGTGATGAACGCTGGATGCACTGGTTCAGAACTGAATGTGATAAAGGCACTACCCCTCAGGAGCGCATCCTGAATATGTTCACTGTACTCAAAGGCTGGTTTGAGTCAGATGGCTTCCGTGGTTGTGCCTTTATTAACACGGCTGGAGAAGTGGGTGACCCTGCCGATCCCGTTCGCCAGATCGCAAAGCTTCATAAACAAAAATTACTGGATTACACGCTGGAACTCACCGGGCAATTAAATATCAAGCAACCGTCAGCCTTGGCCAAACAGTTGCTGATTCTGATGGAGGGCGCTATCACCATGTCACACGTGATGGGCGATGACAGCGCGGCCGATAGCGCAAGAGAAGTGGCGCAACTGTTGCTGAAGCAGGCCTCTCACTAGGGTCTGAGTTTTAAAAAACCTCGTTCTACTGATATATCCAAATTTTCTGGAGGCTCTACCATGTCCGATAAACAGACTCGCCCGCCACTTCCTCCTTTTACTCGCGAAACGGCGATTGAGAAGGTGCGACTCGCTGAAGATGGCTGGAACAGCCGAGATGCCGAAAAGGTATCACTGGCCTACACGCTGGACACCAAATGGCGTAATCGCGCCGAGTTTGCAACCAATCGTGAAGAAGCCAAAGGTTTCCTCACGCGGAAGTGGAAAAAAGAACTTGAGTATCGTCTGATTAAAGAGCTATGGGCGTTTACTGACAACCGCATCGCCGTGCGGTACGCCTATGAATGGCATGATGATTCGGGTAACTGGTTCCGCTCTTATGGCAATGAAAACTGGGAATTTGAAGCAGATGGCCTGATGCACCGCCGCTTTGCCTGTATCAACGACATGCCGATTAAAGAGAGTGAACGCAAGTTCCACTGGCCGCTGGGTCGTCGTCCGGATGATCACCCAGGTCTGTCGGAGCTGGGCCTGTAAAGTTCTACATTTTCTTCCGCTAAGCCCCGACGACTGTCTCAGCCGGTGGCTTTTTCTCAACCTAAAAGTGACGGCATATATTTATCGCACTAATGATGCCATCTGTGCCTGCGGAACTCCCTATGCCGCGTGATGAACGTTTATTTCGTGCAGCAAGAGCACTGATGCTCAGCCATCGGTGGGAAGCGGCCTTAATTGACATGGCGGATATTGCGAATATGTCGGAACGTACTTTTTCCCGCCATTTTTTACGAGACACAGGTTTCAGCTTCAGAATGTGGAAACAGAGAGCCAGGATATATACACCATTAGATCTTCTATCTAATGGTGTATCTGTTAAACAGATCGCCTACCAACTCGGCTTTTCCTTTTCTGCTGCATTTCGTTCAGTGATGGGCACAACCCCAAGCGAGTTCTAATCTGGCTTTGACGGTTTCTGCTTAATAAATTTACTCACTGGGGATATAAGTTTTCGCCTTTGCTCTTAACTGACGGAGCGGTCCTTTTACCCGACTGCTAAGTGCCAGATGCGGAAGTTGAAAACGTACAGTATATTACCCGATGCGGGCAAAGAGAACCAGTAACCCCCTAGAAAAACCGGTGTGTCTATAAGTGGAATTTTCTCGTAATCTGAACCGGGGGGAAAGCATCATGAGTAATAAGGTCTCGAAAAAACAAATCAAATGTTAGCTCTCAACAGTGGGATTAATGTCAAATCGATATTCGATAAATAGCCGTAGTCTATTTATCGACATGCATAAGGACATCCGTATTGTCATGATGAATGGCCAACCTACCAACACCTTACATATTGAAGAAACATACATTCTAAAAATGATAGAGGAGTGCAACTCCTCTATCACGACAATCAATTAAACCTATAAATTATCGAAAGCAAAATGACGCAGAAAACCATCAGAATGAAAAGTTTCAATGTGTTAGGAAATTTATCCTTCCAGAAAGTCAATGACAACTGATCTTCAATCCACCTTTTTTCCATTTCACTAAAGAATTTATAATGAGCATACCAATTGCTCCCACAAATTTGTTTGGTGATAGTGGTTTCATCAAATTCTTGCATCAGAATGTCAAGTTGTCCAATATATTTAACAGAATCCGGTTCGTTTTCTGATTTCGCATCGTAATACAATCTTTCAATTTTTCTGAAGATTGCTGTTTGCTTCTTGCCTGCTTCTTCATATTTACTTTTATCACCATCATAAAAATTGATGTACAAACTGCCAATACTCAAAATGATAAAAATGGCTGCAATATGCTTAGAACTCATTTCGTCCATGTAAAGTCCTAAAATAGAGACTGCTAGTGATATGATACCAATCCAGCCAGGAATTTTGCTGACAATATCAAATGTAGCAAAAGTTTTCTTAGCACCAAATCCAACATTATATCCAGCAGAAGCAATATGAGATAATAGGTCATTTTTTTGCATAATAACTACTCGATTGGTATGTCGATAACGTTTTGGGCAATTACTATATGGTTCTTAACTATGTAACACCAAACCTTGTGAGCACCTCTAAATTTTGTATGTTCAGTATGAGTTACTTGACCTAAAATTATTTGGCCTCGAACTTCATCACGCTGTTCAGCTTCTCGACCTCTATTCAAGACTTTCCAGTAAATATCATAAGGTTCGGGAATGAGATCCAAACTTGCCTGGTTGATCGAAAATGATAAAGTTCTATTCGGTGGTAACCAAGAACGAGCTATATCCGACAGATAAGCCCTAATCGAACGTTCCCTATACCCGTTTTCTTTGACAATGCAGCTAACTTCGAGGGGATATCTTATATCAACATCA
The DNA here is from genome assembly GCF_026800125.1 of Pectobacterium jejuense. Classification (NCBI taxonomy): domain Bacteria; kingdom Pseudomonadati; phylum Pseudomonadota; class Gammaproteobacteria; order Enterobacterales; family Pectobacteriaceae; genus Pectobacterium; species Pectobacterium jejuense. The sequence goes on along the minus strand of NZ_JAPQKX010000005.1, from coordinate 48,331 downwards.
TCAAACTTTTCATCTGTAAACTCTTCCGTATTGAGCCATGTCTGAGCCGTATAGGACTCATTGATGAAATTAGCTGACTCTAACCCCTGAGAGTCGCGCATTTCTACAACTGCTTTAGGGAAAGTTAGCCCGAAAACTTCTCGCCAGTGTTCATGGCATTTCTTTGTTGAGCCATTCTCATAAGCTTCAATCGCTTGTGTACATAATTTAAAGGCTCGTTTTGCTTGCCGCTGAAAATTTCTATAGACCTTAACTCTCTGCCCACTTCCTATCGCTGCATAATGTTCATGGGCATCTTCTTGATGCAAAAAGTCAAAGAAGTCTCGACACATAAGCCCATAACTGACCATTCCGGTATTATCGTAATCATCTGTTTGTTTCAGAAATCTCCAGGCTAATGTGTCAATGAGAAGCCCCCCCATATCAACGGTGTTTCTATTTTTCCAAGCTCTTAACATGCGGCAAAGATTATGAAGATTACTACTTTTGTTATTACGGAAATTCCTCATTTCGGTAATTTCCATCCGAGGTTTAGTTACTCGCCACCCGCCATTACCATCGTTGGCCTTAGTATCAGGATATTTAAAATGCCCTTCATCAGTCTCAAAGACTGGTTGCACCTCTATATGGAAAGAGTCAAAAATGATCTGCACAACTAATCTATCAACCTTGATCTCTTGCTGGGTAAAGGATAGTTTTAATGCTTCTTTTACATCGCGAAGCAAACGGCGCTGTGGATTAATTCCGGATTGGTAATCTCCCCACAATCCCGCGGGCATAATATACAGCATATCCAAGTCTGATGTTTTACTAACCGCTGTTCGACGACCTGCTGAACCGACTTTCAATCGATTGTTGAATCCATTCGCTGACCCCCGGAACTCGATGTTAAGTCTTCTTGTGGCATTTTTATAATGTGTCGCAATTGCCTGCATACGTTCGTCTGAAATTTTCAAATTGTTCAAAAAAATTCGAAACATCTCTGCTGTTTGCATCTGACTATCCTTAACCTGTCCACGGATTACACAATCCACTGATAGTAATGATTAATCTTTGTTGTCTACGCCTGCTTCATCACTTTCGCCCAATCAGCCTTCTTGATGCCTCATTGGGCCAAGGCACACGGAGGTTAATTTTAATACGACAGGTATGTTTTTCATACTTTTTCATACGGTTATATGATCTGTACTAAAAAACTTTTTGATATCAACAATCCACAACTTCCTGATACCAGTTCATATCTAACGAACTGGTGTCATGATGTAGGTATCCCGGAAATCCGCACTATTCTCTTTTAGAAATCCACTGGCATATGGTCACCCTAAAAGCGACCGCACTTCGCGCATGACGGTCCCTGAGGGCCAGCAACCGGCCGGCTAAGGCCGGAACGGACAATAGGTAACACTGTGCTTTGGAAGGTAGAACAAAGAGTAGCGTAAGTTAATTCCTAACAGGACTTTATTAGCTTCTTTTTAGTTCTTTAGGCAGGAATGTATCTATTTCTTCGTCAGAAAATGTCAGGTCCTCTTTTGTTTTTAATGCATCTTGAGCTTTCTTATAAGCATCGAATGTTGTGCTGGGTGAACCTGAATAAACTGAGTGCAAATTCTCAAGTAAAGAATCTCGTTCTGATTGTAATTGCTCTATTGGCTTTTCCTCCATTGCTAAGTCTGTAAGTAGTGATAAATACCGTTCTCGGATTAACCAGATCTCATTTGCAGCGTGCTTGTGCTTCTGTGCTAGCTCACCAAGATCATAGTTTTTTGTATAAGAATTAAGTATAAGAAGCAGTGTTGAAACAATAATGCCAACACCTGTACCTATTTCACCTGCGCCGAAAAAAGTGGCCACAAAACCACCAGTAGTTAAGGCGGAAAGAATTATCTGCCATAACTTGATAGCCGATAGCCGCGAGAGAAGAATATCTGAACATTTTTCATGCGTTTTATGGGAGTAAACGACCCGCCCATAGCACTCTCTGAGCTGTCCTTCTAAAACCTTTCTTGATTCGGGAGTATCATTAGTCTGGGAATGTCGTTCCATAAATCTCTCGCCATCGTTGCTTGGCAGACCATTCACGTTTTGGGTTTGCCGTTTCATGTTCTATTGCTTCGAGTGATATGTTATAGCACCGTTTTGCCTTGTATTGGAAAAGTCCTTTTCCAAAAACATACTGACCACTTCCCGGCGCTTTCCAATACACCTTGTCGCTGTCTTGATCCGCCATCCATTTGAAGAAGTCACGACTCATGTAATCGTAGTACAAATAAGATTTATCTCTATAAGCCCAATTTTCAATAAATTGATATGCAAGAGTATCAATTAGTAAACCTCCAATAGGTACATCCCATTTCCGCTTCCAAGCTCTTGCCATTCTACAAAGTTGTACCAAATTTCTGTTGGTAACATCATTTCTTAACTTCATCGCGGAAATTTCCGGTTTTGGATTTGTAATCCTCCACCGTCCCCCGTCATTTGCATCGGGATATGTAAAACTATCATCTTTATTTATGAATGCTGGAATGACTTCAAATGTGATTCCATCGACAAATGGTACAAGGATTACTTGACCATCCCCTCTTATGCTCGTGGATGAATATGTTTTTTCAATAGATTTCTTTACCGATTGAAGCAATTCTGACTGCCCATTCCCTACGTAATTATTGTATCTTACGTACTCCGAATATGGCAGTTGAAATATCATATCCAAATCACTAAAGCCTTGCGTAGCGGTGTTTCGGCCGTATGACCCAACGTAAATGCTATGAGAGGTGTCAGAGGTGGTACTCCAATAATCCGTATTTAAACGCTTAGTTATATTTCTGCATCGCGTTGAAATTGTCCCATCATCTTTTACTATGAGATTGGAGCAAAATCCGCCGAACCACTCAGCTAAACCCATGCCTGATTCCTTTTCTTGAAGATAGTGATAATTCAAAATCGTATAATCCTGTGTCATATATAACTGCTTGTAGTGAATCAACTGTAATAACACGCAGTTGTTGACTGTCGTTCTAGGGGCCCCCGATACGCTATAGCTTGTTATAACGATCGTGTAAGGTCGGTTACCTTGCATTCTACTCTACCAGAATGTCCAACCTCCGCACCTCGACAAAGCAGACAACCCCGACGAGATCTTAAATCCGGGGAGAGTCGCTGAATAATACCGCGGAACGGCCTATAAACCCCGGCGACTCAATCTCCCCAAGCAGACGTTGGGACTTATCGTTATCCCGGTGAGTGAGTTATGGAAAGCAGCTGCCTCCATATAACCTCGCTCAATGCGGTGCCACTTTCGAAAAGATATGAATTACCCGCATACCCGCGCAGAATCATCGATTACTGAGCGTTTTTCCTGTGTGGGATATCAGCGTTCATACTCCCATTTTGGAATCGCGCAGCCTTTAGGGCCGGGGGCGGTCTGTTTTCCGTTCTCATCGAAACGGGTTTCACAGCCTGTGGTCAGTCTGCCGTCTTTCCAGACTCCGCAGCTTTTGATTTTGCCATCGTCATAATATTCGATTTCGCGGCCCTCCAGCTTGCCCATGACATAGTCAGCCTGATAAACCATTTTTCCGGCAGCGTTGAACTTCTGGTATAAACCGTCATCATCACTCATCTAATATAAACAAAAAGGGAATGTATGATTCATAATCATCTCAATGATGAAAAGTAGTGTAAACGTGCCATGTATCATGAGCTAGGGCATTGGTTGATGGGACGTAACGTTGGCTTCGATGTTGGAAGTATAACAATTGAGATATCTAACTTTGGTGTTTATGGCAACTCGGAGATTAATCTCTCACCTAAAACAAAAATAGATAGTACCAATGCCATATATGAACATTTGTTTAACCGGGTATGCATACTCAATGCCGGAGTGATTGCAGATATTCTTTGGCACAAAATATATGAACCGGAAATTGACAGTAAAAATGACACCTGCTTTTTTTACAATAATGGAGTAATGGATAAAACTGCTATAACAGACAAAGGAAAAATAGAAGAGCTGCTTCCCATTATGAACGGTATAGTTAACACTCCGGCTCAAGATGAAAAATTACTAAAGGAACAAATGGATGCAATACAAAAAAAGCTTGGGATACTTCTCTACGGTTTTTACAAAATAATAAAGATTTGGAATTCATGGGTAGCGAATTAATTAAGGAATTCGAAGAGTTGGGGAAGCAACAGTTCACAACTGAATATCTAATTAAGTTGCAAGAGAATTCAAGGGCAAGTGAAAGCCTCTAATGTCCGCACTTCGCTCTCAGCGGACCTTTAACTCAGCCAGTTCGTTCTCTCCGTGCCAGGATCGAACGTTGATGTCAGTGTTCTCAGGCAGAGGCACACCTGAAATGGCTGCCTCCTGATAAAAGGGCGTTAATTTTGGATGTTATTTTTCATATCCGTATAAATTAATCCTACCCGATAAGTACTCGCCTAAATATACTTCACTTATTTTATTGAAGCCTTTCTTTGTAACTTCATTTTCTAACCATTCATTGTCTTTATTAAGGATTTCTAGCAGATCATGGTTGGCTAAACCGTCAACTATAATTGGGTAACGTATATTTTCATCGCCACTTTGTATAATGGTTAATTGCCCATTTTGTTCGAGAACGACGCGTTTTAGTTGTTCTATTTCATAAATACCATTTGCTCTTAATTTGAACATTAGGTCATTTGCAGAAACACCGTTACGTAAACACTCCTTAACATTAATGCTGCCATTGTGTACTAAAGTAATCGGTTTTCCATCAATTATTCTTTTAACTAATCGATTGTTTTCTTTCAAGAACTTAAGAACAAAGACCAAAAGAGTCCATATAATTAGGACCAGAATAAATTGAAGTACTGTTATAGATTCGTTGTAAATTACGCCTCCTATAATTCCCCCCAGTACATAGTTTTGAACCTGGTCCATTGCAGATGAGGGGGCCAGATTTCCTTTCCCCATAAGATTTATTTGAACAATTAAACACAGTATCCCCAGGCCCAACTTTATAATGATAGGTAAATAAATTATCATTTCCACACCTCAGTTTTTTATGATTTCTATTTCTGGGTTTACTAACGAAACCTCTACTAAATTGTATGTTTTTTGATCCGGGCTTAAATTGACGCGATAAAAAACATCACTAATTTTAACGATAATGCCATCAGAGAGTTGTACGGAACTGGAAAATATAGCATTTACATTCACATCTTTTTTTTGTGATAGGAGCCTAACAAAATTAACCATTTGTGAGGATTGGGAATGTATATTTTGACTATCAGTATAATCAGCATACTGAACACCAGAAATGAAGAGCAAAAACAAGAAAAATATGATTGTTAAGTCACGATATTTAGTTTTCAGGCGATGACGCATATACAGACTAAAAACAACGATCAAGATAAATAAAGTACTAAATATAACGATGTATTTTAAATAATCATTGATATTAGACTGCATTTGTAAATAATCTATGCTATAAAATCTCATATAAGTTTAATCCCTAACCCCTCAAAACCACATTTTTATTATAGTAAAAAACTGCCATTATCCGTTATGGTGTTACTTAGCAGCTAATTATTAGTTATCAGCTGAAATTTGTCATTATCCTTAAGCCAACTATAGTAACTTGCTTGTTATGACTCAAGGCATCTCAATGTTAGTAGCATTCAGAACTTCTGCTCTTCGCTCAAAGCAGACAACCCCGACGAGATCTTAAATCCGGGGAGAGTCGCTGAATAATACCTCTGAACGGCCTATAAACCCCGGCGACTCAATCTCCCTGAGCAGACGTTGGGACTTATCGTTATCCCATTGAGTGAGTCATGGAAAGCAACTTCCTCCATATAACCTCACTCAATGCGGAGCCACTTTCGAAAGGATATGAATCACCCGCACACCCGTGCAGAATCATCGATTACTGAGCGTTTCTCCTGTGGGGGATATCAGCGTTCATACTCCCATTTCGGAATCACGCAGCCTTTAGGGCCGGGGGCGGTCTGTTTTCCGTTCTCATCGAAACGGGTTTCACAGCCTGTGGTCAGCCTGCCGTCTTTCCAGACTCCGCTGCTTTTGACTTTGCCATCGGGGTAATAACAGGCGCTTTCGCCCTGGCGCAGCGCGCCCTGATAATCTTTGTACTCTTTACCATCGACCACCAACGGTTTGAAACCCTGCGCGCGACTAATGCATTGCATCTGGCCGTTAGGGTAGTAGCTGATTTGGGTGTAGCTGTCATCGGTGCCGATACGCGTTTCATCCTGACGCTGACCGTTCGCATACCAGGTATTATTGGTTTGCTGGCGGTTGAACAGATAATCGGCTTCGGTGAGCGGCGTGCCGTCAGGGTTGAAGGTTTGCTGTTTACCGCAGTAGCCGCGACCACTCATCGACAGAGGGCAGTAATTGCGCTCGGTAATTTTGACGCCAGTGGCGGTAAATTCCTGCATCAGTCCGACTTCATAACCGTGGTCATAGGTCGATACGGACTTCGGTTTTCCGTCAGGGAAATTATAGATATACAGGCCGTCGAGTTCACCATTGCGGTAGCCGCGATCGGCGCGCAGAGTGGTGCCATCGTCATAATATTCGATTTCACGGCCCTCCAGTTTGCCCATGACATAGTCAGCCTGATAAACCATTTTTCCGGCAGCGTTGAACTTCTGGTACAAACCGTGGGGAAGATTATCTTTATAATGAATGATTTGTGTCAGACGGCCTTTCTCATCACTCCAGCGCAGTTCTCCCTGCTTTACGCCAGCGATCAGTTCGACCTGCTGGATCTCGCCGTCAGCCGTCTTTAGTTTCCACATACCGTTAGCCACGCCTTTCACAAACGGGCCCTCGCCGTTTTCGGTGATCCACATGCCTTCAGGCTGGTCATCAACATAATCGCCCTTCGAGCGCAGCACACCCGCCAGACGGCGCTCGCTTGGGCCATGACGCTGGCCATTGAGGTAGGTATCGAAGCCACCCAGCTCTGGTGTATTGCCATCCATGCCGTCGGTGATCTCCCAGCGGCCTTCACGCTCATCGTTTTTCATCAATCCCGTTGCCGTTTCTTGCCCATCGCTGATGGTCCACTGGCCTTGCTGTTGTCCCGCTATATAGCTACCTGAACTGGCGAAGTTCTCGCCGACGGTGGTCCATTTTCCGTCAGGAACGCCATGCAGGAAAAAACCTTTTACTAAGCCATATTGCGCCGAGTAATAGACATAAGGCCCATTCTCGCTGCCGCTGAATTTAGCCGGATCAGCTTGCCAACTGATGGCTGTCGCGCGAAATCCGGGTGTTGCGCTGTCTTCCACGCGACGGAAAGTTACGGTGAGAAATAAACCGCCTTTTTCCGCGAAGGTTTTTTTATAGGCGTAGACGTTGTCTGCTGGCTGTTTCGCGGCATGAGAAGGTGTGCCATCGTCAAGATACCAGCCGACAACGTTGCCCTGAGTAAAGTCGATGTTATCGAAATCGTGATTATCGAACTTAGGGTACTGCGCGCTGTAGTCATAAGGAGGGAGCTTGCCGAGGGCGCGTTTCACCAGCGTTGAATTGAGATCCTTATTCTCGCGAACCAGCTTGTCCAGAACCGGCTGTAAACTTAGCACCGGAATATAGCTGCCGTCTTCAATGTAACGCCAACCGCGCAGGGCGAACTTGCCCTTGCTTTTACTCAACACCAGCGTGATTTGACCAGCCTGATCCACGTCGGCATAAAACACGGATTCGATGGTGGAATCGGGGAAGGTACCGAGCAGGTGGGGAAGGTGATCGACACTGTCATCCTCTTCACTACAGAAGCAATAATAGCCTTTGACCACCTGGTTTTCCTGAATGAAAACCAGAAGGGCGCTGCTTTCACGTGCGCCCGAAATGATCGGATGCGCCAGCGTTTTACCCGCGTAAAAAGGGTGTTCGGTGTCGTCCGGGGCGGCGATAGCCGTGCTGACCCCTATGACCATATTCAGTAGTAGGATGCCAAACAGTAACTTTACGGCTTTCATTCCCTGACCTGCTCTTTTGAAAAAGTGGCGCTTAGGTTACATGAAATGTTTCTGACGGTTAATATTTCGTTGAATCAATTCGTTGCTGAACTTAGCGCATTAAACCGCCGCAGTGGTCACCCACGTTTACGTCGAAGGCATTCAGCAGGTAGAACAGGGGTATAGTGAGGTTCTGGGGTTCTTCTGGGAACGCCTTGCTTCACGACGATGCACCGTTATCACTGCGCATACAAATACGCCTCATACCAGCGGCTGAGCTGTTCGGTAACCGGGCGGTGTTCGGGGTTAAACGGGCGGCCATCCAGCGCTTTTACCGGGGTGATGCCCGCCAGCGTGCCGGTGACAAAGGCTTCGTCGGCAGTGAGTGCTTCTGCCAGCGTAAAATCCTGAGCCTTGACCTTCAGCCCGTTGGCCTCTGCAAGGTTGATAATGGTCTGACGGGTAATGCCGTTGAAGCAGTAGCGTCCCGACGACGTCCACAGTTCACCGCGGCGGACGATAAAAAAGTTGGTGGAGTTACAACTGGCGACAAAGCCGTGCGGATCCAGCATCAGCGCCTCATCGGCACCGGCTTGCAACGCCTGTAGCAGCGCCTGAATAAGATTGAGCCGACTGTGCGAATTCAGCCGCAGATCGAAGACGTCTGGCGTACTGGTGCGATAGGTAGAGGTAAACAGCGTCAGCCCGCGTTTTTTCGCCGCCGTATCGACGATCTTATACTCCGCCACGCACACGACCGTTGCACCGCCGATAATAAAGCGGGGATCCTGATTCGGCGTATGCTTTTTCCCTCGGGTAATCATCAGACGAATATGCGCGCCATCGGTCATGCCGTTGATGGCGAGCGTTTGATAGAGAATATCGGTCAGTGCTTCCCGGCTATGGCCGATATCCAACTGGATCGCGGCGGCACCGTCGAACAGACGATCCAGATGGGCATCCAGCGCAATCAGGCGGCCGTTAACCAAACGCAGGCCTTCCCATACGCCGTCACCGCACACGTAGCCGGAATCAAAAATCGACACCACCGCGTTATCGCGATGAACAAATTCCCCATTCACATACACCTGTACGTCGCTGTTACGCGGATCCTGCAAATAGGCCTGACTGCTCTGGCTGGATAATGTGGGTTGCATCGTGCTGTTCCTGAATGTGAATGATGAGTTAAAAGGAGCGCTCGGCAAAGCGGGCAAGAAAGGCCTGGGTTCGCGGCTGCTGCGGGTTTTTGAGTACCTGTTCGGCGCTGCCCATTTCATGGATCACGCCGTTCTCGATAAACACGACGCGATCTGCGAAGTGATAGGCAAACCCCAGTTCATGAGTGACCAGCAGAAGGGTGCGGCCTTCCTCCGCTAATGCTCGGATGGTGTGCAGCACTTCGCCCACCAGTTCCGGGTCCAGTGATGATGTGGGTTCATCGAACAACATGACTTCTGGCGACATCGCCAGCGCGCGCGCAATCGCCACCCGCTGCTGCTGACCGCCGGACAGGCTGCCGGGGCGCGCGTCTTGTTTGTTGCCCAGCCCGACCTTTTCCAACTGTGCTTTGGCGATGATATCCGCGTCATGCCGTGGCATTTTCTTCACCGACAGCAGCGCTTCACGCACATTCTCCAGCACGGTCATATGGGGAAACAGGTTGAATTGCTGAAACACCATGCCTACGCGTTCCCGCACGGCGCACAACTGCTTTTCTGGGTAGTCGCGCTGGCCTTGCGCATTGGTTTTTCCCAGTACCACGCCATCCAGTTCGATGGTGCCGGCGCTGGGGATCTCCATAAAATTCAGGCAGCGCAGCAGGGTGCTTTTTCCCGATCCGCTGCCGCCGATGATGGCAATTTTTTCGCCGCGCCGTACATCCAGATCGATCCCTTTCAATACCTCAACGGCACCGAAGCGTTTCTGGAGTCCGCGAATGCGCAGGACGATATCGTCATTCAGAGCTTCATTTCCACTCAACGTATTATTTTTACTTAAACTAATAGCTTCACGCATAGCAATCCTGTGGTGCTGTCAGACTAGGTGGTTGAACGGAAACGACGTTCAAGTCGTGCGGCAAGGTAGCTCCCCGGCCAGATCAAAATGAAATAGAGCAGTGCGACCACCGTCAGGATTTCCAGCGGACGATAATAGGTGCTGCTCAGCAGCCGTCCCTGATACATCAGTTCATTGACGGCCAGTATCGAGGCCAGCGAGGTTACCTTGGCCAGTTCGATCATCCGGTTGGTGAGGGCGGGCAGCATGTTGCGTAACACCTGCGGCAGAACCACGCGCCGCAGGATCACCGCCTGCCGCATGCCCAGCGCTTTTGCGCCTTCCCACTGTCCGTGGTCGATGGATTGCAGGCCAGCGCGGAAAATTTCCGTACAGTACGCGGCGCTATACAGCGTCAAAGCCAGTGCCGCGGCGGCAAAGGTACTGAACTGCACGCCGACCAGAACCGGGAAAGCGTAATAAAACCAGATCAGTTGGATCAGAACGGGCGTATTACGGAAGATTTCGACAAAGCATCTGGCGGGCAGCGACAGCCAGCGTTTGCCAAATACGCGAAACAGACCGAGAACCAGCCCCAGCGCGGTGCCCAGCACACCGGCCAGCAGCCAGAGTTCGAGCGTGACGCCAAGGCCTTTCAGCAGCACGGGAAGGTTGTGCCAGACCAGCGAGAAATCCCATTGATAGTGCATGATGTTCCTTACGCGAGCCGGCGATCTGCCAGCGACAGCCGTTTCTCAATATGTTGACTGAACAGGCTAATCAGCAGCAGCAGAGTGAAATACATCACCGCCACCAGACTGTAGACTTCCAGCGGTCGATAGGTCTGGCTGTTGATCTGCATCGCCTGATAAAGCAGCTCGCTATAGGCCAGAGATGACGCCAGCGACGTGGATTTGATGAGTTCAAACGAGCGTTCAATAAACGGCGGGATCATCCGGCGTAACGCCTGCGGGAGAATGACCCGACGCAGCGCGGTCGATTTTGGCATGCCCAGCGCTTTAGCCCCTTCCCATTGCCCCGCGTGAATTGAGGAAATCGCACCACGATAAACTTCGGCATAAAAGGCACCGGACTGGGCGGACAGCGCGATCACGGCGGCGGTAAAAGGCGAAAACGTTAACGGCGTAATGACGGGCAGGGCGTAGTAAATCCAGAAAAAATGCACCAGCGCGGGTGTATTACGATAAAAGCCAATCAACATCGCGGCGGGCAGGCGCAAGAGCCGCCGGGGCGACATTTTCATGGCGGCGAGCACCATGCCAGCCAGCATCCCGATCAGGATGCTGGTGGCACCGATCTTTATCGTTCCCCATAGCCCCTCCAGCAGCAGTTGGTGATAGGGCCAGATGGCGGAAAAATCCCACTGATACGACATAAATATAGTGCCCCTGAAAAGTGCATAATTAGGAAATACGTTTCTTATTTTGTTAGAACCGATGCATCTTAGCAGGTCGAAAAAATGATAAATAAATAATAAAACGTGGTGCTAATATTCCTTTTATTTATAAAAGAATGGCGGAATGCCGATGTCTCACGCTGCTGAACTCCCTCTGACGTTGCGTCTCGCGACCTTTGCCCATCGATTGACGATTCAGGACATTCCCGCCGCGTTAAGGCGAAAAATCGTGCTGCATTTTATCGACAGTCTGGGCTGCGGCATTGCCGGTGCGAGTAGCCAGGTGGTGCGGGACTGCGCGCGTGTCACCCGCCTGCACTACGCGGCGGGCAACAACCCAGTATTGGATGGCGGCGCACCGCTGGCGGCCATCGGCGCGGCGTTTTTGAATGCGGCGGCGATCAATGCGCTGGATTACGATGATGGTTATGAGGTTGCCGGACGCGGTATGGGGCACCCCGGTGCCACGCTGGTTGCCGCTGCGCTGGCGGCACTCGGATCGCGTCCGATTGACGGCGAAGCGCTGATCTGTGCGCTGGCCGCGGCGTATGAAATTAATGGCCGGATCATTCAGTCTCAGCAGCCGAGTCAGTCACGTTTTCAGCAGGTTTATGGCGTGTGTCAGCACGAGTCTATCGGGGCGGCGGTGGCCTACGGATTGCTAACGGGATGTGATGCTGAAGGACTAGAGAACGCCATCGGTCTGGCGGCGTCGCTGACGCCGTTGCCCAGCTTGCACAAATACAACTGGCAGCAGCGTCCGCTGGTGTCTTTCAAGGATTACAACGCCCCCGCGGCGGAGTCGGGCGTCCGTGCGGTTGAGCTACATCGCGGCGGGATTATCGGCCCAAGAGATGTGCTGTCCGGCGAGCAGGGATTCTGGCGCATGATGGGATCTGACCGCTTTGATGAAGCGGCATTGCTGGATGGATTAGGAGAGACGTGGGCAATCCAGCACGCCAGTTTCAAAGCGTATCCTGCCTGTCGCTGGATACATACTGCACTGGAATCCTTCGAACGCGTACAGCACGAGTTGGCGCTGTCGCCGCAGGCTATTGACCTGATTCGGGTCAAAGGAAGCCAGAGGCTGGCCGCTGATTTTATGGATGCACGGCCGCAAAATGCGACGGATGCGCAGTTCAGCCTGCCGTTTGCGCTGGCGTGTCTGGCCTACCGTATTCCGCGCCATCGCTGGAGTGCGGACGATACCTTAACCAACCCAGAACTTCTGGCGTTGGCCGATAAGGTACAGGTTGAGGTTTCTCCCGAACTCGACCAACTGATGGCGCAGGCGCGTCGGCCGGTGTTGCAGGTTGATGTCGTGACGCGGGGAACGGTGGTGAGCGGTGAGCGTATTGCGTTTCCGCTGGGATGCGCAGAACACCCGCTGGCGGAAAGCCGCATCATGGCGAAATTTGCGGAGAATCTCTCGTCCCGATTTGCCCCAGCAATGGTGGCGGAGGCAACGGCGGCGTTATCCGAACTGGAACAATGTCAGGATGTCGCCGCGCTGCTGACCCCGCTAATGCAGATGTCCTGACTCCGTTTAGGACTGTCGCGTTAACCGTTTCTGAGTTATTTCCAATCTTCTTTAATGACCGATGGCACTTTGCTGACGTCCACGCCGCGCAGTTTGAGCGCCTGTTCATAGTAGTGCTGCGTCTTGCCGGATTGATACAGCTTGGCAAACTCGTCATTCAGGAAGTTATGGAAGGTCTGATCGGCTTCTTTACGGATTGCCCCGCTGGTGCTGACCTCAATAATCGGCTTCGGCAGAATCAAATTGCCCTTGCCGACTTTAGCCTGTTGCAGCGCCAGCGCAGGGTGGAAATAGGACAGCGCATCGACCCGACCTGCGTAGAACGCCGCCACGCCTTCATCCATATTCGGGAAACGTACCAGCTGCGCTTTTGGCAGGCGTTTGGTCAGAATCAGGTCCGGGCTGGAACCCAGCGTGACGCCGATTTTAACATCTTCCCGATTGAGGTCGTCCCAGTTGGTGACCGTAATGCCATCGCGAATCAACACGCCTTGCGCATACCAAAAGAAAGGCTGCTCAGGAAAATCGACCGCTTTTTTCCTCTCTTCCGTCGGGTCGAGCACCAGCATGGTATCGATCTGACCGGTTTGTAAGGCGGCGATGGCGTTGCCCCATGTGGTTTCCACCGTCACCAGTTTTACCCCGAGGTCTTTTGCCAGCTCTTTACCGATGTTATAGCCGATGCCGTCCCATTCTCCGGTCGAGGGATTTTTAAAATACCAGGGCTCGCCCTGTGCCACGCCGATGCGTAACTCACCGGTTTGTTTGATATGTTGCCACGTCGAGGTTTGTGTTTCGGCGGCGTGGCTGAAAAAGGAGGCGCTAATCAGCGTTATCGCCATGAATGCCTGGTGAAGTGAACGTTTCATTATAGTTACCTTGATGATTGAGTTTTAATCGAGGCGATATATTTCGCTCATGCAGAGTAGCGAAATACTTATAGCGAAATTAGTTCTTTTCGCCTTATCTCATTCCAGATAAATATAAGAATAAAGTGGGATAAAAATCGCGGCGGCGCGCGGTCTGCCTCGCGGTAGGGCGCGGCGTCTGGGGTTGTTCCGTTTATTGCGTCATGTAGCCGATGAGGATTGCCGCTATTTACCGTGTTTTCCTCCGGCGGCAGGGCATAGCAATAATTTCGCTATGCTTTTTAATAATCGGCAATTACCCCGCGGCATGCGGTGTATTAGATGCTACGTGGCAGCGTCATCACGATGGTAAGACCGCCGTGATGACCGTGTTCTGGCGTATCGCTTTCTGCAGAAATCGTGCCGCCGTGTGCCGTGATAATGGCTGAGGCGATGGACAGCCCCAGCCCGCTGCCGCCGGAGTGTCTTCCGCGTGAATGCTCGGCGCGCCAGAAGCGGTCGAAAAGCAGGGGCAGCGATTCTGGCTCAATGCCCGGCCCGCGATCGGAGACGGTAATCTGCCAGCACAGTACGTTTTCACGCAGCACCGTTTCACACACCTCAATCGCCAGATAGCGACCATCGCTGGCGTAGCTTAAGGCGTTCTCGATCAAAATAGAGAACACCTGTCCTAACCGTTCGCGGTCGGCAAGGCAGAAGTCGTGTTGTTCGATATGCGTCTGCGTCTGAAACCCGGCCTGTTCTAACTGTGGCCGATACCAGGTCAGTCGCTCGGTGATAAGTTCGTCGAAGTAGAAAGGGGTCTGGACTAACTGCAGCTGTCCGGCTCTGGCGAGCGACAGAAAATGCAGATCCTGAATCACGTGATTGAGCTGTTCGAGCTGTTTGATGACCATCGTCATCTGGGCTTTATCCCGCGGGAAGACATCATCAAGCATGCCCTGGACGCGGCCCATCGCCGCATTTAACGGGGTACGCAGTTCATGAGCCAGCGCCGCGCTGGATTCGCGCAGTTCTCGCTCGTAGCGCTCCAGCTGTGCGGTCATGTTGTTAAAGTCGTCTGCCAGCGTCACCAGCTCCATTGGTGCCTGCTCGACCAGCTGCGTGCGGGTATCGAATTTCCCTTGAGCGACATCGCGAGCGGCGCTGGCGATGTTGGAAAATTGCTGTGACAGCGGCCGCGCGCGCCACAGCACCACAACCACCATGGTGGGCAAGGCGATCAGCACCATAATGGCGAGCACCAGCCAGTCGCTGCTGGCAATATTCGGCACAAAGAATTCCGGGCCGTAATACTGATTGATAATCTGTTGATAGCGCGGGTTGGCGTAGTCTTTCTGTTCGCTTAATTGCTGAAATTCGGTCCGTATCTCGACCGGCATGTGCTGTTCGACGTAGATATTGTTGACGGCGAAACGCAGCCACATAAGACCCGCGATAATGACCACGGCGGCAAGCAGCAGAGAAATGATGCGAAAGCACAGCCAGCGCCACAGCGACATTTTTTCTGACAGAAAGATCGATTTTTTCATCGCAACACTTACCTGAATCGATAGCCGACGGAGCGGACGGTGACTAACACATTGATGATGTCGTACTGATTGAGTTTCTTCCTGAGGTTGTGAACGTGGGTATCCACCACACGCTCCAGCGCGTCGCTTTCCGGCAGGCTGGCTTCCAGCAACTCACCCCGGGTAAAGGCGCGGTTGGGCGCTTTGAGCAGCGTCACCAGAATGTTGAATTCGGTTGGCGTCAGATCGAGCACCACGGATTCTGATGGCGATACCGCGATGCTTGCCGTGACGGAAGTCGGGTCAACCGATAAATTTTCGAATGTCAGGACTGCATCTTCCCGGATCGCGTAGCCGGTACGTCGCAGTACGGCCTGCACCCGCGCCACCACTTCCTGTGGGTTATAGGGCTTGACGACATAATCATCCGCGCCGTAGCGCAGCGCGCCGATTCTTTCCGGTTCGTCGCCGATAGCCGTCACCATAATCACCGGAATATTACTGCGCTGCCGCAGGGCGGACAGCACCTCTGAGCCATTCATCTTCGGCAGCATCACGTCCAGCAAAATCAAATCGGGTTTACTGGTCAGCGCCATGTGCAGACCCCGTTGCCCATCCGACGCGATAGACACCTGATAGCCATCGCGCCGCAGATAGGCCTCAAGCACGCTGGCAGCATCCATATCGTCTTCAATAATCAACACCCGTTTTTCTGCCATCGCACCCTCTTGATGAAATCTTAAAAAACCACAAAGCGTTTCTTGACTAAACGTCAGCATAATCCGCCGCGACGCTGAAAAGCTAACACCAATCACGCTGTACCCGCCGGGGAAACGCCACGGTGCAAGATTACCGCGTAAAAGAGGGGATGTATGAACATAACAAAAATTATTTTATCCACCTGCCTGTCCGCTGCCGCGCTGTCCAGTGCGGCCGTTGCTGAAGCTGCAGAAGACGCTGCGCCTTCATTCTGGGGTGACCACACGGATGTTGTCGTGGGTGTCGCTGCCCAAAATGCGCCGCGCTACAGAGGGAGCAAAGATCGTCAAACCACTGCGCTGCCTGTGCTGACCATTCAACGCGGCGCACTTTATGTTGATTCTACGCACGGCATCGGCTGGCAATACCAGTCGCCCTCCGGTTTTTATCTCGACCATGCGTTCGGTTACGACCTGGGAAGGGATGACAAAAACAGCCAGTGGCGCGCGGGTTCAAACCGGCTGAAAGGGATGGGCAAGGTTAAAGGATCGGTAACGACCACGCTAACTGCGGGGTATCAGTTTGCGCCCTGGCTGGCGCTGGAAGCGAGTGGCGAATTTGCGCTGAGCGAAAGAGACCGGGGAAATCAATACCGCATCGGAGCAAAGAGCACGGTGTGGCAGTCCGCGACAAAAGACGATGTGCTGGCGCTGTCGGCGGACGTGTTGATGGGGGATGCCCGTTTTAATCAAACCTACTACGGCGTAACGCAGCAGCAGAGTATCCGCTCTGGGCTGGCGGCCTATCATGCCAGGAAAGGCGTTTACGGCTATGCGCTGGGCGCGAACTGGACGCATCAGTTTAGCCCCGCGTGGTCAACCAACGTCGGGGTGACCTCAACCTGGCTCACTGACAAAGTCGCGGACAGTCAGGTTGTGGAACGACGTAATGATACCGGCGCCACGCTGGCCGTTCTGTATGCGTTCTGAGGTTATCTGATGAGTGAGAGGACGTGATGATGGTCAGCCGTTTTGCTTTTTGTCTGCTGTCGGCCGTGTTGCTTAGCGGTTGTGACAGCGCTGATGATACGCCCGCGTCACCGCCCGTCAGGCCGGTAAAAACGCTGGTGGTTATGCCTGCGATGAACCGGGAACCGGTGACGTTGACGGGGGAAGTTCGTCCGCATGAAGAAACCGCGCTAGGTTTCCGGCTGGATGGTCGCATCCTGAATCGTCTGGTGGATGTCGGGGCGTCGGTGAAGCGCGGCGATGTAATTGCGACGCTCGATGCTCGCGACAGTGAAAACCAGCTGCGCAGCGCGCAGGCGGATTTAGCGAGCGCAGTCTCGGCGGAACGACTGGCGAAAAGCAACTTTTCCCGCATGAAGACGCTGGCACCGGGCGGCGCGATTGCGCGGGTGCAGCTTGATGAAGCGCAGGCAAATTGGGACGCAGCGGTTTCCCGCCGTGAAAGTGCGCAGGCAACGGTAAAAGGCGCACAGGAACGCTTCGGCTTTACGCAGCTCACGGCCGCGCAGGATGGGATTATCACGACGGTCAGCGCCAATCCTGGTCAGGTGGTAAGCGCCGGACAAGAGGTGGTGAAACTGGCTTCCCTCGGCGGGCGCGATGCGGTGTTTGATGTGCCGGAGCGGCTGGTCAATCAGTCACTTTCCTCGCGCGTTATCCGCGTTTCACTGCTGTCTGAGCCGAGCGTTCAGGCTGAGGGGCGCGTGCGGGATATCAGCCCGCAGGCCGATCCCGTTACGCGAACCTTCAGGGTGAGAGTCACGTTAACCTCGCCACCCATCGCGATGGTATTGGGTGCCAGCGTGAATGGCGCGATACAGCAGTCCGACGCGGCTGTTATTGAACTGCCAGCGTCTGCGCTCACGCGGCAGGGGGATCAACCTGCGGTCTACGTCGTAAATACCACAACCCAGACTGTACGCTTGCAGCCGGTTAGTGTGGCGCGCTACAGCGACACGGCGATCTTCATTGCCGGGGGATTGGAGCAGGGCGATCGCGTGGTGATCGCTGGCGTCAGTAAGCTACGACCGGATGAAAAAATTCGGCTGGATGAAGAGGAGCGTCGCTGATGGCACAAGAACCGCAATCGACCGCACGCTTTAATCTGTCCGCCTGGGCACTGGCGCATCAGCAACTGGTCGCGTTTATGATGCTGGTGATTATGGCGGCAGGCGTGATGAGCTATCAACGTTTGCCACGTAACGAAGATCCGGCGTTTACCATCAAGTCTGCCGTAGTGTCTGCCGCCTGGCCGGGGGCGACGGTGAGCGATACCGTCAATTTCGTCACCGATAAGCTGGAGAAAAAATTACAGGAAACGCCATACCTCGATTATGTCGAGAGCTACACCCGAGCCGGAGAGGCGGTGGTTTTCGTTAACCTGCGTGATGACACGCCGCCGTCTGCCGTGCCGAATATCTGGTATACGGTGCGTAAGAAAATGACGGACATCGCTAGCTCACTTCCCGATGGCGTCAGCCCGCCCGCCGTTAATGACGAGTTTGATGATACGTTCGGGACGATTTATGGCTTTACCGCCGACGGCTTTTCGCCGCGGGAACTGCGCGATCGCGTCGAGGATATTCGTTCGGCGCTATTGAGCGTGCCGGATGTTGGTAAGGTCGACATGCTGGGCGTGGAAGAAGAACAGATTGTGGTGACGTTTTCTCCCCGACGTCTCGCTGGGCTGGGG
The DNA here is from genome assembly GCF_026800125.1 of Pectobacterium jejuense. Taxonomy (NCBI): domain Bacteria; kingdom Pseudomonadati; phylum Pseudomonadota; class Gammaproteobacteria; order Enterobacterales; family Pectobacteriaceae; genus Pectobacterium; species Pectobacterium jejuense. The sequence goes on along the minus strand of NZ_JAPQKX010000005.1, from coordinate 29,602 downwards.
TTAGATCCGCAGCAGGTTATCGATTCACTGAAAGCGCAGAATGCGGTCACGCCCGCCGGTATTATTCGCACCGAGGACGATAAGATTGCCGTGCGCGTCAGTGGGGCGTTTACCTCCGAGCAAAGCCTGCGTCAGATTACGTTGCGCATTGGCGGCAAGTTTGTCCCGCTGGTCGATATCGCCATGATTAACCGTGAAACGGCAGATCCGCCGTCGCCGACGTTTCGGGTGAATGGCGAGAAAGCCATTGGATTGGCGATCTCGATGGCGCCCACTGGCAATATGCTCAATTTCGGTCAGGCGATTCGTGAAAAAATGAACACGCTCTCTGCGCAACTGCCGCATGGGATCGAAATGACGCGCGTGGCCGATCAGGCCGAGGTGGTGAAAGGCGCAGTCGGCGGCTTCGTGAAAGTGCTGCTGGAAGCGGTGGCGATTGTGCTGGCGGTGTCGTTTGTCTCCCTCGGCAGCCGAGCCGGACTGGTGGTGGCCGCTTCTATCCCGATTGTGCTGGCGATGACCTTTATTGGCATGGAAATCACCGGTATCGGGCTACAGCGCATTTCGCTGGGGGCACTGATTATCGCACTAGGGCTGCTGGTCGATGATGCCATGATTACGGTGGAAGCGATGGTATCGCGGCTGGAACAAGGCTGGGATCGCAAACGGGCGGCGGCCTGGGCCTATGAAAGCACGGCGTTTCCAATGCTAACGGGGACGCTGGTGATGATCGCTGGGTTTATTCCGGTGGGGTTTGCCGCATCCAGCGCGGGCGAATACTGCTTTTCGCTCTTTGTCGTGGTTCTGATTTCGCTCCTGAGTTCCTGGATCGTCGCGATTCTCTTTTCGCCGTTGCTCGGTGTCTGGCTGTTGCCAAAAACGTTTAGCCACCATCACGACGAACTGGGGCGGTTGGGACGACTCTATCGTCAGTGGCTACAGCGCGCACTGGCAAACCAGGGAATGACGCTGGTGATCACCCTCATCCTGCTGGTTACTTCACTGTTTGGCGCCACCCGACTGGAAGGCGAGTTCTTTCCGGCTTCCGACAGGCCGGAGCTGCTGGTCAGCCTGACGCTACCGGCGAATGCCTCACAGGCGGCGACGGAAACGCAGGCGAAACGGCTGGAAGCTATCCTGAAAAACGATCCTGATGTTGACCATTTTTCCACCTATGTGGGCTCGGGTGCGGTGCGATTTTATCTCCCGATGGATGTGTTGCTGAGCCATGAAAATATCGCGCAGCTGGTGGTGGTGGCAAAAAATCTGGAGGCGCGGGACGCGTTGGCAGCACGGTTAAATCAGGTGCTTGAGCGGGATTTCAGTAACATTGTCGCGCGGGTGTCTACACTGGAGCTGGGGCCACCGGTCGGCTGGCCGCTGAAATATCGGGTGGCGGGGCCAGATAGTCATCGTGTCCGCGATATCGCACAAGGGCTGGCGAGCCTGGTGGGGAAACAGGCTGATGTGCGTGAGGTGAATCTGACGGCAGGTGAACCTGAGCGTACGGTGAACGTGGTGCTGAATCAGACCGAAGCGCGCGCCGTTGGCATCAGTTCGCAGGATGTGGCCAGTATGCTGGCGGCGATATTTTCCGGTTCGACGCTGACGTCGGTACGCGATGGCAATCGGCTGGTGGACGTGGTGATTCGCGGCACGCCGCAGGAGCGCAGAGACGTCGCGACGATCGCCAATCTGCAAATCCCGATTGCGGAGGGGCGTTCCGTCCCACTGGGGCAGATCGCGACCGTGGCGTATGGTGTTGAGGATCCGATTATTTGGCGGCGCCAGCGCGAGCCGTTTATTACGGTGCAAATGGATGTCGCGCCGGGCGTGCGGGCACCTGCGCTGTCTGAAAAGCTGGCACCCGAGATTGAACGCTATCGCGCCGCGTTACCGGCGGGCTATCACATCACGGAAGGCGGCGTGGCGGCGGAGTCCGACAAGGGCAATGGTTCCGTGTACGCGGTGCTGCCGGTGACGCTGTTGGTGATGCTGGTGCTATTGATGATTCAGCTACAGCGTATTTCCCGCATGGCGCTGGCATTCCTGACCGCACCGTTCGGCCTGATCGGTATTGTCGCGGCCATGCTGCCGACAGGCACGCCGATGGGGTTTGTGGCGCTGCTGGGGGTGATTGCGCTGGCGGGCATGATCATTCGTAACGCGGTTATTCTGATTGGCGAGGTCGATCTGAATGTGAAAAACGGACAGCCCGCGACAGAGGCGATTGTGAATGCGGCCAGTCATCGTTCACGCCCGATTATACTGACGGCGCTGGCGGCGATTCTCGGCATGATCCCGATTGCACATCAGGTATTTTGGGGGCCGATGGCGTACGCGATTATCGGCGGGTTGATGGTGGCAACGCTGCTGACACTGCTTGCACTGCCCGCGGCGCTGAGCCTGCTCATGCAGTGGGAAGGGCGGAAAACGGCAAATCCTACGGTGTAGGTGAAACGTCGGCAGGTCGTGGCGCGACGAGTGGTCGCCACAACCTGCCGACACGCCGTTACTGATCGACGACGGAACCGTCGACGTGCAGTCGGGTTTTCAGGCCACGACGGCGATAAGGGAAGCGGTTCTCCAGATCGTCCGCCAGCTCGATGCCGATGCCGGACTGCGTTGGTATCTCCATAAATCCGTCCACGCATTTGAAGGTGTTCTTCACCACGTCTTTCTTACGTACGCCATTCTCTACGCCTGTCGCGCCAAATTTTTCCGACAGTGCCGGCTGGTCATCCCCCGGATATTCCAGCAGCGCAAAATTCGGAATGCTGACGGCGATCTGCAAGCAGGCCGCAGTAGACACCGGGCTGAGTGGGTTGTGTGGCACCACCATCAAATCGTTGGCTTCTGCCAGCGCGGCCACTTTTTTCGCACCGGTAATGCCGCCGCACATGCAGACGTCAGGGCGCACATAGGCGACGGCGTTGCGGCGAATCAGCATCGCGAACTCCTGCGGGTTATTCAGGCGTTCACCGGTGGCGATAGGAATATTGATTTTGTCGGCTACTTCCGCCATCGAATCGAAGTTATCTGCACCGATAGGGTCTTCAATAAAATAGGGATAAAACGGCTCAATGCCGCGAGCGAACACCACGGCATCGGCGGGTTTCAGACGGCGGTGAACTTCGATACACAGGTCGACATCGTTACCGACCGCTTCCCGATAGAGGCCGATGCGTTCAATGGCTTCACCGATCTCTTTGGCGTGGGTGGTGAAGTAGGGCGCGTCGCGCGACTCATCCAAAAAAGGCGTGAGGTGACCAATCGCGGTAAAACCGTCAGCCTTGGCTTTTTTCAGGTTGGCGATGGTTTCTTCTGTGGTGCGACCGCCTGCATGCGCATAAACACGCGCTTTGTCGCGGCAGCGTCCGCCCAGCAGGTTATAAACCGGTGTATCGTAATACTTGCCCGCGATATCCCACAGGGCGATATCGATGGCGCTGATGGCACCCATGATCGCGGCACCGCGGAAATGCCAGCAGCGATACATATACTGCCAGTGGTGTTCAATTCGCAGCGGATCTTGCCCAATCAGATACGTGCGCAGTGCCTCGACGGCACCTTTGGAGGCATCGAGAAAGCCCCAGGCACCGGATTCGCCAATGCCCGTCAGCCCCTCGTCAGTGGTGACCTCAACAAACATATATCGATTCGCGAGAATCACGCGCACGTCGGTAATTTTCATCAATGCTTTCCTTAAGTTAGCCTGCTTAGCATTGAGTCTAATCACAAAGGCGTGCGGGTTGTCAACGCTGGCGTCCGCGACGGTAGCCGTCTTCGAACGCCGGATGACTTAGAGGTGCCCCGACAGGCGCTGGTGGATTTTGGTGCTATGGGTATCCAGCCCGACGATCGTGACCTTCGCATCGTAGCGATGATAGCGGGTTTCGATCGCGTCGAGTGCCGCCACGCTGGAGGCATCCCAGATTTGGGCGTGCGTCAGATCGATGGTGACGTTTTGCGGGTCTTGCGCATAGAGAAAGTGCTCGAAGAGATCGTTGCTGCTGCCGAAGAAGAGCGGCCCGCGTACCGTGTAGTGCACCGACTGCCCGTCGTCGCTCACCTGACGCTCTGCGTGAATGACGTGCGCCACGCGGCGGGCAAACAGCAGGATGGCAAAGATCACGCCACCCGCCACACCGATAGCGAGATTCCCTGTCGAGACAGTCGCGACAACCGTCACGATGACCACCAGCGTTTCCGACAGCGGCATCCGCTTTAGCGTCGTCGGGTGCAGGCTATGCCAGTTCATCGTTTTCAGCGCGACGATCATCATAATGCCGGCCAGCACCACCATCGGAATCTTCGCCATGATTTCGCTCAGCCCCGTCACCAGCAGCAACAGCACCAGCGCAGCGGCGAGGGTGGAAATGCGCGTGCGCGCTTTGCCTAACTCCACGTTGACCACGGTCTGCCCGATCATCGCACACCCGGCAATACCGCCATAAAACCCGGAGAAAATATTGGAAATGCCCAGCCCCCAGCATTCGCGACGCTTGCTGGACGGCGTATCCGTGATGTCGTCGACCAGTTTGGCGGTTAACAGCGACTCCATCAGCCCGACAAAGGCGATACTCAGCGCGGTCGGCCAGATGATGTGCAGCGTTTCAAGATTGAACGGCACCAGCCACTGGGTGAAACCTGGCAATCCCGGCTGCATAGGGCCGGCATCGCCGACGTTAGGCACCGTGATACCGGTAAACATGGCAATCGCGGTCACCGTCACAATGGCCACCAGCGGCGCGGGAATGCTTTTCACCACATAAGGCAGCAGCAGAACAATCGCGAGCGTCAACGCAAACAGCAGCCAGACAAGCGAGGATTGCCCGTAAATATGCGGCACCTGTGCGGCAAAAATCAGGATGCCCAGCGCATTCACGAAACCGATCATCACCGAACGTGGGATGTAGCGCATCATCCTCGCCAGTCCGGCCAATCCAAACAGGATCTGGATGATCCCGGCCATGATCACCGCCGGCAGAATATAGGCTACGCCGTGCGCGTGTACCATCGGGCCGATGACCAGCGCCACGGCACCTGCCGCCGCCGTCACCATCGCTGGTCGGCCGCCGAGAAAGGACATGGTGAAGCACAGCACGATGGAGGCGAACAGGCTGACTTTGGGGTCAACTCCCGCAATGATGGAAAAGGAAATCACCTCTGGGATAAGCGCCAGTGCGGTGATGGTGCCCGCCAAAACCTCGCGCATCAGCAGCGAGGGCGAGCGTAATACAGCAAGCGTTGACGTGGCAGAAGGCGCTGGCGTCGGCGTGGCGTCGGGTGATGAGATCATAGGTGCAGGCTCTTACTTTTTCTTATTTATCGGTCGATGACGAAAGGCGGAAGAGGATAAATTATCGGCAGTATAAAAGATACTGTCCGTCATCGGCCGGCAAGGAAAAGTTAGTAGGAAAACGAAGGAGCGGATAGCGCGTCGTTCTATCCGCCCGCTCGTTGTGTTTTCTCCGTCAGTAATTAGGCGTCAATCGCCAGAATGGCCATAAACGCGTCGCGTGGAATGTCTCGTTTTGAGAACCCAACGTTGTGCTTTTTATTTTCTCGTTGTTTACGGATCAGTCGCTGTTTCTGCGACAGGCTGCCCTGAAAACCTTGTGCCAATGCGCTTTTACGCAGCGGGGGAATGTCTTCGCGTGCGATAACGCGATTACCGATTTTTGCCTGAGCAGGAACGGGATACAGCTTACGCGGAATCACGTACTTCAACGCTTTCACGATCTCGGTTGCCCGCGCCCATGCCTTATGACGGGCGATAATGAAGGAAAAGGCATCGATCAGCTGGCTATCGAGGTAGATATCGCAGCGCACTAAATCGGAACGTCGGTAGCTACCAGGTTCATAATCCAGCGTGGCATAACCTTGTGTGAGCGATTTCAGTGCATCAAAAAAACCGAAGATCATCTCATTGAGCGGCAAATCCCAGTGTAATGTCACGCTACCGTTATCGAGATATTGCATGTCGATAAACTCTCCACGGCGCGAGGTGCAGTACTCCATCAACGTGCCGACATAGGCGTTCGGCGTGTTAATGGTGCAGATAACATAGGGTTCTTCGACGAAGTGCAACACGTCCTCTCCGGGGAAATGGGCCGGATTATCGATAGTCAGGCATTGGCCGTTATGTAACGTGACGCGGTATTCCACGCTGGGCGCGGTGGCAATCACGGAGATACCGTATTCACGCTTGAGCCGTTCACGAACAATATCCATATGTAACATCCCAAGAAAACCACAGCGGAAGCCTGCACCCAGTGAGGCGGAAACATCGGGAACCCAGTGCAACGCCGCATCGTTAAGTGACAGCTTATTCATGGCGTTACGCAAGCCTTTCAGATCGTCGTCCGCATCGGGATAGAGCCCAGAAAACACCATCGGCTTCATGTCCTGATAGCGAGCAACCGGTTCTGTCGCGGGGTGTTCGGCTAGCGTCAGCGTATCGCCCACTCGGATGGCGGCGGCGTCTTTCAACCCAGCAGCGAGATAACCGACTTCACCGTTTCCCAACGCGGCGCAAGATTGACGATGGGGGAAAAAAGCGCCGGTTTCGGTGACCTCAAAACGTGTTCCTGATGACATAAAATGTAGCGTTGAACCAGCCTGAATACCGCCATCCACCACGCGCACATGCATGATGGCCCCCTGATAGGGATCGTAATGTGAATCAAACACCAGCGCGCGTAGCGGGGCATCGGCGAGCCCTGTTGGTGCCGGAAAATGGTGGGCAATCGCGTTCAGTACCTCGGCCACACCCTCACCCGTTTTGGCAGAGACACTCAGCACGGTGCTGATATCCAACGAGGGAATCGCCGCCAACTGCTGCATCACCTGCGGCACGTTAGCCTGTGGGCTGTCGATTTTGTTCAGAACGGGCAGAATAGTCAGCCCTTGCTGTCGGGCGAGATTGAGGTTGGCGATCGTCTGTGCCTGAACGCCCTGTGTGGCGTCGATCAGAAGAATCGCACCGTCGCAGGCGGCGAGACTGCGGGAGACTTCTGCAGAAAAATCGACGTGCCCCGGTGTATCCACCAGATTGAACTGATACCGCTGACCCTTCTCATCCCAATAACTCATTCGAACGGTTTGCAATTTGATGGTGATGCCACGTTCCCGTTCTATCTCCATCGAGTCCAACAGCAGTTCACGCATGTCACGTTGGGCGACGGTTGCAGTCAGTTCGATAAAGCGGTCGGCGAGGGTGGATTTGCCATGATCGACATGGGCAATAATGCAGAAATTACGAATTTGAGGTGTACACATAGAAAGGGCCTTTCACATCATGATGTCTGGCTCGGTATCGCGTGCGACGTTGAGAACAGACATAGAAATTCGCGCTGAAAAAATTCAGCGAAGATGAAAATCAAAAGATGTAAAAGTGAATAGCCGCGGTAATGATAACGCGTTTTATTTTAGCGCAGCAACAGATGATTATTGCTATGAGTGGCTCCCCGAGAACGAAATACGCAGATCGCGGTATGCGATATCTATTCCAGAGGGCTGCTCACTGAGTTGGGTTTCCCTATGCCGCCGAGGTTCTGACATCCACGTTCTCAGAGGGAACCCCAGAGTCTCTCAGCGCTTTCTTATTTCCGTGATGTACGTGACGGCAACGTGGTCAGCAAAATTGGGAACATCCTCAAAGGCTTCTTTACCCGTTGGCGAGTTGAAGGCGGTAATCGCGTCTTCGATGGAGTCAAACCACAGTTCAGAGAAGCCATCCACCGGGGAGTCTGGGTATTGTTCCCGATCGATAGGATTCAGAACGTATCCCTTTAAGCCCGGCAGGCGCAGGGCGATTTCGGTATGCACCTCATTCCAGTGTTTCACAAACTCGTCAAAGCTCTGACCCTGCTTACGAGTAATAAAACCCACGTGTTTAAAGCCTGCTACTGCTGCCATAACGTTCTCCGGTGTCGATGCCTTCTGGGTTATTCCCGCGATAACTGAGGCTGTCGTGCTCGTGCCGTTGCCTCACGGTTTTTTGCTTTGAGGCATCGCGGTAAATTCGGGCATCACTATGATTGTTTTTTATTTCATGATAAACCGGCTTTCATTCGCCTCTATGTAGACATAAATTCAACAATCACGGCAGGAAGTAAACGGTATCGTGATGTGAAATGCAGTCTGGAGCCCGCGACGTCCGCAGGACGTTATCTTTCAAATCAGGCATGCGGGCTGGGCCTGATACGCTTAATGGACCATTGAGTATGCGTACAACCGATCATCTGGGCGGCATCAACGCCTTTGTTACCACGGCACAGTTGGGCAGCTTTACCGCTGCGGCCGAGCGGCTGGGCCTGACGAAATCTGCGGTAGGGAAGAGCGTCGGCCGGCTTGAGGCGCGGCTCGGACTAAAGCTGTTTCAGCGATCTACGCGTCGTCTCAGCCTCACGCCGGACGGTGAGCGCTTTCTGATCAGCTGTCAGAGCGCCATGGATATTCTTGAGCAGGCAGAAGCCGAGCTGACGTCTCACATCTGCCAGCCTGCGGGGCGGCTCAGGGTGGATTTGCCTGCGGCATTCGGCAGGCAGCGCATTCTTCCGGTTCTGCTGAACATCACCCGCAGCTATCCTGAATTGGCGTTAACCGTGACCTTCAGCGAACGGTTTGTTGACCCGATTGAAGACGGAATTGATCTTGTTATTCGCATCGGTGAACTGGCCGACAGCAGCGGTCTGGTGGCGAGGCGGCTGACAACTCAGAAGCTGGTCATTTGCGCTGCACCGGACTACTTGCTGCATCACGGCGAACCGATGTCGGTGGATGAATTGAGCCAACATCACTGTGTGGTGGGTTTTCGCCGGAATCAGCCTATCACATGGCTTCTGAAGGATGATAGCGGGCAGACGACGCGTTATACGCCACCGCCCACGCATGAATTTGCTGACGGTGATGCGATGTTGGCCGCCACGCTTGCTGGGTGTGGCCTGTCTCAACTGCCACGGTGGCTGGTCGGTCAATATCTTGAACGTGGCGAGCTGAAAGAGGTGCTTGCCCGCCACGCCGGTGGTGAAATGCCGATCAGCGCGCTATGGCCTAAAAGCCGCCAACTGCTGCCCAAGATACGCCACGTGGTGGATACGCTGATTAAGGCTGCAGAAGACGGCCAGTTGGACTGATTATTTTTTGTCGTCGGCAGCGTCTGAATAGAACGGATAATCGGTATAGCCTTCCTCCGTGCCGCCGTACATGGTGGCTCGATTGACGTCATTCAACGGCCAGTCGTGTGCCATGCGCTCGGCGAGGTCAGGGTTGGCAATGTATGGCCGACCAAACGCAATCAGGTCAGCTTTTCCTTCTTGCAGATAGGCTTCGGCGCTTTGCTTATCGAAGCCGCCTGCGATAACCAGCGTGCCGTCATAGGCTGCCCGGAATTTCTCGACGAACCCGTCAGGAATAGCCTGTTGGCCGAGCGTTTTCTGATCGCTGAGATGGACATACGCGAGCGCACGTTCACTGAGTTTGGCCGCCAGCTGTAGCCATGTTTCTTCTTCTCCCTCAAAGGCGTGCATATCGAAGAGACGTCCGAAGGGGGCCAGCCGGATCCCCGTTTTCTCTGAGCCGATAGCGCGTGACACCGCATCAGTCACTTCCAACACGAAACGCAGGCGGTTCTCAATAAGCGCGCCGCCGTATTCATCATCACGGATATTCAGTCCACCATTGATGAATTGTTCCAGCAGATAGCCATTGGCCGCATGGATTTCAACGCCGTCAAACCCTGCGCGGATAGCATTCTCTGCGGCGGTGACGTAATCCTGTACCACGGATGCAATCTCAGTTTTTGTCAGCGCGCGGGGAGTCGTGACCGGTACGGGCCCAGGTTGACCGTTTTCATTCCAGGCGTAGCAGGTTGAATGCTGTGCTCTGACGGCAACGGAACTGACTGGCGCATTGCCATCATTCTGCAAGCTGGTATGAGAAATACGGCCGACGTGCCAGAGCTGAATGAAGATTTTGCCATTGCGCTCGTGAACGGCTCGCGTCGTTTTTTCCCAGCCTTTCACCTGCTCGTCGTTATAAATGCCCGGCGTAAAAAGATAGCCCTGACCCTGAACGGAGATCTGCGCACCTTCGGTAATAATCAGCCCGGCGGATGCACGCTGCTGGTAATACGTCGCCGTCAGTTCGTCAGCGGTGTCGCCCTGGCGTGCGCGAGAACGGGTCATCGGTGCCATCGCAATACGGTTAGTGAGTGCCGTATCGCCGACGATGAATGAGGTAAATAATTTGTCCATGTTTCGGTCCTTTTATTAAGTACCGACCATGATGGGGAAAGGAAGGGGAGGAGGGAACACCTGTCTGTTCCGAACAGATGTTCCATAAATTCTACCTGTCTTCACGGTGTTTACTGGCAGCGCAGCCTGTCAAGCAAGGCATGGTCGGGGTAGCCATCCGGCGGTAACCCTTCCTGTTGCTGGTAGGTGCGGACTGCCTGCGTGGTACCGCGGCCAATGTTGCCGTCAATTGCGCCCTGATAGAGCTGCTTTTCCTGTAGCAGAATTTGCAGCGCCTCGCGTTCTTTGCGTGTTAACGGCGTTTCCTGACGCGGCCAGGGTTTGCGTACTGGCGTATCGTGCTGGTAGTTATCCGACAGCAAGCCGACAGTCAGCGCATAGGACACGTCATTGTTATACCGCAGAATGGCGCGGAAATTTCCCGTCACCAGAAACGCCGGGCCATTCTTCCCGACCGGCAGCAATATCGAGGCTTTCTCCGAAGACAGCGATGTTAGATCTCTGGGCTCCGCGGTTTTTACCCCGAGCGCCTGCCAGTCAGCGACGGTTTTCTGGTTATCCATACCGGAAAGGGAATAATCAAAACCGCTGGGCAGATTCACTTCAACCCCCCAGGGAACGCCCGCCTTCCATTTAGCCTGCTGCATATAGTTTGCCACCGACGCCAGCGTGTCTGGGAAAGAAGTCCAGATATCAGGGTGGCGATCGCCATCAAAATCAACGGCGTATTGCAAGTAAGAGGTCGGTATAAACTGAGGCATCCCCATGGCGCCGGCCCAGGATCCTTTTATCTGCTCTGGCCGTGCATTGCCGTTTTGAATCATACGCAGCGCCGCAATCAGGTTCTGCCGGTTAAACGCCCTCCGATAATTGTAGTAATCCAGCGTGGCCAGTGAGCGGATGACCGCTTTGTTACCGGTATTGGCACCATAATGACTTTCAATGGAGAGGAAGGCGAACAGCAGTGGCGGATCCACCTGATAGCGCTGATTGATGCGCGTAACGACGTCCGCGTATTGCTTAAGCAGCGTTTTCCCCTGCGTAATATTTTCCGGCGTGACCCGCTGTTCAAGATAGGTCCACACGGGGGTGACCAACTCAGGCTGTTTTTGCGTGGCCGCCACCACGTCGCTGTCCGGTGTCAGGCCGGCAAACGCCTTATCAAAGGTCTCCGCCGTGATTCCCTGAGAAAGCGCCGCCTGGCGCAGCTCCGCTTTCCATTGCTCCGTGCTTTTGTCGGGCGTGGGAAGACCCGTGGACGTGTCAGTGACGCCGTGCGATTGTAGTAACCCGCTAATATCCTTGCATTCATGAGGCGTGTGAGCGCATGCACTCAACACACCGGAACCGATCATCAACACCATGACTCTCGACATCACCAGCATGGATGATGCCTGCGTTCTGTTATTGACCATGTGACTGTTCCATAAGAGAGATACCCATCACACCGCAACGCGAGTGATGTAGGGTACAGATGCGTGTCGAAAGCAGGCCCGTAACGTCACTACCGAATCACCGTTGTCGGGCACCACCATGAAATCGTGCAACCTCTCTTAAAGTAATAGTGCAGCAACACGTCAGAATATACAGACAACCATTGATACAAGTGTCACTAACCACACTCATCCGTAAGTATTACTTCTGTTTTCGTAACGGCGTATTGCCGCTGGCTTTGCTCCCCGCCGCGACACTCGGTTTGGTCTTGCGGCGTCCACCTTCAGGTTCGTGCGTATCTTATTGCGCTTTCGCTGTGGTTTCTGGAGGCTGCCAACCGCCGCCGAGCGCCTTGAATGTGGCAACGGCCGCTCGTGCTGATTCGGTTTGCGCCTGAGCTCTGGCATCGGAGGTTTGTAGCAGGGTTTCATCGGCGTGAAGGACGTCAATCAGGCTGCTCGTTCCTTTCTGATAGGCGATGAAAGATGACTGCCGCGCGCTGGCTAACGCGGTCTCACCGGCGGTTAATGTTGCGGCCTGCGTCTCGCGATTGACCAAAGCCGAGAAGGCGTTCTCAACATCTTCGGTCGCACGGAGTACCGACAGGCGGTAAGCCGCCAGCGCTTCGGCTTCTTGTCCCTTCGCCTGATCGATCTGAGCGTTAATGCGGCCGAAGTCGAAGAGTCGCCAGCGCAGTCCCAACACGCCCGCCGATTGGCTGGCACCGTTGGAGAACAGATTGCCGCTCGACACCGACGTTGCACTACCGAGCAAGGCGCTGAGCGAGAATTTAGGATAGTACTCGCTGATGGCTACTCCGATGCGGGCGTTGGATGCCGCGAGATGGCGTTCGGCCACGATAATATCGGGTCTGCGGCGCAGCAAATCGGCGGGTGTCCCTGTTGCGATGAGCGTCGGAGGCTGTGGAATGGCCTGTGAGGTGGACAGCTGGGCTCGATGGGTGCCGGGAGGTGTGCCGAGCATAACGTCTAATGCGTTCATCGCGGTATCAAGCCCTGTCTGGAGAACTGGCACGGTGGCCTGAACCTGCGCCAATTCCCCTTCGGTCTGGCGTACCTGATACTCTGGAGCCAGTCCTTTGCTGTGAAGTAACTGTACTTTATCCAGCAGTTCTTGCTGCGTATTGACCTGTCTAGTGGCGATCGCCAGACGCGTTTGTAAGCCGCGCAGAGTGATATAGATATCAGCAGTCTGAGCGGCGACGGCCAGACGTGTGGCCGCGACGCCTGCCTCGGAAGCCTGATAGTCAGCCAGTGCCGCCTGACGGCCGCGTCTCAGGCCACCGAATACATCAAGCTCCCAACTGGCGTTAAGGTCGGCTTCATAGGCATTGCCGTAGCGATTATAGCCAGGAACCGCGTTAAGCAACCGGCCCTGTGGCGTTTCAATCGACTGATAGGCGCGGGCGCCTTGTCCGCTGATATTGCCAGATGGCAGCAAAGCCGCCGTTGCTGCGCCAAGCCCAGCTTGTGCCTGACTCATGCGTGCGGACGCCTGGGCTAAATCAAGATTCTGTGCGAGCGCACTTGAAACTAACTCGCTCAGTAAGGGATCATTGAAACTTTCCCACCAGACCGCCACGTCGGCAGCCTGAGTCGCGTTCCCTGCCTTTGTGACAGATCGTTCTGCGGCGGATTGCGTTTGATAACGCGCCGATAGCGGCGCATCTGGGCGGTGATAATCCGGCCCAACGGCGCAACCTGCCATTAAGCTCGTAGTCACAACCAAGGAAAGGGTACGAAGGGATAACATAGGAATTCCTTGAGTCAAAAAGTGGTGACCATATTACCAATTGGTCACTTGTTGTCAATCAGGGCTCGGTGAGCTAAGCTTCAAAAATGACTAAACATACGAATACACATCCCCCACGCGGGCCGTTGGACCATAGCGTTCGAGATCAGGTTGTGGAAGCGGCCAAAGCGCATTTCGGACACTTTGGATATGAAAAGACAACCGTGTCCGATTTAGCCAAAGCGATTGGTTTTTCTAAGGCATATATCTACAAATTTTTTGATTCCAAGCAGGCGATTGGCGAAGTGATCTGTGCCAGCCGGCTGGCGATGATTATGGATATTGTCAACTCAGCGATTGCCGAGGCACCAACGGCGTCAGAAAAACTAAGACGCCTGTTTAGATCCTTGACGGAAGCGGGGAGTGACTTATTTTTTCACGATCGTAAGCTATACGATATTGCTGCGGTCGCCAGCCGCGATCGGTGGCCTTCGGCGGCGGCACATGAAGAAAGACTACGCCAGCTTATTCAGCAAATTCTTCTGGAGGGACGGCAGTCTGGGGAGTTTGAGCGCAAGACGCCACTGGATGAGGCGGCGGATGCCGTCTATCTGGTCATGCGCCCTTACATCGTTCCCGCTCAACTGCAATACAACCTGGATGAGGCGGCGTCTGCTGCGGTGTTACTGTCGTCGTTGATATTGCGTAGCCTGTCACCTTAAGGCGTTTGGCATCTTAAAAAAGTGACCATTGACAATATTGGTCACTAGTTGGAGAATGCGGTTTCTGTCCTGCTCATTTAAGAAGGGAACCCATGCTTCGGCTCAAATCCACCACTCTTGCTGTTTGCCTGTTGCCTCTCGCCCTGGTGGCGTGCGGCGACGCTACCAATATTGACGATCCACGCAATCAGCCTCCTTTGGTGAGAACGGCTACCGTGTTGAGTGCCGCCGAGACGTCGCGCTCGTTTACTGGCGTCGTTGTCGCCCGCATTCAAAGCGACCTTGGTTTTCGGGTGCAAGGCAAAATACTTGAACGCCTGGTCGATACCGGCGAAAGCGTCAAACGTGGTCAGCCTTTGATGCGTTTGGACCCCGTCGATCTCAGTTTACAAGCACAAGCCCAACAGCAGGCGGTTACCGCTGCGCGGGCTCGTGCCAAGCAGGCTACCGATGATGAAGCACGCTATCGAGGTCTGGTTGCCGCAGGTGCCATCTCCGCGTCAGCGTACGATCAGATCAAGGCGGCGGCCGAGACGGCGAAAGCGGAGCTGAGCGCCGCGCAGGCTCAGGCCGATGTGGCACGCAATGCCACGGGGTATGCCGTTTTGATGGCCGACGCCGATGGCGTGGTGGTCGACACGCTGGCGGAACCTGGGCAGGTGGTTAGTGCTGGGCAGCCTGTTATCCGGCTGGCGCGTGCGGGGCAACGGGAGGCCGTCGTACATTTGCCTGAGACGCTACGCCCCGTGGCCGGGAGCGAAGCCATGGCGATGCGATACGGCTCTGGTAATCCTGCCATTCCCGCGAAACTGCGGCTGCTGTCCGATGCTGCCGATCCTCAGACCCGCACGTTTGAAGCACGTTATGTCCTTGAAGGCGCGCTGGCGAACGCGCCGCTCGGTTCCACCGTCACACTCAATATTGCAGAAGATAAGCTATCTGAGCAGGTTCTTCAGGTACCTATTGCCGCGCTTTATGATGCGGGGAAAGGGCCGGGTGTGTGGAATATATCTGGTGAGCCCATGAAGGTGTCGTGGCATCCCGTCAGCGTGCTTGGGTTGGGTGATGACACGGCAAGAGTCACTGGCGGCCTACAGCCTGGTGAACAGATTGTGGCTTTGGGCGCGCATCTGCTGCATGAAGGCGAAGAGATCCGCATGGCAGAATCGCGTGCTGCCGACACGGCGGGGAACCGACCATGAGTGAGCCACGCTTCAACCTTTCGGCGCTCGCGGTACGCGAACGCGCCATCACGCTCTTCCTTATTATCCTGATTACCGTGGCCGGTATTCTCTCGTTCTTCGAACTGGGGCGGGCAGAAGATCCACCGTTCACCGTCAAACAGATGACTATTATCTCCGCATGGCCAGGGGCGACCGCTCAGGAAATGCAGGATCAGGTGGCCGAACCGTTAGAAAAGCGGATGCAGGAACTGAAGTGGTATGACCGCTCAGAAACCTACACGCGTCCGGGACTCTCCTTCACTATGCTGTCGCTGCTCGATAGTACGCCTCCTTCACAGGTACAGGAGGAGTTCTATCAGGCGCGTAAAAAGCTCGGCGATGAAGCTAAAAACCTGCCGGCGGGCGTTATTGGGCCGATGGTCAACGATGAGTTCTCGGATGTGACGTTTGCGCTCTTTGCACTGAAGGCGAAAGGCGAGCCCCAGCGTGTGCTGGTTCGTGATGCCGAATCGTTGCGTCAGCGTCTGTTGCATGTGCCGGGCGTGAAGAAGGTCAATATTATCGGGGAGCAGTCTGAACGGATCTTTGTATCGTTCTCGCATGACCGACTGGCGACGCTGGGGATTTCTCCTCAGGACATTTTCTCTGCGCTGAACAACCAAAACGTACTGACGCCAGCCGGTTCGATTGAAACAGACGGCCCGCAGGTCTTTCTTCGTTTGGACGGCGCCTTCGACACGCTGGAGAAAATTCGCAACACGCCGATTGTCGCACAGGGCAGAACACTGAAACTGTCGGATGTGGCGACGGTCAGCCGTGGCTATGAAGATCCCGCGACCTTTTTAGTCCGTAATCAAGGCGAGCCAGCGCTGTTGTTGGGCGTGGTGATGCGTGAAGGGTGGAACGGTTTAACGTTGGGGAAAGCGCTGGATGAGGAGACCACCAAGATCAATGAAGGCATGCCGCTGGGGATGACGCTGTCGAAGGTTACCGATCAATCGGTGAATATCAGCTCGTCCGTTGATGAATTCATGATCAAATTCTTCGTCGCATTGCTGGTGGTGATGGCGGTGTGTTTCGTCAGCATGGGCTGGCGTGTGGGGGTTGTTGTCGCAGCCGCGGTGCCACTGACGCTGGCGATTGTTTTTGTCGTGATGGAAGCGTCCGGTAAGAATTTCGATCGCATTACGTTAGGATCGCTGATTCTGGCGCTGGGACTGTTGGTGGATGACGCCATTATTGCCATCGAGATGATGGTGGTGAAAATGGAGGAGGGCTATGGCCGAATAAAAGCCTCAGCCTATGCCTGGAGCCATACGGCTGCCCCGATGCTAGCCGGTACGCTGGTAACCGCCGTGGGGTTCATGCCTAACGGTTTCGCGCAGTCCACCGCCGGTGAGTACACCAGCAACATGTTCTGGATAGTCGGCATTGCCCTTATAGCCTCCTGGGTGGTTGCTGTGGTCTTTACACCTTATTTAGGGGTGAAGATGCTGCCGGAAATCAAAACCGTGGAGGGGGGACATGCCGCCATCTACGATACCCGCCATTACAACCAATTTCGCCGCTTATTGACGAGTGTTATCGCGCGGAAATGGGTGGTTGCCAGCACCGTTATCGTCTTGTTTGTTGTGGCTATTCTCGGGATGGGGGTGGTCAAGAAACAATTCTTCCCAACGTCCGATCGTCCTGAAGTACTGGTGGAGGTGCAGATGCCTTATGGCACGTCCATTGAACAGACCAGTATCACGACGGCGAAGATCGAAGACTGGCTGAAACAACAGGACGAAGCAAAAATCGTCACGTCCTATATCGGGCAGGGCTCACCGCGTTTTTATTTGGCGATGGCACCTGAGTTACCCGACCCGTCGTTTGCGAAGATTGTCGTGCTGACGGACAGTCAGGAAGCGCGTGAGGCACTTAAATTCCGTATCCGTGAAGCCGCGGCTGGCGGGCTAGCGCCCGAAGCGCGTGTCCGCGTGACGCAACTGGTGTTTGGCCCATATTCACCTTTTCCTGTTGCCTACCGCGTCATGGGGCCGGATCCTGCCACATTGCGTGAGATTGCCGATAAAGTGAAAGCGGTGATGCAGGCTAGCCCGATGATGAGGACGGTCAACACCGACTGGGGCCCGCGGGTGCCGACGCTGCATTTCACGTTGGATCAGGATCGGCTGCAATCGGTAGGGCTGACATCAAGCGCGGCTGCTCAGCAACTCCAGTTCCTGCTCTCTGGCGTCCCGATTACGTCTGTGCGTGAAGACATTCGTTCTGTGCAGGTCGTGGGGCGCGCCGCGGGGGATATTCGCCGCGATCCCGCAAAAATAGAAGGCTTTACGTTAGTTGGAGCGGCTGGCCAACGTATTCCTTTGTCGCAGATCGGTGAGGTCGAGGTACGAATGGAAGATCCTGTGCTTCGGCGTCGGGACCGCACACCGACGATTACCGTTCGTGGTGACATCGCCGAAACATTGCAGCCACCGGATGTGTCCGCGGCTATTGTGAAATCACTGCAGCCCATCATTGATACGCTGCCCGCCGGATACCGTATTGAGCAGGCAGGCTCGATCGAAGAATCGGAAAAAGCGACCAAAGCAATGGCACCGCTGTTTCCTATCATGATTGCTATCACGCTGTTGATCATCATCTTACAGGTGCGCTCAATGTCGGCGATGGTGATGGTCTTCCTCACCGCACCGCTGGGGCTGATTGGCGTGGTGCCAACGCTGCTGCTCTTCAACCAGCCGTTTGGTATTAATGCGCTTGTCGGACTGATCGCACTATCGGGGATCCTGATGCGTAACACGCTGATACTGATCGGACAAATCCACCATAACGAGAAGGAAGGCCTCGATCCGTTCCATGCGGTGGTGGAAGCAACGGTGCAGCGAGCCCGGCCCGTATTGCTGACGGCGATGGCGGCGATTCTGGCGTTTATTCCGCTTACCCATTCCGTCTTCTGGGGCACGCTGGCGTACACGCTGATTGGCGGCACGTTGGGGGGAACCATCATGACGCTGGTCTTCCTGCCAGCAATGTACGCCATCTGGTTCAAAATACGGCCCGATAATCAGACGCATGTCGATAAACCCGTATCGGTATAAACCGCAATCCGTGTGACAAGCCCTCGCCACACCACACACCGTGTGGCGAGAGCCATCCAGCCTGCTGGCGCGGAGCGTATTCCTACGCCAGTCACCGCCGTTGAGGTAATCATGAGTACTGAAAGTACATCCACTGGAATGATGGCAAAACCCCATTCCTGCGGAGGCCCGCGATTAACCGGAAAAATTGTCGCGCTATTGGCTGGCCTTTCGGCTATTAGCATACTGTCTACCAATATCATTCTTCCGGCATTTCCCGATATTGGCGAGCAGCTTGGGGCGTCGGCACGTGAACTGGGGTTGACGCTTTCCAGCTTTTTTATCACCTTCTCGTTGGCTCAACTGGTCGTCGGGCCGTTGTCGGACCGTTATGGACGCAAGAAACTGGTATTGGGCGGTCTCTCGCTATTCATCGTGGGTACGGTAGTCGGTGGCCTGGCTGGTTCATTTGAAACGCTGATCATTGGAAGAGTGATTCAGGCGCTGGGCATCTGCGCGGCGGCAGTGTTAGCACGCGCAATTGCACGCGATCTGTTTGACGGTGAAACGCTGGCGCGGGCGCTATCGTTGACGATGATCGCGACCGCGGCGGCCCCTGGATTTTCACCGCTGGTGGGGAGCGTATTGACTATCACATTGGGGTGGCGAGCGATCTTTATACTGGTGGGGCTGGCCGCTTTTGTCATCGCCGTCTTCTATGCTAACGGGTTGGGGGAAACGCATCCCGCTGAGCGTCGCACACCGAGCTCCCTTTCGAGCGTCATCGTGGCGTACGGCAAGCTGGTTGTGGATGGGAAATTTATCCTTCCGGCACTGTCGATGAGTCTGTTGATGAGCGGCCTGTTTGCCTCTTTCGGTGCTGCACCTGCGATTCTGATGAGTGGAATCGGTCTATCCTCACTACAAGCTGGGCTCTATTTTGCCTCCACCGTGTTCGTGGTCTTTGGTGCTGGAATGGCCGCGCCGCGACTGGCTCGCCGTTATGGCCCGAGAAGGATTGCGTCGGTGGGGCTCGCTACCGCGTTAGCCGGTGGGGGCTTGCTCCTGCTTGGGCCGGAAGCGCCAAGCCTGAGCGGGTATACCTTGTCGATGATCGTCTTCCTCTGGGGAATGGGCTTAGCCAATCCACTGGGAACGGCCATTACGATGGGACCTTTCGGGAAAGAAGCTGGCTTGGCATCCGCGCTGCTTGGTTTTTTGACGATGGGAATGGCGGCGATAACAACCTGGCTGGGCTCGGTACTGACGTTTCCCGCGGTCACAACGCTGGGCGGTATACAGGCGACGGCCTGTCTGATAGCACTAATATTGTTTCTCAGTGGCTCACTGACGAGAGCGAATACGCGCTCAAAGGCGTAATGCTGTAAAAATACCTGCTTGATTAACCCGATGCGGAACCCCCGAAGGGGTTCCCGATGCCATGACAGATCTACTTTGCGACAACCTCATCATTGATGGCATAGACCGTGCAACTGGTTGCCCCTTTGCGCTGGAATGTTTCACAGCTCTTGATGGCTGCATTAGCGGCCTCACGACCGGTTCGCGCCCAGTATGCTGTTCCCCATGCCCCGTCCTTGCCTGTCGCAAACGCTTTTTCATAAAGCCGCGCCGCTTCGTATTTTTTGAACGCCTTTTTGCCTGCGCTGTTATTAAGGTTTGCGGGGGAAGCAAGGTGCGTTACTGGTAGGGTGACAACTTCCTCGTATGGCAAGTGTTGCTGTGCAAGGAATCCAGCCACGGTTTTCCACCAGAAACTTTCTGGAGCGGTATCCATAAAGACGTGTCCATTTTTGCCAAAAGCAGGCATTTCAATAAATTCCGCTTTACCTCCACCGCTGCGATAGGCCTCAGAAAAGGCTCTGCCCATTTCTGGGGTGAACGATTGGTCATTGCTGGAATAGAGCCACAGAGAAGGGATGCGTGCCGTGAGGCCATATGTGGTGAATGCGTTAATCAAACCGGGTCTATCACAAAGTGACTTGCCGTCGATGGAACCCCGACCTCCGTCAAAATTGATGATAGCCTGGACGCCGGGTGGGTTAACCGCACTGGTTGCCAGCACGGCAAAGCCACCTGCGGACATACCGGCCAGCACCGCTTTGTCCTGAGAGGCCCAGGGCTGGCGTCTTATTGCCGCAAGCGCCGCCAGCATATCTCGGGTGTCTTTTTCTCCTGCCAGCTTATGCAGCGGCTGCTTACAGGAACCGCCTAAATACTCAGCTCCGCCGCTTGAATAACCGTATCCCTCCCGCAGAACGGTAACCGCAGCATAACCGTGGCTTGCAAAGGCAAGCGCGGTCGACGATGCGCGGTTTGGGTTCATTTCCCAGCGATCAAATTCGGCAGTACCCACGGTCCCATTTGTGATTATCACCACAGGGAGTGTTGTCTGGCTGACTGGCCGCGTGACAAATGCATCGAGTATGGCGGGCTTACCGTTATCCAGCGTGACCTGCAATGAAAGCGGCTCTCTGATCAGGCCGTCGAATTGCTGGTGTTGTAGTGAAGCATGTTGTAGCGAAACATTCGGTGGTGCGGCGATGGAAGAAAAGGTGAGACCAAACAATGCAGTAATGACGGTTACTCTGGTAAAGCTGGCTATAGAGTGATGTCGCATTTTTGTTACCTTGGCTGGTGTTTGATGAGGTCTTTTCATTCAAAACTGTCGGATGAATATCAGGTATTCACTCCGGCCTCAACGGCAACAGAAGGTCTATTGAGCAGTGGTTTAAATTAAAGGCATAGGCCGTGTGAGTCGGGTAGTTTTAAGGGGTTATCAGAAGGTTTGAGGGGCGTGGGGTTTCGCGTTGTTATGAGACAGTTGTTACGAGAAAGTCGTTAAGAGATCTTTGGGGGTCACTCCGTCATCGAACCAACGTGAACCCGAATCTGACCACCAGATTCTCCCGATGCAGAGGGAAAACGAAATGTGCGTCGGGAAGACTTTTTACGTGAAGGCATTGAATAAAATGATAAAAACAAAAATCCCGCTCAAGTTTCCTTAAGCGGGATTTTCTAAATTTGGCTCCTCTGACTGGGATCGCCTTTGCCAGTAACTGGCTAATAAGTAAGCTAAACCTGAATTTACTTTCTGTCAAGACCACCAGAATGACCACCAATTTAGCTCGGATTGAACATACAACGAGTTAGCTTTTTAATCTTTACTACCCTATATATTTCTTTGCAAAACTAGCTAGCTCTTTCGCTCTAACGGGTTCCCAGCCGTTATTGACTGCGAACTGCCTGATCTCTTCTTCTGTTGCTCTGAATCCTTGCTTTTTTAGGCTGGTGAAAATTCGTTTTGCCATGTCTTTATCCGATGGATGACTAAGTCCTGTTGACATGTTGATGCAACGACCTAGGCGTAGAATTTCGTCCCCAACGGGGGGTAATAGCTGTGCTTTTTGCACTTTCCAGGTCGATGGGCCGACTATCTCAGGTGCCCATGTGGATAACCAGCGTTTACCTTCGACCTCTGACCAGGGTAAGAAAACGATGCTATCGACGTTTCGAGCACTATCAACAATATCCATGTCTTTATCAGTTAGATATGTCGCTAACACAATGTCATGGTTGCCATGTACAGAAAAGTTTTTAGGAATATTAAAATCCAACAGAATGTTGTTACCCAAATCGACCTTTTGGTTTTTTAGTAAAGCCTTTGCTGCTTGCTCGCCGAGAAATGTTGCAATATCAGAGTGAGAAAATGTTCCCTTTGCAGGGAACAACAATGTGATTCGCTGCAGTCCTGCATCTTTGCATAGATGATAGGTTTTGCTTATGGCGAGCTTTATATTGTTCTGATTTGAACCGTTGTTCTCTATCAAAAATCTGGATACTGACATGAAAACTCCTTTTACTAAATGTCAAGGGGGACCTCGACATTTTGGGCTAGAGCGTAATATGTTTATTTAATTGTAATGAATACTAAAAATGTGTCATCTTAAACATCGTCACCGTCTTTTTCTGGCTCATCTTCAATTGCTGGTAGGGCCTCAAGTTGTGATTTGAGTTGTTCGTCTAACTGAGTGGCCAATGAAAGAAATGCGGCAAGATTTTTTTGTCGTTTTTCCAGAACTCGCCGTTGCGAACTGCTGGGATGAGTTGTGTTTGCTGGGTTACCACGTAATTGAAAAATACGAAATTCAATTAGATCAATGTCGTCTAATCCAGCTTTTTGTGCCAGTTCCACCCATTCTTGAGATTTATCAATAGAATTTTCTGCGGCTAAAGAGAGGCAATAATCAATCAGGATTTTTGAAGACGAATCGATATTTTCGGCCACTTTTAACCATTTCTGAGTTTCCGTAGATTCCTTTTCTCTATTCGTTAGCCCTAGGTTGGGAAAGAAATATCTCGGCTGTTGGTTTTCAGGATCAAGACTTTCTAAAGCCCTTAGGATGGGTTCTAGCTCTTTAAATGGCTTATTGCCAAATGGTAATTCGTAGCGGTTAGCCCAGAAGGCCCAAACAGAGTCCCTGATCTCAAACTGTTTCGCGATGCGCATAGTTTCATTCGTGGTATTTTCTGCGTCGTAAATCAGTTCTGCAATATGGTGAGCCATCCAACGGCCTAACGTATCAACAGAATTGTTTAACTCAAGTTCTTCAACCAACTTTTTCCCCAGTTGTATAATTGCCGTGTAGCGTTCGGAAGGTTCCGTCATGTTTAACGAGGAAGATTCTGGTACTTGAGGGGATATTCTCGAGCTCATTTTCATTACTCCGCCCATATCTGTCACTCCGCGAGTAGCGATTTACATCAACCTCTATAATGAGATCCATGTTTAATGTAGTTAACACGTTTTTGATAAAATCTACAGAGGCGCAAAGTTTATGACCACTTGGTTTTTCGTCTTCATTTTTTTCTGCTAGGTTACCCCAGATACTGGAGATCATTTCTGGTTCGGTGCTATGAGTGGTATGCCATACTCGCTGGTCTTTATCCGTAGTTAATTTCATGGTTTCAACGATAAACGGCGCTGGCTTAGGTAACGGGAATGTCACATCACCAGCCCATGGGTCGTGTTTATCAATGCCTTTATATTCACTGATGTCTTTAATCCATCCCTTTAATTGATAGGACATATGATCAATTTCCATATCCTCACCAGCACAGGGAATTTTATAGTCATATACATTTTCGGCAGTTTGTAGTGCCCGGAGTAAAGAGAATGATCTTTCAGGTGAAATTAAGGCCGTATAAAC
Source organism: Pectobacterium jejuense (assembly GCF_026800125.1). Taxonomy (NCBI): domain Bacteria; kingdom Pseudomonadati; phylum Pseudomonadota; class Gammaproteobacteria; order Enterobacterales; family Pectobacteriaceae; genus Pectobacterium; species Pectobacterium jejuense. The sequence continues at coordinate 5,937 of NZ_JAPQKX010000005.1, read as the reverse complement.
GGAAACTGATTCTCTTCGATCGGTACGATTCTCTGACCAGTGCCCCCATACGGTCAGCAATCCAGCTGCGGGATTTAATGCTTTGTCAAAAATGTTTTCTGAAATTGATCCCAGCCATTCATTGAGATTACCAGAAGTATCATTAATCCAGCTTGGTCTGATCTCGGGTTGCGGATCTCGCCGATCAGCGAGCCAACGGCCATCGCGGCGTGAAATATCATGTCTTTTGAGCCAGTCCTGAAAAACATCTTCTACTTCGTCGTAACGACTATCAACCAGAGGTTTGGTCGCTAGTAGCTTTCCAGCGCACATGAACATTGCATGATAGGAGAGATAAAAATGGTAATCATCAACACGTGGATAGGAACCATGGCTGTGATGATTACCTCTGTCTTGATAGTAGCGTCGTTTATTACGCTCATCTTCTTTCCAGTTACGGCTTCCTTTGAAACCAAAGTCATTGCGAATAATACGTAACATTTCAGGTTCAAGCTGTTTTTGAGATACTCCAAAACAGCGGCCTAAAGGTTTCAACCAATATGGGCCAAAATCGATACCAAAAGTGTACGAATCTTCGCCTATTAGGCTTTCAGATTGGCTCACTGTAGAGTCATATGTTGACTGGTTTATGTTGCAAAGTTTGTCCCTTTCTTGATTGGTTATAGATATCAACCTGGCTTCACTAAGTGCGAGCAGGGTTCTGGCGGCAAAAAGACGGATTAATACATGTGGCTGTTCACTTTTGGCATAGCGATAAAAATAATCGGTGTAGGGTATCAATGCTTTTCCGTCATCTTGTGCAGCACGTGCAACAGCAATTAATAACCATAATTGAGCGTGAAGGGTATAGAAGGGAAGATTGCGATCGCAAAAAGGCTGCGTCGAGCAATTTTCTGCATATTGAAATATTCCTTGAAGCACTTCGGAACGTTCTAGTCGACAAAGCATAAGAACTGCATGGGCGGCTTCCCAGCGAACGGTTGATTCTGGCGACGCTAGCCTGGCCCATATATACCCCGCAAGAGAATCCTCTATCTGAGTTGGGGGAATTAATGTAGGTCCCCATGGGCCATCACCATCTTCCTCTTTCAATACTTCATTGAATAAGTCCAGTCCATAAGACAGAACATTTAATGCTTCTTCTGGGGTCAATCTATTAACCAATAGCCCGACAAGGCTAAACAACTGTCGTGAATCTGATGGTTCTGGTGATTCAGATGTCGCATTTAGAACAATACTGATTAACTCATCTTCATTGAGCCCGGAAAGTTTGCTGGCAACCTTAAAAGGGAACACTTCGTAGTAGCGATCCTTTCTAATAAGCATGCAGAAACGCTGGCAGTAACTTTTGGTTACTGAAGCAATAGCTGTTTTTATGCTTAACCGGGTTGTCCATTCCTCAGGGATGGATTCAAGAAAAGTCCCGAAGCTATAAAGGCTGATCTCAGATAAGTTACCAAAAGCGTTAATAAAGTCTTTTTCTTTGCCAAAACTAATACGAGTTATCGCCTCTTGAATAAATAACCCGGTTGAATAGAGATCAGGTTCATGACGGAAGTTTTGGTATGCGATAGAAATCCCTTCGGATGTGGATAAATCACACATGTTAAAAACTCTTTGCCATGCTGCTTTAGCTTTTTCGTCAGTTTCAGTGGTGTGGTCGCTTGTTGATTCCAAATCTGATCTGGACTGATCTTCAACTGAAATGTTTATATTAAGATCAGTGATATTTATTCCGATGGACAAAGCTATGGTTTTAATTCGTGTTAATTTTTCTGAACGAGGTGAGGTGAATTGGATGTAATTATAAACCCATTGAAAAAGCGTTTGTTTGTCCTGATCATTTTTACATAAAGGCAAAGCAGCTATCAACAACTTATCTTCGTCCCACGCTTCCCGGAAAGGGATTAATGCTGTTGCATCAAGTGGATTTATTTTATTTTTCTTTACTAGTTGTTCTATCGTTATCGCCAGTATATTTCGGTGATCGCCAAACGTACGATCTCGCCAACGGCTAATGATGGTCAGAGTGGAAGATGGGCATAATTCAGACAACGCTTTTATCGTATCATTCCATGCAAAATGTTTATCACGATCAACATATTCTCGAGTTACTTCGGCACAGCGTGAAAATTTATAGGCAATTTCTGGCGATGCTATGTTTTTGTCGGCAATGTATTCCGCCAGATCAAGTAATGCTCCCCATCGTTCCAGATTTTCATCACCGAGTTTATTGGTGACCTCAATAGCGAGGTTAAAATATTCTTGAGCTTCTGACTTATCGAGTAAAATAAGCGATCTAGCTATATCGATATAGTTCTCAGCTTTGGTTTGTGCGTCAGTGTGGTCATCCTTCCACAAAGATAGTGCCTGTTGCGCGAAGATAAATGAAAATTTTTCAAGCCCAGTTATCTGCGAGCAAAGACGGGAAAATCTGTGCAATGTCGGTGTAAAGACCCGATTGTCTTTATGCTGATACCATGCAATGATTTCTTCGATATCAGCACAGCTAATATCTCCGACTTCAGATAAAATATCGAACCAGATATTAGCAATTTCATCACTACTAGAGGAATGTTCCGAGTATGAATACCCTTTTATTTCCGCTGATAACTTTTTTGCATCAGCGAGTCGATTATCTAACTCAGCCTTGGATACTTTCCCTAAAAGAGCTTTAGCCCATAAGTTATACCAAGGAATTAACACACCACTATATTGCTTTAGTTTGCGAAGCTCCTGTGATTCACTATGCTTTCTTTCAGCGTTTATCTCTTCAATGACTTTTTCAGATGCAATATCACTCAAACTTAATGGCGAATTAGTTAATGTAGCGCGTAGCGCATACATTCGTATATATTGCACACGTTCTTTACTGTGTTCAGAGGACAGGGCATTCGGAGCGAATTGGGGTAAATAGCGGTTTAAAAGTGTTATAGCTTCGTTGTCATTACAGACATTAAGCTGTAGCGCCATTTCAACCATGCTGGTTATTGCTGCTATTGTCTGATTATCAAATGAGTATCTGATTTTTATTTTCAGATGAGAGCTAGCTAATAAACGGTAGCCTCTCTTTATAGATTGTTCAGATAATTGGTAATGGAATTGTCTGGCAATCAATATAATAGCCAAAATTAATCCAATATCATTTCCTGCCGCAATAGCTAACTGGTTCAGCTCTGTATAACGGCCATGATCCAGTAGTTTTTTGGCAATGATTATGCCGGCATCGAAAGATAATTCCCGAGGTCGCCATTGGCGAAGGCTTCTTGCCGCTTCATCTGCACCATGAATATTGAGATAGGCGATAGCCATAACAGCTATATCCTGAGCGGTGACGTTTTCTCTGCTGCGTTCATCATCATTTAGTGAACTCCAGTTATCTAACCATTCCAGAGCAATACGCAGTCGGCTACGGGCGTCACCAGAGAGCTCAGGAAATTCCGATAAAAGTGCAGAGTTGTAGACGTTTAGTGATCCAACCCAACCAGTATCAGAAAAGGCACGGCGTGAGATAAGCTCCTGGACACTGTGGTTGTCCATAAATTTTGCAGTCAGATCAAGATTATCCTGCAATAATTTTCGCTGCCTGCTGTCGCCAGCACTTTCTCCACCTGCTTTAAGCGCAAGTTTTGCAGCATCCTGATACTTCTCAAGGCGTAAGGCTGCTTTCAGGGCAAACTGCAGTCTTTGAAATTCAACATCACGACGTTCGATAGGACTCGTTTCTGGCAGCCCTTGTGATGTCATTGCCAGAGTGACGAGTTCCGAAAACTGCCCAGCCTCAAGCATTAACGGTGGTAATACTGACGCAGCGTAGGCACTGTTTTTTGTTAACGGCGTCAGTCGGGCAATAAACTGACGAAGCTCTTTTTCTTTAGGGCGATATCGTTCCTGAAACCAAGTTTCAGCGGGTTCATCAAAGAACTGGATAGTATCCCCATTGACGATTAACGGCCGCCCAAGATCCAACACAAAACTTTTTATTGCGGATTCATCAATTTCGGCGATGGCAGACAAAATAGCGATGGGAATGAGTGGGCGAAGTACAGCCAGTGCAGCACAAATAAAATCGATCTGCGTACGTTCTGTATGCCCAGTAGCATCTTTCAACTGGCCGATGGCGGCTTCGAGTACTTCTCCGATAGTATCTTCCACCGTTTTGGGATTAGGACCTAATAATCTCAATGTTTCTGGCAGTGATAAACGTCGCGAAAGTGACAACGCCTGAACTCTGGGGTTATGAGAGCTTAGTCTATGGAATTCATCCACATCCTGCTCATTTGCATCCGGGAATATTCCACGCAGGTGTGCGGCAGTTTCGTTACGGTCGAAAGGTTGTAACGTCAGGCTGGGCGTGCCGGGGCGTGGATCAAGCAGGCTCTGCCTATGTGGTCTGCATAGTGCAACAATACAAACTCCTGCAGGAATATTCTCTCTGAGTAGATCTCTTATAAATGAACGTGACTCGTTGATTTCGTCTGCAGCCATTTGTGCATTATCTGCGGCATCAACAATAATGCACAATATTGCCTCAGGATGTGACGCTCGAAGCGTGGAAATTCCCTGAGAAATACGATGCATAAATGCACGCATATAGTGAGAAATGTCAGTACTGGCATTCGGAATTAAAGGATGGCATAGGCCATGTGAGGCTATCTCATTGGCAATCTGCACTAATGCGGTTCGGTGGTGATGACGATAGGCCGAAGCATTACGATATTGTCCATTACCAAAGCAGTCATACAGAATACTGACTGACCCCTCAGGCAGGTGTTGATGAATGCGGGTTGAGAAAATTGATTTGCCGACACCTGCGTCGGCATGAACGATGATAGGTGAGTCCATAGACTCAACAATATTTTTGACCAGTGAAATCTCTTGTATTCGAGGTATCACATTTTCAATTTTCTCTATCAGGCAAGGTGCGGGGAACAGATCTGTTTCGTCTACCCCTAACGCACGTAAAACATCCATTCTGGTAATCGCTGGATCTGATGCACTTTCTGATAGCGCCTTCCGGGTAATAAGTTCTTTTAGATTCAGCGGGGCTTGGGTGTCAAGATCAGGGAGATATCCGTTAGATTCTCTCAGGAGAATATTTCGCTGTTCCCAGTAACCATCCTGTCGTTCTTCAATGTGAAGCATTTGGCAAAAGGACACCAACCTTTGATCTTCCAGACCTGTGAATTTTTTTAGTTTAGCAAGGTCGTCTGGATGGCGAGGAGGGCGTTGATTTGCCATATCTGTAATTGCTTCACTGAAACTCGTACTGACAGGGCGGTTAGTGACAAACCATAATTCAAGCTTAGTATGCAAGGATTCAGCAGGAAATCGCTGCAAAAGTTCTTTATACCGTTTAGCGAATCCTTCTATCGTTTTCTGTAATCCGCTGGGGGGCCATGCAGTTTCAGCATGTAATGTTGAATGCTTCAATTGCATATATCTGACAGTAGTAGCTTGCTCGAACTCATTACTGCCATAGTATTCGGCAATATCAATGATCTCTTCGCCTTCCTCCACCGATGGTTGTGATCCCATTTCCGCTGTCGAAGCACCTTCAATGGTAATTGCAGTTAAAGACGCTTTAGGGTCTAACAATCGGAGGGCTCGGCGGGCAGCCCAAAGATAGTGAAATTGATCTCCATCCCTACTGGCTCGAACAAGCAAGCTGTCTGACATTGAAATTGTCCTTAGATTCAGATAGGCCTTCTTGATTATAACCCCTTACATTTTAAGTGACTATCTGCACGATGGAGTTGATGTGAAATAGAGCTGAGCGGCGTAAACGCTCCCGTCTTAATCGGCACGGATGACCATTTATCTACGTTTATCACGAAGAACTAAAATCATTCGCCCAAACCCCAAACCCCAAACCCCAAACCCCAAACCCCAAACCCCAAACCCCAAACCCCAAACCCCAAACCCCAAACCCCAAAC
>NZ_JAPQKX010000059.1:0-247 GCF_026800125.1 Pectobacterium jejuense | reverse complement strand
AGCTCTTTGAAGACCAGGCCGCCCGCTCGCCCGAGGCCATCGCCGTCCTCTTTGAAGACCAGCACCTCTCCTATGAGACGCTCAACCGCCGCGCCAACCAGCTCGCGCACCACCTGCTGTCACTCGGCGTAAAACCCGATGACCGCGTCGCCATCTGCGTCGAGCGCTCTCTCGACATGGTTATCGGCCTCCTCGGCATTCTCAAGGCCGGCGCCGCCTATGTCCCGCTCGACCCCGGCTACCCTGC
>NZ_JAPQKX010000058.1:0-249 GCF_026800125.1 Pectobacterium jejuense | reverse complement strand
AAATGGAGATCAGATGTAAACGCGGGATATTCATAAATGCTTATCGCCCAAAAAAGTCATGATTGCGGGTATTCATGACCCGCTTGAATACGAAGCTCGGTTTATAGCCGAGCATAATATTGCTACGTGTAGCCCCGAAGAGGTTAAAAACGGAGCACAGCCTGTCATGGGCTGGATTGAAAAAGAAGCTATTGAATATCTTGCCATCCATATTGATCTGGATGTCTTAGATCCTGCCCTGTTCAGATC
>NZ_JAPQKX010000057.1:0-250 GCF_026800125.1 Pectobacterium jejuense | reverse complement strand
ATTTCCGGCGCATGGCGGCCGATTTGCAGCGCCGCTTGCCCGACACGCTCATTCAGCGGGCCCTGCACCGGCTGCCGCCTGCCGTGTATGCCCTCGAAGGCCCGCGGCTGACGTCCTACCTGCAGACGCGCCGCAACGCCCTGCCCGCCGCCGCCGATGACTTTTACCTCACCCTGGCTCATGCGCCCACGCTGGGCGGCACGGCCCAGGCCGAGCGGTTTGTGGTGAAGCGCTACCCGGACTCCACCAC
>NZ_JAPQKX010000056.1:0-250 GCF_026800125.1 Pectobacterium jejuense | reverse complement strand
AGCCTGTTGTGCGAATTGATTGAGTACCTGATTAAGCGGACCTGATGACACCGCGTATGATTGGACAGATGCAGCATAGACCGCTGCCACTGGCAGCACTGAGGCAAACGATGCCCCAAGTACCCCGGCACGTAAAGCACGCGCCAACAGGTGGGTACGAAATTTGACCATTATTTATCCCCTATCGCATAAGAAACGCTTGTTTTCAGAAGCTATGCCAGTTGAGGGAGTAAAAAGGGGAACTAAAAAT
>NZ_JAPQKX010000055.1:0-255 GCF_026800125.1 Pectobacterium jejuense | reverse complement strand
GTCTGGGCGAATCTGCGTGGATTCGGAGAAATACTTGGCGCCAGCCATGGTTGTCTCTTCATCGGCAGTCGCCAGCACATAGAGCGGCTTCGTGAGCTTGGTGGGATCGATATCACGCAAGGCGTCCAGAATAAAGGCAAAGAACCCTTTCATATCCGCTGTACCCAAGCCGTACAGCTTGTTGTCGTGTTCAGTCAGCGTGAAAGGGTCGCGCGTCCAGCGGCCATCGTCGAACGGCACGGTGTCGGTATGCCC
>NZ_JAPQKX010000054.1:0-257 GCF_026800125.1 Pectobacterium jejuense | reverse complement strand
GGCTTAGCCAGCTCCCGCCTCTCGTATACTTGGGGATGAATGGCAAACTGGCGTCATGTGACTATCATGAACTCCGTCTCCACTATCCCCCCTGAAAATTCCATCGACGACTTATGTCGTTCCGACAATTATTCATCATCACGTTCTTTTCTTGCCCGCTGACGTTCGTAGAACTCATCTTCAGCGGCAATGATTTCATCAATCAGTGAACCCATATCCACTTCATGCGCCGCTTCGACGAAAAGACCGGTTAGCAC
>NZ_JAPQKX010000053.1:0-258 GCF_026800125.1 Pectobacterium jejuense | reverse complement strand
TTGGGAAAATAAGTGATACTCCTTATTCCCTTGATTAATGGAGTCATCAATATCATGAAAGATATCAATATTGAAATTAATGTTTGTGACAGCACAGGCAAATCAACCTATACCGTTCATCCTCATACCTGCTGCCATTCAGATCATGGCGGTGGGCAAGAGCCTGGCGTTTCCGGCGTTACCTCCGTATTCGGGCGTACCGGCATCGTAACTGCACAAGCTGGCGACTATACGGCCGATCAGATTACTGAAACTGCT
>NZ_JAPQKX010000052.1:0-275 GCF_026800125.1 Pectobacterium jejuense | reverse complement strand
CTTTCCAGCCATGCCGCCGCGCTGTACACCAAATACAAAGAGATCGTGACTATTCCTGGCGTTGAACAGTCCAAAGCCGCGCAAATGGCGGGGCTGCCGGCCGATCTCACACACGTACTCTACCCCGTGGACTTTACCAAAAGCGCCAGCGATCGTGACGCCACACTGGCAACCTGGCAAAAATCCATCGGCCGGTAACGGCCTGTATTCGCAGTAAAGGCAGCCGCGCAAAATCTGTTTAGCGTCGCGGCAGCCGTCATTAAGAGGTCGCATTC
>NZ_JAPQKX010000051.1:0-279 GCF_026800125.1 Pectobacterium jejuense | reverse complement strand
ACCGCGAGAAGATATCACTCTGCGCGGTGATGCTACGTTACTCCAGTTACTGTTACGTAATTTGGTAGAGAACGCCTATCGCTATAGTCCTGAAGAAAGTCAGATTACAGTGAGCCTTAACACCCAACAACATGTTGAATTACAGATCGAAGATGAAGGGCCGGGTATCGATGAAAGCAAAGTCGGTGAATTGAGTAAGGCGTTTGTACGAATGGACAGCCGCTATGGCGGTATCGGCCTCGGGCTGAGTATCGTTACGCGCATTGCTCAGTTGCACGA
>NZ_JAPQKX010000050.1:0-280 GCF_026800125.1 Pectobacterium jejuense | reverse complement strand
CTCAGAAGTGAAACGCCGTAGCGCCGATGGTAGTGTGGGGCTTCCCCATGTGAGAGTAGGGAACTGCCAGGCATCAATTTATACAGGTGCGCTGATATGGCTCAGTTGGTAGAGCGCACCCTTGGTAAGGGTGAGGTCCCCAGTTCGACTCTGGGTATCAGCACCAGTTATTTGGGTTAATGTTCGGCTTAAAAAAGAATTTACCTGGCGGCGATAGCGCGGTGGTCCCACCTGACCCCATGCCGAACTCAGAAGTGAAACGCCGTAGCGCCGATGGTAG
>NZ_JAPQKX010000004.1:0-430584 GCF_026800125.1 Pectobacterium jejuense | reverse complement strand
ACAGGATTAAAACGAACAAGGCTCCCTTCTAGGGAGCCCCACTTTAAAGCCACCTCTTCAAGAGGTGGATTTTTACTTAGAATTTAGCGTTTACCTTTACTGCGATGGTGTCTGCTATTCCGTTGCGTTTTTTACATCATGCAGATCGCGATCTTTGACTTCTGGCATCAAAAGGGCGGATAGCAAGCCAATGCAGGAGTAGCAAATTAGCATCACAACGATGGGATACCACGACCCCGTTATTTGGCAAAAAATACCCGCTAGCAAAGGTCCGAGCCCCGTAGCGAATAACCCACCAATTTCTTTGGAAATTGCCATCTGGGAGAAGCGGTTTTTTGAACCGAACATCTCTGCCATTGTGATCCCTTCGATAGCGGCTTGCCCCAACACCGCGATGTTATGAATGAGGATTAAGCATACCGTTATCGTGGCAACTGCCTGCTCTTTATTCACGATGATTGAAATCATCGGATAAGCGAGAAGGATAGAGCCCAGCGTGAGGATAATATAAGGAATGCGGCGCCCGATTTTATCTGATAGCCACCCCATCAATGGGATTGTCAGAAAACCGATGACTGAACTAATCATGATGGCATCGGTGGGGACGGCCTTGCTAAATAGTAGTGTTTGTACCATGTAGCCAGCCAGGAAAGTCTGGATAATGCCCGAGTTCCCTGCCTGTCCGAAGCGAAGGCCTGTTGCAATCCAAAAGGATTTCCCTTTTAGCAAAGACCAAAAAGGAGTGGGCTGTTGAGCGACTTCTTCTGTTTCTTGTACCCCTTCAAATACCGGACTTTCTTTCAGATTCAGACGTAACCAGATAGCAAACCCCATCACCACGAAACTCGCAAGGAAGGGAAGACGCCACGCCCAGTCAATAATCTCTTCATTGCTAAAGAGGTAAAACATCGCAGCCCAAATGGCCGTCGCGCTCAAGGTTCCGCAGTTGGTTCCCATTGCAACCAGCGAGGCAATAATGCCTTTTTTACCCTTAGGCGCATATTCTGCCAGCATGGTACTGGCACCAGAGATCTCTGCACCGGCACCCAGTCCCTGAATAATTCTGAGCAATACCAATAGAATCGGTGCCAGAATGCCAACCTGCTGGTAAGTCGGGAGTGCGCCTATTAATGTGGTACAAACGCCCATTAATGCAATGGTAATAAACAGGACCTTTTTCCTGCCGACTCTATCTCCCATTTTCCCGAAGAAGACGGCACCGACAATACGGGCAATGTATCCTGCACCGTAAGTTCCCATCGCGAGAATTAATGCCATAGCAGCCGATTGTTCAGGGAAGAAAATTTCATGGAAGACCAGTGCGGCACCAAGAGAATAGAGCTGGAAATCCATGAATTCTAGTGTGGTACCGAGCCAGCCAGAAACGGATGCCCTGGCAAGATCGGAGGTGCTTCTTTTAACCTTAACTGGAGATGAGTTCATAGTGTCACCATATGATTATTAGATTTAATTCAATATGTGGTGAGGTATAAATACCTGGTGGCACACACGAAGAATCATTTCCAGACAATGTGTGGAAATAATTAATCGGTAGAAGAATAAGAAAAACACCACATCTTGATTTTTGGTCAACAGCGTATTGTCAGCATTCCTTTGCCGTATTCTTCCGATTTAAAATTAAAGGTGATGTCTTTATTAAAATTTAACGAGTATTTTTGAGGAAATATTTTTATCACTCGCAGCAATTAATGCATCTTCAACATCATGATAAGAATATTCAGCGGAGATAATGGGCTGTGGGTTTATAATACCTTTCTCCAGCCATTTAACCGCAGTAGCAAATTCATTAATGAATCGGAATGACCCTTTCCACGTGAGTTCTTTTACTAGCATTTGTGCAACGGGATATTGAACAGGGCTTGGCCCCATACCAATTTGTACAATCAAGCCATTAGGGCGTGTCGCAAAGACCGATGAGGCGATTGCCGCAGGCGCACCGCTGGCCTCGAATGTCACATCAAAGTAGCCTTTATTTTGGTTATAGATTTCCATTGCACTTTCATCAAGCGGATTGACGGAGGTATCGGCTCCCATTTCCAGCGCGATGTTTCTGCACCTTTCACTGATGTCGGACGCGACAATCTCTACGGCGCCTGAGGCTTTCGCTGCGGCAATTGTCAAGGCACCGATAGGACCCGCCCCGATGACCAGAACTTTTTTACCGACCAGGCTGCCTGCGACGTTGATGGCATGAATAACAACCGCAGTCGGTTCCGCAAGTGCCATAATTTGCGAAGGGACATTTTCGTCATAGGGATAGCACTGCTGTGCGGAAACCGTGACATATTGGGCAAAACCGCCGTGTACGTGCGGATTAAATTGGGCGCTTCCCATGAATCGCATACTGGGGCATTCGTTCTGCTTGCCTTCCAGACAATAGTCGCATTTGTTGCACGGTTGGGAAGGATTGATCGCCACTTTTTGGCCGACTTTTAATGGACTATTGGCAGGAGCCTGATGAATTCTGCCAACAAATTCGTGACCAATGACCATGGGATGTTTTATTACAGACAAACCGGCATGGCCTTCATGATAATAATGAATATCTGAACCGCAAATACCGCCGCATTCAACGTTAACGACAATATCGTTTTCGGTATAAGTCAGTTCACGACTTTCTACTTTTACGTCTTTTTTTCCATGGACAATACATGCATCAAAGGTAAGCGTATCTTGTTTCATATTGATACCTCTAAAATAATATAGTGTGGTTTTCCTTTGTCGCGGTGGAGAGAATTAAAAACCACACGTTGACTTATCAATCATCCCTGACAAATATCGATTCCTGAGAATCAAAGTACCGCTAACCATCCGCCATCAACATAGATGACCTGACCATTGATATAATTCGATGCATCAGCAGACAGGAAAATAGCCGTACCGATAAGTTCTTCGGTTTTTCCCCAGCGTTTAGTTGGGTTGCTACTTTTGACCCACTTGTCGAATTCAACATCTTTAATCAAGGCTTCATTCATGTCGGTCAGGATGTAGCCGGGGCCGATTGCGTTCGCTTGAATGTTATATTCTGCCCATTCCGCCGACATGGAGCGCGTCAACATTTTGATTCCGCCTTTAGCGGCGGTATAAGGCGCGACGGTAGGACGTGCTTGTTCACTGGTCAGTGAACAGATATTGATAAATTTGCCGCCGCGGCCGCGTTTTATCATGCGGATTGCCGCCTCGCGCGATACGAGGAATGTCCCTGTCAGGTGAATGTCCATGACGCGCTGCCAGTCCTGTAGCGCGAGGTCGACTAACGGTTGACGATGCTGGATCCCTGCGTTATTAATCACAATGTCGATTTCTATACCAGCGGCATCCATCAGGTTGAATGCATTGACGATCTGGTCTTCTTTTGAGACGTCAATCACGTAACCTTTGGCGTTATAGCCCTTTGCCGTTAGCTTTTCTACCGCCTCGTTCAGCGTTTCTTCTCTGATGTCGCTGAGCACAATGGCGGCACCCGCTGATGCGAGTCCTTCTGCATAGGAAAAGCCGAGGCCTCTTGCAGAACCGGTAATGAGTGCAGTTTTCCCTGATAGATCAAATAGTTTTGCGGCATCCATTATCAACTCCTTAACTGATTATTGAGCAGTGAATAGGTTATTTTTTAAGAGGTAGTATTGTCATACATCATGTTGTCATACAACTAACGAGTGGAAGTGATGGTGTCGCTTTGTTATACTTCAATCAACAGTCAAAGCGTTTTTTTGTGATCATGATTCCAATAATTGATTTGAGGCGTTATGGACAATATAGAATCAATACCAAGAAATAATATTGCTGAAGCCGTCTATCAGAAGATGCAGAAAAAGATACTCAGCGGTGAGTGGAAGCAGGGTGAGAAATTACCGTCTGAGTTTGAATTAAGTGAAGCTTTTGAAGTAAGTAGAACGAGTATTCGCAGTGCGGTGCAAAAATTGAGGAACCTAGGAATCATCTATACCAAACATGGTCGAGGTTCTTTTGTTTCAAATGAAATTGAAAGCTTCCGTATGCAGGCGAATGACAAGCCGATTCTTCACCTGACGAAAGGTGAATTCATGGACATGATGGTGTTTCGGCAAACGGTGGAATTTAAGTGCATCGAGTTAGCGGCAAAAAATGCAACGGATGAGGATATTGCGCTTATAGAAGATGCACTTAACCGAATGCTGGTCAACAAAAACGACTATAAAAAGTACTCTCAGGCAGACCTGGATTTCCACATGGCGATTATCAATGCGGCGCACAATAAAGTGTTTTCACATGCTATTAAATATGTGAAAAATATGTACTATTTCTATCTGGAAGAGTTAAACCGTGTGTTAGGCATCACGTTAGATAGTATTGACGCGCATATCAAAATTTTTATGGCGATAAAAAATCGTGATGTTGAAACCGCTAAGCTATGTCTGGATCAGGCAATGGAATGTAACATTGTTATGATTAACAACCTTGATAATAACTAACGCGTAAATATCGCCCTATTTCTCAGGTCGCTTACCTCTCCTTTATTCGTATGTCAGTAACGGCCTGCTGATGCTTGCTTTGCAGCATCGGCAATTGATATTACTTCGCGATATTTTTGTATCTGAAATGTACCCATAGCGATCCACTATTTATCTAATTTATTAAAATTACTACCTTTAGTGACACCCCTTCAGCCCGCTGTACTTCCCTGTTTTCTCTTCGATATAAGTTGCTTTTATTTTTTTCTTTTGATAGTAATACCTCAAGAGATATGATGTCATACAACAAATGAGATTCTACATAATCTGATTGTGGCTATCACAGGAGTTTTTGAATGATAAAGGTAACAAACGTAAAGACGATTCTAACGGCACCGGGTGGCATTGATCTGGTTGTCGTGAAGGTCGAAACCAATCAGGACGGCTTATACGGTTTGGGATGTGCAACCTTTACCCAGCGTATTTTAGCGGTTGAAGCGGCCATTAATGAGTACATGAAGCCTTTCCTGATCGGGAAAGATCCTTCTCGTATTGAAGATATCTGGCAGTCTGCTGTCGTGAGCGGCTATTGGCGCAATGGGCCGGTGATGAACAATGCGATTTCGGCTATCGATATGGCGCTGTGGGATATCAAGGGTAAAGTCGCTAACCTGCCGGTCTATGAATTGCTGGGCGGCAAATGCCGTGACGGTATTCCGCTTTATCGTCATTGCGATGGTGCAGATGCGGTCGCGGCGGAAGATAACATCCGTGCGGCAATGGAAGAAGGCTACCAGTACGTTCGTTGTCAGATGGGCATGTACGGTGGGGCCGGGACGGAAGACCTCAAACTGATTGCCACTCAGTTGGATAAAGCCAATATCACGCCGAAGCGCTCACCAAGAACGAAGACGCCCGGTATTTATTTCGACCCTGATGCTTATGCCAGAAGCATTCCGGCCTTTTTCGATCATCTGCGCAATAAGATTGGGTTTGATGTTGAATTTATTCATGATGTTCATGAGCGGGTATCGCCGGTTACCGCGTTGCAAATGGCGAAGTCTCTGGAAGATTACAAGCTCTTTTATCTTGAAGACCCCGTCGCTCCAGAGAATGTTGATTTCCTTAGCGTGATGCGCCAACAAACATCTACCCCAATCGCGATGGGAGAACTGTTTGTTCATGTTGCCGAATATAAGCACCTGATAACCAATCATCTGATTGATTTTATTCGCTGCCATATCAGTATGATCGGTGGGATTACACCAGCCAAAAAACTGGCGACGCTTGCCGAGTTTCATGGCGTGAGAACCGCCTGGCATGGTCCGGGGGATATCTCTCCTATCGGCGTCGTCGCGAATATGCATATTGATATGAGTATTACTAATCTGGGTATTCAAGAATATACGCCGATGAATGAGGCGCTGCGGGACGTTTTCCCTGGTTGCCCGGATATTGAAGGCGGATACGCGTACCTGAACGATAAGCCAGGACTAGGGATTGATATCGATGAGCAAAAAGCGAAGCAATTCCCTGTTGAAGGTGGATTGCCGTCATGGACGAATGCACGCTTGCCGGATGGCACTGCGGCACGACCTTAACCATCGGCTTAACCGCATCAATTTGCTTTAATTTCGCTTACTTAGAAGCCGACGGCCCTCGTCGGCTTCTAGGCGATTGACGACTCAGCGCAGGTCAATACAGGGGATAGATTATTCTCTGGCGGCGTTGTTTAGACTTCGCTATTGCAAATGAAAAATTTGTATTTAATAAAAAAATTATTATTTATCATCTTGTTAAATAAGATTATCCGCTTATATCCCCACAAAACGAACAAAATCTGATAAACTATCCGCCGATTTTATGCCTGTGTGTAAGCTATCGTGTAGCTGTTTAAAACAGCTGGATTTTTGTCCGGTGACGTTTACACACATTGGCGAGCAGCATTTCGAATAGCGGTTTGCAGGTTACTGACTGCGCGGTTATTCGCCATATTTTCTCGATAAACTTGGAGGTTTTCATGGCTGTCGCTGCCAACAAACGTTCGGTAATGACGCTGTTTTCTGGTCCATCCGACATTTTTAGCCATCAGGTCCGCATCGTATTGGCGGAAAAGGGTGTGAGTGTCGAGATTGAGCAGGTAGACATGGATAATCTGCCTCAGGATCTTATTGACCTCAATCCTTACGGTTCCGTGCCAACGCTGGTCGATCGTGAACTGACGCTCTATGAATCCCGTATTATCATGGAGTATCTGGATGAACGTTTTCCTCATCCGCCGTTAATGCCTGTCTATCCGGTTGCGCGCGGTAACAGCCGCCTGATGATGCACCGCATTGAGAGCGACTGGTATTCTTTGCTGAAGAAAATTACGCACGGCAGCGCTCAGGAAGCAGACGCAGCGCGTAAGCAATTGCGTGAAGAGCTGCTGGCGATTGCCCCTGTGTTCAACGAAGCGCCTTATTTCATGAGCGAAGAGTTCAGCCTGGTGGATTGCTATCTGGCTCCGCTGCTGTGGCGTTTGCCGCAGTTAGGCATTGAACTGAGTGGTTCGGGCGCGAAAGAGCTGAAAGGCTACATGACTCGCGTCTTTGAGCGTGATGCGTTCCTGGCTTCCCTGACGGAAGTGGAACGTGAAATGCGTTTGCAAACCCGAGGTTAAACCGTATGGCGTTGTCTCAACTGTCTCCGCGTCGTCCGTATTTATTACGGGCTTTTTATGATTGGTTGCTGGATAACCAATTAACGCCTCATCTGGTGGTAGATGTCACTCTGCCGGATGTTATGGTGCCGATGGAGTTCGCCCGTGACGGCCAGATCGTGCTGAATATCGCACCGCGCGCTGTTGGCGGCCTTGAGTTAGCTGATGACAGCGTTCGTTTCAATGCCCGTTTTGGCGGCGTCCCACGTCAGGTTTATGTGCCCATGGCGGCCGTCATGGCGATTTATGCACGTGAGAACGGGGCTGGAACGATGTTTGAGTCCGAACCTGCTTACGAATCTGCAGGTGAATATGAAGACTTTCAAGATGGCGCACCCGCTTCAGGGACGGTCATGTCGATTGTCGATAGCTCACCTGATTCTGAAGCGCCTGACGATGGCTCGGGTTCTGATGATGAACCACCACAGCCACCTAAAGGTGGCCGACCGTCGCTACGGGTCGTGAAGTAATGTTTAAGGGCACCCTTGTGGTGCCCTTTCTTATTCCCGTTGTTCGCTGAATATGCGATTAACTGAACACCATTCCGCCATCAATCAATAGCGACTGCCCCGTCATATAGTCGGAATCGTGGCTGGCCAGATAGGACACGCAGGCAGCGACATCTTCCGGCTCGGAAAGGCGGCCCAGCGTGATGCGTTTGGCGAATTCTTCCGTCGCATAGCCACGCTGTTTCCCTGCGGATTCGGAGATCTTCCGATCGATTTCATCCCACATTGGCGTTTTTACGATACCCGGACAGTAACCATTGACCGTGATGCCCAGCGGCGCTAAATCGCGTGCAGCCGTTTGCGTTAAGCCACGAACTGCGAATTTACTTGAGCTGTAGACGGCGAGTTCGGGATTGCCCACATGCCCAGCCTGCGAACAGGCATTGATAATTTTTCCGCCGTGACCCAGAGATTTGAAGGCATCGAGCGCTGCTTGAATGCCCCAGATAACGCCTTTGACGTTGATGTTATAAACGCGATCGACAACGTCTGGCGTGATGTCTTCAATCAGGGTTGAAGGGGCAACACCAGCGTTATTGACGATGACGTTAAAGTCACCAAAGCGCTTTTTAGTTTCTGCGACAGCGGCGAAAACTGCCTCACGATCCGCAACGTCCGCCTGTAGTGCGATGGCCTGTCCGCCGGATTTTTCGATTTCCTGTGCCACGCTGTGTGCGGTTTCTTGGTTATAGTCCACGATGGCGACGGCAAAACCGTCTGCCGCCAGTCTGAGAGCAATAGCGCGGCCAATACCTTGACCGGCTCCTGTTACAAGAGCCACTTCGACTGTCATAGTTCCTCCTTAATGAAATCCAATCTCAATAAAGACAAGTTAATGTCGGAGGTAAGTGTAGGTCTTTAACGTGATATTGCAGGATTTATTACGAAAGGTTCTTTAGAACACAGTGGAAAGACGACGATTTTATTAGCCTGTTTGGTGTGATATTCCGAGAAAGAAGTGCAGCACGTCGCCATCGATTGCTACCGCACGACTTATTTCATTTTCTTGCTGCGCCGTTAGGGGAATACCGATTGAACGTTGAGCATTGTCCAATTTCCTGAGAATGAGAAAAAGCACGTATATAACCTATGCTATAACCGACATTCACGGTGATATTCCTTTTTTATAGGGTATTGCGATTCCAGAACGCAGAGCATCAGGAGGGGGAGCAATGCATCAAGGTCGTTGTTTATGCGGTGGTGTGACGATTTCCACGGCGCACTCGGTGAGTAAGGTAGATGCCTGCCACTGTGGAATGTGCCAGACGTGGGGCGGTGGTCCGCTCATGGCTGTTGAGTGTACGGATCCGGCGATTGCTATTGAGGGCGAGGAAAATATTACGGTCTGGCCGTCATCGGAATGGGCCGAGCGCGGTTTTTGCCGCGTATGTGGAACGCACCTGTTCTATCGGTTGCGTAGCGGTGGTACTTATCATATTCCGGCGGGCTTTTTTGCTGACGAGACCAATAAAACGTTGGTATCGCAGATTTATATTGATAAGAAACCGAGCTACTACTCGCTTGCTGAGAAAACGCCGATGCTGACGGAACAGGATGTAATTGACCTGTATTCCGGTAAAGATTGAGTATTCAAATAAAGACGGAATCGGGTGAAGGCTGAAAAAGAAAAGGGCAGCCAGCGCTGCCCTTAAGAGAAGTGGTACGTTCTACACTTCCAGATAGTTCATGATACCGTCAGCGGCTTTACGACCTTCTGCGATGGCCGTAACCACCAGATCGGAACCGCGTACTGCATCTCCACCCGCAAAGATTTTCGGGTTGCTGGTCTGGAACGCGTTATCGCAACTTTCCGGTGCGACAATGCGACCTTGGTCGTCCAGCTTGACGTCATGTTCTGCCAACCACGCCATTTTGTGCGGACGGAAGCCAAACGCCATGATGACCGCATCGGCTTCCAGTACGTGCTCGGAACCCTCTACGATTTCAGGACGACGACGGCCGTTGGCATCCGGTGCGCCCAGCGCCGTACGCGCCATTTTCACGCCGCACACCTTGCCCGCGCCATTGATCTCGACGCTTAACGGTTGCAGGTTGAATTTGAACTCGACGCCTTCTTCACGCGCGTTTTTCACTTCGCGTTTGGAACCCGGCATGTTCTCTTCATCACGACGATAGGCACAGGTAACGTGCGTTGCGCCCTGACGAATCGAGGTACGTACGCAGTCCATCGCAGTGTCACCACCGCCCAGTACCACAACGCGTTTGCCTTGCATGCTGACGTAAGGCTCGTCTGCTGCGGCTTCAAAGCCCATCAGCTGCTTGGTGTTGGCGATCAGGAACGGCAGCGCATCGTAGACGCCCTGAGCGTCTTCATTGTCCAATCCGCCACGCATAGACTGATAGGTGCCGACGCCGAGGAATACTGCATCGTACTCGTCCAGCAGCGCTTTCATCTGCACGTCTTTACCGACTTCGGTATTCAGACGGAATTCGATGCCCATCTCGGTGAAGATCTCACGACGTTTCACCATCACTTCTTTTTCCAGCTTGAAAGAAGGGATACCGAAGGTCAGTAGGCCACCGATCTCAGGATGACGATCGAACACGACGGCCTGTACGCCACCGCGTGCCAGCACGTCGGCACAAGCCAGCCCTGCCGGACCTGCGCCAATGATGGCGACGCGCTTACCGGTCGGTTTGACGTTGGCAACGCTTGGCTTCCAGCCCATCTCTATCGCTTTATCATTGATATAGCGTTCGATGTTGCCGATGGTGACCGCGCCGAATTCATCATTCAGCGTACAAGACCCTTCACACAGACGGTCCTGCGGGCATACGCGACCGCAGACTTCCGGCAGGCTGTTGGTCTGGTGCGATAACTCAGCCGCTTCGATAATGCGGCCTTCGTTCGCCAGCTTCAGCCAGTTCGGGATGTAGTTATGTACCGGACACTTCCACTCACAGTAAGGGTTACCGCACGCCAGGCAGCGGTCTGCCTGGGCTTTGGACTGGCTTTCTGAGAACGGCTCGTAGATCTCAACAAATTCAATTTTGCGAATCTTCAGCGGCTTCTTGGGCGGATCAACGCGCTGTAAGTCGATAAACTGGTAAACATTCTGACTCATGATGACCTCTTACTGCGCCTGAACCCGCAGCTCGGCTGCGGAACGACTACGGTGACCCAACAATGCCTTCACATCACTTGACTTCGGTTTCACCAGAGCAAATTTCGGTGCCCAGGTCGGCCAGTTAGCGAGGATCTCTTCTCCGCGGTGTGAACCGGTATTCTGCACGTGCTCGGTGATCAGGCCACGAAGATGTTCTTCATGGATAGCCAGTTCTTCGACATCCAGCACTTCCACCAGTTCCGGGTTAACGCGTTTGCGGAATTCACCGTCTTCATCCAGCACGTAGGCGAATCCACCGGTCATCCCTGCGCCAAAGTTCACGCCAGTACGACCCAGTACGCAGACGATACCGCCCGTCATGTATTCACAGCCGTTATCGCCGATGCCTTCTACCACGGTGATACAGCCAGAGTTACGTACGGCGAAACGCTCACCTGCACGGCCTGCGGCAAACAGCTTACCGCCAGTAGCGCCGTAGAGGCAGGTGTTACCGATGATGCTTGCTTCGTGGCTGCGGAAGGCAGAGCCTACCGGAGGACGCACGGAGATACTGCCGCCCGCCATGCCTTTGCCCACGTAGTCGTTGGCATCACCAGTTAGTTTCAGTTCCACGCCGCCGGCGTTCCAGACGCCGAAGCTCTGACCTGCGGTACCGGAGAAGTGCGCTTTAATCGGATCGCCCGCCAGCCCTTGATCGCCATGTTTCTCGGCAATTGCGCCAGACAGCGTTGCGCCGACGGAGCGATCGGTGTTGCGGATGTCGAAGTAGAGCGCTTTACCCTGTTTCGCATCGATGTGCGGCTGTGCCTGAGCCAGCAGCTCTTTGTTCAGTAAGCCTTTATCGAACGACAGATTGCTTTCAGTGCAGTACAGCGCTTTGCCCGGCTGAGGCTGTGCCGCGTGCAGCAGCGGCGACAGATCCAGCTTGTTCTGTTTCGCACTGAAACCGTCCAGCTCAACCAGCAAGTCGGTACGACCAATCAGATCCACCAGACGGCTGACGCCCAGCTCTGCCATCAGCACGCGAGTTTCATGCGCGATGAAGTGGAAGTAGTTGGTTACACGCTCAGGCAGGCCGTGGTAGTGATCGCGGCGCAGCTTCTCATCCTGTGTTGCAACGCCTGTCGCACAGTTATTCAGGTGACAGATACGCAGGTATTTACAGCCCAGCGCAACCATCGGTCCGGTGCCGAAGCCGAAGCTTTCTGCACCCAGAATCGCCGCTTTGACGATATCCAGACCGGTTTTCAAGCCACCGTCCACCTGAAGGCGGATTTTGTGGCGCAGGCCGTTGGAGACCAGAGCCTGTTGCGTTTCAACCAGACCCAGCTCCCAAGGGCAACCCGCGTATTTCACGGAGGACAGCGGGCTGGCACCGGTACCACCGTCGTAGCCGGCGATGGTGATCAAATCGGCGTACGCTTTGGCAACGCCCGTAGCGATAGTCCCGACGCCCGGTTCGGACACCAGTTTTACCGAAATCATCGCTTTCGGGTTGACCTGCTTCAGATCGAAAATCAGCTGTGCCAGATCTTCGATAGAGTAAATATCGTGGTGCGGCGGTGGTGAAATCAGCGTCACGCCCGGCACGGAATAACGCAGACGAGCAATGTACGGCGTGACTTTATCACCCGGTAACTGACCGCCTTCGCCTGGCTTCGCGCCTTGCGCCACTTTAATCTGAATCACATCGGCGTTAACCAGATAGGCTGGCGTCACACCAAAGCGGCCAGAAGCCACCTGCTTGATACGGGACACTTTATTGGTGCCGTAACGCGCTGGATCTTCGCCGCCTTCACCGGAGTTGGAGAAGCCGCCCAGTCCGTTCATCGCTTCAGCCAGCGATTCATGGGCTTCCGGGCTGAGTGCGCCGATGGACATGGCCGCGGTATCGAAGCGTTTGAACATTTCAGAAGCGGGTTCGACGCTGTCGATTGCGATGGCCGCGCCTTCTTGCGGTTTCAGTGCCAGCAGGTCGCGTAAGGTCGCTGCTGGACGCTCGTTAACCAGTTTGGCGTATTGCTCGTAATCGCTGTACTCCCCGGTTTTCACCGCGGTTTGCAGCGTGGTGACGACATCCGGGTTGTAGGCATGGTATTCGCCGCCGTGAACAAATTTCAGCAGGCCGCCCTGTTCCAGCGTTTTGCGTTTCAGCCAGGCACGTTTGGACAGGTTCAACAGATCCTGTTCGAAGTCGCTGTAGTTTGCACCGCCGATACGGCTGACGACGCCCAGGAAGCATTGCGTCGACACATCTTTGTGCAGGCCCACGGCTTCAAACAGCTTGGAACAGCGATAAGACGCAATCGTCGAGATGCCCATTTTGGACATAATCTTGTACAGGCCTTTATTGATGCCGTTACGGTAGTTCAGCATCACGGCACGATAAGGTTTGTCGATGGTGTGGTTATCGACCATCCGCGCCAGCGTTTCGTAGGCGAGGTAAGGGTAGATAGCCGTCGCACCAAAGCCTAACAGCACGGCAAAGTGGTGCGGATCGCGCGCACTGGCGGTTTCGACAATGATGTTGGCATCACAGCGCAGGCTCTTTTCGACCAGACGGCGCTGAACGGCACCCACGGCCATCGGCGCAGGGACCGGCAGGCGTGATTCGCTAATGCCGCGGTCTGAGAGCACCAGCAGCACGGCACCGTCTCTGACTTTGCTTTCAGCCTCGTCACACAGTTTCTCGATCGTCTGTTGCAGCGTTTGCTGCGACGGATCAAACGTCAGATCCAGCGTGTCGGCGCGATAGTGCAGTTCATCCTGCGACGTCAACTGGGTGAAATCGGAGTAAAGCAGGATCGGCGATTTAAAGCTCAGGCGGTGAGCCTGACCTTCTGCTTCACAGAACACGTTCATCTCGCGGCCAATGCTGGTCGCCAGTGACATCACGTGTGCTTCACGCAGCGGGTCGATTGGCGGGTTGGTCACCTGCGCGAACTGCTGACGGAAGTAGTCATAAATGATACGTGGACGGCTCGACAGCACGGCGAACGGCGTGTCGTCACCCATCGAACCGGTGGCTTCCTGACCGTTCTCGCCCAGCACGCGGATGACCTGATCCAGCTCTTCGCTGCTGTAACCGTACTGTTTCTGGAAGGTCTCCAGCAGCTCATCGTCGAATTCACGGCTGCCGACCTGATCGTCTGGCAATTCTTCGAACGGCACCAGACGCTTAACGTTTTTCTCCATCCACTCTTTGTAAGGGTGGCGGCTTTTCAGATCGTCATCGGTTTCGGCAGAGTGCAGGATGCGACCGCTGCGGGTGTCGATCACCATCAGTTCGCCAGGACCAACGCGGCCTTTTTCAACCACTTCATCCGGCTGATAATCCCAGATACCGACTTCAGAGGCACAGGTGATCAGCTTGTCTTTGGTGATGACGTAGCGCGCAGGGCGCAGGCCGTTACGATCCAGGTTACAGGCGGCATAGCGCCCGTCGGACATTACGATACCGGCCGGGCCATCCCACGGCTCCATGTGCATGGAGTTAAAGTCGAAGAAGGCGCGCAGTTCAGGATCCATATCCGGGTTGTTCTGCCAGGCTGGCGGAACCAGCAGGCGCATGGCACGGATGATATCCATCCCGCCGCTCAGGAACAGTTCCAGCATGTTATCCAGCGAGCTGGAGTCGGAGCCAGTTTCGTTGACGAACGGTGCGGCATCCTGCAAATCCGGGATCAGCGGCGTTTTGAACTTGTAAGCACGTGCGCGTGCCCACTGACGGTTACCGGCGATGGTGTTGATCTCGCCGTTGTGCGCCAGATAGCGGAACGGCTGCGCCAGCGGCCAGCGTGGAACGGTGTTGGTTGAGAAGCGCTGGTGGAACAGGCAAATTGCCGACTCCAGACGCAGATCGGCCAGATCGAGGTAGAAGCGTGGCAGATCCGCCGGCATGCACAGACCTTTATAGATCGTGACCAGATTGGAGAAGCTACAAACGTAGAACTCTTTATCTTCAATGCGCTTTTCGATACGGCGACGCGCCATGAACAGGCGACGTTCCATATCACGTTGACGCCAGCCAGCCGGGGCGTTAACGAAAATTTGCTCAATACGCGGCATGGACGACAGGGCAATTTCCCCCAGTACATCAGGGTTGGTCGGAACTTCACGCCAGCCCAGTACGGACAGCGTTTCGTTCTGCAACTCTTCTTCTACAATCCGACGTGTGGCGCGAGCCAGTTCTTCGTCCTGATTGAGAAACATCATGCCAACGGCGTAGTTTTTGGCTAAACGCCAGCCGTGCTCTTCCGCCACCAGACGAAAGAAACGGTCGGGCTTCTGAAGTAATAAACCGCAGCCGTCGCCAGTCTTGCCGTCAGCAAGGATTGCGCCACGGTGCTGCATGCGTGCAAGTGCGTGAATGGCAGTACGCACTACTTTATGGCTCGGCTCACCTTCTATATGGGCGATTAATCCGAAACCACAGTTATCTCTCTCTTGGGATGCATCGTACAACATGTTAGTGAACCTCCCCAGGCTCTGTGTGACTCTCACAACCTACTGCGAGAAAGCACCGTGGCGTTGAGCGGCTAGTATTACGCTCTCTTCTTCGGCCTCTCGTGACGGTCTCACAAGTGGTAAATGACTTGTTTTTAGAGGGAGTCTTCATTTACTGCATAAATATGACGAGTCGTGAACCCGTCAGGAAAGCTTCCAGCGGATCCCCAAATTAGCGAGAAAGCCTGTTCAGGTCAAATACCAGTGTGAAATGTGCTGATATGCGATAATTTTTAATTATACCTATGAAAGATAATGATTTTTTTAGAAAAACTATCTCGATAAATGGATATGGAGTTTAATTGAAGTGTGAGCTGTATCACTATACAAAAGCGCGGGAACCCTTATCCGTGCTGCATTCTCTCTGCGTCGTAGCATATTATGCTGCATATGACTACTTTTAGATTTCATGAAACTATTTTTAAGTATTGCTTCATCTTTTCATCAAGCGAGCATGCGGGATAAGAAAAATTAATTAACACCGACGTGAGTTTATTTTCACTAAAAGCGAATAAAAATGCATTTCATTGGGATGTGTGTGATTGATCGCGGTCATCGCGAAGGGAGCGAGAGAAAGGTAGTCTGCTGTTCCTCAAGGGAGCAGGTTAGAATATGCAATTGCAAAAATTAATCAATATGTTTGGCGGAAATCTTCAACGTCGTTATGGCGAGAAGATCCACAAGCTGACGCTGCACGGTGGGTTTAACTGCCCAAACCGTGATGGCACGCTGGGGCGGGGCGGTTGCACGTTCTGTAATGTGGCCTCGTTTGCCGATGAGCAGATGCAGCAACGCAGCATCGCGCAGCAGTTGGAAGCGCAGGCGGGAAAGGTGAACCGAGCCAAGCGCTATCTGGCGTATTTTCAGGCGTATACCAGCACCTATGCCGAGGTTCAGGTGCTGGAAAGCATGTATCAGGAAGCGTTGAAGCAGGCTGAAATGGTGGGGATTTGCGTGGGCACTCGCCCCGACTGCGTGCCCGATGCGGTGCTGGATTTGCTGTCCCGCTACCATGAACAGGGCTATGAGGTCTGGCTGGAACTGGGGCTGCAAAGCGCGTGTGACAAAACGCTGCACCGGATTAATCGCGGCCATGACTTCGCCTGCTATCAGGAAACCACCCGCCGTGCGCGTGAGCGCGGTCTGAAAGTGTGTAGTCATCTGATCGTGGGTTTACCGGGAGAAGATGCCCAACGCTGCTTATCGACGCTGGAGCAGGTGGTTGAAACCGGCGTGGAGGGCATTAAGCTGCATCCTCTCCATATCGTGGAAGGCAGCACGATGGCGAAGGCCTGGAAAGCGGGAAGGCTGCCGGAGCTGGCGCTGGATCGCTACGTGGAGATCGCGGGAGAGATGATTCGCCATACGCCGCCGGATGTGATTTATCACCGCATTTCCGCCAGCGCTCGGCGCCCGACCTTGCTGGCACCGCTCTGGTGTGAAAACCGCTGGACGGGCATGGTGGAACTGGATCGCTATCTGCAAACGCATGGCGTACAGGGTTCCGCGCTGGGCACGCCGTACCACTATGCTGATAGGTAATGTGCCGCAGGACATTGGCGGCTGATGCTGTGCCGTGAATCTGTGCGGCAGCACCGTATAAGCCGTCGTTTTACGTTATGATGCGCGGGTGGGTGACTAAGGGAAATCGCTATGAAGCAAATTCGTCTGTTGGCGCAGTACTATGTTGATTTGATGGTAAAACTGGGGCTTGTCCGTTTTTCACTGCTGCTGGCCTCGGTATTGGTGCTGCTAGCGATGGTGGTGCAAATGGCGGTCACCCTGTTGCTCAGCGGGGAAGTCGAAAATATCGACGTCGTCCGCTCCATTTTCTTCGGGCTGTTGATTACGCCCTGGGCCGTTTATTTCCTCTCCGTGGTGGTGGAACAGCTTGAAGAGTCTCGCCAGCGACTGGCGAAGCTGGTGGCGAAGCTGGAAGAAATGCGCCATCGGGATCTGGAGCTGAATGCGCAGCTTCAGGAGAATATTGCACAGCTCAATCAGGAAATCGCTGACCGTATCAAAGCGGAAGATGCGCGCGTGCTGGTGATGAGCCGGCTCAAAGAAGAGATGTCCCGCCGCGAACAGGCGCAGATTGAGCTGGAGCAGCAATCTGCGCTGCTGCGCTCGTTCCTCGATGCCTCGCCGGATTTGGTTTACTACCGTAACGAAGATAAAGAATTCTCCGGCTGTAACCGTGCGATGGAGCTGCTGGTGGGCAAAAGTCAGAAGCAGCTCATTGGTCTGACGCCACAGGATGTTTACGCCCCCGATATTGCCGAGAAAGTGATGGAAACGGACGAAAAAGTGTTCCGCCACAACGTTTCTCTGACCTACGAACAATGGCTGGTGTATCCCGATGGCCGTAAAGCCTGTTTTGAGCTGCGCAAGGTGCCATTTTATGACCGGATGGGCAAACGTCACGGGCTGATGGGGTTTGGACGCGATATAACGGAGCGTAAGCGTTACCAGGACGCGTTAGAGAACGCCAGTAGGGAGAAGACCACTTTTATCTCAACAATCAGCCACGAGCTTCGTACGCCGCTTAATGGCATTGTCGGGTTAAGTCGCATCCTGCTGGATACGCAACTTGACCCTGAACAGCAAAAATACCTCAAAACCATCCACGTCAGCGCGATTACGCTGGGCAATATCTTTAACGACGTGATTGAGATGGACAAACAGGAGCGCCGCAAGGTGCAACTCGATAACCAGCCGATTGATTTCACCGGTTTTCTGGTGGATCTGGAAAACCTCGGTGGCCTGCTGGCAGAACCGAAAGGTCTGAAGCTGATTATGGACCAGCATCAGCCTCTGCCGCAGAAAGTCATTACTGACGGAACGCGCCTGCGGCAGATCCTGTGGAACCTGCTCAGCAACGCGGTGAAATTCACGCCGAAGGGTGAGAACGGCAAGAAGGGCGAAATTGTGGTGCGCGTCTGGCATGAGAAAGGCGATCGCCTGCGCTTTGAGGTGGAAGATTCCGGGATGGGTATTCCGGCGGATGAGTTGGAAAAAATCTTCGCCATGTATTATCAGGTCAAAGACCAGCACGGCGGGAAACCCGCAACGGGCACGGGAATCGGTCTGGCGGTGTCGAAGCGTCTGGCACAGAACATGGGGGGCGATATCCAGGTTTCCAGTACGCAAGGCAAGGGATCCTGCTTCACCCTGACGGTGACGGCCCCGAGCGTCGATGAAGCGGGAAGCGGCCTGGACGACGACGATGATTTGCCGCTACCGGCGCTGCATGTTCTGCTGGTGGAGGATATTGAACTCAACGTAGTTGTCGCGCGTTCGGTACTGGAAAAACTGGGTAATAGCGTGGATGTCGCCATGACCGGGCAGGAAGCGCTGGACATGTTCGATCCCGATGAGTTCGATCTGGTACTGCTCGATATTCAACTGCCGGATATGACCGGGCTGGACGTGGCGCGTCAGCTGCGTTCACGCTATGGCAAACGTAGTATGCCGCCGCTGGTAGCGCTGACGGCGAACGTGCTGAAAGATAAACGCGAATATCTGGATGCGGGAATGGACGACGTGCTGAGCAAACCGCTCTCGGTACCTGCGCTGACCGCCGTCATCAAACAATTCTGGGATACGCACTCGGTGTGGACGGAAGAACCGGTGATTGAGGAGGAGGATGAAATGGCAAACGCAGAAGAAGATCTGCTGGATATCCCGATGCTGGAACAGTATCTGGATTTGGTGGGGCCGAAATTGATCCACCAGAGTCTGGAGATGTTTGAACAGATGATGCCGGGCTATCTGGCGATTTTGGATTCCAACATGACAGCGCGCGACCAGAAAGGCATTACGGAAGAAGGACACAAAATCAAAGGGGCGGCAGGTTCCGTTGGGTTACGGCATCTGCAGCAAGTTGCCCAGCAAATTCAGACCTCATCGCTACCGGCATGGTGGGATAACGTGCAGGAATGGGTTGATGAGCTTAAGCACGACTGGCGTCATGACGTTCAGGTACTGCGTGATTGGGTAGCAAAAGCCGAAAAAGAATCCTGATACGGTCTGTTGCGGCCACAGGGACGTGGCGAGCAAAACGGCTAGAAAATTTTTTCGTCTTGCACGATATCATGCAAAAAGTGCCAACGGCGGCAGATTGAGTGATGTTTACGATTCTAGGGGGATGGGGATGCGAGGGCTTTGCACGTTTTCATACGGTAGAAAAAAATGACCCCGACCGAAGTCGGGGTGCGCGAATTATGCGCCAACACCAGGGAAAACATGCACCTGCATTTAGATCTCAGGGTTTGTAAACTCGCAAGTGCGGATATTCGTGTCTTAACTATGTTCTTAACGACTACAAATTACAACAGCGACTAAAACCTAGCTACTGTACATCTTCATCAAGCAACAAAATAGCAAATGTAGAAATCTTTGTTACAAGAATCATTAAAATGTGTGATGTAGATTAGTGTTTGTCAATTAAAAAATCAATTAGTTGATGTAATGAAATGAAGGAAAAGATGATGAAACGAGTCGGCATTGTCCTTAGTGGTTGTGGTGTTTATGACGGTTCCGAGATTCATGAAGCCGTATTGACGTTACTTGCGCTGGATCGCGCGGGCGCGCAAGCAGTTTGCTTTGCGCCAGATAAACCACAATTACAGGTGGTTAATCACCTGACAGGTGACGTAACTGGTGAGAATCGCAACGTTTTAGCAGAATCAGCACGGATCGCCAGGGGAAAAATCCAGCCGCTTTCTGCGGCAAATGCACAAGATTTAGATGCGCTGATTGTGCCGGGTGGTTTTGGCGCTGCGAAAAATTTAAGTGACTTCGCGACGCAGGGAACGGCGTGTCAGATTGACGAAACGCTGCAATTGCTCACACAGGAAATTTATAAGCAAAATAAACCAATTGGTTTTATTTGCATCTCACCGGCGCTGCTGCCAACGATTTTGGGTGTACCTGTTCGCGTAACCATTGGTAACGATATTGATACCGCTGAGGCCGTCGACGAGATGGGTGGTATCCACGTGGTTTGTCCGGTCGATGATATCGTGGTTGATGAAGAGCATAAAATCGTGACCACACCGGCCTATATGCTGGCTAACTCCATCAGCGAAGCGGCACAAGGCATTGATAAGCTTGTGGCACGCGTATTGGATCTCACCGAATGAGGTGGAACCGAGGGCGTGGAGGCTTATTCACGTGGCTGAAGCGCCTGATTGTTCGGAGTCTGTTGGTTGTCATCGGTGCGTGGCTGGCTGGCATCCTGCTATTTTCCTTCCTGCCCGTGCCGTTCTCTGCGGTGATGGCCGACAGGCAGATCAGCGCATGGCTGAAAGGCGAGTTCTCCTACGTTGCCCATTCTGACTGGGTGGCAATGGAGGCGATTGCACCGGAAATGGCGCTGGCGGTGATCGCGGCGGAAGACCAAAAATTCCCTCAGCATTGGGGTTTCGATCTGGATGCGATTGGCCAGGCACTGAAGCACAACGAGCGCAACACGCAGCGGATTCGCGGTGCCTCTACGCTGTCGCAGCAGATGGTGAAGAACCTTTTTCTGTGGGATGGACGTAGCTGGGTGCGCAAGGGACTTGAGGCGGGTATTACCACCGGAGTTGAGCTGGTCTGGACAAAACGGCGGATTCTGACCGTGTATCTGAATATCGCCGAATTTGGCCCCGGAATTTTTGGCGTGGAAGCGGCCGCCAGACGTTATTTCAACAAGCCTGCCAGCAGGCTGACGGCAAGTGAATCTGCCTTACTGGCGGCGGTGCTGCCGAACCCCATTCGCTTTCGTGCGAATGCGCCCTCCGGCTATGTTATTCAACGTCAGCAGTGGATTTTGCGCCAGATGAGGCAGATGGGCGGCGACGCGTTTTTGCGAGATAACGATCTGTTGTGAGGTAACAATCTGAATTAAGTCGCTTTGTTCGTTTACTATACCGAGAAATTTTTGCGTTAACGGTCGTGTTTTCGACATCAGGAGAAAGTATGCGGTTACGTTATTGGTCAGGTTTACTGGTTGCATTGTGTTGTGTGGCTTCTGTTGCCCGTGCGGATGCGGAGCCTAAAGCGTCATCCCCCGATAATCCCTACGCCTTCTTGCAGCAGGCTCAGTTATCTTCGGTAAAACAGCAGCTACAGCAGAAAACGGAAAAGCCGCAGACGCGAATGGCGTACGAGCAGCTTATTTCGGAAGCCGACCGCGCGCTGAAAATAAATAATCCCAGCGTGACGGAAAAGAAATCCACGCCACCCAGTGGTTCAAAGCATGATTATTTGAGCCTCAGCGCCTACTGGTGGCCCGATCCCGACAAAGCTGATGGTTTGCCTTGGATTCGTCGTGATGGGCAGGTAAACCCTGCCAGCAAGGATGAGGAGACCGATGGGGTAAGACTGGCAAAATTTACTGCCCAAACGCAGGCGTTGACGCTGGCGTGGTATTTCTCTGGCAAACAGGCTTATGCCGATAAGGCCATGTCGATGATCCGTACCTGGTTTATCGACCCCGCTACGCGCATGAACCCTAATCTCGACTTCGCGCAGGGCGTGCCGGGCATCGCGCCGGGCAGAGGATCGGGCGTATTGGACGGGCGCTATTTTTCCACCCGTATCGTCGATTCGCTGATTATGCTGCGTCAGGCTCCGGGCTGGACAGCTCAGGATGAACAGCAGATGCAGAAATGGATGAGTGATTATCTGCACTGGCTGCAAACCAGCAAACTGGGGAAAAAAGAGGCAACGGCCCAGAACAATCACGGTAGCTGGTATACCGTACAGGTTGCGGGGATCGCCTGGTATCTGGGGAAAATCGACGTGGTGAAATCCATGGCGCAGTTACAGCGGGAAAAATTGGATCACCAACTGCAAGCGGATGGGGCTCAGCCGGAAGAGTTGGCACGTACCCGCTCTTTCCATTACAGCTACTTCAACCTTCAGGCGATAACGGATATGGCGATGCTGGCTTCCCGCGTCGGCGAGAATATCTGGCAGTACCACACGCCGAAGGGAAGCAGTGTGATAAAGGCACTGGATTTTATGGCACCGTATCTGGATGAAAACAAGGCGTGGCCGCGCAAAACGATGGACAGGCAAAGCAGCCGTCTTATCCCGCTGTTATTGCAGGCGGATCGTGGTTTGAAAACGCCGCGTTACCAGACGCAAATCACGCAGGCGGGCTTTGCGGAATTGCTCACCGGTGAGGCCGGCGCGCGCGATAAAGAACCGAGCCACATCAGCGTTGAAACCCGCCGTGCACTCTGGTTGCTCAACCCTGCTATGCCATAATTCTCTTGAGTCCCGATCTCATCGGGCAAAGATACGGCTTCTCTGAAGTGGGATAAAAAGCGCAGAGATAAAAAAAACCGCTGATGTCTTCATCAGCGGTTTTGTTTTTAAAAAGACAAAGGTATTAAAGAAATCAAAACGTTATTGCAGGTAGGTGAAGGCCGTCGTGACGTGTTTCACGCCGCCAACTTTACTGGCGATCTCTGCGGCGGAGGTGCCTTCACGCTGTGTCACCAGACCTAACAGGAAGACTTCGCCGTTTTCCGTTGTGACTTTGACGTTAGAGGATTTAACTGTGTCGCTTGCCAGGATCTGTGAGCGCACTTTGGTTGTGATCCAGGTATCCATGGAGGCGGTTCCCATTGAAACCGGCGTACCTTGGCGTATCTCATTGTAGACTTCGGCTGCGCCTTCCACGCCGAGGGCGATTTGCTTAGCCCGGCTTGCCATTTCTGTGCTCGGTGCTTGCCCTGTTAACAATACTTTCCCCTGATAAGCTGTTGCAATGATACGAGCCTCTTTTTTCAACTGCTCGTCTTTGCTGATTGCATTCGTCACGCGGACTTCCAGTGTGCCATCGTCAACCTGCGTGCCTACGGTACGCGGGTCCGTGGCCGTTTTGGTTGCCACGGCACTGCCAACAGCAACAACCCCGACACAGCCTTGTAGCAGCAGGGCGATAGACAGCACGGCAAATGCAGAACTTATCCTCATGTAGTGCTCCTTCAATCGTTCTGGTGTGGAAAAAGTGTGTTATCAATTAAATCGCACAGGCAGTTGACTGTCAGCATGTGCATTTCCTGAATACGGGCGCTGCGGTGTGACGGGATGCGAATTTCCACATCCTGCGGCCCGAGCAACCCGGCCAGTTCTCCGCCATCGTAGCCGGTCAGGGCGACAATCGTCATGTCGCGGGTAACGGCAGACTCTACGGCTTTAACAATATCGCGGCTGTTGCCACGGGTTGAAATGGCCAATAGCACATCGCCAGCCTGACCTAACGCTCTGACTTGTTTGGCATAGACCTCTTCATGCAAGCGGTCATTGGCTATCGCAGTTAAGACCACATTATCCGCATTAAGTGCGATAGCCGGTAAGCTGGGGCGCTCTGCTTCAAAACGGTTAATCATGCTGGCGGCAAAATGCTGCGAATTGGCTGCTGATGTTCCGTTACCGCAGCACAGAATTTTGTTGCCGTTTAGCAGAGACTGCACCATCGCAATCGCGCCGCGCGAAATGGCGTCCGGCAAGGCTTCTGCCGCTGCAATCTGCGTTTGAATACTCTCGGTAAAACAAACTTTTATTCTATCCAGCACGTTGAATTAACCTACGTAAATTGAAGTCCATTAAGGATAAGATATCTCTGAATGGTAAAAATGTTATCCCTGTGCGGCAAAGGCGTTAGGGAGCCAGTCGAACTGTTCGCCTGTAATTGCCAGCACGTCAAAACGGCAATCCACAGTGTCAAAGCTGGCACCTCGCTGTGCCAACCACACGGCGGCGGCATGCAACAACCGCTGCTGTTTGCGTCGGGTGACGCTGGCTGCGGCATCACCAAAATGGGCGTTGCGCCGATAGCGCACTTCGACAAACACCCAAATATGGCGATCTCGCATGATCAAATCCAGTTCACCGCCGCGTAGCGTAACATTCGCAGCGGTGAAGGTCAGGCCCGCGCGTTCAAGATAACGCCGGGCCTGTTGTTCGTAAACTGCGCCAGCCGCTCGCTGATTCAGAGAACGGGTACCAGCTGACCCTGACGATATTGCTGCCAGGTTAGCTGTCGATTGATGGTGCAATCCGGCCCTGAACTCAGCATTCCTGTTGCCCCAGGAATCTGGTGGCCCGGAATCTGACGCATTTCACCAAAGTGGCTGGCGAGCGTCCAGGCATCCATCCCCATGGCATACAGGCGGACTAACGAGTAATCGTTTTTAAACTGGCTGCTGACCTGCTGCATCAGCGCTGGGTTCGCACCGGCTAACAGCGGAATATCGCTGAACTGCAACCCTTCCATTTCGAGGCGGAAGTCAGGGCCCAACCCAGCCTGGAAGCTACGTGAGCTGGCGTAGAGCGCCGGACGGGCGCGTGACGTGGTGCGCATATCAATCATCGGCTTAATCAGCGCCAGCTCGTCTGGCGTTGCGATGATATAGACCGCATCAATGTTGCCACTCACGGACGAGCTGGTCGTCGGTTGAACCTGAGAAGGAATGGTTAAGCCGCCGATGGTGGTGCCCGGCTGTGCTTGCTGCTGCGACACGTTAACAGGCTGACCGCTCAGGCTTAAGCCCGCGCCGCTATTAATGGCCTGTTTTAACTCCGCCGTGTTGCCGAAGCGCTGTTGCAGAGCGCTGGTGCCGCTTTGCTGGTTCCAGGCCTGAGCGAATGCGTTAATGATACGATCGCCCAGTGCACCGCGAGGGGCTAGCACCAGCGGCTGCTGTTTACCCTGCTGATGGATAAATTTTGCCGCGTCTCGGGCTTCATCTTCTGGAGAGAGGGCGAAGTAGCAGATGTTAGGGCTATTTTCGACATGTTCCGGCTGGTTTAACGCCAAAATATTCAGCGGTGACTGGCTGTTTGCCAACTGATCCACTTCATTTTTCAGCAGCGGACCGATGACCAGCGAAGCACCATCTTGCTGTGCCTGTGTGAGAATATTCGCCAGCGGTTGTGAAGACGTATCATACACTTTGACCGGGAGCGAACTGGACAGCCCAGCGCTTGTCGCCTGTGCTTCCGGTGCAGGCGTCGTGGAGGCTACCGCCTGATCGCTGTACGGCGCAGGCGATGGGGCATTCTGACCTTCTGGCGATGGGGTGACCTGTTCGGCTTGCGTGGCATCCGCTGACGGTGCGGCAGGGGCAGATACGACTGCGGTGGCTATCTGACCGTTCTTGGCCGCGTTAAAGCCTTGCTGGATGGCATTGGCGAAAACCTGCGCCTGACCATTGAGTGGCAACAGCAATGCAATGCTGTTCACCGATGACTGCTGGTAGTTAATGACCTGATTCAACTGCGTAGGCAGCGTTTTTGCAGCAGGGTGGTGCGGATAGCGGGTTTGCCAATCCTGAATCGCGCTCTTTAACTGATCGGGAGAAGTCCGGTTATCCTGATAGTTATTCAGCAGATCGACCCAGCCTTGCAGCACATTTTCATTCGCATTAATCAGCAGCGAGCTGGACTCCTGCGGTGACATTTGCGTCAAAGCCAGCCAGGTCTGATCGAGGTTCATCTGATGCTCGTCGCCTTTCAGCAGCGGCTCTTGAGCGATATAGGCTCGCAGTAGCTCAATGGAAGGACGACCTTGTGCTGTTTTGATTTGCGTCTGGTAGTAACGCTGCTTTTGCTCATCGGAAAGCGCACCCACATCAAGCTGGCTCAGCGCTGCTTTAGCCGCATCCATATTGTTTTGGGCAACGGATAGTTCCGCACTGAGTAACTGCTGTTCTTGCTTTTGCGCTGCGCTCAACTTTTCTGGCAGCGCATTGAACTGCTGGCTTGCCTGAGGGGCTTTCCCTTCCTGTAACAGGGAACGAATAGCAAGTAATTGCCAGTCAGCCTTGTTATTATCGCTACTTTGCTGCATCTGTTGCAGATAATAATCGGATGATGCGTCGGCTTTGCCCTGAACCTCGGGTTGTGGGCTCTGCGGTGCATGACTTGGACAGCCTGCGAGAAACAGTGCCGCTAACAAAACAGGGATAACACGCCCTGCCTGGGTACGGACGAAATGAAAGGGAAGCATACTGTATCCAGTGATTTTTTTTAAAGATGCTCAATATTAAATCGGCAACCCGGATGAAACAATGAATCAAGACCAACAAGCAGACATTTCTGCATCTACCCTCTACATTGTCCCCACGCCAATCGGCAATCTGGGCGACATCACGCAGCGTGCGCTAGCGGTATTGGCGAGCGTTGATCTGATCGCCGCAGAGGATACCCGCCATACCGGTCTGCTGTTACAACATTTTGCGATTAATGCGCGACTGTTCGCATTACACGATCATAACGAACAACAAAAAGCGGATGTGTTGCTGGCTAAATTGCAGTCAGGACAAAGCATCGCGCTGGTTTCAGATGCGGGCACGCCGCTGATTAACGACCCCGGTTACCATTTGGTTCGACGCTGCCGTGAAGCAGGCGTTCGCGTGGTGCCGCTGCCGGGCGCGTGCGCGGCGATAACGGCGCTCTCCGCGTCCGGTCTGGCGTCTGACCGTTTTTGCTATGAAGGTTTTTTGCCCGCCAAAACCAAAGGACGCAAGGATAAGCTGCGTGAGCTAGGAGAAGAGACTCGCACGCTGATTTTCTACGAATCCACACATCGCCTCTTGGACAGCCTGCAGGATATCAGCGAGGTGCTGGGAGCCGAGCGCTACGTGGTGCTGGCACGCGAAATCACCAAAACCTGGGAATCGATTCACGGCGCACCGGTGGGCGAATTACTGGCCTGGGTGAAAGAAGATGAGAATCGGCGCAAAGGGGAAATGGTGCTGATTGTGGAAGGGCATCAGATTGATGACAGCGCGCTGTCGGCGGAAGCGCTGCGTACGCTGACGCTATTGCGTGCCGAGCTACCGCTGAAGAAAGCGGCGGCGCTGGCGGCAGAGATTCACGGCGTGAAGAAAAATGCGCTTTACCGCTATGGGCTGGAGCAAGAAGGTGATAGCGGTGAATCGGGGGATGACAAGTAGGGCAATTTGCCCTATCATCCGCGCCGGAGTTGACCAGACAGTCGCCGCTTCACTGCCGTCCCTTTCGGGGGAGACAGGTGGAGGGGAGGAAAGTCCGGGCTCCATAGGGCAGGGTGCCAGGTAACGCCTGGGAGGCGCAAGCCTACGACTAGTGCAACAGAGAGCAAACCGCCGATGGCCCACGCAAGTGGGATCAGGTAAGGGTGAAAGGGTGCGGTAAGAGCGCACCGCGCGACTGGCAACAGTTCGTGGCACGGTAAACTCCACCCGGAGCAAGGCCAAATAGGGGTTCACATGGTACGGCCCGTACTGAACCCGGGTAGGCTGCTTGAGCCAGTGAGTGATTGCTGGCCTAGATGAATGACTGTCCACGACAGAACCCGGCTTAACGGTCAACTCCACTCCTATTCAAAAACAATGGGTTGGTGTGTCCCGTCTGTATTTCGCGTCAAAGTGAGATACATTATGGGATACTCCAACCGTTGTTCGCTTCCTTGATACTCTTTGTCGAACGGTACGTTCTACCTCTACTTTCGGTTATCTGGTAAACGCTTTTCAAGTCCTTGATCTCCTCCTAATATTGATAAAAACACTTGGGTTGGAAATCATCTTAGGTATTAGTATATTGTTTTTTGTTAGTGATATTCTCAACCAGCTATATGGATGCACAGATAGATATAACATTATTACCACTTCTCTCATAGAGGACTAAACATGAGCATGCTTAGTATTAAGGGCGTCCGTAGCTACAGTCCAGTTGATGCGGTTGAGTTTGACTTTAGTAAGAGGGTTACTTTAATTTACGGGCAAAATGGTTCAGGTAAATCTACTTTATCTGGATATTTTTATAAACCAGAAGATCCTCAGTATAATAAATGTACTTTCTTGCCTGATCCCCGACTTGAATACCTCGTTTTTAATCAGGATTATATAGATGAAAATTTCCATTCCACAACAACTCAGCCAGGAATATTTACCTTAAATAGCGATAATGCAGACATACAAGCTGTTATAGAAGGTAATATAAAAAAAATAAAACAAATTCAATCAGAAATTTTAACTTTAAGCGAAGAACTTCAAGAAAAAGAAGCGCTCAGTGCTAGTGTTGAAGGTACGTTCATTGATAGAGTCTGGAATAAATCATCCTTAATAAGGCGAGCACCTATTGCTTCTTTAGTAACATGGATGACAAGGAAAAGAAGATTTTTTGATGAGATTAAAATTCATACAGAAAGAGAAGAGCTAACTACAGAACAGTTAAATGATGAATTTAATCTCCTTGAAAAGGATAAAGATAAAAGACATTCTCTTCTTGAATTTCCAGTATTCCCTATTTTGGATGAAGATGAAAGCCTTTTACTTAACACCCCTCTGATTATATCTTCAGATAGTCAGTTATCGGATGTGATAAATAGATTGGGAAATGGTGATTGGGTTAAAAGAGGTGAGGAGTATCTCAAGGACGATATCTGTCCTTTTTGTCAGCAAACCCTAAGTGTAGAGCATTTTAAAGTAGAATTGAGTAAGTTGTTTGATGAGTCATACAAGAAAAGGCTCTCGTCTATTGAAGCTGCTAAAGTGAAATATAGTTTATGGATTGATTCAATTCTGGTGTTGCGTAATCAGTTGGATGAATGTAAATATATTTCCAGCGATAATTCTTGCTACGAATTACTTGCTGTCTTGGAAAGTGTGTATAAAGAAAATAGCCAAAGGATTGAGAGTAAGTTATCATCTCCTTCATCATCGATCACGTTGAATGATGTTGAAATTTATTGTAATAAGTTAAAGTATAGCATCAATGTAATTAATGATAATATCGCACAGCATAACTTGAAAATTGATAATTATGACTTGGAAAAAAACAATCTAGAAATTAGATTGTTAAGTTATTTAAGGAGTATTAATGACGAGTTTTTTATTCAATTAGATACTCAGAAAAAAGAGATTGAAACAGCAGTCGATGAACTTAAGAAATCTATTTCTAATAAAAAATCTATTTTGGAAAATATCAAAAAAGAGAACAGTATAAAGTCATCTGAGATAGTGAACATTGAGGAAACAATAGGTAAAATTAATAATACGCTGAAATCTTTGGGGGTTACAGGATTCGAAATTGTTAGACACAGCCCTGAAAAAGAAACGTATAGGCTTCATCGTGAAGGTGGTGGGAATTATCAAAATGTTTTTAAAACATTAAGTGAAGGTGAGAAGACACTGATATCATTCCTGTATTTTATTGAGCAATGTAATGGCAGTTCATCTAAAGAAAATATTGCTAAAGATAAAATGATAGTAATAGATGACCCTATTTCTAGTCTATCTCATAATTTTATTTATGAAATATCTTCAATGATATATTATGGGCTAATTTCAAAGGGTATAGCAAGTAAATTTGTAATTATGACCCATAATCTATTCTTTTTCCAAGAACTGGTGATTACAGCAGGCTCAGATAAAAATGCGATCAAGGGTTGGAAACTATATCGCATAACCAAGAATCAATATAGTCGGTGCCAGGATATTGGTAAGGAAGATGTTCTAAATGAGTATCAGTCTTTGTGGCAAACGTTGAAGGATGTAAAATCTGGAATTGTAAATCCAATCATACTTCCAAACACAATGCGTAATATACTTGAGTACTATTTTAGCTTTGCATGCAAGAAAGAAAAACTTCGGGAAGTTCTCAGGGATTTGGCTCAGAAACATTCTGATCATCGGTATGACTCTTTCTATCGATTTATTAATAGAAATTCTCATTCTGACGGGAGAAATATAACTACTTTTGCAGCAGTAGATGCGGATTCATATTTGGAGATGTTTGAGAAGATATTTATCGATACACAAGATCACGACCATTTTTTGGCAATGATGGGGGGAACGGTTTTGGATGATAAAATTACTTAAATCTCAATAGAGGGATAAATAAATTCTCTATCTCTCTATGGATATTAAAATCTGGGGTTACCACCGTCGGGCATATCATTTAGCTTCTTGGCATTGAGCGTTTGTGCTTACACACATCTTCCCAGCGTCCGAAGCGAAAACGCTTGTACTTGCGTACATTAACAATTTTCGGTCCCATGATAGGTCTCCTATCTTAACCAGTCAACTACTGGCAAGTCCTTGCACCCTGTGTACAAGCACGCATACAGGATCAGGAGAAGAGTAAACCCGGGGTGGTAACTTGGATATTATTATAGAGATATTTTGGTAAGGGGCAATGATATTTGCACAAATGTTCCTATTACAGAACTTGCCCAAGTATAGTGACGTTTTAGTGCGGTTCATTAAAATGTTATACAAACTGAGATACAGGCGCACCATTAATCAAGTGCAACGGCTCCTTCGCAGGGATAGTTGGCTTAACGGTCAACTCCCTTCATCATGAAACGCCGCTTCGGCGGGGTTTTGCTTTATGGGGGTAGGCAAGATGAATGACTGTCCGCGACGCTTTTTATGAAAGAAAGCGGCTTAACGGTCAGTGTGAAGCTATGCTTAGGAAATACTATAGTGAGTGCTTTTAAAAGTGCTATTATTAGTGTGTTTAAGTCACCTTTGACTAACCGAATTGAGTGAATGAAATTATGGCTTTCAACATCCTAACTAACACAGCCGCCAGTATTACTGAGTTGAAACGTGACCCGATGGGGACGGTTCGGGCTGCTGAAGGTGAAACTATCGCTATACTGAACCGGAATGAGCCGGCGTTCTACTGTGTGCCTCCTGCCGTATTCGCTTATTTAATGGAACTGGCTGAAGATGCAGAGCTGGGGCGTACCGTTGATGATCGGATGTCAGAGTTAGCTGACGCGGAAGAGATTTCGCTCGATGACCTATAAGTTAAAATTTGTGCCTTCTGCAATGAAGGAATGGAAAAAGTTAGGGCATCCTGTCCGGGAGCAGTTCAAGAAAAAGCTGGTCGAGCGCTTGGAAAATCCTCGTGTTCCTTCAGCACAGCTTCATGGCCGTAAAGACCAGTATAAAATTAAACTGAAGTCCGCTGGCTACAGGCTGGTGTATTTGGTCCAGGATGAGACCATTACTGTGATGGTTATGGGGGTGGGAAAGCGCGAAGGTAGCCAGATTTATTCTGATACTAAAGGTCGCTCTGCTTAATCTGGTCTTTTGCGAGTTCTATTCCTTATCGGTAGTTTTTCTTGCCGCGTAATACCTTTCAAATTAATTGATGTTCTCCATCACATAACTCTGACTTTTTCTGTGTCATAAAGCGCGTAAAGTAAGGCCATCGCGTGCGGCTGCACGCTCGCTGACATCTTTCAGAGGATATGACTATGAACAACACTTCCCGGATGCCTGCACTGTTCCTCGGCCACGGTAGCCCGATGAACGTGTTGGAAAACAATGTGTATACGCAGGCATGGCAAACGCTGGGTGAGACGCTGCCGCGTCCGAAGGCGATTATCGCGGTTTCTGCCCACTGGTATACCCGTGGTACGGCCGTGACGGCGATGGAAAACCCGCGCACCATCCATGATTTTGGCGGTTTCCCGCAGGCGTTGTTTGATACCCAGTATCCGGCACCCGGTTCGCCTGAATTGGCGGCGAGAATCCAGCAGGTGCTGGCGCCGTATCCCGTTACCGCCGATCAAAGCCAATGGGGTTTGGATCACGGCTCCTGGGGCGTGCTGATCAAGATGTATCCCGATGCGAATATTCCCGTTGTGCAACTGAGCGTGGACGGCACGCAGCCTGCCGCGTATCACTACGAATTAGGGCGTAAGCTGGCAGCCCTGCGTGATGAAGGCTTCATGATTGTGGCGAGTGGCAACGTCGTGCATAACCTGCGGATGGTGAAATGGGACGGTGATGCAGAGCCATATCCGTGGGCTGTTTCATTCAATCAATTTGTGCGTGATAACCTGACTTATCAGGGTGACGACCATCCGCTGGTTAATTTTATGCAGCACGAGGGTGCCGCATTATCCAACCCGACGCCCGATCACTATTTCCCGCTGCTCTATGTGCTGGGAGGCTGGGACGGCAAAGAGGCAATCAGTATTCCGGTTGATGGGCTTGAAATGGGATCGCTGAGTATGCTGTCGGTGCAGGTGGGATAAAATCTGCTGTTTGCTTCAGTAATGAATAAGGCACGGTGAAAACCGTGCCTTATTACTTTCAATTCACTGCTTAATCCAGAATGGTGTGCGGATAGAAGCGCGAGAGATCCTGAGTGATCAGAGCGCGATCTTCACGTACGCCGATACCACAAGGTTGATCGTTCACCAGCCAGCTACCAATCAGCGTGTAGCTGTCGCCGAATTTCGGCAGTTGGTGGTACTGCTGGACGATCATCCCTTCTTCTCCGTAAGGGCCGTCGGCTGACGCAATCTCTTTGCCATTTTCGACGATCTGGATGTTTGCCCCTTCACGTGAAAACAGCGGCTTAATGACGTAGCTGTCCAACTCGGGATGTTCATCTTCCGCGAAATAGGCAGGAAGCAGGTTAGGGTGATTCGGGAACATTTCCCACAGCATCGGCAGCAGCGCTTTATTGGAAATAATGCTTTTCCAGGCCGGTTCCAACCAGCGCACGCCCGCATCTTCCAGCTTGGTGGAAAACATCTCGCGCAGCATGAACTCCCACGGATATAGCTTGAACAGATTACCAATTACCTGATTTTCAGGGTCGGTAAACTGGCCTTTCTCACCGAGGCCAATTTCCTCAATGTACAGAAATTCGCTCGGCAGACCGGCTTCCAGCGCGCAATCCTGAAGGTATTGCACCGTGCCGCGATCTTCTTCCGTATCCTGACAGCAGGCGAAGTGCAGCAGGCCGAAGCCGTGATTGAGCTTCAGCTCTTCAAAGCGCTCGATCAGCTTTTCCTGAATGCTGTTGTACTGGTCTGAATTCTGCGGCAGGTTTCCGGCGTTGATTTGATCTTCCAGCCAGAGCCATTGGAAAAAGGCTGCTTCGTACAGCGACGTCGGCGTATCCGCATTGTTCTCCAGCAGCTTGGCTGGGGATTCGCCGTCATACGCCAGATCGAGGCGTGAATACAGCGAAGGCTGATTGGTGCGCCATGAATGTCTGACGAATTCCCAGGTGTGTTTGGGAATACGGAATTTGGCGAGCAGCGCGTCGCTGTTGACGACTTTTTCCACCACCTGCAGACACATCTGGTGCAGCTCGGCTGTGGCTTCTTCCAGCTCTTCGATCTGGGCAAGCGTGAACTGGTAGTAAGCCTCTTCGCTCCAGTAGGGCTCGCCATACATGGTGTGGAAACGAAAACCAAATTCGGTGGCTTTTTCCTGCCAGTCAGGACGCGCTGTAATATCTATCCGCTTCATCTAATACGTCCTCAGCCGCCCATGCTACGGGAAGAGCTGGAACTTGAACTGGCGCTGCTGCGCTGCATGCTGTTTTGCTTCGCGACGGTTTCACCAAAGCCACCACGCGTGATGGTTGAGGTCGTTGCAGGCTTCGGTGCCAGTGCGGTTTTCGGCACGGTCATCGTGCGGCCTGTTGTCGCGTTGCCGTAGTTTTTACCGGCGGCATCAACGAACTGACCATTGGCCGGGCTGGCTGGCGTTTTTGGACTGAACAGCGGCTGCTGTGCGAAACCGGCACCGCCACCCATCATTCGGCCCATCATGTAGCCGGCCATCAACGGCATCCAGGACATACCGCCGCCCTGCTGAGATTCTGCTGCCATACCGGCCTGTGCCGGTGCAGGCGTTTGAGTACACTGCGCTTCGCCAAATTCCGCTACGCAGTCTTCTTTCGTTGCGTATTTCGGTGCCGTTTTTTCTGCTTCTTTTAACGCATTATTGTATGCAGTGGTGCACTGAGCTGCCATTGACGGGTTAGCTGACGAACAGTCATCCGCATTCTGGTAGAGGGAGACGGTTTCATCAGTTTGCTCGCAGCCCGCGAGGAAAAATACGGCGCTGACGGCCAAAGCAACAGGTGCCAGACGGTGCGTCCGCCATTCCTTGCGGAACGTTTCCTGATTAATATTTTTTGTACGTTTCATCGTGTTTATCCCAGAGCAAAGCATCACGGCCAATAACAAATAAGTGTGCCTAAGAATAGGGGAACGCTGCTTGAATTTAAAGCGGCAATAGGTGTAACGGGAGGTGTCTTTACGTTGCTATACATTCTGTTGTGCAACGTTTCGCTTTATGGCGAAAGAAGGCGGTTCCTGTGTTCTGGTGCTATCGCGTGATTTTGTGGAAAAAGCGCGGGTATAAAAAAGGGGAACCGTGGTTCCCCTGTATTTGATGCGTGTAAACGCGGCTACCGATTAACGCTGCGCTGAGGCGGTAGTGGCCTGCGGAGCGGTGTTGTCGGTTACAGCTGGCGTGGTTGAAACCGGTTGGCCCAGCGATGCATTCAGCGCTTGCAGATCGGTTTCGCTCAGCGTGCCCTGTGCGGATTTTATGTTTAACTGATTGATCAGGTAATCATAACGAGCGCTGGAGAGCTGCTGTTTGGCGTTATACAGCGTGGTAGTAGCATTCAGTACGTCAACGATGGTGCGCGTGCCGACCTGATAACCCGCTTCCATCGCATCCAGAGAGCTTTGTGCAGACACTTCAGCCTGTTTGTAAGCGTTGATGCTGCTGATGGATGCAGAAATATTGTTAAACGATGAACGCACGGTCTGGATAACAGAACGGTGTGCACTTTCCAGCAGTTCACTGGAACTGACGTAGCTGTGCTGCGCCTGCTTCACCTGAGAGTTAGTCGCGCCACCGCTGTAGAGTGGCAGGGTGAAGTTGATGCCGACTTTGTGCTGCCCAGCGTCTGAATCGTTAAACGAGTTGCTGTTATTCGTCCGTGAACCGGAATAGCGAGTATCACTCACGCCGGTTGATGCGGTGAGATCCAGCGTCGGCATATAGCCTGTTTCGGCGGAGCGAATCTGCTCACGCGCCAAATCCTGACTCAAACGTGCGGACAACAGGTTCAGGTTACGGTTTTCGGCTTCTTTCAGCAGGTTGTTAACCGCTTCAGGTTTCTGGGTAGAGAAACGCTCGATGTTCAGACCGGCCAGCTGTGGGTAGAAGTTGCCGGTAATCTGACGCAGGGATTCCAGCGCGTTATCCAGCGTATTACGAGCCAGCACTTCATTTGCCAGCACACTGTCATACTGTGAACGGGCGTTCTGGACGTCGGTAATCGCAACCAGACCAACATTGAAGCGCTGTGTCGTCTGATCTAATTGGCGATAAATCGCCTGCTTCTGCGCATTAATGTAGGACAGCGAGTCAATAGCACGCAGGACGTTGAAATAGGCGGTTGCCGTGTTAAGCATCAGGTTTTGCTGAGCGGTCTGATAGGTAACGTCTTCAATACCCGCTTGTTTTTCCTGCAACGTCAGCGCACGCCATTTGGACATGTCGAACAAAGTCTGGGTCAATTGCAGTGAAGCGCCCTTGACGTTGCTATCGACGCCTTTGCTGTCACGGTAGCCTTTGTTATAGGTATAGTCAGCGCCTAAACCGAGCTGAGGCAGTAACGGGCTACGCGCTTGATTAATTTTTTCAAACGCGGCGTCGCGGGTTGCCGCAGAGCTGCGTAAATCAGGGTTGGTGCTTTTTGCCTGCTGGTAGACTTGTAACAGGTTTTCCGCCTGACTCATGGCGCTAAAACCGCCCAGGCTCAGACC
This sequence comes from Pectobacterium jejuense, assembly GCF_026800125.1. Taxonomy (NCBI): domain Bacteria; kingdom Pseudomonadati; phylum Pseudomonadota; class Gammaproteobacteria; order Enterobacterales; family Pectobacteriaceae; genus Pectobacterium; species Pectobacterium jejuense. Next base: position 394,732 of record NZ_JAPQKX010000004.1, on the reverse strand, counting down.
AATAAGAAGAGGGAGCAATTTCTTCATTTGCATTCCTTGTTGTGCAGCAATCTCGCTATGGTAGCGCTGTCTGTAGACGAATAATTGTCGATTCTATCAGAATCTGCCAATAGGATAAGGTAGCTGAACGTGCCATCTTTCAGCGGAATATGCCCACAGGGTCAGGTAAATTGACCTGTTGGATGATTCAGTGCGGCGTTTTTCTGTTCAGTAAGGCACCGAAAAGTGATGCGATGGGTGAGAATCACCCTCACTTGGCCGACGTCACGCCTAATAAACGTTCAAAAACAATGATGAGTATAATGACAGCGGATTCCGCCATACAATACCGGATTCCATTAATACTTGTTACAGGAGTGCAGTTATGTCGTCTTCCGCATCCGGTCCAGTTACTTTCACCAAAGATGATGTAGAAATTATTGCACGCGAAACGCTGTACGACGGTTTTTTTTCGCTGGAGCGTTACCGTTTCCGTCATCGCCTGTTTAATGGCGGCATGAGCGATGAGGTCAGCCGTGAGATCTTCGAACGTGGCCATGCCGTGGTGTTGCTGCCTTACGATCCGGTGCGTGATGAAGTGGTATTAATTGAACAGATTCGTATCGCTGCCTATGACACCAGCGCGTCTCCCTGGTTGTTTGAGCTGGTGGCTGGCATGATTGAGCCAGGAGAAAGCCACGAAGAGGTGGCGCGGCGCGAAGCAGAGGAAGAAGCCGGATTAAGGGTTGGCCGTTGTCGACCGATAATCAACTATCTTGCCAGCCCCGGCGGTACCAGCGAGCGTCTGGCGGTGATAGTGGGTGAAGTGGATACGCGTACGGCGAAAGGTATTCACGGTCTGGTGGACGAGAATGAAGATATCCGCGTACATGTGGTGAGCCGTAAACAAAGTTATCAATGGGTTGAAGAAGGCATCGTTGATAACGCCGCGTCTGTCATTGCCTTGCAATGGTTGGCGTTGCACCATGAAGAACTGAAACGTGAGTGGGTGGATTGAATTTATGAAACGTTATACTCCGGATTTCCCGGCCATGATGAGGCTATGTGAAACCAACTTCATGCAATTGCGGCGTTTACTGCCAAAAATTGATGAAGTCGGTGAAATCGCGGTTTATCACGTCAATAATGCGATCTATCAACTGACAATTCTTGAGTCTACTCGCTATACCTCATTGGTGGAAATTAAGCAGACAGCGCCCACTGTCAGCTATTGGAGCCTGCCAATGATGAGCGTTAGGTTGTATCATGATGCGTTGGTTGCGGAAGTGTGTGCCAGCCAGCAGATCTTTCGCTTCAAAGCACGTTATGATTATCCTAATAAGAAGTTACATCAACGTGACGAAAAGCATCAAATTAATCAGTTTCTTGCTGATTGGCTAAAGTATTGTTTGGCGTATGGTTCGATGTCGATACCGGTTTTTGATACCCAATAGATTTCAAGACGCAGGACGGCGACAGTCGAACCAACAAGGGAAGGCAGCGTATTCTGCAATTTGAAAGATGACGGGTAGAGACAGATTTACGTAACCAAGGACACCATTTGGAAAGCCTGTTGACACTGCCTGTGGCGAGTGGCGCCAGAGTCAGGATTTTACAAATAACCGATACCCATCTTTTTGCGGGCGAGCATGAAACCTTGCTGGGTATCAACACCTATCGTAGCTATCACGCTGTGCTGAATGCCATCAAGGCTCGGCAGGATGCGTTTGATTTGATCGTCGCGACGGGCGATTTGGCGCAGGATCACACGCTGCAAGCCTACCACCATTTCTCACGCGGGATTGCGCAGATCCCCGCACCTTGCGTATGGCTTCCGGGTAACCACGATTTCCAACCGGCGATGGTTGATGCGCTGGCTGACGCCGGTATTGCGCCGTCCAAGCATGTGCTGCTGGGCGACAAGTGGCAAATCATCCTGTTGGACAGTCAGGTGTTCGGCGTCCCACACGGCGAGCTGAGCGAATACCAGCTTGAATGGCTGGAGCGCAGTCTGAAAAGTCAGCCCGATCGCTTTACGCTGTTGTTGCTGCACCATCATCCGCATCCTTCCGGCTGTACCTGGCTCGATCAGCACAGCCTGCGTAACGCGCATAATCTGTCTGCGGTGCTGGATCGCTATCCACAGGTGAACACCGTGCTGTGCGGACATATTCATCAGGAGATGGATTTTGACTGGCACGGCCGCCGCTTGCTGGCCACGCCGTCGACCTGCGTACAGTTCAAACCGCACTGCACTAACTTCACCATTGATGACGTGGCGCCGGGCTGGCGCTATCTGGACCTGCTGCCGGATGGCCGTCTGGAAACCGAGGTCTATCGTCTGTCAGGCAGCGAATTCCTGCCTGACATGGATTCGGACGGTTACTAATGCCAACGCTTCTTTATCTGCACGGCTTCAACAGTACGCCACAGTCGGCGAAAGCGACGGCTCTGCAAACGTGGCTGGCAGAGCAGCATCCTGAAATTGATATGGTGATTCCACAGCTTCCACCGTATCCGTCGGAGGCGGCTGAGATGATGGAGTCGCTGATTATGGAGCGGGCCGGTCGTCCGGTGGGCATTGTTGGCTCTTCCCTCGGTGGTTATTATGCCACCTGGCTATCCCAGTGTTTTATGCTGCCTGCCGTGGTGGTGAATCCTGCGGTGAAGCCGTTTGAACTGTTGCTGGACCATCTGGGCGAATATCAGAACCCCTACACCGGTGAACAATATGTGCTAGAGTCTCGGCACGTTTACGATCTGAAGGTCATGCAGGTTGACCGACTGGAATCGCCGGATTTGCTCTGGCTGCTGTTGCAGACAGGGGATGAGGTTCTGGACTATCGTCAGGCAGTCGCGTATTACACGGCCTGCCGTCAAACTGTGGAGTCAGGGGGCAATCATGCCTTTGTCGGATTTGAGCACTTTTTCACGCCGATTGTGAATTTTTTAGGGCTCACGACAGACTGAATCGCCACCTATGCATTGAAAAACGAGCTGCCGAAAGCGGTTCGTTAAACACCATTCACTGAACTCAAAGAATTAACGCAAACTATGGCTCAATCAAGTTATAACGCTGATGCGATTGAAGTACTCAGCGGACTGGAACCGGTGCGCCGTCGTCCGGGAATGTACACCGATACCACGCGTCCTAACCATCTGGGACAAGAGGTCATAGATAACAGCGTTGATGAAGCGCTGGCGGGTCATGCACGCCGAATTGATGTGATTCTGCACGCCGATCAGTCGCTGGAAGTCATTGATGACGGTCGTGGGATGCCGGTGGATATCCACCCGGAAGAAGGCGTACCCGCCGTTGAACTGATCCTGTGTCGTCTGCACGCAGGCGGCAAATTTTCCGGTAAAAACTACCAATTTTCGGGCGGCTTGCACGGCGTAGGGATTTCAGTGGTGAACGCCCTGTCTACCCGCGTTGAAGTGACCGTTAAGCGCGACGGTCAGGTGTACGACATCGCGTTTGAAAACGGCGATAAAGTGCAGGAACTCACCGTCACTGGCACCTGCGGACGTCGCAACACCGGCACGCGCGTGCATTTCTGGCCAGACGAGAAGTTCTTCGACAGCCCCCGTTTTTCCGTCTCCCGTTTGACGCACCTGCTGAAGGCCAAAGCGGTCTTATGCCCCGGTGTGGAAATCATCTTCAAAGATAAAGTTAACAACACCGAGCAGCGCTGGTGCTATCAGGATGGCCTGAATGACTACCTGTGCGAGGCGGTAAATGGCCTGATCACGCTGCCGGAAAAACCGTTTCTGGGGTCGATTACTGGCGATACTGAAGCCGTGGACTGGGCGCTGCTCTGGCTGCCGGAAGGCGGTGAGCTGCTGACGGAAAGCTACGTTAACCTCATTCCGACGCCAATGGGCGGGACGCACGTTAACGGTCTGCGTCAGGGGCTGCTGGATGCGATGCGTGAATTCTGCGAATTCCGCAATATTCTGCCGCGCGGCGTGAAGCTGAGTGCAGATGACATCTGGGAACGCTGTGCTTACGTGCTGTCGGTCAAAATGCAGGAACCGCAGTTTGCCGGACAGACCAAAGAACGCCTCTCTTCTCGTCAGTGTGCCGCATTTGTGTCTGGCGTCGTGAAAGACGCCTTCAGCCTGTGGCTGAACCAGAACGTGCAGGCCGCGGAACAGCTGGCCGAGCTGGCGATTTCCAGCGCGCAGCGCCGTATGCGCGCCGCCAAAAAAGTGGTGCGTAAAAAGCTGACCAGCGGGCCGGCGCTGCCTGGCAAACTGGCAGATTGTACCTCGCAGGATCTCAACCGGACGGAGCTGTTCCTGGTGGAAGGGGATTCGGCGGGCGGATCGGCGAAGCAGGCGCGCGAGCGTGAATTCCAGGCGATCATGCCATTGAAAGGCAAGATCCTGAATACCTGGGAAGTCTCCTCCGATGAGGTGCTGGCGTCGCAGGAAGTACACGATATTTCAGTCGCGATCGGTATCGATCCTGACAGCGCCGACCTCAGCCAGCTGCGTTACGGCAAGATCTGTATTCTGGCGGATGCGGATTCCGATGGTCTGCACATTGCGACGCTGCTGTGTGCACTGTTTGTCCGCCATTTCCGGGCGCTGGTTCAGGGCGGGCACGTTTATGTTGCCATGCCGCCGTTGTACCGTATCGATCTGGGCAAAGAGGTGTACTACGCACTGGACGAAGAGGAAAAAGCGGGCGTGCTGGAACAGCTTAAGCGCAAGAAAGGCAAGCCGAACGTACAGCGCTTTAAAGGTCTGGGCGAAATGAACCCGCTACAGCTGCGTGAAACCACGCTGGATCCGAATACGCGCCGTCTGGTGCAGTTGACCATCAACGAAGACGATATCGATCAGACGATGGCGATGATGGATATGCTGCTAGCGAAAAAACGTTCTGAAGATCGCCGCAACTGGCTGCAAGAGAAGGGCGACAAGGCGGAGATCGAGGTCTAAATGCCAACGAATAGCGTTTTATAAATCATCCAGAAAATGGATATTAGCCGTCTTTTAAGCAAGGATGCTTTATTGGACCCATCCTGATTAAATGAAATGCTCTAGTAAAAAATACCAAGGGATTCCTTTCCACCATATTGGATGGTCGAGGAATCACCTTTGTTGAATCATGGCTAGAACCTATGCATTGCCTGAATACCGGATTTGATCCAGATATGCTTGCCCCTTTCCCCCACCTTTCCAGATACCCTCAGACGCCTCTGGCGTAGAATGCACTCCTGACCTTTAGAGCCATACTATTACGTACGTCTGTCAGTAGATTCTCTTAGCTATGGCTGGTGATGCATTTATGCTCAGGGTGACAGCATCTCATAGCCGATGTAAGGCCCAATAGAAATTGGGTTTTTATTGATCCCACCCACTTGAATTAAAATCAGATTCCCATTTTTTTGTAAAAAATGTGACATATATCTCTTTTTTTGATGAGTATACATTTCTATTAAGTTAATAATGAGATTCATCTCTCATTATGGTCAGTTAAATTTGATTCATTAAAACGGGTTTGTAATTTATAAATATATCTTATGTTTTGACCTATACATCACAGGGACGCGATGATGAAAATAACAACGTGTAATTAATTTTATTTTTAATGATTAGCTTATTTATTTTAATTTAAAAAACGGTAAAGTACCTAAAACATGTCTTTTATTAGTCAAGAAATAATGATCGAACCTAGCCAGATCGACTTAAGGAAATTAAATGAGAAGACTTATCTGGTGAGAATTTGCATAGCCTCCTATCATTATTTACCTGGCCAATATGTAAAATTAAGTTGTGGGGGGGAACTCGAAAGATATTTTTCTATATCCTCCTGGAATAAATCGAATCATAAGTATGATGAGATTGACATAGAGCTAATTATTGGATTTAGCGAGTTATTCTCCGTATCACATCGAATTATCCTCGAAATACAATCTGGCAACAGTGTCTCTGTCTCATTACCAATGGGGCAGGCGCATTGGCGGAAATCTGATTATGGTAACGTGCTAATCGTATGTGATACCGGATATAGTTATGCTAGAGGGATCATTCAATACCTAGCGAAGCATTACAGTGAACAACCGACACTATTAATCTGGATAAATGATAAAGGTGTTAATTATTTCACTGATAATGATATTCATGATGTTTTTATTTCAAATGAAAATTTCAATTTCAGTGCAATCCAAAGACATCACGACAATAGGGATATCTCTTTTATAAAGAAAACAATAAATACCATTAGTCCATCACACTTTTCCCTATCCAACTTCTATATCGGAAGTGGTAAAACTTTCTTCAAGTTGATAAAAAATGAACTTCATACCCTAGGGGTTAATGAAGATAGAATTATTTCAGATAATTGCTAATAAGGCTGCTTTTATGTTAAAGGAAGATTACTTACGCAGATTGAAAATTCCGCGACAGGTTTATATTGATTCTAAATTGGTATCCGACGTATATAAAGAACCATCATTCCGCGGGGCAATTGATAGCATTGCTGAATTCTATCAGCTTCAGGAATCGCAGCCTGAATTGTTTACTTATGAAGAAAATGGTAGAAATTATCATATCAGTACGCTTGCTCCTAAAACCAAAACGGATTTGGCGAGAAAGAGAAACAGTTATAAAGCCATTGCCGATTTATCATTTGGAATGTTGGGAAGAACACCCGATTTCATCAATAGCGCTTTAGCGGCTATGGCAACAAACTCCCATGTTCTCGGATCGGGTCAATACACTGATTTTTCTAGTAATGCAGTCAAATACTATGAACGATGCCGAAATGAAAATTTGTTCGTGGGCCACGGCGCAATTAATCCTCAAATTGATAGGGGTATTCAGTTAGGGTTACAAGAAAACAAATACTGTGGGGTTCGGTCTATTTCCCATGATTCAAAAGGAATGATCGTCCGCGGCGCTAAAATGATAGTGACGTTGGCTCCAATTGCTGATGAGCTCTTAGTATTTAATATGCCGGGATTGATCCCCGGTGACGAAGACTTTGCCCTCGCATTTGCTGTACCGGTTACGGCTCCGGGCGTGAAGCTCATTTGTCGAAAGCCTCTTAACCATAATGGTTACAATCTGTTAGACCATCCAATTTCAAATCTTTTTGATGAGTCGGATGCGTATATGGTTTTTGAGGATGTCTTTATTCCATGGAGTGATGTTTTTGTCTTCAGGGATATAGAGAAGTCGAATGCATTTTACGATAAGACAAGAATTCGAAACCATAATGGACATCAAGGGATTGTTCGAGGACTGGCAAAAGCTGAATTACTGACTAGCGTTGCGATTGAACTGGCTAATAAAATGGGCTTGGGGAATTTCTTGAACGTCCAAGAACAACTCGGAGAGATGACCTCAAGTCTGGAGTTAGTTCGTGGTGCGATCTTGTTAGCTGAAGAAGATGCAACCTTAGAAAATGAACTTTTAAATCCTAGCATTCATGCTATTCAGGCTATCCGTTATCATTTTCCTAAGTGGTATCATCGGATGGTTAATATCATTCAATCTCTCTCTGCGGGTTCAATGCTTGCTGTTCCTCACCATGGAGACTTTGAGAATAGCAATGGGTCGGTTCTTAAAGAAGCGTTAAGAAATAAAAAAATAAGTGCGGAAGATAGATGTTTCCTCTTGAATTTGGCATGGGATCTTAGTGGCGATGGCTTTGGCCAAAGGCAAATGGTATATGAAAAATATCATGCAGGCGATCCTATAAGAATAGCTGCAATGCATTATTCAAATTATCCAAAAGATGAATTATCTAAACATCTCGATAATATAAAGAGAATTTATCATGATTCATTGTGCTAGCTTGGCATATATCAAGCAAGGCAAAGTGTTGTTGGTTCGTGTTCGGGACAATACGGTGTGGTATTTTCCTGGTGGAAAAATATCGCCAGGAGAAAATCCTCAAGAAACATTAATACGAGAGCTTGAAGAGGAACTCGGGTTCACTGCTCCTGCATCCGAATTGCGCTTTCTGACTACAGTAACCGGACCAAATCATGATGGTAGCGATAGCGTTCATCTGTCTATTTTTACCATCTCATGCTTACCACCTGTTACCCCATGCGCTGAAGTCAGTGAATTGGGATGGTTTTCTCTTTCTGATACTGCGCGAATGGCTCCGGCTGTCGTAAAAACGCTCAAGGTTATTAACAATGGCTTATGATACGTCTCAAATCCGAGATCTTTTCGACAGAGAAAAAATAGACTTATTGATTGGATCAAGCAGAGAAAATATTCACTATTTCACGGGTTTTTCACCTGTTGTTAAAACGCTGAATCCCTATCATGGGCAATGCTATGTATTACTTCATCGGCATGATATTGGTGCTGTTAGCATCGTGCATTCGATTGGCGAAATAGATCAAGTACTTGATGCGGATGTTCCCGTCCAACATGTTCAGTCCTACGGGACATTTTACCGTGAATATGATGGCAAAATTAGCTTAAAGGAAGATGAAGCTGAACTTCAGAAACTTAGCAATATAGCGCTATCTCAGGCCTCACCAGCTGAAGCTTTGGAAAAGCTGATTCGTAAACTACGAGACTATGGTGACATAACTAGCATCGGGTTTGATGCAGATGGCATGCCACTACAGACCTTGGATTATCTTAAGAAAAACTTGTCCGGCATCAAATGGATCGACGTATCTAAAGAGATACGCCAGGCGAGGAGGCATAAAACGCCAAAAGAAGTCGATATGCTGACAAAATCGGCTCAGATTAATGAGGCTGCGATTTATGAGGCGATAAATTTAGTCAGCATAGGTTCCAGTGAGACTGAAATAGCAAGTTGGTTTAATCAGGCACTTGTAAAAAAAGGTGCTTTCCCTTCCCTGACGATGCTTAAAGTGGGACGAGCTGCAGTTGGTGGACAGAGGCGACAAAATGAAGAGTTGTGTCTGAAATCAGGCGATCTTCTTTGGTTTGATTCTGACGCAGTTTATCAAGGCTATTGGTCAGATATTGCACGAGTATATGCAATCGACAGTGTGGAGCCTTTTATACTAAAGCGTTATCGGGCACTGCAAAATGGAATGTTATCGGCGCTTGATTTTATCCGGCCCGGACAAACAGGAAAGCAAATTTTTTCTCATATTATGGATGTTGTCCACCGTTCCGGTTTTCCTGAATATCGCCGTCATCATGTTGGGCATGCCATTGGTTTAGAACCTTATGAACTCCCTATACTAAATCCTGCTGACGAAAATATTATACAAGAAGGGATGGTTTTGTCGGTAGAAACACCTTACTACGAGTTTGGAATGGGAGCCCTACATATAGAGGATCCGCTTTTTGTCGGCTCTTCTTGCAACCATTTTTTAACTTCTGATCCAGCGCCTAACTTCAAGATTCTATAAGGGAATATAAATATGTACACAGTAACTAATGTGAGTGAACTGATTGGTAATACTCCGGTTTTTTCTCTTGAGCATCCTTTGGTTCCAAAGAATAAAAAGCTTTTTATTAAACTTGAACAATTCAATCCAAATTTTAGTATAAAAGATCGGACTGCATTGGGATTGATTAACAAAGCATTCGAAAGTGGTAAATTGCGTCCCGGTGGTACAGTTATTGAATCTACGTCGGGCAATTTGGGAAAATCCCTTGCCATGCTCAGCGCTTGTATGGGGTTTAATCTCATCGTCGTTGTCGATCCGAAAGTAAGTAAGAATTCACTTAATTGGTTTACCGCTTTTGGTGCTAAGGTGGAAGTTGTCAATACTCCCGATGCTTCTGGCGGATATCAAAAGGCAAGAATTGAGAGAGTTAAAGCATTATTGAATCAGAACCCCGAAGCATATTGGACCAACCAATATGATAATCCCGACAATCCTGAGTATCATGAAACAGTCACAGCAAGAGAATTTCTTGAAGTCTCTGTAGATATGTTGGTTGGTTCAGTAAGTACAGGAGGGCATTTCGGCGGTATTACTAAGGGGGTAAAGGCTGTTTACCCCCACGTCAGATTTATGGCATGTGATGTTGCCGGATCGGCGATTTTCGGGAAACCTTTTCATCCTTACTTATTAAATGGGTTGGGATTAAGCTGGCGAGCTGATAATACCGATCTGGATGTATTCGATTTTCTCCACAGCGTGAGCGATCAAAACGCAATATCATTATGCCGACTGCTTGCAAAAGATGTCGGGCTTATGTTGGGTGGTTCTTCCGGCGTTGTTATATTCTCAGCATTGATGGCTTTACAGCTTCCGGAGATTAATTCTGTCATGGCGATTGCACCAGATTCCGGCGTGAATTACCTTGAGCAGTTTTATGATGATTCTTGGCTTGAGGAGAAAAATGTAAAATTGCTGACGGGTGAACAATTAAAGAATCAAATAAAAATCAGTTTCGATGCATTTCAGGATAATCTGGTAACCGAAAAATGATTCTTGAACTCTGTCGAAAAACGTTACTTCGACTTCCACCAGAAACCGCGCATCATCTTGCAATTTTTAGCTTGAGCCGTTTTTCATATAAAAACAGTATCGCTATACCTGATGGTGTTTCTCAGACAATATGGAATAAAAACTTCGTTCACCCTTTGGGGATTGGGGCTGGATTTGATAAAGATGCCGAAGCTTATAATGCACTGGGGAAACTAGGTTTTAGTTTTGTAGAAGTTGGTTCAATAACGCCGAAAGCACAGCCAGGTAATCCTCGACCACGTCTATTCCGATTAAAGGATATGGGCGCAATAATTAATCGTTATGGTTTTAACTCTAAAGGTATGTTATATGCTCAACAACGCTTAATTGAAGATAAGAAAAACGTTATTTTAGGTGTGAATCTTGGAAAGAATAAGGATTCGGTAGACTATCTTGACGATTTCATGTGTGTTGCTGAGGGACTTATAGATTATGCAGACTACTTAACTATTAACCTGTCTTCGCCTAATACCCCAGGGTTAAGAGATTTACAGCATGCTGAGACTATTGAACCGTTGTTAGAAAAATTACATCGGTTAAGGCTGGAGAAGAAGGTAGATTGCCCGATCCTTATCAAGTTATCTCCAGATATGGAATCGCATGACGAAGCCAATTTGCTCACTTATCTGGCTGGCTCTTTAGTTGATGGCCTGATTGTGAGTAATACAACCGTTAGCAGGCATAACTTTTCACCGGTCCCTACAATGTTACAAACTGGTGGGATGTCTGGTAAACCGTTACAGGAAAGAGCGCGTGATATGCTTACGAGAGTCTTTAAGGAAATTGGTTACAGCAAGCCCATTATAGCTTCTGGTGGCATTGATAGTGGAGCGGAAGCTTATAGACGCATTTGTTTAGGTGCAAGTCTTTGCCAAATATACACCGCCTTTATATATGAAGGTCCCGCCATTTTGCCGAAGATGCTAGCTGAAATTGAATATCTTATGAGGCAAGATGGGTTCGAAACAATTAGCCAAGCAATAGGTTCATATTATGAAAAACACTCAGGATGAGTTTGCGAAATTTTTAATTGATAGTCAGGTAATAGAATTTGGTGAGTTTAAACTTAAGTCATCTAGAATTAGTCCTTATTTTTTCAACTTTGGAAAGTTATCAAGTGCTAGCTTATTAAATAAAACAGCGCATTTCTATGCACGCTTCATTATAGAGAATGGCTTAAGTCCCGATATAATTTTTGGACCAGCATATAAAGGTATACCGCTGGGTGTGGCGACGGCTTTGGCTTTGCAACGTGATTTCGATTATGAAGTTAAGTATTCTTTTAATAGAAAAGAAGTGAAGTCATATGGTGATGGTGGTCTTCTGGTTGGCGAGTCGTTGTCAAACGCCAGTGTAATGATCGTTGACGACGTTATAACCTCTGGAATGACAATCGATGACACAATAGAGATCATCCGTTCGCAAGGCGGGCATCCCCTGGCATATCTTGTTGCGTTAGATCGTCAGGAATGTGCTCTGGATACGGAAAATTCAGCGTTACAAGCTGCTATGGAACGCTTGGATTTGAATATTTTTTCTATCACCACCATTCAGCACGTGATCAGTTGTTTGCAGAAATATGGTCAGGAGCAAGAGAAAATCGATGCTATCCAGATCTACCTCAATAAATATGGGGCTAAGCGCTGATATCCTGAAAAAGGAATCCGGAACTTACTATATCTAATTTTAATAATTTCGCCCGGCGATAGTTGGGGGACGATTGGATACAGGTAATGCTAACTATTCATCTAACCAGATTAGATTAGAAGGATTCTAAAAAGTCGTGTTGCCAGTAGGGAGCATACTCGGTTGGTATCTTTTTTCCTGACAAGATTGCTAAGTACTGGCTTCACTCATCTTTCCAGGTGTATTGTTAGATATATTATTTAAAATTCAGCGAGATAGGAGAAGATTAAATAGATATCTAACATAATTAGCAGGAGCTTCCTTGAGCTTTATTTATTATTTTTTAGCTGTAAGCGTGGGTATTGCTATAGCGACTCAATCTGCAGTCAATAATCAACTGAAATCGATACTGGGTGGTAGTACCATGCTTGCCGCATTAATTTCATTTATTGTTGGCACGCTATGCCTTTTCTTCCTGTGTGCGGCATCGGGAGAACGTTTTAATCAGCTGATTCAATTACGCCATTGCAACATAGGGTTGCTATCTGGTGGAGTTTTGGGCGCATTTTTCGTTTTTGGCACGACATTCCTTGCTCCCAGATTAGGAATAGCGGCCATGATTTCTCTTGTTATTTTTGGACAGATATCAATGTCTTTATTATTAGATAAGTTTGGGCTTCTTGGCTTACCTATACGAGAGATTGCACCCATGCGACTCGTGGGCGTATTATTAGTTTTAGCTGGAGTATTATGCGTTAATCTAAAAGCTAGTTGATATATGAAGCATAATACATTTGGTATGCGAGTAAATGCTTTTAGTTAGCAGAATTATAATTACTATGGAATAAGGTTGAATATGCGTGCAGCTGTTTTCTGCGGTTCCAGTCACGGAACAGATCCTGAATATGTAAGAGAAACTGAAAGCCTGGCTTTAGCAATGGCGCGAGAAAAGGTTGACCTGGTTTATGGTGGTGGACGAGTCGGATTGATGGGGACACTCGCTGACGCTGCGATATCTTCAGGCGTCCATGTTATCGGGATTATGCCTCAATCTTTAGTCGATCATGAGCTGGCCCATCGCGAAGTACATGAGCTTAAAGTTGTTAAAGATATGCATGCCAGAAAGTCATCAATGGCAGAGCATGCTGATATCTTTATCGCTTTACCAGGGGGAGCGGGTACGTTAGAGGAGATTTTTGAAGCTTGGACATGGGCGCAACTTGGTTTACACAATAAGCCCTGTGCGTTTCTTAATATAAATGGCTATTACGATGACTTGTTAGCCTTCATTGACAAGATGATCAGCAAGGGTTTTATGAAGCAAGAGTACTCTGAAATGCTGATTGTTTCACATGACCCCGAAGACCTTCTCCAGAAAGCGTTATCCTATGTCCCACCAAAACCGAAATGGCAGCGCTAGAAATGCGAAAAGGTATAGTGCGGGTTTATACCCGTACGAGTTGAGCATCCCTTCATGATGAAAATTAGTGAGAACATCACTGGTTTTTTCTTGTTAAATCATCGATCTCCTGATTCAGGCCACATATTTATGTGTGGCCTTTGAATGTATTGCGTCGAAATTGAATGATACCGCTATGGCGTTGCCGCCCACTAAGGCGATCTCCGTGGTAGGGGCAACGAAAAACACCATATCGACGGCGCGGCATTTTCAACGATCGGTTTGCAGCAGCTAATTTTCAATAACCAATTTTCAACTTCTGGCTTTTCAACCTTTCGTAGTCTGCGCATCCCATCCTGACAGGGCGTATTGAACGATATTCTCAAGTTCCGCGCGGCTGGTGCCATCGCGTGATTGCAACACCATTCCGCCCTGTATCGCGAGAACATAGCGCGCCAGCCCGTTAACATTCAGCGTGGCGTCCAATTCCCCCTCAGAAACCGCTTGTGCAAAGCGTACTTCTAGCTTTTTCAGCGCCTGCGCGCGCGCGTCCCGCACGATAGCGCCAAGGGTAGAATTCCCCTCTTCGCCGACGGCGGACAGCACCAGCATGCAGCCGGGAGGATCGTCTGAACCGTTTGCTCCGGTAAGCGCTGCGGCTGAATCCATCAGGTAGGCCTGAACGGCATCACGGGCCGTCCGGGCGCTCTCGAAACCCGCCCAGACGCGTGGGCCGTAGTGTTCGGCATAGTAGCGAAGCGCTTCGGCGTACAGCTCCTCTTTCGACCCAAACGCGGCATATAGGCTGGGCGATCCGATCCCCATGGCGGCAGTGAGATCTGACATCGAGGTAGCGGAAAAGCCCTTGTGCCAGAAAAGGTGTGTTGCCTTTTCCAGTGCTTTTTCGCGATCGAACGCCCGTGGTCGCCCTTTGGCAGGACGTTCCGTTGCTACGTTTTTAGGAGTAAATGAATTCTGCATCGTTCGTTACATAAATGGATTGACGGTTACCCAGAGGGCGTTTATAACATTATATATCAATCACTACAAAATAGGGTAAACGATGACCGAACTTGCAGGTAAAAAAGCGCTGGTGACTGGCGCATCTCGCGGCATTGGTGCGGCCATAGCGCTTGAACTGGCGGAGAAAGGCGCAGATGTGGCGATCACCTACCAGAACTCTGAGGCACGGGCATTGGAGGTAGTGCGGGCGATTGAAGCCAAAGGTCGTCGCGCCTCCGCGATAAAGGCCGATAGCGCGGACGCCGAAGCCGTTGTGCGTTCGGTGAACGAGGCAGCAGACGCGCTGGGCGGTCTGGATATTCTCGTCAATAACGCGGGGATTGCCCGCGGCGGCATGCTGTCTCAGCTGAGCCTGGCGGATATTGACGACACGCTGAACGTGAATGTGCGTGCTGTTCTGTTGGCATCGCAAGCGGCCATTCCGCATTTAGGTCAGGGCGGTCGTATTATCTCGATAGGATCGAGTGTCGCCGAGCGTGTTCCGATGCCGGGAATGTCGGTCTACGCGATGTCTAAATCGGCGCTACTGTCTTTCACCCGCGGGCTGGCGCGTGAGCTGGGGCCGAATGGCATCACCGTGAATCTGGTGCATCCGGGGTCAACCGATACCGATATGAACCCGGCTGACGGCGAGCATTCGGAGGCGCAGCGTTCGTCGATCGCGCTGGGCCATTATGGCAAGCCTGAAGACATTGCGGCCGCCGTCGCGTTTCTGGCGAGTCCGGCAGCCCGGCAGATTACGGGAACCGGGATCACGGTGGATGGCGGATCTAACGCCTAACGCGATCTTTATCCTGTTTCATCTTGCCGAGGTGGATAAGCCGCTCGGCAGGATGATGTTCAGGCGGTGGCGGTCATTTACTGGTGGCTGCGGTATGATGCGAGTACACGATAACGTTTGGTGAATACCGAATCGACGGCAGGTGTACGCGCTTATGAAAGTCACGCTTGAGGAACTTCAGGCTTTTGTGGTGGTGATCGACACCGGTTCGATCACGGCGGCAGCGGAACAGCTTGGGCAAACCACGTCGGGCATCAGCCGGGCGCTGCGGCGTCTGGAGGACAAGCTGGGGACGACGCTGCTGCATCGCACCACGCGACGCCTCTCGCTTTCTGAAGAGGGCATGATGTTTCTTGAGCACGCCCGTGGCGTGATTCACGCCGTGGAACATGCTGAAGAACAGGTGCTGCTGCGCCATGAGCAACCGAGCGGACGGTTGCGGATTAATTCAGGTTCGGCATTTATGCAGCATGTGATTGTGCCGCTGGTGCCGGAATTTCGCCGCCGCTATCCCAAGATCGTTCTTGAACTCAATACCGATGATTTCATTATTGATTTGCTTGAACAGCATACCGATATTGCCATTCGCATTGGCACGCTCAAAGACTCCACCATTCATGCCCGATCGCTCGGCGCAAGCAAGCTGCGAATCGTCGCCAGCCCTGACTATCTGGAACAGTATGGAACACCTGCGACGGTCGAGTCATTGGCCAATCATCGTTGTCTGGGGTTTACTCAGTCGGAGTCCCTGAATCACTGGCCGCTGCGGCACGGGCTTCAGGATTTCTATCCCATCACGCCTACATTGTCGGCATCAAACGGTGAGATATTGCGTCAGCTGGCGCTACGGGGCGAAGGGGTTGTACGCATGTCCAACTTCCTGATTAGGGACGATTTGGCGGCGGGGCGACTGGTGCCGATCCTCACCGAAGAGACGGTGGACGCCAGCCTGCCGGTTTACGCGGTGTATTATCGCAATAGTCAGCTAGCGGCGCGTATTACCTGCTTTCTCGATTTTATGAGCGAACAACTCACGGAAAATCCGCTGTGAGGCGTGACCCACAGCGGTAGAGAGTCGGGGAAAACGCCGATCAGGAAAAGTGTTCGTCCAGATGCTGGCGGTAATTCGCAAGATAAGTCGGGACGTCCGGTTCTTTCATCACATCATTGCAGATGAAGGTCGGCAGTGGGGATAACCCGATGAACTGGTTCGCTTTATGGAACGGCAGATACACACTGTCCACGCCCACACCGTGGAAGAACTGTTCGGGATCGTTGAAGGCCTCCAGCGGCGCATTCCACGTCAAAGACAGCATGTATTTCCGGCCTTGTAACAGCCCACCTGAACCGTACTTCTTGCTGGCATCTGAACGGCTGCGACCATCGCTGGCATAAAGTGAACCGTGACCGGCGGTAAACACCTCATCGATGTATTTCTTCAGGATCCACGGCGTATCCATCCACCATCCGGGCATCTGGTAAATGATGGTGTCCGCCCACAGGTAGTTCTGAATTTCCTTTTCAATATCATAGCCGTTGTCCACGACCGTCACGCGGACGTCGTGACCTTTGTCGCGCAGGAAACTGGCGGCGACATCGGTAAGGGTATGGTTCAACTCCCCCTTGGAGTGGGCGAATGACTTGCCCGCGTTAATCAGCAAAATGTTCTGCATAAGTCTGTTCTCGAATCGGTTATCAACGAAGATGTTGGGCGTAGTCTAGAGCAGAGAGCAGTGCAGAAAAATGTGCGCTAGCGCATAACACTATTGACTGAATATCAACAATCAGAAGTCGGTGGACGTCATATTGAAATAATGTGGGTGGGGTAAAAAGGCAAGAGAATCCTTCCCTTGCCTTGTTCAGTGCGTTTAGCGAATCAATATAAATCGGCTTTTCCTATTGAACCGAAGAGCGCCATTTTGTAGCGAATCACCTCTTTTGCCGCGTTAATCGGTTCTGGATAGATGGCATTAGGATCCCACCAGGTTTCACGACTGAGGATTTCCCGCGCTTTCTGGAAATAGGCGAATTTCATGTCGCTGGAGATATTGATTTTGCCCACGCCAAGTGTCACTGCTTCGGCAATTTCGGCGTCTGGGTTGGCGGAGCCGCCGTGCAGGACGAGTGGGATCGAAACCCGCTGCGAGATATCCCGCAGGATATGCATTTGCAGTTCTGGCTTCAGGTCTTTGGGGTAAATACCGTGTGCGGTGCCGATGGCGACGGCTAACGTATCAACGCCGGTCCGGTTGACGAAATCTTCCGCCTGCTCGGGGTCGGTGTAGATTACTTTGCTCACGCCGCCTTCTATCGTGGTGCCAGTATCACCAATCGTACCTAATTCCCCCTCCACGGAAACGCCCACGGCATGCGCCAGCTTCACCACTTCGGTCGTGAGCGCCACGTTCTCCTCATAAGGCAGCAGCGAGCCGTCGATCATCACGGAGGTAAACCCGCACTGAATGGCGCGTAGAACGTGTGCGATCGATGCGCCATGATCGAGGTGAATGACAAATGGCACCGGGCTGCGCAGCGTTCTTTCTCGCACATAGGCGAAGAATTCATCTGTCACGAATTCCAGCTCGCTCGGGTGGATAGAGATAATGGCTGGGGTATGCGTTGCTTCGGCTTCTTCCACCACGGCGCGGATAAAGCAGCTGTCGGCCACGTTAAAGGCGCCGATAGCGAAGCGATGTTCACGCGTGGGTTTTAGGATGTCGGTCATTGAAATCAACATGTTATGTCTCTCCTGTGTCGGATAAAGGGCAAAGCGTTCCTGTACCAGTGGAAAACCACTGATGGCGAAAGTCGGTAAAGGGCGAACGGTCAGGCTTGGTTGGCGGAACCTGACCAACTGAGATAATCGGCGACCACATCGCGGCAGGCGGATTCCATCGTTGCCAGCAGGTCGGACAGCTCTGTTGTCGGGTGCTGATGCAGTGCCTGCTGCAACGCGGTTTTGCCGGCCTCAAAAACGGCCGCGCCGACGTTGATTTTGGCGACGCCGTGGCGGCTGACGCGGCGAATATCGTCGGCTTTGGTGCCGCTACCGCCGTGCAGCGCCAACGGCACGGTCGATTCCCGATGCAGGGCTTCGAGACGCTCAAAATCAATCTGTGGCGTCACCCCCGGTGGATAAATGCCGTGAGCGGTGCCGACCGACACGGCAAGCAGGTCGATACCGGTTTGGTGGATAAAGGGAGCGACGTCTTCCACCTGCGTCATTTTCACAGCGGCATCCTCTTGGTCGTAGACGGGCGCGTCGGCGATATGCCCAAGCTCGCCTTCCACGCAGACGCCCGCCGTCGCGGCGATGGTCACCACCTGCTGGGTGCGCAGGATGTTTTCTGCCAGCGGGTGACTGGAGGCATCGATCATCAGTCCGGTAAAGCCGGCGCGGAACGCCTGCCCAATCAGGCTGAAAGCTGTACCGTGATCCAGACTGAGCGCCACCGGAACGGTGGCCTGCTCGGCCAGCGCGTTGACCAGCGGCACCGCGAGATGCGGCGGAAAGTGTGCGGAGTGACCCTGATACACATTAAGAATCAGCGGCGCACGCTGTTGCTCGGCGGCGGCAATCGCCGCACGGGCGGTCTCCAGATTGAAACAGTTGATGGCGAGCACGGCATACTGCTGTTGATACGCGTCATCAATGAGGGCTTTCATTGCGGCATACATGGCAGCTCCTGTTATTCGAGAGTGAATTTAATGTCTTCGTCACGCACGCTGCTGTCGTCAACGTCGTCGAACTCTTCATCTGCCTGCGTGACGCGTTTCTTAATCAGCGACAGCATCACGCCGCAGATGACCGTGCCGATACCGAGCGCCAGACAGAACATCAGCGGCTTGGTAAACAGCGGAACTACAAACATGCCGCCGTGTGGCACGGGAGCCTCCACGCCCCAGACCATGATGAGCCCGCCCGCAATGGCGGAGGCGACGACGCAACTGGCAACTACCCTGAATAAGTCGCGTGCGGCAATTGGGATCACCCCTTCGGTAATCATGCAGATCCCCATCGGGAAGGCGGCTTTCAGCGCCTCTTTTTCAGCGCGGGTGTATTTGTAGCGGGTCAGCAGGAAGGACAGCGTGATGCCGAACGGCGGAATCATTGAACCGACAAACTTGACGGCTTCCGGCCCGTAGATGCCATCGACCAGCATACCGTCTGCGAAGAGCGACATCGTTTTGTTCACCGGTCCGCCGAAATCGAAGGTTGCCATCGCCCCCAAAATCGCGCCCATCAGGAATTTCGAACCGCCCTGCATGGATTCCAGCAGATGAATCAGCGTTTTTTGCAGCCAGACGATGGGCTGGCCGATAAACGTCATCATCAGCAGCCCGGCGATGATGGTGCTGAGCAGCGGCAGGATCATGACGGGCATCAGCCCCTGCATCGAGGTGGGCAGTTTGATGTAGCGACGCAGCAGCAGTACGGTGTAGCCGACTAAGAAGCCGCCGAGAATACCGCCGATAAACCCGGTTTGAATCTGGCCGCAGATAAAACCCACGATCAGGCCGGGAGCGAAGCCGGGGCGGTCGGCAATGGAGTAAGCGATAGCGGCGCTGATGAGCGGCACAATCAGCCCCATGCCCCAGCCGCCGATCTGGTTGAGCATCCACGCAATGCTACCGGTTTGCTTACCGACATCCGGGCCGCCGATAACCTGACCGAGCGCAATACAGATCCCGGCGGCGACAATCAGCGGAATCATCCAGGAAATACCGGTAAGGAGATGCCGTTTTATTTCCTGTCCAACAGTGATTTTTCTGGTGTTCATTATGATTACCCCGAAAAATGAGCTATTCAGGCACCCGCTAAAGAACTAGCGACTTTTTCCAGAAATTTAATGGGAGATTTAATAACGACCTCCGTTTTTACTCGAACGACGGGTTTACCCTTAAACCGTTCTTCGCCTGTTATTTTGATATCGATGGCCAGAATAACCACATCGGCTGCGGCTATTTCCTCGGGCGTTAATTCATTTTCAGTGCCAATGGTGCCTTGGGTTTCCACTTTAATGGCGTAATTTAAGGCGTTCGCACCCTTAATGAGTTTCTCGCGTGCGATATAGGTATGCGCAATACCGGCCGTGCAGGCGGCAACACAAACAATATTCATTTTGAGCCTCGTCTTATGTCGGAGTGACGGGAGCTGTTTCTGCATACTGACTAAACAGCCGAATAATTTTATGGGGATCGGATTCGTCGAGCAGTTGAGCAATCACCTCATCGTCGGCCAGTGCACTGGCAACCTGAGACAGCAGGCGAATATGTGTCGTGTTCTGATCTTCCAGACGCACGGCAAAAAGAATAATGCAGCGGACCTGGCTACCGTCCAGTGTTTCCCAGGGAATATCCTGACGGGTGCGGCCAATCGCGAGCGTCGTCTGTTTGACGGCAGAGGATTTTCCATGAGGGATCGCGATATGGTTTTCAAAACCAGTCGATCCTTCCGCTTCGCGTAACCAGACGTCGTGAATAAAATCCTGTTTATTGGTAATGGCACCATCGGCATACAGCAACTCGGTTAATTCATTAATGGCTTCGTCTTTATTGGTTGCGGACATGTTTAACTTCACGCGATTAGCATTCAGTATTTTATTGATATCCATTGTTCACACCTCATCTATAAAATTAAAAAATTAACGTTCGGCCGATAATCAGTGAGGGACGGCCTGATGCAATTGACTAGCGATAACTTTTTCGGTAACACGCTTAATGTCATCGTCATTAAAAAAGGCGGAAACATAGACGACGGGAATGTGTTGCTCTTCCAGATGAATCGTGGAAATAATCAGCTCAATCTCTTCCTGTTGGCAAAATGCCTGCATATTACTGGCAGAGATCACGCCAACAATAATCCAGTCAGGAAACGCGCGCAGAATACGGTTTTTTAACAGATGGGACGTTCCTACGCCGCTGGAACACACCACCAGAATACGTTTATGCGCAATTTGGCGTTCCAGCGCGGCTTGAAAATGAATGGTCAGATAGCCGACTTCATCCTCAGCGACCGATTTTAATTGAAACCGCTGACAGACTTCGCTCATGGCTTGCTGCGTCATTTCATAAATATCGACAAACTCGCTTTTGATATCGTCTAGTAACGGGTTGCGAATATGTATTTGGTACTTTAATCGGTTCAGTAACGGCTTGATGTGAATAAGTAGCCCTTCATGTAATAACTTATCCGTGCGCAGGTCTACATTAATTAAATCAGAAAATATCTGCGTCAAGGCACGCGTGATTCTGCGTGATTCACCGTTAGAGAATTGATAACGCAGCAGTTGATTATTCTCCCGCTCCTCCATCACAATGCCCGAAGAAATAATATATTGGTAAATGAACCAGACTTCATCAGAAGGCAGCGTGCTCTCGACCCGCAGCTCTATTTGGTTCACCATATTTTGAGCGATGGAGAATATACGACTATCAACTTGCTGATGCACCGATTCTTCCGCCATCATTAACGCTTTTCCCTGCGCAATCCGGTGCATCATAATTAAGGTATGCGTGAATATGTTGATGTAATAAGGCTCGCCGAGCGGATAAGAAAGCTGCCGCTCCATGCCTTGTAACAGCGATTCGACGAAGGATACGTCTTCTTCACCGAAATAATTAATCAGCGCCTTATAGCTGCCGGGGTCGAGACGAGAATGGCTAAGCGGGCCGGGTTCTTTATGGTGCATCACGTCATTAATGAGCGAAGCCATCGCCTGACGCACCTGATTTTCACTGCCTTCAATGTGCGTGCCGCTCTGGCTGCGCACCAGCGATAATCCCAGCGGATGTAGCCAGCTTTCGATGATTTTCAGATCGTTAACGATAGAGGCGCTGCTGATAAAATAGCGCTCAGACAGCTTGCTGATGGATGTTTCATGAGGCGTATCGCTTAACAGCTGCGAGGCAATTTTGACGCGGCGAGCATTGTTGATTAGGGCATCGGTGTCTCCATCGTCCACGACAATCTGCTGTTCCAGCAGCGCTAGGTGTCGGTCGTCATCTGTTGTTAACATGATTCCCGCACCGACCTTTTTGTCTGGATAAATATTCCAGACAGAAAGGAAGGCTTCAACAAATTGCATATCACGATAGACCGTTTTTTCCGACACATCCAGGTAATGTGCAATATCTCTAACCGTTACATATCCCTGGTGTTGTAACAGATATTTCAATAAACGGTTCTGACGGGAGGTGAGTGGCTGCATCATATTACCCTCATTTGTCTTTAGATTTTCTGATGCTTATCGAATTGATAACTTTTTCTAAATAATTTCCTGTTTTATTTTCTCTTTTGGTTTATTTAAATAGGATGCTGTAGTGATTAATCTAGTCGTGATAGTCGATAGGGACAATACTAAATGCTGTCCGCTGAATAGGACAAAATTAAAACATGGCGTTAACTGAATAGTAATTGAGACCGCGATCACGTTATTTAAGACCGACATTTTTATCGGCATATTCATTATTTAATGCTGTGAAAATAACGATGTTGGCGTAATTAAACGGGGAGTGACGGGAAGAGCGTGTAGAGGAAAATAAAAAGGCAAGAAAGCGGTGGTGTGCGTTCTTGCCTGATTACAACGGCGATGCCCGAATGAGGCACCGCCTGTTCAATGACAGCGTGAGCGATGCGGATTAGAAATCCACGTTCACGCCCAGTTGGAAGGAACGACCAGGTTGCACGGAGAGGGCGCGGTCATACTGTCCCTGCCGATCGTTGGTTTCAATCTGACGGCTGCTGAGATAATCCCAATATTTACGGTCAGTCAGGTTATACACGCCACCGTTGACTTTCACGTTCTTGCTGATGCGATAGTAGGCGGTCAGGTCAACCATGCCATAGCCGGGAATCCGCATATATTCGGTATTCGAGGTGGCGATCGCGTTGCCAGCATTGGTATAGCTTTCGCGGCTGGTATCCTTCGCCTGCTTCCCTTTCTGGAAGGTCGACGTCAGGGCGGCACCGTAGCGCTGAGCAGGATCGTCGTAGGCGATACCTATCACGGCTTTCATTGGCGCGACGCTGTCGAGATCGACATAGCGGTCGCCGAGGTAGCGCGATTGCGATTGGCCTTTGGTGTAGCCAAACGCCAGCGTGGTGCTGAGCCCATCAACTGCTGGGAACCAGGTGCCTAGCTGTATTTTGCTGCTGACTTCGCCGCCGTAGATATAAGCCTTATCGCGGTTTTCTGCTTGGAATATCGTATGGATATTACTTGGCACATTGGTGAATTTATCGGGGTTAGTGCTACGGCGATAGCGGGTGTTGGCGATAAAGTTCTTATACGTGTTGTAGAATAGCGCGGTACGGAAGGTGATCCCCTCCGTCGCTTCGCCTTTTAATCCCCACTCGACGTTGTTACTGGTTTCCGTTTTGAGGTCGCTATTGCCGATAAAGGCGTACTGGAACGGTCCGAAAGCGTTAGCAAAGTTGGCATCAAGGTTGGTGCTGCCATAAAGCTGGCTGGCATCCGGGAACTGTGCGCCACGACGGTACTGCACATAGGTCGTCAGCGTCGGGGTGATGTCGTAGAGGAAGCTCAGCGACGGCAGGACTTGCGTATCGCTGTTGGCTTTGCCGTACAGTCTGTTGACATCGGATTCACTGATGACACTGCCGTCACCGCTCAGGCGAACCGTATTGGTTGGTTTGGTACGCTGGTGAATGGCGCGCACGGCAGGGACAACCGAGAAGGCGTGCCCCGCCAGATCCCACGTAGCGGTATCCTGCACAAAGCCGCCAACGGTATAGCTGTTGCTATCGGCTTCCGGCTGCATGATGTTGTTGGCACCCGTTTGGTTAGGCGACTGCCTGAACGGACGCTCTGTTTTGCTTTGGCTGGCGTTAAGGCCCCAGCTGAACTCGTGGCGATCCCAGCTTTTCACCATATGGGTATCGAATCCATAGGTGGTGACATTGTAGTCGGAATAGACCCGGTGGCTATCTGCCGCCGCCATCCCTGTGGTTGCGGGCAGCCAGGTATTGTCGTGTGATTCGCTGTTTTGGAAGTAAATACGGCTATCAACCAAATCGACCAGCGTGTTGTTAACCGGCGTCCAGCGATCTTTCAGGCTGGCGGTCCAACGGCGTGTCTGGCTGCTTTGTTGCGCCGTGCCGTAAATGGTGTTGTTGTCGCTTGGCAGACTACCCCAATAGTCATAATGGGTGTGGTTGGTTTTATGGTAATAATCCAGCGTACCGGTGAGCTGATGCTCGTCGTTAGCCTGCCAAATGCCGGACGCTAAAATGGCGTTAGAGTGCCAGTTGGCGGGATAAGCGGCGATCTCGTCGCTGTTATTACGCGTTTGCTGACCGTCACGGCGGCTAAATACGACCACACCGCGCAGGTCGTCATCACCGCCTGCGGCGGTGATGCCATTATGCCAACCATGGTTGGCGGAATCGTAGTCGCTCTGAAAACCGAAGTAGTCCTGCTTGCCTGCTTGCAGATAGTCATCGGCAGATTTTGGCCGAAAGGAGACGCTGCCCCCGAGTGCGTTGACCGTATTTTCTGCGGAGGTGACGCCCGACTCAATATCGACGCTGCTGTAGATATAAGGATCAATATAGTCGCGTCCCATCCCGAAGGTATTGAATCCGGCACGGCTGGCGTAGCTGCGGCCCGTGGCATTGGGCAGGGCGATGCCATCGGTATCGATCGCAACACGGTTGCTTTCAATGCCGCGAATGTTGTAACCCGTGTAACCGCCGCGGTCGAAGCCGCTTTTCCCTGTATTACTGCCGCCGCTGGACCCGGTTGCGCTCACCAACGGTTGATAACGCATGATCGTGCCGAAATTATTGCCGCCTTCTCTTTGCATATCTGCGGCAGTTAGCGTCGTGCTTGAACCGGCTTTTTTCTCGACTTTTGGCGAGTGAACCGTCATCACATCGTCAGTCTGTCCCGTTTTCGCCGCCGAATCGTCTTGGTTCTTCACGTTGAGTGCGTTGTTGCCCGTGGTGCTATCCGCTGCCATGCTGTTCAGCGCGACGCCAGTCAAGATGCCGGTGAGAAGAATTTTATTTAAATTCTTGTTAATTAACATAATGATACTCTGCTATAAGGTTGTTCTGGCCAGCGGCGTTGGGGAAACATGGCGTGCTGGTCGCTAACGTCTGCAAGGAAATGCAAAACGGCGAATAACATTAATTATCATGTGGTAATGATAATTATTATCAATATGCTAAGCATTATCATCTGATGTTGCAACGATGATGAATAATTCTTAATGAAACGGTATGTGTGCTATCAAAGCGGAAGTGATTGGCTATGCACTAATGAGGCGTAATGAAATTACCGACTTACGAAACTGACTGCTATGAGGGTTGATAGGGTATTTATATAGATGAAAATCTCTGCACTTAGGTCGAAGGCTCGGCGTAACACGCTTGAGGTTGAGCATATTCTTGCCGCAGCGAAAGCGCGTGTGCCAGGGTTACGCGATGAACTTAATCGGCTGTCCGATGAATTTGGCTGGTCTCACTCACCCTATTTACCTGACGGCACACATGTTGTTCCGTTAGCGAAATGGGCTGAAATTGCAGGCGCTTATGCAGAAGAAGGAATTGACGCTCTCGGCGTCTTGGCGGCCGAACCCGACAATGCCGCGTATGTGATTGGCCTGCTTGAAGAACTTCGATCACACGCGGCGGTGAATGCATTGATGGCTTTCTTTGCTGGCGTCATGCAGGCACCTGAGTTAGCGCCTGAAACGGCATGGCGTCTTACTTCTACCTTTAACTTACTCCTGAGCATTAAAGACGGCGTTGTGGCGACGGACGAGCAGGCTGCGGCAGTGCGCGCTTTCCTGATGCGGCTGTTACCGCTGGCAACGTCGGAACACCAGATCTTCCTGATATTCTGTGCGCTCCGTGGCGTTGGTGATTCATCGTCTCTGGAACGGTTGTCAAACCATCGCGATCTGGTTTCACCGTATGAAACGATAAGAACGAGTACGATACGCGCTATTCGCCAGCGGCTGAAAAATCAACGCTGATGTTATTCCTTTACCACCATGATGAGATGACGAACGATGTCGATTGAAATCCCCAAATCTGTTCTTCCACTGTTTCACGCGGCAGGCTGGCCGCGTGCTGAAGCGCAATCAGTTCTGCCGTTTGTGCCAGAGCATCATCCGGCCTTCGCTATCCTGCACGCGTTCGGCGGGCTGACGGTCGGGCAATGCGGTGCAGGAGAAGAGTGTGCCACTTGCGATATCGCTTTTGGCGGCAGCGAGGATTTGCAGCAGGATGAAACGCTGCTTGAGTGGCAAGGCATTCTGAACTCGACGTTGATTCTTGTCGGCGAAACCCATCATGCGCACGGTGCTCTGCTGATGGATAACGCGGGAGCCTGCTACGGGATGAGCTTTATACATGAGGCATTCTGGTTTGAAGGGGCGTCTTTCGGTGCTGCCGTTGAACGCATTCTGCTTGGCCGTAAGGGGAAACCGATGCTGCGGCCCGACGAGCCGTCAATTTCCATCTATGGAGAAACGATTACCGCCGATCACCCGAGCGTTCATCGCTACCGCTAGCCACCTTCTCCGGCAACTGTCGGATTCACATCGGCAATCGCTGGTGTGATGATTTCCTGAGATGACCGCGTTCCCTGTGGCGTGATTGGCTGCGAATGGTTCCCTGTGACATCACCTCATCAGATAAGGTACTATTCCCGCCAAACATACCGCCGCTATGGCGTGCCGGAAAGCGTAACCATCGCGCCGCGATGTGAGGGAAGTGAGATAAATGAGTGAGATGACTCATGACGGCGCAGAAAGCCTTGCGCTGCGCACGTTTACCGAAAATGCATACCTAAATTATTCCATGTACGTCATCATGGACAGGGCATTGCCGTTCATTGGCGATGGCCTGAAGCCTGTGCAGCGTCGCATCGTGTATGCGATGTCCGAGCTGGGACTGAATGCCAGCGCCAAGTTTAAAAAATCCGCCCGTACCGTGGGTGACGTGTTGGGTAAATACCACCCGCACGGCGACAGCGCCTGCTATGAAGCGATGGTGCTGATGGCGCAGCCGTTCTCTTATCGCTATCCGCTGGTGGATGGTCAAGGGAACTGGGGGGCGCCGGACGATCCGAAATCCTTCGCCGCTATGCGTTATACCGAATCGCGGCTGTCCAAATATGCGGAACTGCTGCTGTCCGAACTCGGGCAGGGCACGGTCGATTACACCCCGAACTTTGACGGCACGATGCAAGAGCCGAAGATGCTGCCTGCGCGTCTGCCGAATATTCTGCTGAACGGCACCACAGGGATCGCCGTCGGGATGGCAACAGATATACCGCCACATAACGTGCGTGAAGTCGCTGCTGCCGCCGTGATGCTGCTGGAAAACCCGAAGGCCTCGCTGGAAGAGTTATTGCAGCATGTTCAAGGGCCGGATTTCCCGACAGAAGCCGAAATCATCACGCCACGCGATGAAGTGCGCAAACTCTACCAGAATGGCCGTGGTTCCGTGCGTATGCGCGCGGTGTGGAAGAAAGAAGACGGTGATGTTGTGATTACCGCGCTGCCACATCAGGTTTCCGGTGCCAAAGTGCTGGAGCAGATTGCCAGCCAGATGCGTGCGAAGAAGCTGCCGATGGTCGAAGACCTGCGTGATGAATCCGATCACGAGAATCCAACCCGTCTGGTGCTGGTGCCACGCTCGAACCGGATCGATATGGATCAGGTGATGAACCATCTGTTCGCCACGACCGATCTGGAAAAAAGCTATCGCGTTAACATGAACATGATCGGTCTGGATGGTCGTCCTAGCGTGAAAGGGCTGGTCGAGATCCTGAGCGAATGGCTGGTCTTCCGTCGCGATACCGTGTGCCGCCGTCTGAACTACCGTCTGGAAAAAGTGCTCAAGCGCCTGCATATCCTTGAAGGCTTGCTGATCGCGTTCCTGAATATCGATGAAGTCATTCATATCATCCGCACGGAAGATGAGCCGAAGCCCGTTCTGATGCGTCAGTTCAGCCTGAGTGAAACACAGGCTGAAGCGATTCTGGAGCTGAAATTACGTCATTTGGCCAAGCTGGAAGAGATGAAAATTCGCGGTGAGCAGGACGATCTGGCAAAAGAGCGCGATCAGCTTCAAGCGCTGCTGGCGTCAGACCGTAAGCTCAGCAACCTGATTAAGAAAGAAATTCAGTCCGATGCGCAAGCCTATGGTGACGAACGTCGTTCGCCGCTGCGTGAGCGTGGCGAAGCGAAAGCGATGAGCGAGCACGACTTTGTGCCGTCCGAACCCGTTACCATTGTGCTGTCGGAAATGGGCTGGGTACGCAGTGCGAAAGGGCATGACATCGATCCTGCCGGACTGAGTTATAAAGCGGGCGATAGCTTCCGCGCCGCCGCGAAAGGTAAGAGCAATCAGCCCGTGGTGTTCATTGACTCCACCGGGCGTAGCTATGCGCTGGATCCGATCACACTGCCTTCTGCACGCGGTCAGGGTGAGCCGCTGACGGGCAAACTCACGCCGCCGCCGGGCGCGACGATTGAGCAGGTGCTGATGACCGCAGACGATCAGCCGTTGCTGATGGCATCGGATGCGGGCTATGGTTTCGTGTGTACCTTCAACGATCTGGTGGCGCGTAACCGCGCGGGTAAAGCGATTATTACGCTGCCAGATAACGCGAAGGCGCTGGCACCGATCGAGATCAAAGGCGACGATAACCTGCTGATGGCGATCACCGCTGCAGGCAGAATGCTGCTGTTCCCTGTCTCCGATCTGCCACAGCTGTCGAAAGGCAAGGGCAACAAGATTGTGTCCATCTCCTCGGCTGATTTTGCGGAAGGCAAAGACCGTCTGACCTGGCTGTATCTTCTGCCACCACAGGCGTCAGTCACGCTGTACTTCGGTAAGCGTAAGCTGGTGCTGCGTCCAAACGAGCTTCAGAAGTATCAAGGGGAGCGCGGGCGGAAAGGCACATTGCTGCGTGGGCTACAGCGCATCGACCGAATTGAGGTGGATGCACCACAGCAGATTAGCACCGGCAGCAGCGAAGAATAATTCCTCCATATTGTCATGTGCATGTTGAGAAAGGCGGTGTTATACCGCCTTTCTTTAGTTTCCGGTTGCCATCCTGCCGCAAATTGAATCACCGTGTGTTTTAGCGCGAAATCGCTATACTAGCGGCGGCTGTCGGCTAATGAGGTTGCTATGTTATCCATTTTGCGTTTTTTTATTGTCGTTATATTTTCGATTTTGGTCTGTGTTTTTGGCTTGTTTTACTGCCTGTTCAGCCCTAGAAATCCCCGTCATGTGGCGACCTTCGGTCATCTTTTTGGGCGCTTGTCCACGGTGTTTGGCCTGAAAGTAGAAATGCGGATACCGGAAGAAGCTGCGCATTACGGCAACTGCATCTATATCGCGAATCACCAGAATAATTACGATATGGTCACGGTCTCAAGAGCGGTTCAGCCTCGTACCGTTACCGTGGGCAAGAAAAGCCTGCTGTGGATCCCGTTCTTCGGGCCGCTTTATTGGCTGACGGGCAACTTGCTGATTGACCGTGAAAACCGTGCTAAAGCGCATGGCACCATTGCCCAGGTCGTGAAGCATATTAAAGAGCGCAACACGTCTATCTGGATGTTCCCCGAAGGTACGCGTAGCCGTGGACGCGGCCTGCTGCCTTTCAAAACCGGTGCTTTTCATGCTGCGATTAGCGCAGACGTGCCGATTGTGCCGATTTGCGTGTCTACGACCAGCAACAAGGTGAAGTTGAACCGCTGGAATAACGGACTCGTTATCGTAGAAATGTTGCCACCCATCGATACCCGCGCATATACCAAAGAGCAGGTTCGCGAGCTGGCTGCACATTGCCATGATGTGATGGCTGCCAAGATTGCGGAGCTGGATGCGGAAGTGGCGGCGCGCGAAGCAGCAGACAAAAAATAAACTTACCCCATCGAGTTACGCGATTATTTCTTCCGATTGTCTATTCAAGAACGAATCGGAAGATAAACTTTGCTTACGGTTTATTGGATTTACGGAGTCATTATGTCACTCAGCCGACGTCAGTTTATTCAGGCATCGGGTCTTGCGTTATGTGCGGGTATGACGCCACTGGCAACCAAAGCCAGTGGGAATCCCGGCGCATTGCCGATACCGCCATTACTGGAGTCGCGCCGAGGCCAGCCTCTTTTTCTGACCATGCAGCGTGCCCATTGGGCATTCTCCGGTGACCGTAAGACATCCGTTTGGGGAATCAACGGCCATTATCTGGGGCCGACGGTGCGGGTCTACGACGGCGACGACGTTAAGCTGATTTACAGTAACCGCCTGAATGAGCCTGTCGCGATGACGATCGGCGGTTTGCAGGTGCCGGGGCCGCTGATGGGCGGTGCGGCTCGCATCATCTCTCCAGGAACCGACTGGTCACCAGTATTGCCCGTTCGTCAGCCGG
Source organism: Pectobacterium jejuense (assembly GCF_026800125.1). Taxonomy (NCBI): domain Bacteria; kingdom Pseudomonadati; phylum Pseudomonadota; class Gammaproteobacteria; order Enterobacterales; family Pectobacteriaceae; genus Pectobacterium; species Pectobacterium jejuense. The sequence goes on along the minus strand of NZ_JAPQKX010000004.1, from coordinate 364,063 downwards.
CGGCGACCTGCTGGTATCATGCGAACACGCCGAACCGCATGGCCCCGCATATCTATAACGGGCTGGCTGGGCTATGGCTGGTAGAAGACAGCGCCAGTAAATCCCTGCCGCTTCCCAATCACTACGGTGTTGATGATTTCCCATTGATTATTCAGGATAAACGACTGGATAACTTTGGTGTCCCTATTTATAGCCCGCCCTCTAACGGCGGATTTGTCGGTGATTCGCTGCTCGTCAACGGCGTGCAAAATCCCTTTGTTGAGGTGTCCCGTGGTTGGGTTCGCCTGAGATTGCTGAACGCGTCGAACTCCCGACGTTACGTGATGCGACTGAGCGATGGGCGAGCGATGCATGTGATCGCCAGCGATCAAGGGTTGCTGCCGGCACCGATGGCAGTGAACCAGCTTTCTCTCGCGCCCGGCGAACGGCGCGAAATTCTGGTCGACATGTCGCAAGGCGAAGAAGTCACGCTGACGGCAGGTGAGTCGGCTGGGATTATGGATCGTCTGCGCGGGCTGTTTGAGCCTTCCAGCATCCTGATTTCGACTCAAATACTCACGCTGAAGCCGACGGGGCTGTTGCCATTAGTCACGGATAATCTGCCGATGCGTTTGCTGGCCGACAACATCATTGAAGGCAGCATCAGCCGCACGCGTGAGTTCCGTCTGGGTGACAGTCTGCCCGGCATCAACGGTGCGATGTGGGACATGACGCGTGCCGATGTGCAAACCCAGCTTGGCCGCTGTGAGCGCTGGATTATCCACGCCGACACGCCGCAGGCTTTCCACATTCAGGGCGTCAAGTTCCTGGTGCGCAGCGCGAATGGTAGACCACCAGCGGTGGAAGACAGCGGCTGGAAAGATACGGTGTGGGTGGATAACGATGTCGAGCTGCTGGTTTATTTCACGCAGCCTTCCTCACTGGCGTTCCCCTTCCTGTATTACAGCCAGACGCTGGAACTGGCCGATCGCGGCTCGACGGGACAGCTCATCGTACAGTCTGCGATGTAAACCAATTTATAGCCTGCCAGTTTCTCCGCGTTACCCCTCCGCTGTGACAAAGGTAACGGCCTTGCTGTCTGACGCACTGCTCGCTCGTCAGACGGCAACGCTTCCGAGATTTATCTGTTTCTTAATGTGATCCACCTCTATTCAGACAAACCAAAATTAAAGATGCGAAGCCGTGCGGACGATATCTTATATATTGATGTTGCTATTAATTAAGGGTGAATTGCATTTTGCGTCGCGCGCTGTTTCGGGTCTGATTCGTGCTGAAAGAATATTTTTTATTACAACAATGTCAGCGTCCGAGCGTTTCGTTTCGCCATGAAATCAGGTTCACTTTCTGTTTTAACCTGTACGCAGCCAGAACGCTGCGTCACTAAAAGGGCTGCACTATGCGGGAATTACTGCTTTGGGTCAGGGATCAGCTGGCTGGAGCGCCGTCGGCGCCTCGCTACATGCAGCTCGCGTCGTTGCTTGAATCAGAAATCGGCCGCCGTAAGACGTTATCCGGCCAGTTCTTACCTGCCGAAAGACTGATTGCGCAGCAGTTGGGATTATCGCGCGTAACGGTTTCCCGTTCCCTGTCACTGCTGGAAGAAAAAGGGCTGATTGTGCGCCAGCAGGGGGTGGGAACCCGCGTGACTCAACGGCTTAACTACGCGTTGAGCGCCGAGGATGAAGGGTTCACTGCGCTGGTACTGAAACAAGGCGGCGTCGCTGGCAGTCTCTGGTTAGAAAAGGCAATACAGGTTCCTCCAGCCGCTATCGCTGCGAAAATGTCTCTGCCGGAAGGCGAAGCCGTCACCTATCTGCGACGCGTCCGGCTCAGTAATGGCGAACCCGTTTCGCTGGAAACTACCTGGATACCGCAAGAATTCCTACCCGACCCCGAAGCGCTTGAGCAGTCTCTCTATCAGTATTGGATGGCGCGTGGCATCACGCCGGACAAAAAACGCTATCGTTTCAAAGCGATTGCCTGTACGGCAGAAATCGCTGCGCTACTTGGTATTACGGCGGAGGCTCCAGCGCTGTATTGCGAACTGCATGTTTATAACGAACGGGGTGAACTGCTGGAATACAGCGAAGCACATTGCCGTAGCGATGTGTATGAGATTCAGTTTGCTGATTAGATAAGAAGAGAAATGCCAGCCCGGTGCAGGCTGGCATCGAAGGCAGATTAGTCGTTTCTCGGTTCGTCAGGGTCTGATCCCAGACGTTTCCCGCAGTCCAGCTTGGCAATTTCACTGAGCTCGTCTTTATCCAGACGGAAATCAAACACCTCGAAGTTTTCCTTGATACGCGACGGCGTGACCGATTTAGGAATCACCACCAGCCCGCAGTCCAGATGCCAGCGGATCACGATCTGTGCCGGCGTTTTGCCGTATTTTGTCGCCAGTTTACGGATAATAGGATGGTCGAAGACGCCTTCGCCGCCCTGCGCCAGCGGGCTCCAGGATTCTGTCTGGATATGGTGGATGGCATTCCAGGCGTGGAGCTGTCTTTGCTGGAGAAGAGGGTGTAGCTCGACCTGATCGATGACCGGCAATACGCCCGTTTCTTCTTTTAACCGCTGTAGGTGGTGAATATGGAAATTACTGACGCCGATACTTTTTGCCAGACCTTGTTCCTGGAGTTTGATGAGTCCGCGCCAGGCATCCACGAAGGTATTCTGTTGCGGGAGCGGCCAGTGAATCAGGTAGAGATCGATGTAATCTAACCGAAGTTTTCTCAGACTCTCTTCCAGCGCTTTTTGGGGATCGGTGTGATCGCCATTCCAGAGCTTGGTGGTGATGAATACCTCTTCACGCGGCAGATTCGCGGAACTCAGTGCCTGACCAACGGCCTCCTCGTTCTTATAAATCGCGGCGGTATCGATCGCCCGATAACCGATGGACAATGCTTCAGTCACGGCGATCACCGTGTCCTCACTGCTTGCTCGCCAGACACCAAGGCCCAACTGGGGCATGATATTGCCGTCCGCCAGCTTAACTTTCGGTTGCGTCATCTCATTCTCCTTTTATATCCGTTAATCCATAAAAATATCATAGGGTTAACTGGATGGGCGACCTGTTCATATCACGGACATAGAGGAATGTGATCCCTCGCAGGAACAGGCATATGATTTCATTCTAGTAGAAAAATTCGTCGGCTATATGTCGCCAGATGATAAAGGGAGCCGATTGGCTCCCTTTAACAGACACAGCATTGAGGGTATATCATCTGATATAGGCGTGGTTTAAACGATAGCTTTTTCTCCTGTCACTCGAATGATTGGGTGCAGAGGCGCTTAACGCGCCGCTTCGTAAATCTTCTGGCTTTCTTCCAGCGTAATGTCGTGGTGCTCACCCAGTGCAGTCAGACCGTGCTCACTGAGTTTGGCGACCAGTGTCGGGATAGAACTGCCATCCAACTGATAGTCAGACATGCGGGTCGGCACGCCCATCTTCTCGAAGAAATCACGCGTAGCGGCAATCGCGCCGTCAATGCGCTGATCTTCGCTACCGTCACGCAGGTTCCAGACGCGCTCGGCGTATTGCAGCAGCTTGTCGCGCTTCTGGGCTTTTCTTGCCGTCAGCATGGCAGGCAGAACGATAGCCAGCGTTTGGGCATGGTCAAGGCCGTGCAGCGCCGTTAATTCGTGTCCCAGCATGTGAGTTGACCAGTCCTGCGGCACGCCTGCGCCAATCAGGCCGTTCAACGCCATGGTCGCGCTCCACATTACGTTGGCTCTGACCTTGTAATTCTCCGGTTCAGCCAGCGCGCGCGGGCCTTCTTCAACCAGCGTCAGCAGTAAACCTTCCGCAAAACGATCCTGTACTTTGGCATCGACGGAATATGTCAGGTACTGCTCAACCGTGTGAACGAAGGCATCGACCACGCCGTTCGCGATCTGGCGAGCGGGCAGGGTGTACGTCACGACCGGATCGAGCACGGCGAAAAGCGGCTGCGTGTGGCGTGAACGGAAAGAGAGTTTATCGTTGGTCGATTTACGCGTGATGACCGCACCGTTGTTGGATTCCGAACCGGTCGCTGGCAGGGTGAGCACGGCCGCCATTGCGACGCCGCGATCGATTTCCGCGCCGCCGGTTTGCAGAATATGCCATGGGTCTTGCGCGGCCTGATAATCTGCGGCGGCAGCGATAAATTTCGTGCCATCAACCACAGATCCACCGCCAACCGCCAGCAGGAAGTCAATCTTCTCCGCCCGGACAACCTCGACGGCTTTCATCAGCGTTTCGTAAGTCGGGTTCGGCTCAATGCCGGAAAACTCACGGACATTGCGACCTTCTAAGGCGTGATAGACCTGATCCAGCACGCCATTGTGCTTCACGCTGCCGCCGCCGTAGGTGATGAGAATACGGGCATCGGCAGGAATTTCTTTGCCTAATTCAGCAATCTGGCCTTCGCCAAACAAAATCTTGGTAGGGGTATGGAGTGTGAAATTTAGCATAGGTTATTTGTCCAGTTTAAAGCCCTGTTGGAGGATCGCGGGTAAGACTTTCGGGAAGTAAATGTGCTGATAGTAGCTGGCGGTGTTATCACCCCAGTTGTCGCCGTCTGCGCGGCTGGTTTGCTGCCAGTGTGCCACCAGCGTTTGGTTATATTGCTCAATCGCCGCAGGCAGAACATCCTGATGATACGTTTCATCATGGCGGAAGGAATTCAGCGGCAGGCGCGGTTTCTGATGCGCCGGGGTATCCACGTAGCCGATAGCAACGCCTGCAACGGGGAACGTCAGTTCAGGCAGTTCCAGAAAGTCGATCATCGCCTGTGGGTCGCGACGAATACCGCCAATCGGGACGATGCCCAGCCCAAACGAGCGTGCGGCGGCCATCAGCGTGCCGAGCGCGATGCCGACATCTGTTGTGCCGGAGATCAGGCTTTCGAGGCTTTCATGGGCGTGCTGCTGCTTGTCGCTCATGGCAATCCCGACCTGCGTTTTATGCATGTCCAGCACTACGGTGATGAAGACCGGTGCCTGAGCAATCCACGGCTGGCCGCCAGCCAATTCGGCAATGCGTGCTTTGCGTTCCGGGTCGCGGGTGACGACGAGCGAGACCTGCTGAGAGTTCACGGAGGTCGGTGCCAGATGCGCGGACTGAATAATGGCATCCAGCACGTCATCGGGAATCGCTTTATCAAGATAGCTACGTTCACTGCGGTGTGAGGTGAACAGCTCAATCGTTTTATTCATGTCTTTTCCCGTGAGATGAGAGGATGGCTGGTATGCTCAATATTGTCATCAACCTACGTAAGACGTTCAATGCACATTTCTGTTTGGTTGTTGCCTATTTCTCCAAAATATAGGAGAAAAGGGTGATAATAATTCGCAGGTATGTCATTTTGTTTCTTCTGTCAGGAGAGAGGCTTCGGACAGGAAAAGCGAACCCGTAGCGAGAGAACACCATTTTGACGCAAACCCAATGCATGTTGACGGACAGCCAAAGCATGTCTACGGAAAGCCAAGGCGAGCGGCTTCTTCAGGAACCAATAGTTCAGGAAACAATAGTTCAGGAACCAGCAGAACAGACGGTGCGGCAGCGCATCGTGCAGCAGGCAATACGCTGCTCAGCCAAAAGCTGGGCCACGCCTTCGCTCGTCCCGCAGGTCAGAATTCTGTATACGGAACAGCATCATCCACGTGTGCCGGTGATGTATGAACCGACGATCGTCATCATTTTTCAGGGGCAAAAAATTGGTTATCTGGGCGGGAAAACGTTCCAGTATGACCCGGAAAACTACCTGTTGATGACCGTGCCGCTGCCGTTCGAATGCGAAACGATAGCCAGCGTTGAACACCCGCTGGTGGGGATGGCGATCCGTATCGATATCCAGATGCTTCAGGATTTGCTGATCGACATCGGTGACGACGACAGCGCGATCCGCCCCTGTGCCTGCACGTGCGGGGTGAACAGTGTGCCGTTGACCAATGAGATTCTGTGCGCCGTTGAACGGCTGCTGGATGCGATGGATAACCCGCGTGATGCCCGCGTGCTGGGCCCGGCGATTGTGCGCGAGATTATCTATCATATGCTCTGTGGTGAACGCGGTGCGGCGTTACAGGCGCTGGTGAATCGGCACACGCACTTCAGCCAGATTGCCAGATCTCTGCGACGTATCGAAAACCACTACGCCGATAGCCTGAATGTGGAACAGCTGGCGGCTGAAGTGAACATGAGCGTCTCGGCATTTCATCATAACTTTAAGGCTGTCACCAACACATCGCCGTTGCAGTACCTGAAATCCTACCGCTTACATAAAGCGCGTGTGCTGATGATCAACGAGGGGCTGAGAGCGGGCGTCGCGGCGGCTCGTGTCGGGTATGAGAGCGTGTCGCAGTTTAGCCGGGAATTTAAGCGCTATTTCGGCGCGACGCCGAGCGATGAAATCACGAGAGTAAAGGCCAGTAACCTGGCTGTTGAGGAAAGCTGAAGACGTGAAGAAAGCGTGCCGTTGCCCGATTAGGCGACCGCACGTTTTTTGCGCCACACCATGACAGCCATGCCGATCAGGCCGCTAACCAGCAAAATAATCGGGAGCAGGATCAGCGCGGTCATCACCTGATCTTCATAGCGTTTGACCAGCGGAATGTGGCTGAGCGCATAGCCGAGCGTGACAATCCCGCCGACCCACAGCAGCCCGCTGAGCCAGTTGAAAATCTGAAAGCGCGTATTGTTTAAGCCGGAAATGCCCGCCATCGTCGGCAGCAGCGTGCGGATAAACGCTAAAAAGCGGCCAACCAGCAGCGCCATCAGGCCGTGGCGGTGAAACAGGTGATGGGCTCGCTGGTGGTAATGAGCGGGAAGCTGCAACAGCCAGCCTTTTACCAAACGTGTATCACTCAGCCAGCGCCCTTGAAGGTAGCTGAGCCAGCAGCCGAGGCTGGCGGCGACGGTGAGCAGAATCATCGTAGGGAAAAAGCTCATCACGCCTTTGGCAATCATGGCACCCGTGAGCAGCAACAGGCTATCGCCAGGCAGAAAAGAGGCAGGGAGCAGACCGTTCTCCAGAAACAGCGTTGTGAACAGAATGCCGTAAACCACCCAAACAACGTGGGGATCGGCCAGTGCACTAAAATCCTGCTGCCAGAGCGCCTGAATAATGTCGTGAACCACACTCATATTACTTCCCGCCAATGACGATATTCACTATCTCTCAGGCTGCGGCGTGTAACGCTGGGCTACCTGAAATCTACTGCTTATCAAGCCCTAAAATCGGTATGGGCAAAACGCCTTGCCGCATGATGAGAATACGACAGGGCTTAATGCTTAGTTTTGGTTAAGGTAACGCGGTTTTTGGGTAAGCGTTGACTCATGATCATCATAACGCATTACCCACCGCGCCGCAGGGGAAATCAAGATACGGCGGTATTATGGCCGTCACACTTCCTATATTTTGTTTCCTGCCATACCCGTCATACTTCAAGCCGCATGTGCGTTGGCTACGTTCATTCACCCGAATCACTTACCTGAGTAAGCTCATCGGGATTCTCTCTCTTGCCGCCTTCCTGCAACTCGAATTATTTAGGGTATATATTTTGTTTCCTGTCGTTTGGCGAAGCTGAACTCGCTGAGACCTTGCCAGACTAAGCGCTCAGCCTGCTGAAACCCGCAGCCAGATCGTCGATCAGATCGTCACTGTCTTCAAGTCCAATATGTAACCGAATAAGTGTGCCGGTAAAATCCACGCCGCCAGCAGGACGGATGGCGGCCAGATCTTCCGGCTGATTCGCCAGAATCAGCGACTCAAAGCCGCCCCAGGAGTATGCCATGCTGAAGTGCTCAAAATGATCCAGATAGTTCGCCAACGCTTCTTTGCTCAATTTCTCTTTCAGCACAAACGAGAACAAGCCGTTGCAGCCCTTAAAGTCGCGTACGTAGAATTCATGCCCTTTACATTCTGGTAAGGCTGGGTGGTTAACCACCGCGACTTCGGGTTGTTCCGCCAGCCATTTCGCAATGCGGATGCTGCTTTCCTGATGCTGTTTGAGTCTAACGCCCAATGTGCGCAGGCCACGGCTGGCGACATAGGCGGTATCGGCATCGACCATCTGTCCCATCAGGTAAGAGTGTTCACGCAGCTGTGCCCAGCAGCGTTCGTTAGCGACTGCTGTGCCTATCATGGCATCGGAATGGCCGACAATATATTTGGTGGCAGACTGAATGGAGATATCAATATCAAAGTCGAACGCTCTGAATAAAATGCCTGCCGCCCAGGTGTTATCAATCATGACAATGATGTCGGGATTGATGCGGCGCACGGCTTGTACGATGGCTGGCACATCGTGTACTTCCATCGTGATGGATCCGGGCGATTCGAGAAAGACCACTTTGGTATTGGGCTGGATCAGCTCGGCAATATCGGCACCGATCAGCGGGTTAAAGTAGGTGGTGCTGACGTTCATCTTGCTGAGGACTTTATTACAGAAATCCTGCGTGGGTTCATAGGCCGAACCGGTTACCAGCACATGATCGCCTGCTGAGACGAAAGAAAGAATCGCGTTAGAGATAGCCGCTGCACCGCACGGGTACAACACACAGCCCGCGCCGCCTTCCAGTTCAACCATCGCTTCCTGCAGCGAAAAGTGGGTCAGCGTACCGCGGCGTCCATAGAACAGTGCCCCCTTTGCTCGGTTAATCGTGGCGTGCTTTTTGTCCTGCACGGTATCGAATACCAGAGAGGACGCTCGCTGAATAACAGGGTTGACGGAGCCGTGGGTGAATTTCTTGCTGCGTCCTGCGGCGACTAACGCTGTTGCCGTTTTTTTGCTTGTCATAACCACTATCACCTTTTCTGTTCAGTTCTGCCGGATGACTCACTACGCCGACAATTCCCCACGGGAACGCGGAGGGAATGGTGGGGGCACGATTGGATTTATAAGCGTTCGATTGATGAGGTCTACGTTATCACGGCTTGAGCGGCGTGTGGGCTTGAGTGGGATAAGATCGGGTGTAGATGAAAACATTTCAGGTCAGAAAATGTAGGGAAAGCGCCATGTTGTTCTGCATTGCGGCGAACAACATGGCGCAATTGGAGCGTATTAACCCGTATGCACACCAAAGAACTTAGGCAGCCAGAGTGAGATAGCCGGAATATAGGTGACCAGCATCAGCACAAAGAAGAGCCCGCAGTAGAAGGGCAGCATCGCCTTAACGACCTGTTCTATCTTCTGCTTACTCACCGCACTGGCGACGAAAAGTACCGATCCTACCGGCGGTGTAATCAAGCCGATCCCGAGGTTCACCAGCATGATCATACCGAAATGCACCGGATCGATGCCGAGCGAGTGGGCGACGGGCAGCAGAACGGGCGTCAGGATCAGGATCAGCGGTGCCATGTCCATCAGCGTACCGACCAGCAGCAGCATGATGTTAATCCACATCAGGATGACGTACTTGTTATCCGAAATGGAGGTGAAAAACTCGGTAATGCGGCTCGGCAACTGCATGTAAGTCATGATGGCACCGAACGCGGCAGCGAAGCCGATCAGGATCATCACGATCGTGACGGTTTTTACCGTGCGGTACATCAGCTTGGGCAGTTCTGACCACTTGTAATCTTTATAGATGAACATGGTCACGAAGAAGGACCACAGGCAGGCGATAGCCGCAGACTCGGTTGCGGTAAAAATACCGGACAGAATCCCACCCATGATGATGACGACCGTCATCAATCCCCACAGGGTATCGACAAAGATTTTCAGCGCCTGACGGAACGGTACGCGTTCGCCTTTTGGATAACCGCGCCGATGTGCGAAGCCGACGCACATCACCATCAGCGTTAGGCTGAGCAGCAGGCCAGGTAGGATCCCCGCAATAAACAGCGAAGCGATGGATACGGTACCACCGGTTGCCAGCGAGTAGATCACGGAGTTGTGGCTCGGCGGTGTCAAAATCGCCTGCACAGAGCCGCTGGCGGTGACGGCAGCGGAGAAGTCGCGCGGGTAACCTTTCTTCTCCATTTCCGGGATCATCACCGAACCGATAGAGGCTGTGTCTGCCACGGAAGAACCGGATATTGCGCCGAAAAACGTTGATGCGACGATGTTAACCAGCGATAAGCCGCCGCGAATAAAGCCGACAAAGATATACGCGAAGCTGACCAACCGACGGGCGATGCCGCCTTCGGCCATAATCGCCCCAGCCAGAATAAAGAAAGGGATCGCCAGCAGCGAAAATTTGTTCACGCCGTTGGTAATCTGAATCATGACTGCCTCAAGCGGCAGGTCGATCCAGAACGCGCCAACAATCGCGCTCAACCCTACTGCGTAGGCGACGGGAACGCCAACCGCCAACAGCACGGCCAGCGTGGCAACAAGAATAAATGCATCCATGGTATTGGCTCCGAATTAAGCACTGCCAAGCATTACCACAGGGCGTTTATCCTGCGGGCCGAAAAGCATTTTTTCGATGATGAAGAGCACGGTAATTAACGAACCGATAGGCAGGGGCAAATAACTTTCGCCTGCGGTTAATAATGGAAACTCCGCGACGGGTTGTTCCCATAACTCCATGCAGAGCACCGTGCTGTAATAGAGAATAAACAGGCTGATTAAGAGCATCAGAATATTCGACAGGTGAACGCAAATCTTCTTACCGAATTCTGGCAATCTGTCGGTCAACATGCTGACGGCAATATGTGAGTTAGAACGGTAACTGACTGCGGCGCCGACAAAAGTAAACGTCACCATACAAATAATTGAAATGGGTTCTGGCCAGGATAATGCGGCATTTAAAACATAGCGTGCGAATATGCCGACAGGAATTATTAGCGTCATAATTAATAACGCCAGACCAGAAACCCACATGGCAATACGATAGAGTACATCCATGCTGAAAAGATAAGACTGTGCCATTGTGCCACCTATATTCGCTAAGCAATAAGCGAAGGATTACATTGATATCAGGCTATTCATGGTGGCGGATAAATAGCAGGCTATTTATCCGCTGAGATGAGGTGCTGATTATTGAACGTCGGCGACGGCTTTAATCAGATCTTGATATTTGGCACCAAACTGATCGCGGACGGGCTGCGTGGCTTTGAAATAGTACTCGGTATCAATTTCATGGAACTGAACGCCGCCAGCTTTCATTTTATCCAGAGATTGCTGAGTATATTCATTCCACAGCACGCGCTGTTCTTGCTGCGCTTCTTTCGCCAGCTTCAGGATAAGCTCCTGATCCTCTTTAGAAAGTTTGTCCCACTTGGTTTTGGAATACAGGAACAGCTCAGGAATAATGAAGTGGCGGCTCCAGGTGAAATTCTTGGCAACAGGCATGTAGTTATGTGCAACATAGGTTGGCGGGTTATTTTCGGTGCCGTCAATTACGCCGGTTTGCATGCCGCTGAAGACTTCGCTGGTGCCCATTGCAATCGCGTTAGCACCCATGGCTTTCAGCGTTGCGAGAGCAACCTGGCTGGTTTGAACACGAATTTTCATGCCCTTGAGGTCTTCTGGCTTCGCCACTGGCTCTTTGGTAATTAAGTTACGTGTGCCCGCGTCCATCCAGCCCAGAAAAATCAATTTTGATTTGCTGCTATGGGTAATCTTGTCACCAATTTCCTGACCGATTTTGCCATCCAGCACTTTATGCAGATGATCTTCATCACGGAAAATATAGGGTAGCGTGAAGACTTCTATTTCCGGTAAAATAGCGGCAACGGGCGTCATTGATACACGGATAATATCAATGGCACCGAGCTGCGCCTGCTCAATCATTTGTTTCTCATCGCCCAATACCCCGCCAGGGAAGGTTTTAATTTCCAGCCTGCCATTTGTGGCGGCTTTTAATTTCTCTCCCATTTTTTGAACGGCAACGACATTAGGGTAACCTTCAGGGTGAACATCGGAGGCTTTAATTTGTTGTGCCTGAATTGCTTGGCTCATCAGGAGTGCAGTAGAACCCAGACAAACGCCGATCAATGCTTTCGACAGCTTCATTGAATTATCTCCAGAGGTGGGGTGACATTATCGATAATCAAAGGGTGATTTAAAAATATAAACCCATGAAAAATAGCGTAATGAAGAGTGGGTTTAATGATGAGAGGACGACCGCCTATTACGTATTATTGTGGCGTGTGTCAGTATTCTCTGTGAGTTAAGCTAACCTATTATACAACTTCGTAGAATGACTCGTGTCACAAAAGAAAAAGCTAATATGAAATGCTGTTTTATATGGACTTTATTCCTGTTTGACTTATAGGAATATACGTAACTTGGTGTTTTTATTTATCTTATTATGTACATGTGTATCCATTTATTTCAGTAAACTTATCGCCAGTCATCATGAAATGGTGTGATAACTTAATGTTGATCACAAAAAGCCGATCGTAAAAATCTTGGCTATCGCACCGTGTTTTAGGGAGATCTCCCGCCTGATATATTCCTGAATGCTATTCTTCTTGTCGTTCTTATGCTTTTCCTGCTGATGTGCGAGCAATACCCTCTGAAATCCTGTCAAAACGCAAGGAAAGTGCGTTATCTGATGTAAATAATAATGAGAACGACTATCAATTCGTTCAGGGTTTGGTATCATTTCAGGCTGCGTTATTGCGGCATTATACCTGCGAATATGTGCGGATATTGTACAGAACAGATGATTGTACAGAACAGATGATTGTACAGAACGAATGGTGGAGGCACAGCGTGAAGACGGCTGTCAGTAATACAACTCAACAGGTGTTATCAACCTGGCAAAAAAAACGTGGCGCGTTCAGCGCATTTTCCCGTAGCGTGCTGGTTATCCTGCTGTGTACGGCGGGACTAAGTGGAAATGCGTTTGCGGCTCCAGCAACGGCACCGTTATCGACAGAGAATGCAGCACCAGCCGCTCAGCCTGCTGCTGCGTCGCCTTCCGCTCCTGTGACGACCGATTCACAGGTTCCGGCATCAGCACTCGCGCTGCCTGCCAGTGCGGCACCGGGCACCAATAACCTGATGAAAACCGATTTGTCCGTCTGGGGTATGTACCAGCACGCCGATGCCGTGGTGAAAACGGTGATGATCGGTTTGCTGCTGGCCTCCGTGATTACCTGGGCGATCTTCTTTAGTAAAAGCGTTGAGATGTCTGGCGCGAAACGTCGCCTGCGCCGTGAGTATCTGGCGCTGGAACAGGCGAAAACGCTGGACGACGCGCTGGAAACTGCGGACGCGTTCAAAGCCGGCAGCGTCGCACAGCAACTACTGGTCGATGCGCAGAACGAGCTGGAGCTTTCCGCACGTTCTGATGACAACAACGGCATTAAAGAGCGCACCGCGTTTCGTCTGGAACGTCGCGTGGCGGCTACTGGGCGTCACATGGGGCGTGGTAACGGCTATCTGGCAACGGTCGGTGCGGTTGCCCCGTTCGTGGGGCTGTTCGGTACGGTATGGGGTATCATGAACAGCTTCATCGGTATCGCACAGACGCAAACCACTAACCTGGCGGTCGTTGCGCCGGGGATCGCAGAAGCCCTGCTGGCGACGGCGATTGGTCTGGTTGCTGCGATTCCTGCGGTGGTCATCTATAACGTCTTTGCTCGTTTGATTGCTGGCTACAAAGCGATGGTTGGCGATGTGGCTGCACAGGTGCTGCTGCTGCAAAGTCGCGATCTCGACGTGGCTGCCAGCAATGATAACCGGGCGTCTTCAGCAGCGCATAAACTGCGGGTGGGTTAAGTCATGGCGATGCATTTGAAGGAGGACGTGAGTGATGACGGTGAAATGCATGACATTAACGTCACGCCGTTCATTGACGTCATGCTGGTTCTGCTGATTATCTTCATGGTGGCGGCCCCGCTGGCAACGGTAGACATTCGTGTCGATCTGCCAGCCTCATCGGCAGCACCGCAGCCGCGGCCGGAAAAACCGCTCTATCTGACGGTAAAAGCAGATAAGCAAATGTTCTTGGGGGAAGAGGTGGTTAGCGAGCAATCGCTGGCGCAGGTGCTGGATGCGAAAACCAGTGCCAACAAAGAAACGACCATCTTCTTTCAGGCTGATAAAAGCGTCGATTATGAAACCATCATGAGCGTGATGGATTCACTGCGCAAAGCGGGCTACCTCAAGGTCGGTCTGGTCGGTGCGGAAACCGCGGCCGCTAAATAACGGCTGAGGTTGGCGTTTAAAGAAGGAATGCGGACGTTCAAACCGCGTTCCTTTTTTTACGTCTATAGGTTTACATCTGGGTGAGATGGCAGGGTGGTTGGGCGTTAAATCTACGCCCGCGAGTCAGGATGACGCCAGTGAATACGCGTCGGGATATAGCGCCGATCTTCTTGAAGTGGCTGTTGTGCAATCAGGCTGGTCACCATCTCAAAGCTGCTGCGCGCCAGATTTTCACAATCCTGCGCCACGGTATCGATCTTCAGCGGTAAGCAATCAAACAGATAGTGATCGTCAAAGCAGCACAGTCGAATGCCGCTTTCCATCAGGTTATGCTGGTTCATGTAGCGCAGCACGCCTTCCATCAGGCCACAGGCGGCGACAAACAGCGCTTTTGGCGGGCGACCCAGCGTTGCACACAGCTGAGCAAACATTTCATAACCCGCGCTGGGGTGATAGCTGCCGTGAATAATCCACTCCGGCTTGCAGTCGATACCTGCGCGCGTCAGCCCAAGCTGGAAGCCTTCCAGACGGTGGCGAGTCGGGGAGATTCGCGGCTGGCCGCCAAGGAAATAGAATTCATCACGATGCTGGCGGGCGATACGTTCGACCATTTCCGCCGTGGATTCTACCGCTTCGGAAATCACCATCGGTAGTGTGGAATCACCAATCACCCGGTCAAACTGCACGACGGGCAACTGCTGGTTAATTTTCTGATATTCAACATCGCTTAACAGGCTGGAGGCGACAATCAGGCCATCGACCTGGCGCTGCACCAGACTGTTGACCGCCATCATCTCCTGACTGGCATTTTCGTCGGTGCAGGCAATCAGCAACTGTAGCCCCGCTTCACGACACAGCATCTCCAGCTCGCGGGAAATCACGGCAAAGCCGTAGTTGGTCATTTCCGGCACCACCAGCCCCAGCGTGTTGCTGCGTGAGGAACGCAGCGAACGTGCGTGAATGCTGGGCTGATAACGCTGCTCGTGTGCGACAGCTAAAATGCGATCGCGGGTGTCATCAGAAACGCGAAACTCTTTGCTGCGCCCGTTAAGCACCAGACTGGCGGTGGATTTTGATACACCAGCCAGCGCGGCGATGTCACTGATTGTTATGCGTTTAGTCGGTTTCACCGCGAGGTCTGCTATCAGAAATAAGGGAAGTTATTCTATCACGCATGGCGCTAACAGCCAGTGCTGTAGCGTTAATTGCCCAGAGCCGCTGAACGTCACGAACGGCTCGCTTTCCGGGAAGTAGCGTGCAGACATCACGGCTTCGCCGTCGTTGATAAAAATTTCAACGCTGGAGCGATCGCACAGGATCTGCAATTGGCTCAAGTCTCCACGCCAGTAGCGATGCTCGGGCTCGCCGGTGCGACGGTTACGTCGGCTCAGCGTGACGCGTTCTCCGTCCCAACAGAGAACCAACTGGGAAGCGAGGTTGAGCTGGAATTCCCCTTGCACGGTGATGAGGATTTCCGCGCTGCTGGCGTCCAGCGGAGACGCGTAGTCTGCGGCACCCTGCCAGGTGTAATGCTGTCCGCGCAGCTGCTGCAATTCGCGCGCGGGATGTTGATAAACGCGATCGTCATGCAGCGTGAGTTCACGCGGGCAGGTCATGGTATGGATCCAACCATGTTCGATCGTCGGTTCAAAAAATTCATTGTCGTCAGGAATCGACATCCAGCCGAACAGCAGGCGTCGCCCGTCTTCACTCAGCGTGGTTTGTGGAGCGTAAAACTCGAAGCCGAGATCCAGTTCGTGGAAATCCTGATGCGGGTAAGCGCCGTTTTCGTAATTGAGTGAGCCGATGAAATAGCCAGCCTGAAAGGTATTCAGGTAACGTTCCTCTTCGGCGGGAACCCCTTGTGGACAACAGATCAGTACGTCTTTGCCATCCAACGGGAACAGGTCCGGGCACTCCCACATATAGCCAAAATCACCGAGCCCGCCCAAACGGGAACCGGCGATCTCGCCGATCTTTTCCCATGCCAGCAGATCGGCGGAACGGTAGAGCAGCACTTTACCTTGCAGGTCGAGATCCTGTGCGCCGAGAACCATGTACCAGTGGTCGTCATGACACCACACTTTGGGATCGCGAACGTGGCCGGTGTAGCCGTCGGGGAGCGTTAGAACTGCTCCCAGCTTGTCATATTCACCGTTAGGATTCTCACGGGCGAGGCACTGAAACGCGGTGCGTGAGCCGTCATCGTATTTGACGTTACCGGTGTAAATCAGCGTGATCGCGCCATGATCCACTACGGCAGAACCGGAGTAGCAGCCGTGGCTTTCATAGCTTTCGCTCGGTACCAGCGCGACGGGTTCATGCGTCCAATTCACCAGATCGGCGGAACTCCAGTGCCCCCAGAATTTCGCTCCGTGGGCACAGGCTAAAGGATTCCACTGATAAAACAGATGGTAACGCCCGTTATGATGAATAAATCCGTTCGGATCGTTGAGCAGACCAACATTCGGAGACAGATGCCATTCCGGGCGATACGGATCTTCCTGTTTCCGTGAATGGCCTGACATCAGGGCGTGCGCCATGCGCTTTAGTAAGTGGACTTCCTTCATTATTCGCTATCCGTTTTATATTTCAGCAGTAAGGAAATGATAAAGGCGGCACCGAACGCAATTAACATTCCGATCAGGTAGTTAAGCATCGATCCCCCTTGCACAATCGCCAGCCCCGGAAAACCGGTCAGCCCGACGGCCGTCATATTGACGTGATTGAAGACCACCCATGCGCCACCGAGTGCACCGCCTGCCAACGCCGCCAGGAACGGTTTAATGAAGCGCAGGTTGATACCAAATATCGCCGCTTCCGTGATGCCCAGCAGACAAGACAGTCCGGCAGGAACGGCAATCGCTCGGGTTTTGGCATCACGCGTTTTGAAGTATACCGCCAGACACGCGCCGCCCTGTGCTACGTTCGCCATCGCCCAAATCGGCAGCAGGAAGTTGACGCCGATATTCGGGTTGCCAAGCAGTCCGGCTTCAATGGCATGGAAGCTGTGATGGACGCCAGTGATCACGATGACGGAGTAGAGGCCACCGAACAGCAAACCGGCCAGCCAACCTGCGTGAGTAATCAATGTGCTGAGAACCAGAGAAATACCATCGCCCAGCGCACGTCCAGCCGGACCGATGAGCAGCATGGCGACAAAGCCGGAAATGATGACGGTCAGGAACGGCGTGACGATGATGTCCAGCGCATCCGGTACGATCTTACGCAGGCGTTTTTCCACGATGCTCATGAACCAGACGGCCAGCAGGACCGGAAACACGGTGCCCTGATAGCCGATCATGGCGATGTCCATGCCGAAGAAATGCATGGTCTGGAAACCACCGGCGACGCCCCAGGCGTTGGTCAGCGCTGGGTGAGTCAGGATACCGCCCAGCGTCGCGCCCAGATAAGGGTTGCCGCCGAATTCCCGCGCGGCGGTAAAGCCGATCAGGACAGGCAGGATAATAAATGCTGCGGAGCTGAACATATCCAGCATCACGAAGATCGCGCTGCTGGAATCGACCCAGCCGTAGGTCTTGATCATGCCGAGCAGCCCCATCAGCAGGCCGGACGCGATAATCGCCGGCATGATAGGGACGAAGATGTTCGACAGCAGGCGCGCCAGACGTTGCAGCGGGTTCAGCTTTTTCGCGGCAATTGAGGCCGCTTCGGATTTGCTCGATTCACTGATGCCTGCCGCTTTGATGAACTCGGCATACACCTTGTTAACCAGCCCTGTGCCGAAAATGATCTGCATTTGTCCGGCGTTCTGGAAGCAGCCTTTAACGCCGTCGACGTTCTCGATCGCTTTCTTGTCAGCCAGACTGTCATCATTCAGCACCAGACGCAGGCGAGTCGCACAGTGGGCTGCACTGGCGATGTTCTCTTTCCCGCCGAGAAGGTGGATGAGCGCGGCGGCAGTAGCGTTGATATCCATGTTATTCCTCTTTTTCAATAGGATATGCTGTTTCTTTGGCGTCGATTAGCGCGTAATCGACGCCAAGTTTAGGCCATTATCAGAACCAGGTTTCCATCTGGATACCGAAGTTCCATTCGCCGCCTGCTTTAAAGCCGGTGGAGCCAAACGTATCTTCACTGGAGTAGTTATCTAGTCGTTTATCCCAGTCCATGTAGCTGGCAAACACGCGCAGTTCAGGGCGGCTAAAGAAGTTACCGATATCACCGACCTTGAACGTCGGTGCAAAGGTCAGCTTGTAGAAGCCGCCGCTAACCTGATTCAGGCTCCGATAACCGCGCGGATCGAGATCCATGTATTGATAGCTGCCTTCATAGGCCAGTGCAAAGTTTTCGGTGATTTCCTGAATCAGGCGCGCATTAAACGTCACCCATTCGTAGCTATCCCCGCTGACGTAACGGTCTTTACTGGTTTGCGCCAGAATGGACGGCGCGAAGCTCCAGGTCTTGTTCAGCGCCGTTGTGCCGTAGGTCGCAAAGCGCCAGGTGTTGGCATCGTTGGTCAGGTTGCCATCGGCGCCGATGTTCTTCACTTCGCCGCCCAGTCCGTGACCGTAGAGGATCGCGGTTTTCGATGTCCCGTCGCGTAAGCCGTAGAAGCTGTCGCCATGGTAAGCCACCATCGCGTGATAGCCTTTGTCGCCTGCATTGGTGTTGGTGACGACAGTGTTATCGCGGCTTGTTCCGGTGTTTTCTTTTACATCGTTGTTCTTCGCGGTTAATCCGCTCAGCATGAACTGGAATGGCCCGACGTAGTTGTTAGCGGTAAAGACGTAGTTTTTGATGTCGTTATCCAGCGAGGTAATTTCGCCGAGGCTGCGGCCATACAGCGAGAAGTTACTCTTGGCGCTATCCGCCCATTTCACGTCATAGATCCCGCCGCCGGTGCCCGCGAGGAAGACCACGTCGCTGTCCAGCCAGTGAATATCGAAGTTATCGCGATCGAAGCGTTTACCCGCCCACAGCGTGGTGTCCTTAAAGGCACCGGTGAAGGTTGGCAGTGAGCCCAGCTCGACGAAGGCTTCACGAATGTTCAGGTCGCTGGTGGCCGCTGTCCAGTCGTTATAGCTGCGCTGGCCGTCCGCCATCATCACCTTGAAGCGGGTGGTTGCGCCGTTATCCAGCTTCTGTTTGTGCTCCAGTTTAATTTCGACGTAGGTGTCGTCTTCATTGCCTAAACGGCCAATATGTCCGCCAGTTTGACCGGCAGGGGACATGCCCGGTCCGATATCGGTTTTGGCGCTGGTGGCAGAATCATTGATCGACAGGCCAGAACGCGCGTAGCCGTGGAATTCAAATCCATCGGCAAACGACTTCTGCTTGGCCAGCGCCGTTGTACGCTGTTCCACCTGCTGGGTTTTTTGTTCGGTTTGGGTGGTGCGGGTTGCCAGCTGTTGGGTTTGCTTTTCTGCGGCGTCGGCTCTGGCTTCGGCGGCCTGAGCGCGGGCTTCAGCCTGTTGCAGACGCTGTTCCATAGCGTTCAAACGGGCTTCAATACTGTCGGTGTTGGCAGCGGAAACATAAAACGGGGAGGAAAGTAATAATCCTATCGTCACAGCAAGGTGGCTTGGCTTCATTTTTTCGTTCTCGTCGTGAAGGAGATTTATTGTTTTTGGATTTTTCTTGTTTAGCTAAATTGCTAAACCGGTTTTTCATGAGGAAAATAAAAGCCAAAAGAAGGGTTCGCAAGAAATTTCACTCACCCGATTCTGTAACTGTGATCCTGACTACAAAACCGGGCGGTAACCGTATCAAACGAGGGGATTAGGGCTTGGCTAAGGGCGTGCGTGCAATTGCTGAGCGTAGGGGAGTGCGGTCATCGCGCCTTTTGCTGTGGTCGCCAGTGCACCGCACTGCTGCGCCTGCTCGATAATAGGGTCCCAGCTCAGCGGTTGTGACAGATCGTCATACTGCGCCAGGCCGTGCAGCAAACCAGCGACGAAGGCATCCCCCGCGCCAGTGGTATCGACGGGCGTCACCAACGGCGCGGCAAAATGCCGTAGCTGACGGCGGTCGTGCAGCCAGACGCCTTCGCCGCCCAGCGTCACCAGCAATAGTTGGGTAGGGTAGCGCTGCATAAACTGCTGAATCCCCGCTTCAACATCCGGTGTTGAACAGAGAAAGGCCAGTTCTTCACGCGATAGCTTTACCACGTCGGCTAGCATCAGCGCCTGTGTCAGACAGTCGCGCAGTTCCTGCTCGCTTTGCCAGAGGTCGTCACGGATATTCGGGTCGAAGCTGATCCATCCCTGTGTCGCTTTCACCTGCTGCATCGCCGCAAATGCGGTACTGCGCGAGGGTTCCTGCGAAAGTGCGATGGAACAGAGGTGCAGCCACTCTCTCTGGCTGAATTCTGGTAGGTCTTCCGGCTGTAAAAACAGATCGGCACTCGGGCGAACCATGAACGTGAAGGTGCGTTCCCCTGCTTCATCAAGGCTCACGACCACGGTTGAGGTTCGATGGAGCCTGTCGTGTGCCATATAACGGGTATCAACGTTTTCCTGTTCCAGCACCGTTTTTAGAAAATGGCCAAAAACATCGTCGCCGACGCGACCAACAAAGGCGCTGTTTCCCCCGAGTCTGGCAATGCCGACCGCCACATTGGCGGGCGCGCCGCCGGGGCATTTCAGATAGCGTTCCGTATCTTCCGGGATGAGATCGACAACCGCGTCGCCCATGACCCAAATTCTGTTTGCCATAACGTTACTCTTATCAATGATAATTAGACTGTTTGCTAAAATAGAAGAATCGGTTTAGCTAAGCAATACTCTTCACCGCAGAGACGCACCCACATCAATAAAACGCACATTTCCACATCGCGTTGGCGAAAATTCATGCGATAGTCATCACGTTGCCACGCTCATCGGACTAAATAAAAGGGCTTGTCATCCGATATCCTATGGGGCGTGGCGAAATCAAGCTGCAAAAAGGACGAATGGAGAAGGATATGCATTACCCCACCTCTTTCCGGGTTTGCCCCGGTGCGTAATTACAACCTGCTTTGGGGAATATGGGCGATATGGGCTTTATTGGTGATCGCCTGGCTTATTGATATTTATAGCGAACTTCCCCTTCGATATTACGGTCAGGGAGTGGCTGCCGTACTAGCCGCAAGTGCCACGATCGCATTTTTCTATACTGTTAAAAGGAATAACACGATGTTTTCATTTGATAAAAACAAAAAAGACGCCAAAGAACCGCAAGAGCGCAGTGAAATAAACAGCTCTCCCGCTATCAGTCCATCGAACGAGTTGATTAATTCAGTGAACCCTGTGCGCGTGAAAAAAGACACCTTCATTTCTCAGGGCGCGCGTATGACGGGCTCTCTGGCTGTGGATGGCAACATTACCGTGGAAGGTCGGGTAGAAGGTGATGTGCAGTGTGATAACACGATTAAAGTGGAGCACACTGGTCAGGTCAACGGCGAAATGAAGTCGCAGCAGATCGTCATCAACGGCCGCGTGGAAGGACGCATAGCCGCCAGCATTGTAGCCATTCTGGCGCAGGGAAAAGTATTCGGAGACATTTTCACCGATGAACTCTCCATCGAAAAAGGCGGCGTCTTCACTGGCCAATCCCATCCGCTGACCCCGCCAGCGCAGAATCAGGAAAAACTGACCTACGTGGAAAAGAAAAAAGAGAAACCCGGCAAAGCCCCCGCAGAGCAAGAGAACGTCGTCGCGCTAGCGAGTAATGCGCCAACAGCGTGAGGTTCTCCCTTACTCTCTGGATGTAAGCTTAGTATTCCCCGCTCTGCGGGGATAAACCGAACTGCAGGGATGTAGATTATAACGGTTTCCTTATTGTCAACTCGTTCCATTTACGGCATATTGTTTCCAATCTGGAAACATCAGGGAGTGAATCCAGATGCATGTTATTTCGCGGGCACCTTTCGACACTGCAACCACTCAGTTTCCGAATCAGGCGGCAGCACTTGCTGACCTATATCGGGTTATCAAACGCGAAATGTATGCAACACCGGACGATATGAAAAAACGTTTCCCTAGCCTAGATAGGATGAAATACCGGGAAAAATGGTGGGTTATTGATATTGGTGGCGGGCATCTTCGAGTGATGTTTTTTGCTGATTTTGAGCGGGGGAAAATCTTCATCAAGCACATTACATCTCATGCAGAGTACGACAGGCTGACAGAGTATTACCGGAGGAATAAAGAATGATGTACGCAGACGCTATCAAAGCAGCTAACAACCTGACGAGTATCGTACCATTCCTCGGAGGCAGCACCTCTCGTAAGGATTATGAGGATGCGCTGAAACTCACTGAATACCTGATCGAGAGTGAGCCTGATAGTCCGCTAATCGATATGCTGACTGCCAAAATTGACAAATACGAGAATGATGCACCGGAGTTTGCAGCCTTCAACGAACGTGTTAAAGCACTCCCGGCCGGTATCGCTTTACTGCGCGTCCTTATGGATCAGCATCAGCTAACGCAGAGTGATTTTGAAGCTGAGATTGGTAAAAAGTCTCTGGTATCCCGCATTCTAAACGGTGAGCGCACTCTAACGCTTGATCACATGAGAGCGCTTGCTAAACGATTCGATATTCCTGTGAGTGCTTTTGTTGATTGACACGACTGTTCTGCGATTTTTGCTAAGAGCAGCATAATTCACCGCGCTATAACGTGTTCCCACATCAGCGGGAGCAAATCCCGCTTCTGGCTGGCGCGATGGGGGATTGCGTGTCAGTATTAAAGCACGCCATTTATTGCACCCACCGTCACGGTGAGGCGCTATGCCAATGATTTTGTCTTCCATACGTTACCGTAAGGAGGTGATATGAAAGTTGAAGCCGCAGAGTCGTCCGTTTTTGCCAGCCAGCAGGTGATGGCGAAGCGTTCGACAGAGCATGCAGAGAAAGCGGCGCTGTCCGAACAGCTTCAGTCTTATCAGGCGGGCAGCGGTGCCGTTCCTGTCGGTCAGACGACGCGGTATGATTTCACTCGCATTAGCCCTGCCGAACTGTATGAAACGGTTGAAGGCCTTGTCAGCAGTGGGCGGTTGGGACGTGAAGAAGGTTCCGCGCTGCTGGGTTTTGTCTCGTCGCCGAGAGCCGAAGGGGGAAGTATTCCGCCTTCCAATGTGTTCCAGCCGATTAATGTTTTCGACACCATTCAGCAAGGTGTCGCGGGTGCATCATCCCGTAGCGAAGTGCAGAATACCGAAAGCCTGCAACGTGCCGCAGAGGCGCTGAACCGCTTTCAGGGGCAGGTTTCCAGCATTAGCGTTTACGTCTAGCGTATTCCGACGCACCGTAGTCTGATGACGTCTCTCTATCCCCGCATTTGCGGGGATAGTCGTTTTATACCATGCTCGATGCTTTGGGCTTCGCTCAGCATTGGGCCTGAGCTTTGATTTCCGTCAGCAGCGTGATTAGCGCCTGTACGTTGTCATCCTGCGTGCGCCAGGATGACACGCTGATGCGCAATGCTGGGCGCCCCTGCCAGACGGTGCCGCCAAACCATGCTTTGCCCGACGCCTGCAACGCTTCTCGTATTGCTGTCGTTTGGCCGTCGGTTTCCCCCCGTAGCAGAACCTGATTAAGCACAACCCGATTCAGTATCTCAAATCCCACATGGCGCAGGCCGTCGGCGATGAGGGTTGCCTGCCGGCAGTGTCGCTCGACCATCTCCGCTACACCATCGCGCCCCAGCGTACGCAGTGCTGCCCACACCGGAATGCCGCGCGGACGACGGGAGAATTCGAGCGTCAGGTTCTTCTGCGCATCTCGTGCCGCACTAGAATAGACGGCATCCGCGTTCATCGCTTCCGCCAGCACGTCTGCATCGCGGCAAATCGCCATCGCACAGTCGTAGGGCGTGTTCAGCCATTTATGCGCGTCGGTTGTCCAGCTATCGGCCAGCTCGATGCCGTCGGTGAGCGCCGCGTGGGACGAGGCTCTGGCCCACAGCCCGAATGCGCCATCAACGTGAACCCAGGCTCCCGCTGCTTTCGCGACGGGAATGATCTGCGCAAAGTCATCGAACTCGCCCGTGTTGACCTCGCCGGCTTGCAAACAAAGAATCGTGCGGTTATCCAGTGGAGGAAGCTGTGCCACGTCGATCTGCCCAAACGCATTCACGGGCGCGATAAGTAAATGGCGTAGCCCAAAGCCGAGTACGCGTAGGGCTTTCTTCACGGTGATGTGCGTCAGTTCCGAAATCACGACCTTAATTTCAGGTGCGCCGATCAGCCCATCGTTGTCAAAATCCCAGCCCTGTTTTGCCAGCAGAGCACGACGCGCAGCGGCCAGACAGGAAAGCGTGCAGGCTGTGGCGCTGGTGCCGAAACCCACGGCGCTGTCTTTGGGTAAGTTCAGAGCATCGAGCACCCAGCGGCTGGCGAGGCGTTCCAGCGTGGCGGATACCGGCGAGTTATCGAAGGTGGACGCGCACTGATCCCAGGCGATCATTAATCGCTCGGAAGCGGCGGCGACCGGCAATGAGGCACCGATAACAAAGCCGAAATAGTTCGGGCCATTGGAGGCGGTGGTGGCCGGTGAGCCGACCTCATCCAGCAGTGTCAGCGTGCTTTCGGGCGAGAAGCCCTGTTGCGGCAGCGCTTCATCAAAACGTGCCAGCGCTGCGAGGGCATCGGCATCGGGGAAAACCCGACGCTGTGCAGTCTCAGCCAGATAACGTCGGCCGCGCTCGTCGGCATCAGCCAGTAACGTCAGTTCGCTCATGCTTTTCCCTTATCAATCGGATGGTGTGTTTATCAAGCAGCGTTGTTCCGCTATCACGATGGCGTGGAAGTGGCCGGTGACGGCGCTGAGGCGTGCAGCGTCATTTTCCAGAAAAGCAGCGCCAGCAGGCTGACGGCTGCGCCAAGGAGGCACACGCCTGACCAGCCGGCAGCGTCATATGCCGCTGTCGTTGCCATCGCGCCAAGCCCGCTGCCGATGCTATAAAACAGCATATAACAGCCAACCAGACGGCTGTGCGCATCAGGATGCGTCTTGAAAATCATGCTTTGGTTGGTGACGTGAATGGCCTGTCCGCCCAGATCGAGAACGATGATGCCGACCACCAGCGCGAAGAGAGAATAGGGCGCTAACCACAGCGGCAGCCACGATGTCAGCAGCAATAACAGGGCTATGCCGCTGACCCACTGTTCGCGGCCTTTATCGGCCAGCGATCCCGCTTTCACTGCCGCCAATGCGCCGAGAATCCCCACCAGACCAAACGCACCGATAACCGTATGAGAGAAGAAATACGGTTCGCGACTCAGCGGCAGAACCAGGGCGCTCCAGAAAATGCTCAGGGCAGCAAACATCAGTAAAGCGATGGTGCCACGTATTTGCAATACCCGCTCTTGACGCAGCAGGGTCAGCATAGAAAGCAGCAACGCGGCATAGCGGGGACGCTGCTGGGCAAGCGGCTGGTGCGGCAGCGCGCGCCATAAAAGTACGGCAAGCAGGAGCATCAGCAGCGCAGAGAAAAAGTATACGCTGCGCCAGCCTGCTAGATCGGCGATGAAGCCGGATAGCACGCGCGCCAGCAACAGCCCAATCACCACGCCGCCCTGTGCCGCACCGACTACGCGCCCGCGCTCCTGCGGGGCGGCAGCCGTCGCGGCATAAGCAATCAGGCCCTGCGTCATTGCCGTGCCGAGCATGCCCACAGCCAGCATGCCGATCAATAAAGACAGGGGCGTGGTGGATAGCCCAACGGCGATCAGCGCCACGATGAGCGCACCCAACTGGGCGAGCATCAAATAGCGCCGATTGAGGATATCGCCCAGCGGCACCAGCAGAATTAACGCCAGCGCACAGCCAAGCTGTGTTGCGGTCATCACGCCGCCAATGGCAGCGATACTGATGTGAAAATCTATCGATAATGCATCCAACAGCGGCTGTGCGTAATACACATTGGCGACGCTGAGGGCGCTGGCACAGGCAAACAGCAAAACTAAAGCGCGCGGCAAGGCCGTCTGCGTGCTGTAAAGATCGCCTTCGGTAACGGATGACGTGGTATGAATAGGGCTTGTTTTCATGGTATTGGCTTTCATTGCTCAATTTGGTTTCAAAATAAAACCACTTGAAGCATAAATACTCTGGTTTTATTCTGCAACCAAAAAACGTGCGGTCAGTTTTCAGCTTGTGGGTAGGCAGGCAGGATGAACAGGAAAAAGGAGAGGAAGTAGTTATGGTGAAGCGCAAAAGTCTGAAAGAGGATGCGTGTCCCGTCGCTCGCGCGCTAGAAGTGGTTGGCGATCGCTGGGCGTTGCTGATTATCCGCGATGCTTTCGACAATCGCCGCCGTTTCGGCGATTTTCAGCGCAGTTTGGGCGTTGCCAAAAATATTCTTACCGACCGTCTGCGCGCCTTGGTTGAGGAAGGTATTTTGTCCGTTCAGCCCGTTTCTGAAAGCTCGGCCTATCAGGAATATATCCTGACGCCAAAAGGAGAACAGTTATTTCCGCTCGTTGTGGCGCTACGCCAGTGGGGGGAACAGCAGCTGTTTGCAGAGGGAGAACCGCACTCCCTGCTATTGGATAAACACACCGGCCAGCCTCTGCAAACTATGCTGCCGCACTCTGCGGAAGGGCAGTTAGTGGTCGGGCAGCATACGTTCGTTCAGAAGGTGGATTGAGGCAGCGTAATGCAGAAAGAACTGAGAGAAACAGATAGCGATCTTGAGGCAATCTCCCGCTATTTGAAGAAGTTGCACGTACTGACGTTATGCGTGGGTGAAAATTCGGAATTATGGTGTGCGAGTTGCTTCTATACTTATGACGATCAACAGATAGCCTTCTATCTAATGACGGAGTTGCAGACGCGCCACGGTGAAATAATGGTAAGGCTGCCGCAGGTGGCCGGTACGGTGAGCGGTCAGCCGAAGAGCGTCATGCTGATTAAAGGCGTGCAGTTTCGGGCGCAGGCGGTGCAGTTGGAAGGGGATGACGCGGAGCAGGCAAGAGCACGGTACAACGCGCGTTTCCCTATTGCCCGGGCATCGCAAGCACCGATCTGGCGGCTCGATCTGACAGAAATCAAAATGACGGACAATACGTTGGGCTTTGGTAAGAAACGCCACTGGCAGCGCTAACATTCTTCAGAGATAACTGTCGTTACAGAGAGCATTTGTCACAGATAACGTTTGTCATAACTAACATTTGTCACAGATAAGAACAGAAACGTAAAAAGATGGGATAGTGAAAGACGCTGAGCAAGGGGGAAAACCGATGAGCCGGGTATTGTTATTAGGCGCAACGGGGTTAGTGGGGCACGAGTTGTTACAGCTGTTGAAAGCCAATAATCGGGTTGAGACGATCTATGCGCCGACCCGTAAGCCGCTGGAGCCTTCGGAGAAGGTGGTCAATCCGCACGATCCCGATCTGTCTGCCGCGCTGGCGCAATTGACCGATCCTGTCGATATCGCGTTTTGCTGTCTGGGATCGACGCTCAAGACGGCAGGCAGTAAGCAGGCGTTCCGCTATGTGGATTACACGCTGGTGGTGGAAGGGTCAAAGGTGGCGCTGGCGCTGGGCGCGACGCACCTGTTGGTCGTCAGTTCGCTGAGTGCGAGTGCGACGTCGCCTTTCTTCTATTCGCGAGTGAAGGGAGAAGCAGAAAAATCGCTGCGTCAGCAAGGTTGGCAGCATCTGACACTGGCACAGCCGTCGATGCTGCTGGGGGAAAGAGAAGACAGCCGCCCGCTAGAAAGTCTGGCCGCACCGCTGTTTCGGCTGTTCCCGGCAAAATGGCGAGCCATTGAAGGGAAAACGGTCGCGCAGGCGTTGCTGAATCAGGCGTTTTCACCCGAGCCCAAAGCGCGGGTCACCGTGCTGGAATCCGATCAATTACGTTCACTGGGTAAACAGCAGGCGCTTCAGTAGCCGCTTGTCGATCAACGCAGGCGGTGGACAACCTGATTGCTGCTGCCGCGCCAGATCAGTGCGGGATCTTTCAGATCTTGCACAAATTTTCCATCGACTAATACGTTGATGAGATCGACCACCCGCTGTTGCTCCGGTGTGAGTTCCGCCAGCACGTAGCCCGTCCAGACCCAGATATCTTTGCCTAGGCATTCCGCGCGTATCCGTTCGACCAGCCGCAGGATGTCAGGCACGTTCTGCGGATGAAGCGGATCGCCGCCAGAAAGCGAAATTCCCTGCCGGGGGATTTCTGTATCCTGGAGATCGGCGATGATCCGATCTTCCTGTTCCTGCGTAAACGGCTGACCGGAGTTGAGTCGCCAGGTGCTTTTGTTGTAGCACCCCACACACTCATGCACGCAGCCCGCGACAAACAGCGTACAGCGGGTGCCGGGGCCGTTGACGACATCAACGGGATAATACTGGTGGTAATTCATGCTGTAGAGCCCATGTTATGAAGCGGGCGCGTGTTGACGGTGCCGCGAAAGGTGGGCCGCATTGCTGCGGCCCGGAAGGGATTACCCCAGTTGACCGTTTCCTAAATGCTTGATTCGACGCTTCACTTCTTCCTGCTTACCGGCGTTGAACGGGCGTGCATCCGGGCTGCCGAGGTAGCCGCACACGCGGCGCGTGACGGAAACGCGGGCCGAATCGTGGTTACCGCATTTCGGGCAGGTGAAGCCTTTGCTGGTGCACTCGAATTCACCGGTGAAGCCGCACTCGTAGCATTCGTCGATCGGCGTGTTGGTGCCGTAGTAAGGCACGCGGCTGTAGCTGTAATCCCACACGTCCTCCAGCGCTTTGAGGTTGTGCTGCAGGTTAGGGTATTCGCCGTAGCAAATGAACCCACCGTTAGCCAGCGGCGGATAGGGCAGCTCGAAGTCGATTTTCTGATAAGGGTTCACCTTCTTCTCCACATCGAGGTGGAAGCTGTTGGTGTAATACCCTTTGTCCGTCACGCCCTGCACAACACCAAACTCGGCGGTATCCAGACGGCAGAAGCGGTCGCACAGGTTTTCACTTGGCGTGCTGTACAGGCTGAAGCCGTAACCCGTTTCGTCTTTCCACTGCTCAGTGGCGGCTTTCAGGCGAGTGATAACGGCCACGGCTTTGGCACGTAGCGCTTCGTCATCAAACACGTGCGTTTGGCTACCGAATAGCGCGTTAATCGTTTCATGCAGGCCGATGTAACCCAGTGAAATTGAGGCGCGTCCGTTCTTGAAGATATCTGCAATGCTGTCGTCCGCTTTTAAGCGTACGCCGCACGCGCCTTCCATATACAGGATTGGCGCGACGCGGGCTTTCACGCTTTCCAGCCGCGCAATGCGCGTCATCAGCGCTTTCTTCGCCAGCGCCAGACGCTGGTCGAGCAGCGTCCAGAAGCGAGTTTCGCTGCCTTCGGCCTCCAACGCGATGCGCGGCAGGTTCAGGCTGATTACGCCCAGGTTATTGCGGCCGTCGTGAATCTGCTGGCCATCTTCTTCATAAACGCCGAGGAAGCTGCGGCAGCCCATTGGGGTTTTAAACGAACCGGTGACGTTCACGACCTGATCGTAGTTCAGAATATCCGGGTACATGCGCTTGCTGGCACACTCCAGCGCGAGCTGTTTGATATCGTAATTCGGATCGCCCGCTTTGTGGTTCAGACCGTCGCGAATCGCAAAGACCAGTTTTGGGAAGACCGCCGTTTTGTGGTTTTTACCCAGCCCGGCAATGCGGTTGCGCAGAATAGATTCCTGAATCAGACGCGATTCCCAACTGACGCCGAGCCCGAAGCCAAAGGTCACGAACGGCGTCTGACCGTTAGCGGTATGCAGTGTATTGACTTCATATTCCAGTGACTGGAAGGCGTCGTAGCACTCTTTTTCCGTGCGGGTTAAGGCGTAATTTTCCGCATCTGGAATCTGCCACTCTTCTGCCACGGCTTTATGTTTCTCATGGCTGGCGGTGACGAACGGTGCCAGGATTTCATCAATACGGTTTATCGTGGTGCCGCCATAAATGTGGCTGGCGACCTGCGCGATAATCTGCGCGGTGACGGCGGTAGCGGTTGAGATCGACTTCGGCGGCTCAATCTCCGCGTTGCCCATTTTGAAGCCATTGGTCAGCATGCCGTTCAGGTCGATCAGCATGCAGTTAAACATCGGGAAAAAGGGCGAGTAGTCGAGGTCGTGATAGTGAATCTCACCGCGCTCGTGCGCCAGTACCACATCACGCGGCAGGATGTACTGTTTGGCGTAATGCTTGGCGACAATACCGGCCAGCAGGTCGCGCTGGGTGGGAATCACTTTACTGTCTTTGTTGGCGTTCTCGTTCAGCAGCGCCATGTTGCTCTGCTCAACCAGACCGCGAATTTCCTGATTCAGGCGACCGTGGCGTTCACGCGCAATATCGCGGTCATGGCGGTATTCGATGTAGGTACGCGCCAGTTTTTTGTAATTGCCGGACATCAGCAGGTTTTCGACCGCGTCCTGAATATCGCGGATATCTACGCGCGATTTATCCTGCATTTGTTGAGCGACCGCACAGGCCACAGTTGCACAGTAGTCTGCATCATTGACACCGGCTGCATGTGCCGCGCGTTCGACCGCCTCTTTGATACGCACTTCATCAAAAGGCACCTGGCAACCGTCCCGTTTAATCACTACTGGTTTCACGTTTTCTTCCTCTGGAAAGGTTATCCACAGGCGAAAACCGTAACTGACAAGGGTTACAGAGGGCTGTGGATGACACTGTGGATAAACACTATATGTAGGTCATGTTTACAGGATAGGCACTATATATTGAAATTGCGTAGGAGTGTTTGCGCTTTTATCGCTGTAAAATTGATGTAGAGCAAAGAAATCCTCATGTCGCGGGGAATTTGAGCCTGAACAAAAAATAGTCAAAAAAGGCGCTGGGAGTGGGAAGGCTTGCTACGCGCGGCTTGGCGGAAATTTGTTTGTTTTTTGACCGTGATGTGTGATGGGAATGTCAATAATGTTGTTGTGGTGAAAGAAAGAACAGAAAAAAAGCGCACCGGTTACCGTGCGCTTTTTGGGGATATTACGGTGATATTTAGCGACGAACGGCGATCGCTTCGATCTCGATCTTCACGTCTTTTGGCAGGCGTGCGACTTCAACACAAGAGCGAGCTGGGAACGGTGCGCTATGCTCGTTGAAGAAGGCTTCATATGCGGTGTTGACCAGAGCGAAATCGTGCAGGTCTTTCACGAATACGGTCATTTTCACGATATCGGAAACTTTCAGGCCAGCGGCTTCTACGATCGCCTGAACGTTTTCCAGTGACTGACGCGTCTGAGCGGTGATGTTATCTGCTACCAGACCGCTTTTCGGGTGCACAGGGATCTGGCCGGACGTGAAGATCATGCTGCCAAGGTCGACGCCCTGAACATAAGGGCCGATGGCGGCTGGGGCGTGCTCAGTGCTGATAATGCGTGACATGGTATCTCCTTGATGGGGGCGTAAAAGAAACGCGGACGCCGCCATTATTCAAAAAAGCCCCGCGACAGGCAATGTCCATTGCGGGGCAATGCAGAAAACTAGCGATCTTGCAGCACTGCCTGACGCTCAAACTCTTTCTCGCAGTACTTACACTTCAGGTGAACGTCGCCGCCACGCTGTTTCACGCTGAATGACGATGACACCGGTTCGCTGCGGCTGATGCAGTTGCTGTTAGGGCAAGTGAGCACGCCAGTAATGTGGTCTGGCAGCGTCGGCACCAGCTTGCGTACGACATCATAATCATCGATCTGATTGACGGTCGCCTGCGGTGCATAGATCGCCAACTGATTCGCCTGTTGTTCGGTCAGGAAAACGTTTTCGATCTTGATCAGATCTTTGCGCCCAAGATGGTTGGACGGCAAGTTCAGGCCGATGGTGATGCGCTGGTCTGTCGCGGTCAATTTAAACAGCGTCAGCAGCTTAAAACCCACCTGTGCGGGAATGTGGTCGATCACTGTGCCACGTTTGATCGCTTCAACCTGTAATTTATTATCGTGTGTCATGATGGCTTCTTCCTCTTACAGAACCAGTTCGCGAGTCAGG
This sequence comes from Pectobacterium jejuense, assembly GCF_026800125.1. NCBI lineage: Bacteria > Pseudomonadati > Pseudomonadota > Gammaproteobacteria > Enterobacterales > Pectobacteriaceae > Pectobacterium > Pectobacterium jejuense. Next base: position 332,048 of record NZ_JAPQKX010000004.1, on the reverse strand, counting down.
ACCAGCGCCAGCAGCGCCTGGCGGGCGTAAATACCGTTGCCCGCCTGCTGGAAATAGTAGGCGTAAGGCGTGGCATCCACATCAATGGTGATCTCATCAACTCGCGGCAGCGGATGCAGTACTTTCAAATTCGGGCGGGCGCTGTGCAGGTCGGCGGCGCGCAGAACAAACTGGGATTTGATGTTGATGTATTCGGACGGATCCAGACGCTCTTTCTGCACGCGCGTCATGTACAGAATATCCAGCTCGCCGACGACATCATCGATGCTGTTGTGCAGGCTGTAAGCGATATTCTTCTCTTTCAGCATGCTCAGAATGTAGTCCGGCATCGCCAGCGCATCCGGGGCGATGAAGTAGAAGCGGTTGCCTTCAAACTTCGCCAGCGCCTGCGTGAGTGAATGCACGGTGCGGCCGTATTTCAAATCACCGACCATCGCGATATTGATGTTATTCAGTCGACCCTGCGTTTCCTGAATGGTGAACAAATCGAGCAGCGTCTGCGTCGGGTGTTGGTTTGCGCCGTCGCCAGCGTTCAGAATTGGAATACCGCCGGAGAACTCGGTCGCCAGGCGGGAAGCGCCTTCCTGCGGGTGACGCATCACAATGGCATCCACGTATTGGCTGATGACGGAAATGGTGTCGGCCAGCGTTTCGCCCTTTTTCCCCAGCGACGTGTTGTTGCTGTCAGCGAAACCGACGACGGAGGCACCGAGGCGATGCATCGCGGTTTCAAAGGATAAGCGCGTCCGGGTAGAGGCCTCGAAGAAGCAACTGGCAATCACTTTATGTTTCAACAACTCAGGCTGCGGATTGGCTTTCAGGCTGGCAGCGACACGCAGCGTCAGTTCCAAATCTTCCCGACTGAGGTCGTTAATCGAAATAATATGTTTTTGATAGAGCGGATTGACCATGTTGTCTTTCTCCTAACGTGTACACAGGAAATGTTGTATCTGGTTGCCCGGATTGTGGGCCAAAAAAAAGCCCCTCATTGAGGGGCTTTCTTCATTGAATAATTGAGCAACGGAAAGGAAAACGCTGGCTGGCTGCCGGATGGCAGTTGTGGTTGAGAACCAACATAAGCAGCAGATTTTTTGGTGTAACGGTGCATGACCCCTCCCGGCAAACTGTCGGGAATTATACGCGCCGACTAGGCTATTTCAAGCAGAAAACGTGGTTTTTTACGCATCGCAATCGGTTGCGGGTCGCGTGCTGCATGCATAACATTCGTGAGTGGGAGAAGGCCGGTGGAGAAGAGTGGTGGGTAGTTCACTTTTTCGTATTAACACGCTGGCGGGCGTCACATTTGGAGAGTATAAGGATTGTAAAACAGGGTTTCATTTTTATATCAACGAGGGTTTTTATGATTACTGGCAACGTCCACCACCTTGAACTGGTTCCTTATCTGCCTGCCAAACTGCGCGAAGCGATTGAATACGTGAAGCAAAATATTACGGCAGACACGCCGCTGGGCAAGCATGATATCGAGGGCAACAGCGTGTTTGTGCTGATCTCCAACGACAGCACCGATCTGCTGGAAAAGCGCCGCGCTGAGTATCACGCCAAATATCTGGACATTCAGATTGTGCTGTCCGGTGTGGAAGGGATGACGTTCAGTAACCTGCCTGCGGGCACGCCGGATACCGACTGGCTGGCGGATAAAGACATTGCTTTCCTGCCTGCGGGCGAGCAGGAAAAACAGTTTGTGATGCAGGAAGGGGATTTTGTCGTCTTCTTCCCAGGCGAAGTGCACAAACCGCTGTGTGCCGTTGGTACACCTGCGCACGTGCGCAAAGCCGTGGTGAAAATCGACGCGTCACTGGTGGTGTAAACCGCTGGAAAGCCTCTCCCTCCCCACTCAGGGGAGGGAAGTAAACCTTAATCCTGTACCAGCGTGGCGACCATCACCGCTTTGATGGTGTGCATGCGATTTTCCGCCTGATCGAACACGATGCTGTGCGCGGATTCAAAGACCTCATCCGTGACTTCCATTCCACCGTGCAGACCATACTGCTCCGCCATTTGTTGGCCCATCGTCGTCTGATCGTCGTGGAACGCGGGCAGGCAGTGCAGGAACTTCACCTGCGGATTACCCGTCGCGGCGATCATTGCCATGTTTACCTGATACGGTTTCAGCAGCGCGATACGCTCTTTCCAGGTCTCTTTTGGTTCCCCCATAGAAACCCAGACGTCGGTATAAATAAAATCTGCGCCCGCGACGCCCGCGGCGATATCTTCCGTCAGCGTAATGCTGCCGCCAGTTTGTTCTGCCGCTGCCTGACACTCAGCCACCAGACCGTCATCCGGCCAGCAGGCTTTTGGCGCAACAAGACGTAAATTCAGCCCGGTCAGCGCCGCTGCTTCAAGCATCGTGTTGCCCATGTTGTTGCGTGCATCACCGACATAGACGAGCGTCATCTCTGACAGCGTTTTACCCGGCAAATACTCTTGCATCGTCAGCAGATCCGCCAGCAGCTGAGTAGGGTGGAATTCGTTCGTCAGCCCGTTCCAGACTGGAACGCCCGCGTATTGCGCCAGCGTTTCGACAATTTGCTGACCATAGCCGCGATATTGAATGCCGTCGTACATTCTTCCCAGCACGCGTGCCGTATCCTTGATGGATTCTTTATGGCCGATTTGGCTGCCGCTTGGGCCAAGATAGGTCACTTGCGCGCCCTGATCGTATGCAGCAACTTCGAAAGAGCAGCGAGTACGAGTCGAATCTTTTTCGAAGATGAGTGCGATGTTTTTACCTTGCAGACGGCGGGCTTCTGTCCCGTTTTTTTTGTCGGCTTTCAGTTTCGTTGACAGGGCTAAAAGATTGGCAATTTCTGCGGGTGTAAAATCCATTAACCTTAAAAAGTGACGCTTATAGAACGGTTGCATGATGTACCTCTCCATGTGGCTCAACACTATCCCCGTCATACTTCAAGCTGCATGTGCGTTGGCTTCTCTTACTCACCCCAGTCACTTACTTGAGTAAGCTCCTGAGGATTCGTGCGATTGCCGCCTTCCTGCAACTCGAATTATCTAGGGTATATCTATCGGATTAAAATCTATTCATTGAATTAAAATTCACTTTATATGTGTAATTATTCAAATTCAAGTGGTGATATCAAACTTTGTGGTGGAGCAAGCCGCAGGGCTGTGGGACAATAAGTAATATTACGTCGTTTAATGAGGACTGAGGCATGGCAAACCGCGAATTACTGGAAGAGCAACGGGAAGAAACACGCCTGATCATTGAAGAGCTGCTGGATGATGGCAGCGATCCTGACGCGCTCTATACCATTGAACACCATTTCTCTGCTGAGAAGTTTGAAGTGTTGGAAAAAGTCGCTGTAGAAGCCTTCAAGCTGGGCTATGAAGTGACGGATGCGGAAGAACTCGAAGTGGAAGATGGCGTGTTGCTGATGTGCTGCGATGCTATCAGTGAAGTTGCGCTGAAGGCGGAGCTGATCGACGCGCAGGTAGAACAACTGCTGGCGCTGGCAGAACGTCACGGTGTGAATTACGACGGTTGGGGCACCTACTTCGAAGATCCAGATGGTGAAGGTGAAGAAGACGGGGATGATGAAGATTTTTATGATGAAGATGATGACGGCAAGCGCCACTAATTATTGAATCATTAACTCGAAAGAACACGCCTCACTGAAAACGCCGCCGGAACCCCCGCGGCGTTTTTTATTCGGTATCACAACGCATTATTACCGTACTTTCAGCCTATTACAGTACCTTCAACTACAGTGCCTTCAGCATCGTCACTTCACAGTCGGTGTGGCCCGTGTTGCCCATTGAGTGGGGAATCAGCTCGAAGCCCAGTGACTCATACAGTCGGATCGCGCTGGTCAGGTGGCCAGTTGTTTCCAGATAGCAGCGGCGAAAGCCGTGCTGACGCGCAAAATCAAGCGCCTGTATCGCCAACTGACGTGCCAGCCCTTTTCCCCGCACGACGGGCAGGAAATACATTTTCTGTAATTCACACACATCCTCTTCACCTGCGACCAGCGGGGCAATGCCGCCGCCGCCAACCACGCGGCCTTCATATTCCACCACCCAGTAGGCGCTTTTCGGCTGGCTATAGAGGGCAAACAGCGCATCCAGATTAGGGTCGGAAACGGTGTAGCCTTTATCGGCCGTCAAACCAAATTCAGCAGAAACCTGACGGATGACCTGAGCGATAGCGGCATCGTCCTGCGCGGTGATTGGGCGTACCTGAAGATTGGCGGAGGTCGCGGTTGTCATAATACGTACTCTTGCTCTTACGGTTTACGAGGGGAATGATCCTGGCCGATTGTAATACCATTTCAGACCACATTGATGCAACGTCTATCCCCGTTCTTCCTGCTGTGCTTCGGGGGGTATCTGCGGTGATTTTTATTCTATATCCACACTAACGCGCCAGCATTTTCTACTGTTAACGTCATAACATGACACTCTGGAGCTCGAATTATCTAAGATATAAGTAAAATTTCCTGCAATCTCTCAAGATATAAATATTGAAGTGCGCTATTCCTTACGATTTATAAGACTATGCAGTTGTTTAATTACTGTTAACTTTTATTGTTGTTGTTAACAAGACATGCTTAAATAAGCCGCTTTTTGTATGCCAATAACGTGTCGAATGAAGCGTTTATAAGGCTTATTTCTTTTAGGATGAAAGGTCTATGACTATCAATACTTCAGAAAATAGCGCGCAGCATCGCGTGCAGTTTCATGGTAAGGCTGGGGAATATTTTGCAATTTGGCTGGTGAATGCATTATTAACGATAATCACCTTAGGTATTTATTCTGCCTGGGCGACAGTGCGCCGCCGCCGTTATTTCTACGGCAATACGGAAATTAACGGTGACCGTTTTGATTACCATGCGGATCCCATTCAGATTCTCAAAGGGCGTTTGCTGGTTATCGCTGGAATCATTCTGTTTTATATCATATTGAGTTTTTCACCCGTGCTTGCCACGGTTATCGCGCTGGCATTTGCGGCATTGATTCCGATTATCGTGATCCGCAACTGGCGTTATGACGCTATTATGTCCAGCTATCGTGGTATTCGCTTTAATTATCATTGCCAGACAGGTCGCGCGTATTGGGTGTTGCTGCTTTGCCCTATTCTGCTGCTGCTGGCTTTTTATGCTGTTTTAGCGGTGGCGATGATCATTGGTATGCAGAGCGATAGCCCGATTATCATTACACTCATCGTGCTGGCGCTGGTGGTTCCAGGGTTTGCAGCGGTCAATGGCATCATGAAAATGATGCAGCTTGATCTCTATGTTAATAACCTGTTCTTCGGTAAAACGGCGTTTAAAGCGGAGTTGACGAAAGCGGCGTTTATTAAATTCGCCCTGATTAGCCTGCTGATTTTTGTTCCTTTCTTGATCGCCGCGCTGTCATTCATGGGGTCGTTCTTTTTTACGCTGTATCAGATCATTATGATGGGCGCAGATTCGGAAACCATTGCTATGATGCTGCTGAGCAATGCCTTTAATTTTATTATGATGTTCGTTGTGGCGCTGCTGGGTGTGCTGGTTTCCAGCAGTTATCTGGTGGTTGCACAGCGTAATTATCTGTTTAACCAGACGTCGCTGAATGGTGGTGTGAAATTGCACTCTTCCATGCAAACGCTGTCTTACATGGGGCTGCTGATAACCAATAGCCTGATCACTATTTTCTCTTTGGGTTGGGCTGCACCAGTGGCAGAGATTCGCCATGCACGCTATATCGCAAATGCGACAGCGGTTGAAGGCGATCTGGCACTGCTGCATGTTCAGGCTCATCAGGACACAGCAAACAGCGCACTGGCCGAAGAAGCCGTGCAGGCGCTCGATTTGGGTGTCGGTCTCTAAGGCAGGAATATGAATATTAAGGGGCATTATCAATACCCCGGATTGGCGGCCCGCGTGGCCGCTTCTCTTCATTTATCGGACAACGGTTCGATGATAGTGCTGAACACCGGGTCATCGAATACGACATTTGCCTTAGAGCAGGTCACGGTTTCCGATGCGCTGGGCTCGATTCCTCTAACGCTCACATTTCCTGACGGTGGTCGCTTTGTTCCTGCCGACGATCCCACTTTTCGCGCGTGGTATTCCGCACGACGTCGCCCGGGACTTGTCCATCGTCTGGAACGCCATAAGCGTGGTGTCATTCTCACGCTACTCGCCACAATCTTGCTCGTCATAAACTACGTTTACGTGGTACTGCCGTGGGCAAGTTCTGCGCTGGCACTCCAGATACCTACTGCCATCGAACAGCAGCTAGGACAAAGTACGATGAAGCTGCTGCAGCACAGTGATTTTAAACCTTCCAAACTGCCTGCTGAGCGCCAACAGGCGATGCAAGCGCTGTTTCAGCAGGTTATGCCCGCGGATATGCGGGAAGACAAAACGCCGCTGCGCCTGGAGATCATGTCTGCGCCTATCGGGCCGAATGCTTTTATGCTGGCGGATGGCACACTGATTATCAGTGACGATCTGGTTAAGCTGGCGAAAAATGACAACGAGCTGGCCGCGGTGATGCTGCATGAAATGGGGCACCACGCCTATCGCCACCCCATGCGCATGGTGGTTCGTTCATCGCTGGTATCGCTGACGTTCATGTGGATGACGGGAGATGTCAGCGGCGTCGGGGATACCTTGTTGCAGTCTGCTGCTTTTATCAACGAGATGCAGTTTTCTCGCGATATGGAACGGGAAGCCGATGCATGGGCAATAGCAGAAATGCAGCAGCAAGGGCGTTCGCTTCAGTCGATGCAGGCGATGTATCGGGCGTTGATCAATAACGACCGCAGTCATGATGAAATTGATTCGCTGGATTTACCAGACTGGCTGAGTACGCACCCAGATATGGATGAGCGGCTGAAAGCCATTGAAAGCGAGATGAATAAGCACTAATCCTCAGATCTTGATTCTCACCTCCGATCTAACCCTGCCTTGTGTCAATCGTGTGCGGTGTCGCCGCACACGATCTCCTTCTATACTCGTCATACTTCAAGTTGCATGTGCGTTGGCTACGCTCACTCACCCGAATCACTTACCTGAGTAAGCTCATCGGGATTCCCTCGCTTGCCGCCTTCCTGCAACTCGAATTATTTAGAGTATGACTAGACATTTGAACAAAAAAAGCGCGCTTTGCTGTTTTTATAAACGCGAATGTCGAGCGCAAAGCATGAACCGCGTAGCCGGACGATTAACATGAATGCGTTAAATATCATCCTATTAAAAACTATCTGTAGAATCTCTCGCGTTAAATAAAAAAACCAGGCAATAATCTCTTTTTATTATTAGTTCGCTTATGTTTATTGGGATTTTTCCTAATAGACATTAAAATCGCGGCTTCACGACTTCATGATTACCGAAGAGTTATTTATGATTAATCGAATTCTATCAGGGGTGGTGGGCGCATTTCTGTTAATGCTGTCACCATTAACGTATGCACAGGCCAATTTCCCAGACCCCAAAGAAGGCGACTGGATTGCGCCAGAATTTACCTTCAACAGCGGCGAAAAATTAAAAGATCTGCGTATTCACTACTACACGATCGGTGATAAAACCAAACCCGCCGTCTTACTGCTACATGGAACGAACCAGCCGATTAAATCACTGCTAGCCAATGGCTTTGGCGGAGAGCTGTTCGGACCGGGTCAGGCGCTGGATAGCAGCAAATACTTTATTATCATGCCGGAGAGTATCGGTTCTGGAAAATCGTCAAAACCGTCAGACGGCTTACGGATGAAATTCCCGCAGTACGATTATAACGATATGGTGCAGGCACAATATCGCTTAATCAAAGAAGGACTGGGTATTAACCACCTGCGTCTGGTAATGGGATATTCCATGGGCGGCATGCAAACCTGGCTCTGGGGTGAAAAATACCCAGACATGATGGATGCGCTAGTGCCAATGGCATCGCTGCCAAATGAGTTATCTGGTCGTAACTGGATGATGCGCCGCATCTTGATTGAATCCATCAAGAACGATCCAACGTGGAATAACGGCGACTACACGCAGCAGCCACCAACGCTGAAAACGGCCAGCATTATGTTCAGTATCGCCACCACTGGCGGCACGCTGGCATACCAGAACAAAGCGCCGACGCGCGTGCAGGCGGACAAACTGGTAGAAGATCGCCTTGCGGCACCATCAACCAGCGATGCGAATGACTTTATTTATATCTGGGGCTCGTCTGCAAATTATAACGCGGCACCGGAACTGAATAAAATTAAGGCACCTGTTCTGGTGATTAACTCTGCGGATGATGAGCGTAATCCTATTGAAACAGGCATTCTGGAGAATGAGCTTAAGAAAATTAAGCAGGCAACATTGTTCCTTATTCCCGCCAGCAAAGATACCAGCGGGCATGGCACCATGATGTCGGCGAAGTTTTATAAAGATGAGCTACAACGTTTTTTAGAAAAGAATCCGTCTCAGAAAAATAATAAAAAATAAAAACGCATGACCGACAGAAAGTCTCTTTCTGTCGGTCATCGTTTTCTTTATACGTTTCTTTATTTTATTACGGTTTTATAACGAGTTTATTTCAGTTCGTGGAAATTCACGCGTCTGGAAATTGAATAACGACTATTACGTAAATAACGGAACGGCTCTGCTCTGGAGCTGGCGCTCATCCTTTCTTATTTTTAGGCCACAGGGATAATTTATGTTTCGTAAGATAAAGATCCGTACTGCACTCAGCATGATGGTGTTTTCGTTAGCGGCGTTACTGCTTTTCGTCGGCGTGTTAGGGTTGGTTGCCGTTCAGTCAGGGAATAAATCATTTGCTCGCGTCGATATGGAAGTGCTGCCAGGGCTGGTTGCGCTGAATGACAGCTCAGAATTGCTGTTGCGTGGTCGGTTGGATTTGCGTCTGTACGAATCATTAATGGGGAAAGGGGATGTCGAGGCAGCTAAAGTCGCGCTAGGGCGCGCCAGAGGCAAGGTCGACGGTGCCAGTGAAAAGTGGCAGGAATACCTGAAATACCCGCAATCCGAAGCGGAAAAAGTCATTTCTTCGGACATGGCCGAGAAACGCAATACGCTGATGCAGGAGTTTATCGATCCGGCATTTGCGGCGCTTAACGCAGGGAATCTGGATGAATATCGCCAGCGTGCCGGGAAATCGACAGTGCTGTATGCCGCGTTTGATAAATCCTCTAAAGCGCTGGTTGCCTTTAAGCTGAAGAGCATTGATGAAGCCTACGCGGATTCAAATGGGCGTGTGCAACAGATGGAAGTCATCCTGTACGGTGCGATTGCCTGTGCGCTGCTGCTGGCGGCACTGGCCTGGTCTGTGATGACCAACATGATCGTGAAACCACTGAATCAGGCGATTTCCGTCTTTGACCGCATCGCCGAAGGCGATCTGCGGGCGCAGATTGATAGCAGCGGAAAAAATGAAATCGCACAGCTGTTTGCCGCGGTTCAACGTATGCGTGACGGGCTGGAAAACATGGTGCGCGTAGTGCGTAACGGAACCGATGCGATCAGCGTCGGTGTCGAGGAAATTGCCTCCGGCAACATCGATCTCTCCAGCCGTACCGAACAGCAGGCGGCCTCGTTGGATGAAACTGCTTCAAGCATGGAACAGATCATGTCGACGGTGAAAAACAACGAAGACAACACGCGTAAAGCCAACGATCTGGCGCTGAAAGCCTCTAATTCCGCGTCTCGCGGCGGGAATGTTGTCTCCGAAGTGGTGGACACAATGCGTTCCATCAAGCAGAGCTCTGCCAAGATCTCCGACATTGTTGGCGTGATCGACGGCATCGCCTTCCAGACCAATCTGCTGGCGTTGAACGCTGCGGTGGAATCTGCGCGTGCGGGTCAATACGGTAAAGGTTTTGCGGTGGTGGCTTCCGAAGTGCGGATGCTGGCTGCGCGCAGTGCGACAGCAGCGAAAGAGATCGGCACTATGATCGATGATTCTCTCAGCCGCATTGAAAAGGGTGCTGGGCTGGTTGAAGTCGCGGGTAACACCATGGACGAAGTGCTGATGGATGTGAAAAAAGTGGTCGATATTATGGATGAGATCACGCTGGCTTCCAGCGAGCAGAGCCGCGGTATTTCGCAGATCAATATCGCCATCAATCAGATGGATGGTGTGACTCAGCAGAATGCGTCCTTGGTATCAGAAGTGGCGACCTCGGCGAATTCACTTCAGGAGCAGGTTATTAATCTGCAGCAGTCCGTTTCTCGTTTCCAGATCGCAAGAGAAAACATGGAAATGGACAACGTGCTGCCCGGTTTGCGCCGTAACATTGCGCTGGCCGATGCCCGCTAGTCGTTAAATGAGTTTATCGCCTGTTTTCGCTACTGTTATGGGGGCGGCGAAGACAGGCGATTCATACATGCATTCATTCATCAATCAATGGCGTGGACGCGATAAACGGCACAGGAACCGTCAGCGTTAGCCATACTCCGTTATCCGCCTGATAAAAAACAAACCCTTGTTGATGCATTTCTCGCGCTTTTATTTCTAATACCACGGGCTTGCCGTGCCGTTGGCCGACATTTATCGCTGTGGCTTCATCGGCTGACAAGTGCACATACTGACGTGAACCAGGAAGCAAACCCTGCTGATTTATCGAGTCAACAAATCGGGTTGCGGTGCCGTGGTAAAGCAACCCGGGCGGCGCTTTGGGCTCGTAACGCATATCGACCTGCGATGACGAGTGCCCCTGCGCTGCGCGAATCGATAACCCATCCGCCGAAATAGAAAAACGCTTTTTGTCGCTGCTGTCGACGACAGACTGAATCACTTCTCTGGTAAGAAGGCGTCCATCTTTTGCCGCACCGCTAATCAATTCCGCTATGTTTGCCCAGCCTTCGCTGCTCAGCGTTAGCCCAATGGCTTCGGGCTTATGCCGTAAAACGTAGCTAAGAAACTTGCTGACCTCAGCATGATTCGTGTTGCTCATTGTGTTACTCCATTTATACATCGTATGAAGCAAATAAAATAAAAAGCCTCGTTTTGCAACGAGGCTTTCGTACTTACCGTACTGCCGCTAGAAAATCGGTGAGCGTTACAGCGCAGCGATGACCGCGTGCTGCTCCAGCAGTTTAGCTTTCGCTACGGCGTAACCGTCCAGCTTCTCACGCTCTTTGGCTACGACCGCTTCCGGTGCGCGTGCCACAAAGCCTTCGTTGGACAGCTTGCTTTCGATGCGCTCAATCTCTGCTTCGATTTTCGCTACTTCTTTCGTCAGACGATCCAGCTCTGCCGCTTTATCGATCAGGCCTGCCATCGGAATTAACAGCTCGGCACCATCAATGAGTTTAGTGACGGAAACCGGACCTTTATCGCCCGAAGGCAGCAGCGTAATGCTTTCCAGACGCGCCAGCGTTTGGATAAAGCTGCGGTTCTCTTCCACGCGGCGCTGTGCTTCACCAGTGACATCACGCAGTAAGACTTCCAGCGGTTTGCCCGGCGCGATGTTCATTTCCGCACGAATGTTACGCACCGCGATAATCGCCTGCTTGATCCACTCTAGATCGTTCAGCGCCAGCGTATCTTCCTGCGCGGCATCGAACTCAGGGAACGGCTGCAACATGATCGTATCGGCGCTAATGCCTTTCAGCGCTTTAACGCGTAGCCAGATGGTTTCGGTAATGAACGGAATAATCGGATGTGCCAGACGCAGCAACGCTTCCAGCACGGTCACCAGCGTATGACGCGTACCGCGCAGTTCCGCTTCTGAACCGCCATTCATCACCGGTTTCGTCAGCTCCAGATACCAGTCGCAGAACTGGTTCCAGGTGAATTCGTACAGAATGTTGGCCGCAATATCAAAGCGGTAACCATCCAGCGCCTCGCGGTAGGCTTTCACCGTGCGGTTGAATTCCGCCAGAATCCAGCGGTCAGCCAGCGACAGTACTTTCTCGCCTGCACCAAAGCCGCAATCCTGATCTTCGGTGTTCATCAGCACAAAACGGCTGGCGTTCCACAGTTTGTTACAGAAGTTGCGGTAACCTTCCAGACGCTTCATGTCCCAGTTGATGTCGCGGCCAGTAGAGGCCAACGCCGCCAGCGTGAAGCGCAGAGCGTCCGTACCGTGCGGCTCGATGCCGTTCGGGAACTGTTTCTCGGTGCGCTTGCGGATTTTTTCCGCCAGCTGCGGCTGCATCATGTTGCCGGTACGTTTTTCCAGCAGCGCTTCCAGCGAAATGCCGTCGACCATATCCAGCGGGTCGATCACGTTCCCTTTGGATTTGGACATCTTCTGACCTTCATCATCACGGATCAGGCCGGTCATGTAGACGGTATGGAATGGCACCTGTGGTTTGCCGTCTTCATCTTTGATGAAGTGCATGGTCAGCATGATCATGCGGGCAATCCAGAAGAAGATGATGTCGAAGCCGCTGACCATCACGCTGCTTGGGTGGAACGCTTTCAGATCGGGCGTTTGTTCTGGCCAACCCAGCGTAGAGAACGTCCACAGCCCGGATGAGAACCAGGTATCCAGTACGTCTTCGTCCTGATTCAGAACGACATCGTCAGCGAGGTTGTTTTCACTGCGAACTTCCGCTTCGGTGCGGCCGACATAGACGTTGCCATTAGCATCGTACCAGGCCGGAATGCGGTGACCCCACCACAGCTGACGGGAGATACACCAGTCCTGAATGTCGCGCATCCAACTGAAGTACATGTTTTCATACTGTTTTGGTACGAACTGGATGCGGCCATCTTCCACCGCTTCCACTGCCGGTTTAGCCAACACGGCAGCACGCACGTACCACTGGTCGGTCAGCATCGGCTCAATGACAACGCCGCCACGGTCACCGTACGGAACGGTCAGATCGTGCGCTTTGATCTCTTCCAGCAGGCCAAGCTCATCGAATGCGGCGACCAGCGCTTTACGCGCGGCAAAACGCTCCAAACCCTGGAAAGCTCCAGGGATGTCGCTGCTGCAAACGGTGCTGGCTTCGCCATTGGTATCAAAAATTTCAGCGCTCTGGCGGATATCGCCGTCGAACGTCAGGATATTGACCATCGGCAACTGGTGGCGTTTACCGACTTCGTAGTCGTTGAAGTCGTGCGCTGGCGTGATTTTCACGCAGCCGGTACCTTTTTCCATATCGGCGTGTTCGTCGCCGACGATCGGAATACGACGGCCAATCAGCGGCAGGATCACTTCTTTGCCGATCAGATCTTTATAACGCGGATCTTCCGGGTTAACGGCGACGCCGGTATCACCCAGCACGGTTTCCGGGCGGGTGGTCGCGACGACCAGATAGTCTTTCCCGTCGGCGGTTTTTACACCATCGGCCAGCGGATAGCGCAGGTGCCACATCGACCCTTTCACTTCGCGGTTTTCTACTTCCAGATCGGAAATTGCAGTGCGCAGTTTTGGATCCCAGTTCACAAGACGCTTGCCGCGGTAAATCAGGTCTTCTTTATACAGACGGACAAAAACTTCTTTCACCGCGTTGGACAGGCCTTCATCCATGGTGAAGCGCTCGCGCTCCCAGTCAACGGAGTTGCCCAGACGGCGCATCTGATTGGTGATGTTGCCACCGGATTCGCCTTTCCACTGCCAGATTTTGTCGATGAACGCTTCGCGGCCGTAATCGTGGCGAGTTTTGCCTTCTTCTGCGGCGATCTTGCGCTCAACGACCATCTGCGTGGCGATACCGGCGTGGTCAGTACCCGCCTGCCACAGGGTATTTTTACCCTGCATACGCTGATAGCGAATCAACGTATCCATAATGGTTTGCTGGAAAGCATGACCCATATGCAAGCTGCCGGTGACGTTGGGCGGCGGGATCATAATGCTGAAGCTTTCTTTACTCGTGTCGCCGTGCGGCTTGAAGTAGCCTTGCTTTTCCCAGTGTTCGTAGAGCGGCTGCTCGATATCTTGCGGGTTATATTTCGTTTCCATTATGCTCAAAATTCAGTGAGTTGGCGGCGTAGCCGTGGTCAATTGGAAGCCGACGCTGCGATAGGTTTTATAGCGGTCGCGCGCCAACTGTTTCAAGGAGTCTTCGTAAGGGACAAAGTCTATCACTTCATGGAAAGCGGTGGCAAAATCTGCGAACTGCGGCAATAGGCTGATCAGCAGATCCCGTGGTGCGTTGCCACGCCGCTGCGGCCAGGCCAGTTCGACCGGTGCGCCGTGACGCGGCCCTTCGCCTGCCAGATTATGTGGCACGAAGGCGTTGGGATCGCGTTGCCACAGTGCCTCGTCCAGTCTGATGGCCTGCTGTTCGTCTTCACAGGCAATCAGCACGCGCTTTCCTGCTCGCCAACGTTCTGCCGCCAGATCGCATGCCAGTGCCTCATGGGCGCTGAGCTCACCGCTTTTGCTGTCGTGTTCGAGAAGATAGAACGTTGCGTTTTTCATTGTTTACACTATTGATAAGGGCCGGAATATCCGGCCCGATAGGCAATTACCTTATAAGGATAAGGCAATCGCTGGCTTTGGTCATCGCCGTTGACGTGAAAGTCTTATTCTACGTCGTTCTGTCCGGCGCGGTTAAGCAGGAACTGTGATAACAGCGCGACCGGGCGACCCGTTGCGCCTTTGGCTTTACCGGAACGCCAGGCGGTGCCCGCGATATCCAGATGTGCCCAGCTGTACTTACGCGTAAAGCGTGACAGGAAGCAGCCTGCGGTAATCGCACCGCCTGGACGACCGCCAATATTCGCCATATCGGCGAAATTGGATTCCAGCTGTTCCTGGAATTCGTCGGTCAGCGGCAGACGCCATGCGCGGTCGCCAGACTGCTCGGATGCGCTCAACAGCTCGTGTGCCAGCGGATTGTGGTTCGCCATCAGCCCGGTGATGTGGTGCCCCAGCGCAATCACGCACGCGCCGGTCAGCGTTGCGACGTCAATCACTACGTCCGGCTCATAACGCTCGACGTAGGTCAGCGTATCACACAAGACCAGACGGCCTTCCGCATCGGTGTTCAGTACTTCTACCGTTTGGCCGGACATCGTGGTCAGCACGTCGCCCGGACGGTAGGCGCGCCCATCGACCATGTTTTCACAGCCCGCCAGCACGCCGATGATATTCAACGGCAGCGCCAGTTCGGCTGCCATACGCATCACGCCGTAGACCGTGGCCGCGCCGCACATGTCGTACTTCATTTCGTCCATGCTGTCGGCAGGTTTGATGGAGATGCCGCCGGAATCGAACGTCAGCCCTTTACCTACCAGTACAATTGGGCGAGTTTCCGGGTTTGGATCGCCTTTATATTCGATCACGGACATCAGCGATTCATTCTGCGAGCCCTGACCCACGGCCAGATAGGCATTCATGCCCAGCTCTTTCATCTGCTGCTCACCAATCACGCGCGTGATGATGTTCTGGCTGTAGGTATCGGCCAGTTGACGCGCTTGCGAAGCCAGATACGCGGCATTACAGATATTCGGCGGCATGTTGCCGAGATCTTTCGCGGCTTTGATGCCCGCAGCAATCGCCAGACCGTGCTGAATGGCACGCTCGCCGCTGGTCAGCTCACGGCGTGTCGGCACGTTGAAGACCATTTTGCGCAGCGGACGGCGCAGTTCGACCTTGTTGCTCTTAAGCTGATCGAAGGTGTACAGCGTCTCTTTTGCGGTTTCGACCGCCTGACGCACTTTCCAGTACGTGTTACGGCCTTTCACGTGCAGCTCGGTCAGGAAGCAGACCGCTTCCATCGAACCGGTTTCGTTCAGCGCGTTGATCGTTTTCTGAATCACCTGTTTGTACTGGCGTTCATCAAGTTCGCGCTCTTTACCGCAACCAATCAGCAGAATGCGCTCGGAAAGAATGTTAGGTACATGGTGCAAAAGCAGTGATTGCCCCACTTTGCCTTCTAATTCACCACGGCGAAGCAACGCGCTGATGTAGCCGTCGCTGATTTTATCGAGTTGTTCGGCAATAGGGGACAGACGACGCGGTTCAAACACGCCGACGACAATGCAGGCACTGCGTTGTTTTTCCGGGCTACCGCTTTTTACGCTGAACTCCATGTACTCTCCTGAATCTTAAAGACAACGGCGGGGGCAACGGCTAGAATGTGACACTCCGTAATACTTCCCGCCGTTGCGTTAACATAACCTGTGTTAATCTTAACGACGTAACGAACCTGTTTTAGTGACTAATAAGCAGGTTCTGATACAACAGCTCAAACGCAGTGTGTTGTAATACAGTTTTAGCTAAGAGGGCAGCCAAAAATGAGTATAAATGGCGCGTTAGCGAAGAAACTATCGATTTTCCTGCAAAAAGACAAGTTTTCACAGGCGTAATTAAGCGTGATCATCATTCGATATCTGGTACGGGAAACCTTTAAGAGTCAACTGGCCATCCTTTTCATTCTGTTACTGATTTTCTTTTGCCAGAAATTAGTACGGATACTGGGCGCCGCCGTTGATGGTGAAATCCCGACAAATTTGGTTATCTCCCTGTTGGGATTGGGCGTGCCAGAAATGGTGCAGCTCATCCTGCCACTAAGTCTGTTTCTTGGCGTATTGATGACGTTTGGCCGCCTCTATGCGGAAAGCGAGATCACCGTCATGCACGCCTGCGGGCTCGGCAAACGCGTGTTGCTGAAAGCTGCTCTGGTCCTGGCGGTGTTCACTGCTATTGTCGCCACCATTAATGTCATGTGGCTCAGTCCGTGGTCGTCCCGGCATCAGGAAGAAGTGCTGGCGGAAGCGAAAGCGAACCCCGGCATGGCGGCATTGGTTGAAGGGCAGTTCCAGTCCGCACAGGGCGGCAACGCGGTGCTGTTTGTCGGCAATGTCAAAGGATCGGAGTTTGAGCACGTCTTTCTGGCACAGTTGCGCCCCAGCGGTAATGCACGACCTTCTGTCGTCGTCGCCGATCGCGGTCATATCAAGCAAAACGAAGACGGTGCGCAGGTCGTGACGTTGGATAACGGTTCGCGTTACGAAGGCACGGCGCTGCTGCGTGATTTTCGAATCACGGATTTCACCAACTATCAGGCCGTGATTGGTCACCAGAGCGTGACGCTCAATAATAGCGACGTGCAACAAATGGATATGCAGACCCTGTGGCATTCGGATGCGCACGATGCGCGTGCGGAGTTCCATTGGCGGCTGACGTTGATTATTTCGGTACTGATCATGGCGCTGATGGTAGTGCCGCTGAGTGTGGTGAATCCACGTCAGGGCAGGGTACTGAGTATGCTGCCTGCGATGCTGCTATACCTGATTTTCTTTCTGCTGCAAAGCTCGCTGCGTTCTAACGCCAGTAAAGGAAAAATCGATCCGATGGTATGGGTCTGGCTGACCAACCTGGTGTATTTCGGTATCGCAGTGATGCTTAACCTCTGGGATACCGTGCCGATGCGCAAAGTGCGCGCCTGCTTTAAGCCTCGTACTCTTAGAACACAAGGAGCGGCCTGATGTTTGGTGTATTAGACCGCTATATCGGCAAAACGATTTTCACCACCATCATGACGACGCTGTTCATGCTGGTGTCGCTCTCCGGCATCATCAAGTTTGTCGACCAGTTGCGTAAAGTTGGGCAGGGCGAGTATTCGGCGCTGGGCGCAGGGCTGTACACGCTGCTCAGCGTACCCAAAGATATTGAGATCTTCTTCCCGATGGCGGCGCTGCTGGGCGCGTTGCTCGGGCTGGGCCAGCTTGCGACCCGCAGCGAACTGGTGGTGATGCAGGCTTCCGGTTTTACCCGCTTGCAGATTGCGACGGCCGTGATGAAAACCGCGATTCCGCTGGTGCTGCTGACGATGGCGATTGGCGAATGGGTGTCTCCGCAAGGGGAACAGATGGCGCGTAACTACCGCTCTCAGATGATCTCCGGTGGGTCGATGATCTCTACGCAGGGCGGACTGTGGGCAAAAGACGGCAATGACTTTATCTATATCGAACGAGTGACGGGCGATAAAGAGCTGTCTGGCGTCAACATCTACCACTTCGATGATAAGAACAAGCTGCTATCTGTGCGATATGCGGCCTCCGCCGAGTTTGAAGATGACAGGAATGTCTGGAAGCTCTCGCAGGTTGATGAATCTGATTTGAGCGACGGCAAACAGATTGGCGGCAGCCAGACGTTCAGCGGAGAATGGAAAACTAACCTGACGCCGGATAAGCTCGGCGTGGTGGCGCTGGAGCCGGATGCGCTGTCGATCCGTGGGCTACACAATTACGCCAAATACCTGAAACAAAGCGGGCAAGAGTCGAGTCGCTACCAGTTGAACATGTGGAGCAAAATCTTTGCCCCGGTCTCAGTGGCGGTGATGATGCTCATGGCGGTCTCTTTCATCTTTGGCCCGCTACGCAGCGTGTCGGCGGGTTCACGCATCGTGATAGGTATCAGCTTCGGCTTCCTCTTCTACCTGCTGAATGAGATTTTCCGTCCGCTCAGTCTGGTCTATGGCATCCCGCCGATTCTGGGCGCTATCTTGCCGAGCTCGGTGTTTCTGTTCATCAGTGTAGCGCTGCTGCTAAAACGCCGATAGACCCCAGCAATCCCAAAAAAGCGCTGAGTGAATCAATCCTCGGCGCTTTTTTATTACTCTCAATAGCGTCCATTCCCACACACCTCGTGAAGGTAAAAAAGTCATAACACGTTGCTAAAGATGATTTTTTCAGCACTTAACCGAACACCGAGTGGATTAACGTTGCGCGTGGGCCGTCAAACGGTATAATGCACCCGTTTTCCGCATACTACTTCTGTGCCGAAGTGGCGAAATCGGTAGACGCAGTTGATTCAAAATCAACCATCGAAAGATGTGCCGGTTCGAGTCCGGCCTTCGGCACCATAGTATGAAAATCAAGTCACCTTAGGGTGGCTTTTTTTATGTTCAAAATCGTCCAGCAATGTCCATATATATCTGTAAAATAACAATTTTAATTTCATTTCCCTCTCTGCGTTTTTGTCTGTTTTATCCACAGTGGTCTTTTTTCGTCCATTGACATCCAGATGATTTGGGGGTCAAGATAAGGGTCAATTCACTTCGATTATGAGTTGACCCCCAAATTATGGCGCTGACCGACGTTGTTGCCCGGACTGCCAAGCCGCGCGAGAAAGCCTATAAACTCGCGGACGCGCATGGCCTGTATCTTTTGGTGAGTCCTAACGGCTCTAAGCGCTGGTATCTCAAATACCGCTTTGAAGGTAAGGAAAGTCGGATTGCGTTCGGTGCCTATCCGCTAGTCTCGCTGGCAAAGGCCAGAGAGAAGCGTGATGAGATACGATTGCTGCTGTTGGAGGGTATCCACCCAACGGAAAAGCGTGAAGAAGAAAAAGAGCAGGCGCAAGAAGCGTTGAATACTTTTGCGAAGGTCGCGCAGGACTGGCACCGAAATATTAGCCAAAACAGGTGGTCAGAAACGCACGCCGGACGGGTATGGCGCGATATGGAACGAAATCTACTGCCTGCTATCGGGCATCGCCATATTGCCGACCTGAAAACTAAAGACCTGCTGGAGCCGCTGAAAGTCGTCGAACAGAACGGTCATCTTGATTTGGCGTCACGATTGCGCCAGCGCGTCACCGATATCATGCGCTACGCGGTGCAGAACGACCTGATAGAACGCAACCCCGCGCAAGACCTCTCCGGGGCGATAGCCGCGCCAAAAGCCACCCATCGGCCAGCCCTGAAGCTGAATAAACTGCCTGATTTTCTGGCAAGGATAGAACGCCACAAAGGGCGGGCGTTAACCAGACTGGCGTTAAAACTCACGCTGTGCGTTTTTATCCGCTCCAGTGAGCTACGTTTTGCCCGCTGGCCGGAAATCGATTTTAAACGCGCTATGTGGACGATACCGGCTGAACGTGAAGCTATCCCCGGCGTGAAGCACTCACAGCGCGGCGCAAAGATGCGCTCTGAACATCTGGTGCCGTTATCCCGACAGGCTTTAGCACTACTGGAAGAGATTAAGGCCATCAGCGGCGCTCATGAACTAATCTTCCCCGGCGATCGTCGGCCAACCAAACCGATGAGTGAAAACACCGTCAACAACGCATTACGAACCATGGGCTATGACACTACTACAGAGATTTGCGGACACGGCTTTCGCACCATGGCCTGTAGCGCACTGGTGGAGTCCGGCCAGTGGTCACGGGATGCAGTAGAGCGCCAGATGAGCCATCAGGAACGCAACGGCGTTCGTGCTGCCTATATCCACAAAGCGGAACATCTGGATGAGCGCAGGCTGATGCTGCAATGGTGGGCGGATTATCTGGATGCCAATCGGGAAGAGTATGTGGTGCCGTATGAGTTTAAAAAATGATGTATTGAATATTCTACTTTATAGGATCTAATTATTTTATTGATTATTAATAGATTATTTTTCTAGGCAGAGGGATATATGGAAGGAATCAAAGAGATTGAGTTAACACAATTTTTTAATAATGCTAAAAAATGTTTTTTTTATGCGCTAAAAATTTCACCTATATACATACTATCCTCCATAGTTATTGTTTGGGGTTATTTAGGGCATTTTTCACGACTTGATCTGTTAATTGGCGCAATTGAAAGTAAAACAACACTTATTTCAATATTTGGTTCGTTTTTATTCATGTCAGTGTTAATGTCTTTTATATTTGTACTTCCAAGTGTTAATTTAATATTGTTTTCATCCTTTGTTAAAGAAAGTTATATCAGCAGCACAAAGTATATGCCATATATCACTTTGATGATGATAATATCTATGTTGATCTCTATCTTTATATTATCGTCTGACCTTTTTGCTTCTTTTGCTAAAGAAAATATTTATTTAGAAACAGCTTTATTCTATATAAGCGAACCATTTCGCTCTTTACTTATATCTTTTATTCCTCCCATTTTATTTATGGTTTTTACTTGCAAGGTGAAGAATACTCATGCCAATATCCGTGAAGGATTTAGTAAATTAATTAGGGTGGCTTGCTCTATCGTTGTCACTTCTTTTATCTGTTTTTTATCTTCAATATCAATAACACTATCTATTTCTTTGCTCTTGATGAATATGGATGGACATACTTTTTCTGGATTTTTATACGCTTTATTTTTTCTCTCTTTTTATTCTATTTTATCATTGTTTCCAGCTATGATTTTTTATTCAAGAAATTTTTCTTTTGGAAATAATGATCTTTTTAATATTAAAGTTGCAAAAGAGACTATTTTTTCCGTTTTGGCTTCATTGTTTTTAATTTTCTTCTTTTGGCCTAATGGTTTTTTATTTATCAGCTCAAATACGTTAAGTGTAATCGGCATATTAGATAAAAGAACTCATTATTACCATGTTACATCTGATAAATACTATAAAGAATTATTTCCTAATTCAATATGGGATACACAATCCTTAAAAGATAGAAGTGATTTCTTCATTAAGGCTGTTAATATGTTCTCGCTTGATGGAAAAAATCTAATTTGCCCCGAATATGTAGAGAATCTTAGAAGAAAAACATTGATTTCAAGTTTCGATCATTTTCCTCCAAAGCAAGATAAAAACCTTACTGAGAATTTTAAATCTATGGCAAAAGGTTGTGTAGTTCTTAGTAGTGACGAATTTAAACAGTGGGATACAATTATTAATGCGGAAGGGAAATTTAAAATTTGAGGATATATTATCCACCGCGCCAGCCCCTTGTTTGGGAGGGGCTGGCGCTCATTTTTCTTATGTGGGTGATTTTCCTGCTGCTCATCATACCTAGGTATCATTTCCACCAGATCGTTTTCCACCGTATAGAAGTAGCAAGCCGGAACCTGTAGCACCGATGCTAACTGGCAAGACAGTAAAAAATCCGGCTTATAAATACAGCGCTGATCTTAACCCAGTGACAGCTTAAGCTGCATCCCGCAAGCAGCGGCATACCGTTGTAAGGTTGAGATACTCGCACTGGAAACATTTCTCTCAAGGCGGCTCACCGCAGGTTGGCTTACACCCATGCGAGCGGCGATCTCTGTACTTGTCAGACCTGACTTGGACTTCATTTCGATCAGAACAGCGCGAAGCGCTTCTTCTTGAGCTTCGTCCTCATACGCTTTTTTAACTTCAGGATTAGAAAGCGCTTTTGCTTTAACTTCAGAGAAGTTGATACCTTTAACTGCCATCTTTCAATTCCTCCCATCTTGACTTTGCCAGCGCTATTTCAGCTTTCGGGGTCTTAGGGGTTTTCTTTACGAATGTCCTTAAAATATAGATCTTACGTCCTTTTGCGTAAGCAAAAAACGTTCTGCTTATGTCTTTTCTACCAACCCGTAGCTCAAACAACCCACCTTCGATGATGTCCGTGTCTGGATATCTTAGCTCGGGCCCTTTAGCTTCAAGTTTTTCAAGCCCTTTAAGCGCTTTTGCCTGCATAACAGGTTCGAGGTCATAAATTTCGCTTGCAGCTTCGGGGTGAAAAATCAATTCATACATGTCAGTCCCCTTATTAACGGGGAATATAACTCATAAGTTATAATAACTCAAATGTTATATTTAGCGTATATCGGCAGAGTAAAACATTATCAAACTATCCCCCACCTTTCCCCCACTTGGTCAGGGGTCACGGCTTCCCCCACTTGATTTTTATGACTTTGTTAAAAATGTTTATTTATTAGTTAGTTAATATATTCCCCCACTTCGCACCTATATATGCGTGGGAAGTGGGGGAAAATGCCGGATAGAAGGACTTCTTATCCGTTTGCCCCCACTTTCCCCCGTTTAATCCCCCACCTTATTTCGTTGCGATAGTGGCGTAATTCGCTCACCCTCAAAGGCGATCAGGCCATCCTTTTCCAGCTTGTCCAGCCAGCGGGTAAACTTCTTGTTTACATCAAAGCCCATTGCCCGCATATCATCCCGCACTAATGAACGGGTGCAGCCTTCACCGTTGGCCGTGCGTGAGCGAATAGCCTGCCACAGCGCAAAATGATTTTCCGTAAGCCGTGGGATACCGACTAAATCGGGATCGCTGGTAGCCTCATCCTCTCTGACTTCACGGCCTTCATCATTCAGCACCAGCGAGGTGATCTGGTCGCCATCATCGTCCACGTACAGATCGACGGCATTCAGGTCATAGGCGCGACGCGGCGGCTCTTCCGCATCCTTCATCTTGGTGCAACTGAGGAGCAACGCGCCGCCTTCACCTTCACGCCTGACGTTAAATTCTACGTCCAGCGCAGCACGGAATGCGCTGGATCCCCGCGCCCCTTTGTCCTGATCTTTACCGGAATGATGGATAATCAGCACCGTGGCCTGTGTTGCCGCTTTAATCGCGTCACATCCCTGAATGAATGCGCCCATATCTTTAGCCGCGTTCTCATCCGAACCGCCAAAACAGCGGGCGAGCGTATCCAGAATAATCAGGCGAACTGGCATACCGGAGGCGACTTTCACATCGCGGGCGGCACGTATCACCTGCTGTACGCTCTCTGGGCTGGCCGGAAAAATCGGGCAATCGACACGATACAGCGCATCAATCGGGCTACCGCCATTAAGCGTCTGCTCCCATGCCCGGATACGGCGGGGAACGCCAATCCCACCTTCACCAACAACATAAATCACCGCGCCCTGTGTCACCGGCTTGCCCGCCCACGGTTTGCCGGTGGCGATATGGCATCCCCACGATACCGCCAGAAACGATTTATACGAGCCGCTGGCACCGTAAGCGCTGGCGACGGATGAACTCGGCAGATAGCCTTTAATCAGGTAGTCCTGCCGCGTATCAAAACCGTCAGAGCCTTTGCGCAGGGGTAAGGCGGTGTTGAAGGCCGGTGTCGCGGAATCGGTGCGGACTAGAGGCGTATACATCGTGTCGGGCTGATAGCGTTGTTTGTTGAACGCGGATTTGGTGGCCTCAAGCCCGTATTGCTGACGGTAATCATCCCAGTCACAGAGCGTTGTGGTGGGCGGTAACGATACCCAGCCGTCCACCGCGAGTGCGGCTTTTTCAGCCTGTTCCTTACCGATATTGGTTGAACCGTCGGCATGCAGGTCATGATCGCCCGCCAGAATAATAGTGGCATCGGGATACCAGCCACGCAGCGCTTGGGCGACGTTTATCAGGTTATTGGCCGACACCGCCGCGACCACCGCCGCCGTGGTGATCTGGCTGATGGTCAGGCCGGTTGCATACCCTTCGGTGATCACAATGGTGTCCGGCTCTTTCGGGTAATGCACCGCAATGAAAGCGCCTTTCAACTGCGAACCGGGCAGCAGGCGTTTTTCTCCGTCGTCGTTAATCAACTGTGCGCCGATCAGTTCACCGGAAACGCGATGCAATTTCAGCAGCAGGCTTCCCTCATCAAACAGCACGCCGCCGATGCGCATTTTTTGCTGTGCAGTCAGGCGGGCATGGACGATAGAGAACCCTTTGGCTTTCAGGTAGGCGCTCTCGCCGTTCTTTGAATGGGTCAGCATCTGCTTGATTTTATCGGCCAGCGGCGGGCGCTCAGCAGCTTTTTCCCTGGCTGGCGCAGTTGAGGTGGGGAGTGTCAGCGCGGCCACCTGTTTTGCGGCATCTGACAGGTCACAGTTTTTCACCCGTGCGACCAGATCAAGGCCATCACCATGACCGCATTGATTGCAAAACCACGTTCCCCGTCCTTCTTTGTCGTCAAAGCGGAAGCGATCTTTGCCACCGCAGGCAGGACAAGCGCCGTGTTTACCACCGGAAGGCACCGGAATAGCCAGCGTGGACAGAATGGCAGGCCAGCGGTGGCGCGACTGTGCGGTAATATCTGAAACGAATTTACTCATCGTCAGTCACCTCCGCTTGCAGCGCGTCATTCAACTGGTTCAGACGCTCCCACAGGATAAAGATCAGCAGCTCTTTCGCGAGCGCGTTGTCCAGTTCAATGATGGCGTAGGCCAGCGCCCGACAGTGATCGACGAGTTCTTCTAACGTCAGGGGAGTGGGGTCATACATGATGTACCCCCGCAGAAAAAAAGAAAGATTGCGGGTAGAGAAAGGGAAGGATCGTAGCCATAAGGCAGCCTCCGTGGTAAGCAGGGTATCACTACCACCTGAGACGCCAACCTCGATGGTGGTAGCCCAGACGGGGTTGGCGTAACCGGTTACCACGTAGCCCGGCGCTCCTTGCGGAGCCCCCGCCTGAGCCACCATTGACAGGTATGCGCAGGCATCGCCTAATAAAAGACACGTAATAAATCCGTGTCTTTTAGGCAACGTGGTAAGTGTCGGAACGCCAATTCCGGCTGCGGATTTTGCCGCAGCATCAGCAGTATATCGTAAATTGCCCGCCAGAAAAAAATAACAATGCATCATGGTTTAACCTCCCCGCGCTGGCTGATACGCGCCGCGATCCAGTCATTCACCTCACTTTCCACCCACGCTACCGAGCGAGCGCCGATTTTGACCGTCTGAGGGAATTCCCCCTGCTTCATCAACAGGTAAATCCATGATTTCCTGAGGCCAGTCTTTTTCATCACACCCGATAAGCGAATCAACGTGTTATCCGTCATGTTCAATCCTCCTTCCGGGTGTAAACCCGCTCGACATAGCGCCCCCGACCATCACCGTGGCCGAGATCCATAGAGGTTAATGCTCTGGCTTCACTGCGGGAAAAGCCCTCTGACAGGTAATAACGCATGGCATCCTGCGCCCAAGCGTAGCGCAGGCTGTGTGGGGAGTAGTGGCCGGTCAGCCCTAAGCGGGTGGTCTGCGTGCGCCAGAAGTTCATGGCGGTTTTCAGGTCGGGTTTATCGATCAACCTGCCATTACGCGCTTCGGCCACCTTTAGTGCATCTTTTACTGCCCGTTGAATCGCTTCGCGATCGATAATCCGGGTTTCGCGTGGCCTGCCGCCTTTGGTGCCAAATACCACGGTCAGCGTCTGTTGATGGCGCTCAAGCTGCTTTTCCCATGTCTTCAATGAACTGGCGCATTGCACCGCTTCCTGAGAACGCAGCCCCAGCAATCGGGCAAGCTGAAGTGCGCAGGCCAACCCTTTATCACGCTGTTGCGCTGCAAGCAGAACGGCCTGATAACGTTCGTCCGGAATGGCGAATTTTGTCCCGGCACGGCTTGCCCCACTCAGCCCCAGCGCGTTATTGGTCAGGCGGTCGGACGCGGCGAGCTTTTCCCGCCCTCCCTGCTTAAATACCGTGCGCAGCGCTGCCATTTCGTTGTGCAGGGTACGAAGGGCAATCTGCTGTGACAGGCGTTCGGCGACATAACTTTCGATATGTCTGGCTTTGAGATACTTAACGTCACGCACCTGAATATTCAGCGCCAGCAGGTGACGGCACAGCCTGTCCATGATGCGGATACGATCATGAACCGTCTTGTAGCTCCCGCCAGCCTGTTTCGCCAGCGTGGTCATTTCACGACTTAATTTACTCATGCAACTTACCTCTCATAATTCAACTGGATGCTTTTCTCTGGCGCATGGGAAAGGGCAGAAACAATCGCAATTGACCTGCCTTGAACGATACCTGTGCGCCAGAGCGGACAGCAGTTGAGGTCTTGGGAGGTGTCGGCGATGCACTCGGTGCGGCCGCCTGCGGTTGCAGGATTTCCTCTCAGGCCGTTAGGCCTGCCCCGGTATCGGTTCAATCTCCTGTAAAAAAAGCGATCAGTCCGGCACAAACGGGTGTGTCAGATTCATGACGCGGCGGTTGAGGTGCATGTCTCAGGGGCTGATGGGGTCTTCGGCTGCGGCGTCACTTTCATCCGTTGAC
The DNA here is from genome assembly GCF_026800125.1 of Pectobacterium jejuense. NCBI lineage: Bacteria > Pseudomonadati > Pseudomonadota > Gammaproteobacteria > Enterobacterales > Pectobacteriaceae > Pectobacterium > Pectobacterium jejuense. The sequence continues at coordinate 305,465 of NZ_JAPQKX010000004.1, read as the reverse complement.
ACGGAAAAGTGACGCCGGTGCAGACGTTGCAGGCAGGCGCGTAGCAGATGCCTGACGGCATAGCAACGCGCAGCCAGCACGTTCACACGCGCAGACGCAAATCATTGAGACGAGTAAAATCGAAGTCGCGTGAAAACGCGAACTTACGAGGATAAGCGCTGTTTAAGCCGCTTATGAAGTGAAATCACCACAACGATAAACGTTGCAGCTACGGCCAGTCTCCTACGGTATGGAAGCCGCTCTCTGGCTGGGTATAGTGAAGCCCACGGCAATGTTGGGCTTGAAGTAAAGTTTAGCGTAACCTTCATCGTCACGCTCGTAGCGGCGTTCAAACTACCTGACGACATCTGCTTTCAAAGGATGGCAGATTTACCGCGCCTCTTAATCACGCTCCCTTCCTTTCAGGCGATGGAAGAGTAAAAGTGTCGTGTGGTCGCCCGAAGGCGTCAGTCTCAGACCACGCTCCATTCCTTATGACTTTGGCAATGTGACCACCCGAAGGCGCTTCTCACAGGTCACTCATATCATCCCGATACTGGAAACATTGGTGGCTGTCATCGACAGCAGGTTTTCACGGTCAAAAATACGACAAAGTTTTGCAGACTTCAAGCGCTTTGACTCTGCCTGAAAAACGAGTAATCTAGCACCAAGTGCTATAGTTAAGGTTACAGGATGTTAGCCTGATGCGTGTATTCAAGACCAAATGGTTCACTAAGGCGGCTAAATCCCACGCCATCAAGGATAGCGAGTTATATGAAGCTATTGAGGCAGTGATGCAAGGGAAAGCCGACGATCTCGGCGGCGGTGTTTATAAGAAGCGGCTGAACCAGAATCGCGATCGCGCCATCATACTGGCGAAAGGTGGACAGCACTGGTTTTACACGTTCCTGTATGCCAAGCAGGATATGGCGAATATCGATAATCGTGAACTGGCCGGATTCCGCGAGTTGGCGAAGCACTACGCAACCCTTGCCGATGAAAAGATTACGGCACTGATTAAGAGTAAAGAACTAGTGGAGATTTGCCATGACCGCAAAAAGTAAATTCAAGAGTCCTGCATTTGAGGCTATCCACAGCGCGGCTTCTGGATTATTCAGTGTCGACGCTATTCCACAGGAAACCATGCGCAACTTTGACAAAGCGTGTCTCAACAGCGTGGACGATCTTCAACCCCTTGAGATTAAGGCACTGCGTGAAAAGCTGAACGTCAGCCAGCCAGTTTTCGCCAGTTACCTAAACACCAGTGTTTCGACGGTACAGAAATGGGAAAGTGGCGTAAAACGCCCTAGCGGGTTATCGCTAAAACTGCTTACCGTGGTGCAGAAGTATGGGTTGAAGGTATTGATTTAATTAGTAACTAATATCATACTGACTATGATTATATTAAATATACTAATTTATGATTAATTAAACATCATAAATCAATAACTAAATTAACAGTAAAATACTCTGACCGGATAGAATGATGCAAATAAATATTAATGAGAATATAGAAGGTCTTGATAAAGATGAAGATATCTCTTTGGGTGATTATCCCATAGATACTGTATTAATAAGAAATGAGCCAAGGACAGTTCATGAGGTTATCCGAAGAATTGAAAAAGGTGGATATATAATGGACCCTGATTTTCAAAGGGACTTCATTTGGCCTGAAGATAAACAAAGTAAGCTGATAGAGTCAGTATTAATGAGAATACCATTGCCTGTATTTTATCTTGCTGAGAATAATAAAGGTCAAATGGTTGTTGTTGATGGATTACAGCGATTATCAACTTTTAGAAGATTTCTTAATAACGATCTTAAATTAAAATTACCGCATCAGAAAGAATTGAATAATAAACGCTTTGAGCAATTGTCACCTAAATTGCAGAATAGAATTGAAGATTGTAACCTAATCCTCTACCTTATTGATGCGAAAGTACCTTCGCAAGCGTTGTTAGATATTTTTGAGCGTGTGAATAGTGGGGTCCCATTAACACGCCAACAAATGCGTAATTGCCTTTATATGGGGGAATCAACACGATTCCTTAAGAGTGAGTCTGTCACTAATCTATTTCTTAAAGCAACAGGTGGTAGTTTAGACCCTAATAAAATGCGAGATAGAGAGTTTATTAATAGATTTTGTGCATTTAAAATATTAGGAATAGAAAATTACAAAGGTGATATGGATGATTTTTTAGCTAAAGCTTTAGATACAATGAATACGTTCAACCTACATCAAATTGAAAAGCTTTCTAATGAGTTTAGATTAAGCATGAAGAATAACTTAATTGTTTTTGATAAACATGCATTTCGAAAGCATCATCCCGGCCAAGAATCTAGAAGTGTCATTAATGCTTCTCTGTGGGATGTCATGTCTGTTGGTTTATCATGCTACTCAGATAGAATTGTTGAATCTAGAATCGAATCCCTCAGAGATTGTCTTTATGAACTATTTGATGATCATAATTTTAATGAAAGTATAACGCTAGGCACCAATCAAGTGAATAGAGTTCATATGAGATTTACCCTATTTCAGAACGTCTTGGATGAGGTTTTCTTATGATATCTAAAATTGGCCTCAAGCATTTTAAGTGCTTTGATTCGGTTCAAATACCATTAAAACCACTAACATTATTATCTGGTTCTAACGCATCAGGAAAATCATCCTTATTACAATCCCTTGTTCTCTTGAATCAAACAATGATAGAGCATGAGTGGTATAATAGACTAATGCTTAATGGTGATTCTTTATGCTTGGGGACAGTCTCAGATATAGTTGATAAAATAAATGGCAGGTCATCAATAGAGATTGAAATTTCTTCATCAGAGAAAGTTTTTAAATGGACTCTCTCTGGAGAAAGAGGGGATATGTCTATGGGTATTGATACAGTATCGATAAATGGAAATTTTTTCAATAACCCATCATTGTTACAACATTTAGTTCCACCAGATGAGAAAGATAGCGTAGTCGTAAAGACTTTACGTAATTTAACATATCTTAAAGCCGAACGTATTGGGCCAAAAGAGTTTTATTTGCTTGAGGATAAGATCAATACACAGGTTGTTGGTCCTACGGGAGAGTATACAGTATCGTTATTACATAGCGGAAGAGATGAAAATATATTAGACGAGCTTGTTTGCAATAATGTGGCGAATACTAGGCTACGCCAAGTAGAAGCCCGCATGCAACAGTTTTTCCCAAATTGTGGCCTAATTATAGAGCAAATACCTAAAGTTAACGCAGTTACTCTTGGGTTAAGAACTTCTGAAGATACAGACTTTCATCGACCGGTGCATGTAGGATTTGGATTGACACAAGTTCTACCTATTATAGTAGCATCCCTTTCCGCAAAAAAAGACGATCTATTACTTTTTGAAAATCCAGAGGTTCATTTACACCCATCAGCTCAAGTATTAATGGGGCAATTTCTAGCTGAAGTTGCAAACGCTGGAGTTCAAGTTATAATAGAAACACACAGTGATCATATATTAAATGGAATAAGACGAGCTGTAAAAAATGGAAAAATCGAACATGATAATGTTAGCTTTAATTTTTTTAAACCTAGAAATATTGACTCACAACAAATTGAATCTCCTCAGATTGATAAAGAAGGTAATATAGATTTTTGGCCTAATGGTTTTTTTGATCAATTTGATAAAGACATGAACTATTTTGCTGGATGGGAGTTAGATTAATGGATTTTTTATTTAATGAAACATCATTTAAAAAAGAAATAAAAAACAAGGATGATTTTTTGTTTCACATAAAAGAAATAATGATTAAAAGAGATGATATAAAGAAGTTTGGCAGTTTTTTTTATTGTGATAAAAGATTGATTGATAGTTGTTTTGAAAATAAAATACCAATAAAAAAATATATTAATGAACTTGACTTAAATAAAAAAAGAGCATTTGTAAGCTGGTTGGCTAATTTAGGCCCGTTCTGGAATGATAATAGAAGGCACAATGAAGATGATTATATTGAACTAAACGAAGAAATAATCACTGATACAGGTATTGCGGAAGCGGCAATTCGAATTTTCTACGGTGAAAAATCATTATTAGTGAGTATTGATCACGAGCAATGGAACATGGATAGTATAATCGTCGATTACCACGAAAATGAATTAAATAAAATAGATATACCCAACTTGATTAAAAGAGAAAAAATATTATCTATATTGTCAAATTCAGAACCTCCCATATCTTCCTGGGTTCAATTAAGAAGGGCTTGCTTAGATAGTTTCAAAAATATAACTTTTTCTGACGATTCATTCAAATTTATCGTCGATTATCCTTTTGTAAATGGAGCTGCAAAAAGTATATATGAAAAGTTACAAGTATTGGATAAAATAAAAACCTGTTTCATAGATAATGGAGATAGGAGCAAAGAAGGCCATGAGTTATATCAGAACTTCTTTACAGGTGATAAAGCTTGGTTTACGGACTCAACAGAAAATGAGAAATTGGACTTTAAAAGTGAAATGACATTCCGGTATTCAAGGGGCTCGGATCCGATTTTTTGTCCATGGCATGGTAAGATAAAAACTCCACAAATAAGAATACATTTTTCATACCCTATCACAGCAACAACTCCTTTATATATAATGTATGTTGGTCCAAAAATAACAAAAAGATAATAAATTAAAACATTGCCACCCATAGTTTAAAATAATCTTCGCTATTTTTATAGGGGATTCAACCATTATGTAAAAAATATAATGAGGAATACAGAAATTGATAAAACATTGTGGGTAAATACAGTGACATCTTCCACTATGAGAACGCTACTTACCAGATATCCGATGTAAATATTACTCGAAATAGCCTTGTATAAATCACCTTGGGGTCAATATGGTGGTCAAATAAATAAAATTTATTTTTAAAATTTTTTAAAATCAAAACAATATAGTGAGTTTCGAGTCCGGCCTTCGGCACCATAGTATGAAAATCAAGTCACCTTAGGGTGGCTTTTTTTATGTGTGAAATTCAGTATCCACAAGGCTTTCCTCGCTTTTCCACTCAACCTAAGTCAACCTGATTCAATCTACATCAACTTACTGATGCGGGTACAACTGCGGGTATATCCCGGTTCGATAATGTTTGTATCCACACAGAACCCTTGAATGGATACTCAACATGGCTCTGAGTGATGTGAAGGTTCGTACAGCCAAGCCTGAAGAAAAAGCCTATAAGCTTACCGATGGTGACGGCATGGTATTGCTGGTTCATCCGAACGGCTCCAAATACTGGCGGCTACGTTACCGCTTTGGCGGCAAAGAGAACATGCTAGCGCTGGGGAAATACCCTGAAGTTTCGTTAGCGGATGCTCGATCGCGGCGAGACGAAGCACGTAAGCTTTTAGCTAACGGCGTCGATCCCATTGAAAATAAGAAAGCCGTAAAGGTGGAACAAGAGCAGGAAGCGATAACGTTTGAAGTGGTCGCCAGAGACTGGCATGCCAGCAATCAAAAGTGGTCTGATTCGCATAGTGCTCGTGTATTGAAAAGTCTGGAAGATAATCTCTTTGCTGCTGTCGGTAAGCGGAACATTGCTGAATTGAAGACACGTGATCTGCTTGTACCAATCAAGGCTGTCGAGTCATCCGAAGTCGCCTCTCGTTTGCAACAGCGAACTACCGCAATTATGCGCTTTGCTGTGCAGAGCGGATTAATCGACTACAACCCCGCTCAAGAGATTGCCGGTGCGGTTGCTCGGCGAAAAGACAGCACCGTGCTGCATTAGAGCTTAACCGCATTCCTGAATTACTTCACCGCATTGATCATTACTCCGGCAGGCCTTTAACTCGATTAGCTGTCGAGCTCGCTTTGTTAGTCTTTATCCGTTCAAGCGAACTGCGTTTTGCCCGCTGGTCAGAAGTGGGTTTTGATACTGCCATGTGGACGATTCCAGGTGAACGTGAACCGCTGGAAGGCGTTAAGCATTCTCAGCGTGGTTCAAAGATGCGGACGCCTCATCTTTTTCCTTTGTCGCGGCAAGCCTTAACTATTCTGGAAAAGATTAAAAGCATGAATGGGAATCTAGAACTGATCTTTATTGGTGATCATGATCCGCGTAAACCCATGAGTGAGAACACGGTGAACAAGGCTTTGCGAGTGATGGGCTATGACACGAAAACGGAAGTCTGTGGGCATGTTTTCAGGACTATGGCATGTAGCTCATTGATTGAATCTGGATTGTGGTCGAGGGATGCAGTGGAGCGCAGGTTGATGCTGCAGTGGTGGGCTGATTTTTGGGATGTGAATCGCAATGAAGCCACATCACCTTATCTGTATGCAAAGATTAATGAACCGTTATCTTGATTGAATATAAACGGCCATTCAGTTATTTATCAATGAGATGGCTGTTTATACCCATGTTGTGCGCTGTATCGTCAACGGCAGTACGACCACCAGGCAACCTTTCTCCTCAAGGGCGGAGTTCAACATATTTTGATAATACTCTTTTTTAATGACTTCGCTGCGCCGGAGGCCATGTGTAACGTGGTTTAGAGTAAGTAATGTTGGTGATCTACCCCGAGATAGATTCTTCTAGTCATTAATATAAATTTATAACTGTTGGCTAACAACGCTGAACGGTTCTCTGCCAACGGCGGAGATAATCGGCTAGGTGTTGAAGGTGTCATATTCTTCCAGCAACCAAGTGGATTTGCCGACATTGCTGCTCGTGCTTGCTAGGCTCATCAAAAAATTAATCGCTTAAACGCGGCTATTGGATTATATACTGCCTATTTATCATCCAGCCAAACCACACAAACCATGTTAATGGTATGGTTTTATGCTTGTTCTTCAGCTCAGTCACGGTATGATTTAACAATTCGCCCTTCAGTTTATGCTATTTGCCTTTGCTAATAAGTAAGCAATTTGGGGAAGCATAGATCAGCTATTAATATCTTGAAATGGCTTATCAAAAGTCAACTTACCCCGGCGATTGAGACTGATGTGTAACCAACATTTTATTTGTTGTGGTCGATTCGGGAAGGTAGTCGAAATCGTTAGTGAAAAAACATCAATGTTGAGGCGAAAAATAGTTGGCAGCCATCTTGATCAGGCGATGAAGAGATGTGCGTTCATGTTGTTGTTCGTCAGGGACGGTTCACCATTTATCGGAAAGGTGACTGCCATATCACAAAGTGTGCTCAAATAGTAAACACGTTGTAGATATGGCCTATCCTGCACGGTTTTAAGACCGTCTCATTTGCTGTCGTAGTTGAAGTTGAAAAAACACGCTCGGGAAAGTTAAGCAGACGCTAAGCAATGCACTACAGGAAGGTTTACCACCTGAGTCCCGTCTTGCCAAGAGCATCGCTGAAAAGTGCCTCGAAAATATGATGAATATTTATCGAAGACGTTTTTGGCGTGGGAGTATGGATTATGGGTTTTTTACGTTGAGCGTTTGGCGGAGTGGTTGCAGGTGCATTTATATTAAGGGGAAGAAGAATGAGAAAAAGCTGGACTATAAAGGAAGATTGTAAGCTGCTTACCTTGGTACGTCAGCACTTTTCCTCGTTGGTCAGCCATATCCGGCTGAATGCCACAATGCCATTTAGCCAGCAGCTTCACGATGCGTTTGACTCACCTGATCGCGATGCCGCAGCATTGTTGTATCGACTCGAACAGGCAAAAATCCTGGGATTTGCCAGCCGTCCTGGAGGCGATCCCACTAAACAGCCGTTTCGCTGTCTGATAAACAATGATTTGGCGCTATACGATTACAGCCTCACCTTTCCCACTCTCAGAAAAGCATTGCATCCAGATACCGTTGCAGCAGCACTAAACCACTTCACGATTAGCAATCCACATGAACCTCTATCCAATACTATCAATGCAATTGCAACAGCCTTTCATCTTGCCCCCATGCAGGTGGAAAAGATTCTGCTCGAAAGCGGCCAAATAACCATCAATAGTTACCGTAAGTGTGAGCGTGTTGGAGAGAAAACTATCAATAATAATCTGCAAGATCTCATCTCCAGACAAATTCCTGACATAACGCTGGTCGATGATATTAACGCTTGCCGCGCCCAAGTCTCTCAACTTTACCACGTGCATGAACGTGATGGTGCTGAGGTCATATTCAGTTCCGATGGCACGGGATTCGGCAAAAGCTATGGCGTAATTCAAGGGTATGTCGAATATCTGGAGCGTTTCGCCAAAAACCAAAAGTCAGATGATCTGTTTCCTGAAGGTGGTTTTACCAACCTGCTGTTCATGTCGCCGCAAAAATCACAAATCGACCTGGACAGCAGCCAGAAAGATAAAATTCTGGCCTCTGGCGGCGAATTCATTTGCGTTCTCTCTCGTAAGGATATTGCCGATCTCGACTTTATGGACTGGGCCTCGGGCCTGAAAAATCGCGACCGCTATATTCAGTGGTACGAAGGGGCGAAAGGTAGCAAATATATCGGCAGCGCAATGCGTTCGCTCAATTACCATGTCTCACAAATTGATCGCTGTGAAGAGCAGTTAAAAAAGCTGACAACATATGGTTCTCAGGATACCAACTACGAAAGAGAAATTCTTGAAGAGCAGCTAAAAAACTGTCGTCATAGTATCCGCAATACGATTGAGTCAGCCTGTAAATTACTATTTGGACCAGATAGTGAAAAAGCTTCCATTAAAGAGTACATTCGTCGCGGGCTCCAGGCGCGCCAGGAGCGAATGCAAAACGCGGAGACAGCACGAAAACCAAGCAAGCCTGAACTAAGCGTACACGAAGTCTACTTCGAGCTTATCAAACAGGTATTGCCTTTCGAAGTTTGCCAGTACCGCCCATCAGTGCTATTAATGACCACGAATAAGTTCGACACATCAACTTACCGACTGGCGCCTCGTCAGCGAGGTGAAGGCGTGCGTTTTGAGTCCGTAGGTTTCGACTTGCTGATTGGCGGCAAGCTGACTCCCAAAGATCCACAGATCAGCACCGTTGCGGCAGCTGGTCATACCGGGCAGGTTGCTTATCTTCGTGATGAACACTTCAGACGTAATCCAGACAGCCCTTTTCGCCAGAAAAATATTCGCTTTACGGTAATCATTGATGAACTACATGAAGCCTACACCCGCCTTGAAGAAACATGCCATGTAAAGCTAATCACACAGGAAAATAATCTGGCGCATGTTATCTCTGTCGCGGGACGTATTCACAACGCGGTACTCAGCCTGGAGAGCCGGAACAAGCCCAAAGAAGCGCAAACGACCTTTGAGCAAGAGATGGTCAAATTCATCACCATCCTGCGAGAACTACTGGCGGAAAAGTGCGAATTATCATCCGGTACGACGCTGGGATCGATCCTGGAGATGTTTCGTGACCAGTTAGGGGCATTTGAAGTCAACGGCGACGCCGCCGAACGCATCATCTCAATCACCCGCAACGTATTCAGCTTTAACCCCAAAATGTACGTCAATGAAGAAGGGCTGAAACGCATTCGCATGCGCAACAGCGAAGGCGACATAACGCGCACCGAGCTGTATTACGAAGTCGAAAATGATGCCAATGATGCCAACCCCACCCTGCACGATCTGTTCCAGTTGGTCTCCGTCATCCTCGCCGCCTGTTCTGAAATCACCAACCGGCACTTTAAGCGCTGGGTAAAGAATGGCGGCCAGGATAACTCCAGCAGCCAGAATACGCCTTTGGGCCAGTTTGTTGATGCTGCCAATAACGTAGCCGGCGTGGTGCGACATATCTTCGATCGCACCACCGATAAAAACCTGTTGATTGATCATTTCTACACTTACCTGCAACCCAAAACCGTATTCACGATGACGCCTATAGCTGAACTCAATTACGTGAACAGGGGAGCCGAGCGCACAATTATTCTGGCGTTCGAAATGGATCTGGTACAAGAGTTGCCTGAAGCCATGCTGCTACGTTTATTAACGGGCACGCACAATAAAGTGATTGGACTTAGCGCCACCAGTGGTTTTAGCCACACCAAAAACGGTAACTTCAATCGTCACTTCCTGGAGCGCTATAGCCGTGACCTTGGCTATCGAGTCATTGAACGCAAAAAAACAGATATCGATACGCTTAGATCACTACGCGGGTTGAGAGCCAGTATCCGCAACGTCGACTTCAGGGTGTTTGATGATAAGCAGTTAAAATTGACCGATATCTACCAAAATTGTGAGATCTATCGCAGGACGTATGACAACTTTTTCGACGCGCTGAAGAAACCGCTGGAGTACGACCTGAAAAATACCTATAAACGGCGTCAGTACCAGCGGGAACTGGAAGCGTTATTGCTTGCCGCCTACGAGGGTAAAAACAGCCTGATTTTGTCCCTTTCTGGGACATTTAAGCGGGCCTTTATCAGCGCCTGGCGCACTCATCAATCAGCCTGGCGTCAGCAGTACGGTATGCACTCCCGGTGCGATGAAAAAACGGATAACGATAAGAAACATGACCAGATCCTGACTTTTACCCCATTCAAAGGGCGTCACACCGTCCATTTGGTCTTTTTCGATTCACCACTGGCTAATGTCGAAGATATCAGGCAAGAAACCTATCTCCAGAACAGCAATACCGTACTGGTATTTATGAGCAGCTACAAAAGTGCAGGCACCGGCCTCAACTACTTTGTTAAATACCATGACGGCGATATTAATGATATCAATGCACCACGCCTGGATGTCGATTTTGAGCGCTTAGTGCTCATCAACTCCTCGTTTTACAGTGAAGTAAAGGACAACAGCGGCAACCTCAATACATTACCTAACTACGTTACCGTGCTTAAACACTACGCCGATGACGATATTACCGTCCACAAGCTGGCCGATTTCAACGTTAATTTCTCCCACGGCGAAAACTATCGCCTGTTAATGGCCGAACATGATATGAGCTTATTCAAAGTCGTCGTGCAGGCCGTAGGGCGAGTCGAGCGTCGCGACACTCTATTGAAAACAGAAATCTTTTTACCCTGCGATGTGTTCCGTAATGTTGCATTCCAGTTCGCCGCTCTCAGTGAAGATAGCGGTAACGAGGTAGTATCAGAAAGCATGTCCTTGCTTAACCACCGCCTCATGGAGGAGTGCGAAAAGCTGAGTCAGAGCCAGTCATTTAGTGATGCAGAACAGCGGTATGCGTTTGAACAGGCTATCGTAGAAAATGGTCGCCGCATCGATGCTGTTCATAAGCGAGTCCTGAAAACCGACTGGATAAATCAGGTACGCACCGGCAACCTTGAATATCTCGAATTGTGTAATTTATTCCGCGATTCTGACTCCTTTACCGATCCCTTGCGTTGGCTGGAAAAACTTCAGGCTAATTCCTTGTATGCCGCCAATCGGCAAATGCAATCTATCCACCACGCCCTGTTTATCGACCGCCATCAGGGCAACCAAACTATTTTACTTTGCCACAAACGCGGCCCGGATGGACTTGTCCACAGAGATTATTCCGTCCTGTCGGATTTCGCTGGCGGCGCAAGAGAGTACCGGCCAGAGCTCACCCTCTTTCCACAGTATAGAAACGATGTCGATTTTACCCCCGGCAACCTAGTCGGCGAGTTGATTCGTGAATGTGACAACATCCAGGAAACGGCATTCAAAAAATGGGTACCCAACCCTAGGCTAGTTCCGTTGCTCAAAGGCAATGTCGGTGAATATCTCTTCGATAAAGTGCTAAAAAGTTATGGCGTTACCCCACTCTCCGACCAACAGGTGTTTGAACGCCTTAAACCGCTGGTATATGAGTTTTTTGACCGCTTTATTGAAGTGGGTGACGACCTGCTCTGCATCGACGTTAAACGCTGGGCGACGCAGTTGGACGATTTAACGCAGGCAGAAGAAACGCTTGAGAAAAGCAACAACAAGATTCGCCAGATCCGTAATATCACCAGCCAAAAGGCAGATACAGAGGGGCAGAAACAGCTTCAGGCTGTGCTGGCAGGCCGTTACGAACGCATTCGATTTGTCTATCTGAACGTCGCCTACAGCCAGAACCCCAATAATCTGATGTGGCAAGATAACGTGGATCACACGATCCACTACCTTAACCTGTTGCAAACCGACTACCAGTACTATCAGCCCAAAAATCGAGAGAGCGGACGAGCTCAGGAAAACTCGAAACTGAGCATGACATTGGACATTAACCCAATGTTACTAACCCTGCTGGGTGTAGAAAAGTTGCCGACTAAAGGAAAAGTCTCATGATCCCTAATCTGAATGAACTGACGGATACTCCGATTGCCCGAACCAATTTGATCAAGCTTGAAGAAGATCAGCTGACGACCATCCAGCGTCTATTGGCCCCTGTATCTAATATCTATACGATAGACTTTATGGTTCAGCGCTTTACTAAAGAGCGAAAAGAAAAATCCGCTGATTATTATGCGCGAATTCATCAGGAGGTAAAATCTTGCGTGCGGCAGAAGCTTGGGCTGGAGGCCGGGCAGGAGGTAAAATATGAGCTGCATTGCTTACCAAATTACCATCACGTCTTTTTTTTCCTGGCGCCTGCAACTAACCCGAACAGTCAGGCTCATAGGACGTTGGCAGAACGTATTGAAACGCTTTGTCAGCAACTCACCGCTGAAAATTATGACCTATCTCGCCTGATTCAGGGATTATTTAGTCTGCATTTGAAAATGGTAATGCTGGAAAAAGCCAGTGAGCGCTTTTCGGTATCGCCGACTTACTTCAACTCAACGTTTTACCTTAACGCTCGCCTGAGTCAGCCCGTCACACAAAAAAAAGGCACCGGGGTGATGGAAGCCTTTGAGCTCGACATTTATGCATCAGAATATAACGAACTCGCTTTTACCCTGCACAAACGAAAATTCCTGGTCGAACCGGCGGATGAGATGCACCTATCCTTGGACGATACCAGCGTGTGGTTTAACATCGATAATCGTCGGCTTAAAGCTCGGCGCAAACTTGATGCCCGTGATAGCAAACTGGATTTTTTTCGTGAGCGCAGCGGTTATGGCGAATGCCAAGCCTATACCTATAACGTGGTCATGAATGCTGCCTGCGAGCGGCTCAGTGAACTAGAGATCCCATATCAACCTATCCCATTCCAGGCTACACACGAGGTCAATCAGTTTGCTACCGACCTCGATCAACAGCTGGCTAATACGTTGTTGGTGGTTAATAACGGCGTCGAATTCAGCGCCACGCAAGAAGCTTATTTCTTTGACACATTGGCTATCCAGTTCCCCGGGTATCAACTTTGGCCTCTGGCATCGCTTAAACATTCCCGACAAACCGGATTTGCTGAGCTGCCTGCCAATACATCTATTCTGGTACTCAATGCGGTAGATGAAGAACGAAGCAACAGCATCCGGCAGCAAGAGAATGAATCTGTTGAGTACAATGATTTCTATGCAGCCTTTGCCGACGTCCGAAAACAACCTGAACTCAACTGGGATATTTATACCCAGCTTAAGCTAGATCGTTTGCAAGGGTGGCTAAATCAACAACCGCTGCCTGTGGTTTTACAGGGTATGAATATTGATCTAAGGTTGTTGGATTCGATTGATTTTATTAATGAACAATTGGTAAGCAACCCTGCGCAATACGAAATCGATCTTACGAAACCTCACAGTCGTCTCAAGTCAGCAGTTACATTATTAAAAAGTAAGGTACGCCGAACAAAAACCGAGCTATGGTTCAAAGAGAGCTTACTCAATCAACATAACATACCACTACCAGATTTGGCGGACGGGCACTATACCGCCTATGCAGTACGCAAAACAAAAAGCTATCTCTCCCTGCTTGGATATGTTGAACTAAAAATAGAGCACGGCCAACTTAGGGTGGTTGATACCGGGATCGCTGAAGGTGAATTCGAGTATCTATCTGTTGATCATCCATCTCTGGGACGACTAAAGAAATTATTCGACAAAAGCTTCTATCTCTACGACCACACAGCAGATGTGCTGCTTACCACCTATAACAGCTCCCGCGTGCCGCGCCTGATTGGCCCGGCGCAATTTAATATCGTGGATTCATACGCTTATCAGGAACAAGAAAAAACGCTGGCGGAGCGTAAAGGTGGTAAATTTAACGGGTACACCATCACCCGCTCAGCAAAATTGGAGCAAAACGTACTGCCCTATCTAATATCACCGGGCCGCTCGAAATACGACTCGTTGACCAAAAAGCAAAAGATGAAGCATCATCATATTTACCTGCAACCGCATGAGAATGGTGTGTTTGTTCTGGTAAGCGATGCTCAGCCTACAAATCCAACTATTGCACGGCCTAACCTCGTAGAAAATCTGCTGATATGGGATGCCCAAGGTAAGGCCGTAGATGTATTTAACCACCCGTTAACTGGTGCTTACCTCAATAGCTTCACCCTGGATATGCTCAGGAGCGGCGAAAGTAGTAAGAGTTCGATTTTTGCCAAGCTTTCCCGATTGATGGTTGAGAACTAACACGATCTATAACCTTCGTCCCTTAATCACGAATTCTCCTCCACTGACTCAGTATGGGGGAGTTGATCCATCTCACTTTTTAATAATTTTTTTTTGAAAATCATGCGCAATTTATGCGTATTACCTTCCATTTTGTCACTTTTCTGAGGGCCTTCATGATGATCTCTTCCCTTTGTTCAGTACCGGCGTAAAGTAGAGTTTTCGGCCCGTCTTCTCCATCAAAAAGAGGTCATCCGGCATGAAAAAGACACGTTATACCGAAGAGCAGATTGCGTTTGCCCTGAAGCAGGCCGAAATCGGCACACGGGTGGAGGAAGTCTGCAGAAAGATGGGGATTTCTGAAGCCACGTTTTACAACTGGAAGAAGAAATTTGGCGGCATGGGCGTGACGGAACTGCGCCACCTGCGCCAGCTGGAGGAAGAGAACCACCGCCTGAAGCGGCTGGTCGCCGACCTCAGCCTGGACAAGGAGATGCTGCAGGACGTCATCCGAAAAAAGTTCTGAGACCGGTGCAGAAGCGCGAAGCGGTGGAGTATCTGCTGGCGGCATACCGCATCGGGGTTCGCAGGGGATGCAGGCTGATGATGCAGAGCCGCACGGTCTACCACTACCGCAGCTGCCGCGATGACCGGGCCATCACCTGGAGGATACGCGAAATAGTGGAAACCCGGATACGCTATGGCTGCCAGCGGATCCATATCCTGCTGCGGCGCGAGGGCTGGCTGGTTAACCACAAGAAAACCCACCGGATTTACTGTCTGGAAGGGCTGAACCTGCGGGCAAAACGCCCGCGGCGGCACGTGACGGCCAGGCACAGGCGCGCTCGCCCGGCCGTCACCGCTGTGGTTCAGTGCTGGAGCATGGATTTCGTTGCTGATAATCTGTTCAACGGGCGGCGGATACGCGCCCTGACTGTAGTGGATAATTTTAGTCGTGAATGCGTGGCGATCGAGGTGGGTCAGGGGCTTCGCGGCGACGATGTAGTTGCGGTGATGGAACGGATCAGGCAGACACAGCAGCGGGTTCCGCAGAGGCTGCAGACGGACAACGGCAGCGAATTTATCTCGAAAACGCTGGACCGCTGGGCGTATGAAAACAGGGTAACTATGGACTTCTCCCGGCCCGGAAAGCCCACGGATAACACGCTTGTGGAGTCATTTAACGGCAGCCTGCGTGACGAATGCCTGAACGTGCACTGGTTCCTGTCCCTGGCCGATGCTCAGACGAAGATCGAGCACTGACGACAGGAATATAATCAGTACCGGCCACATTCTTCGTTAAATAACCAGACTCCGGCAGAATTTGTTCGAAGTCTGCAAAAAGGCCCGGATCTCTGATTTAGCCTGGCACCGATATTGGGAGGAGATCACCAGGATATGAACCTAATCAACAGAGGTTTTTGCACAAAACTACTTTAATAATCCAAATTATATCTTTAATAATTTATTGTGCCTTTATTTTTCAATTTGCACGACTCACAGGTAATGATTATATATCCTATATCAATAATAAATCTCAATGAATGATTTATACACTTGAGATGTTTGATAAAAGTCCATGTGCCAATATTAATATTGGTAAGGTTTCCTTTCTAGATGATGGCAATGTTCTGGTTGCGACTAAGAATAATGATAAATACTCATTAAAAGTCATGAAGTGCGAGATAAAATAGTAAATAATGCTTTGTTATGGTTATTATAGTATTCAATTTTAATAGGGAGCTTTGCCATTGTCTTAGCTTCCTTTACGCCGCATATTTCATATCTTGGGATGTGATAGTGCTAATTAGAGTACACCTATCGTTACTAAGCACTTTTTTTCTAAAATAAAAACCTAAACCTCTTTCGGCCCAAGACTTACAGACAACTGCCAGTTCTTAGAATTGGCTCTCTTTATTATTTCGGGTATTGTTGTCACCAATTTATCTTCCGTTATTTTGTTATGTAGTACAACTATATGCCTATCGCCGAGAAGTTCTGATGCTATTATTTCATTCTCAGTAATGGCAAAGAAAAAATTCCTGAAGTCAGGAGTGGTAACCCTTTTTTGATTGCAGGTTTTTAGTTCAATAAATGTTAATGATTTTAATATTCCGGCCAAGGAGCTAACGTCACTAAAGTCAACACTTACATTTTCAGGGATAGAAATAAAATCAAAGCTTGATGCCTTTATTTCAATACCTTCAAACTGCTTCAGCGCAGCTAGCAGATTTTTCATGTCTTTCCCTTTAGGTCTTTTTATCCATAAAGCTTGCGAGTCAAGTAAGCTACGTTCCCCTAATATTCCATTTTCTGAAGAATATCTGGCGATATGTGCCCTCTTTGATTCAATCAATTCAAGTAGACTCACCGTAATTTCCTTTTAGTTTAATATTGCATACAGAAATTTATCACATTTCCTTTTTAAGGCAATGTTAAACTGCTATTACTCTTCCGATTGCGGGAACAAATGGAACTCATGAGGGGCCGATTCTCGCTCACTGAGACAACAAGTTCTTCGATACAGCTCGTCTTGTGCCAAAGGATGTCGATGTTAATATTTGGATGTATCGATGAATGGGCGAAAGTTAGGAGGTATGATGGTAACTAGGGAAAGCATGAAGCTATGGATCATAGAGTGTCTTCGGGAACGGGGTGGTAGTGCTTGGCCACGTGAAGTTTCAAAGTACGTATGGGACAGATACGAGGCTGAGCTTAGGGATTCGGGCGATATGTTGTATACGTGGCAATATGACATTCGTTGGGCCGCTCAACAATTGAGAAACGGGGGCACTCTGAAACCAGTTCATAGACGCAGAGATTTGCCATGGGAACTAGCATAGTAACAGTGAGTGTTCGTTTTGCACTGTGAGTTCAACCGATAGCTGACTTTGCCCTGAGGGAGTTGGTGCCTCTGAAGAAAACTTTCCTGCCTGCCTGAATATTGCTTTTATGGCCATATCAGTGTTCTACTGGTATGGCTTTATACCCACTAGTGATGTCTATTTTTTGTACGGCTTTTAACTTGTGGGTACAAGTGCGGGTATAAGTATTTATTCCTGTTTCTAAACAGCATTGATATCAGTCTATTAGGTGTAAAATTCGGTCCGGCCTTCGCACCATAGTATGAAAATCAAGTCACCTCAGGGTGGCTTTTTTTATGTCTGAAATTCAGATGGTTATATCTTTTCCTTAATATTTTTTCCCTCAACCTTCTCAAATCATCCAATCTTCCCTTAACCACACAGATAGCCACAATCGTCATGAAAAAGAATCATATGCCGAAAGGCGGATTGTGCTTATGCTGAAACATATTACCTGCGTTGGGTTACGTGCAGAAGTACAGGAATCCCTGAAACCACATTTTCAGCGGCACGTTATTCATACTGGTCATATCTTTTTAATAAACGTGAGCTGGGGGGAGGGCGAGTGGAATTAATCGTGACGCACGACATTATCGATAGCGATCGGGAAGCACTTTTTGCGGGCCTGAGAAGCTACAACCATCGGTTTATTACTCCTGCGTCTTTTGGGCAAATCGGTATTTTTCACCGCAATAGTGCCGGGACTATGCTCGGCGGGCTGATCGCAACCCGTAAAGGATTGTGGCTGTGTATTGATTATTTGTGGGTTGGTGAGGAATCCAGAGGCCTGAAGCTCGGTAGCGCGTTGGTGAAGGAAGCGGAACAGGAGGCTATGCGTCTTGGATGCCGTCATGCGCTTGTGGATACGTTTAGTTTTCAGGCACTTCCCTTCTATGAAAAGCAAGGTTATCAGCTGCAAATGTCTTTACCTGATTTTCCTGAGGAAGGCATGTTAAGGCACTATCTAATAAAGAAAGATATGCAGGCTGCATGATAGTTAGCCGCCCATTGACCAATGACAAAGTAGATGAGGCATGGCCTTCTTTATAATCAGGCCCGTTTCTCTTCTCACTGGTGTGGACGCATGGCTTACCAACTTAATCTTAACTGGCCTGAATTCTTAGAAAAATACTGGCAAAAACAGCCTGTTGTATTGAAGAACGCTTTCCCGAATTTTGTCGATCCAATTACGCCGGATGAGCTGGCGGGTCTGGCGATGGAAGCGGAGGTCGATAGCCGTTTGGTCAGCCATCAAAATGGTCAGTGGCAGGCCAGCAACGGGCCGTTTGAGCATTTTGATAATCTGGGTGAAACCGGTTGGTCGCTGCTGGCTCAGGCAGTGAACCACTGGCATGCGCCGTCTGCTGAGCTCGTGAGTCCGTTCCGCGTGTTGCCAGACTGGCGTTTAGATGACCTGATGATCTCCTTTTCCGTCCCAGGCGGCGGCGTGGGCCCGCATATCGATCAGTACGATGTCTTCATCATTCAGGGGATGGGCAGCCGTCGTTGGCGCGTGGGCGACAAGTTGCCGATGCGTCAGTTTTGCTCACATCCTGCATTGCTGCATGTCGATCCTTTCCCGCCGATCATTGATGAGGATCTTGAGCCGGGCGACATTCTCTATATTCCGCCAGGCTTCCCGCACGATGGTTTTACGCATGAAACTGCACTTAACTACTCCGTGGGGTTCCGCGGGCCGAACGGCAGAGACTTAATCAGCAGCTTCGCTGACTACGTGTTGGAGAACGATCTCGGCGGTGAGCACTATAGCGACCCGGATTTGACCTGTCGGGAACATCCGGGGCGGGTTGAGGCGTATGAGTTTGACCGTCTGCGCGAGATGATGATCGACGTGATTAATCAGCCGGAAGCGCTGAAAGCGTGGTTCGGACGCTTTGTGACAACGCCGCGCCACGAGCTGGATATCGCTCCGGCTGAGCCACCTTACGAGCAGGATGAG
Source organism: Pectobacterium jejuense (assembly GCF_026800125.1). NCBI lineage: Bacteria > Pseudomonadati > Pseudomonadota > Gammaproteobacteria > Enterobacterales > Pectobacteriaceae > Pectobacterium > Pectobacterium jejuense. Next base: position 286,282 of record NZ_JAPQKX010000004.1, on the reverse strand, counting down.
GTTGTGGGTGCACTGATGGATGGCGGCGTGTTGACGCGTCTGAGCGGGCTGCGCGTTCTGGAAGTCGGCGGTAGCTACTTTATTAATAGCGAACGACTGGACACGGTCGATCCGAACGCGGCGGATGCGTTGTGTCGTTATACCGTTCTCGGGAAAAAAGAGCTGGGTGAAGCGCTGAAGAATCCGGCTTTTGTGGCTGAGCTAACCGCGCTGGTTAATCAGGGCTACTGGTTCTTCGACGAATAAATTCCCTTCTCTTTAGCGGCTTCCTGGCACGTATGGCATGACGTGCCTCGGGAGCCGCACATTACCATTCGCATGGTTCGCTGTATCAAAAGCGTATAGGTTCGCCCTGTTAACATTCGACTATCAGCCTGATGTCTGTCGCGGCAAGGTTAATATCGCCATGGCCTAATTTCTCTATTGCTAAAAGTTAGTTACCTATTGAATTTAATAATGAAGTTATCAATTTTTGACATCATTCAATCAATAACTGAACTACCTTTTAGGGGATGCCAAATCAAATAACTCTGGAGAGATGTCATGTTTCATTTACCTAAAATAAAGCAATCCCCCTTAGCGTTATGTCTCATTATATCAGCCTGTGTGGTGGCACCGTTTTCTTCCGCAGATACGAAGGCACCAGGCACGCTAGTAAAAAAAGTGCAGTTGGCTGAGGAGTATGGCTTACTGGAGGCCGCTGAGCAGTATCGGATCCTGTATCACTCTCGAAGTGGTGTGGATGGCAAAAGTCTACGGGACGACACCGGCGCTGTTTTCATCCCTAAAGGTGAGACGCCAGAAGGTGGCTGGCCAGTCGTGGTGTGGACGCATGGAACAATAGGTGTGGCGGCTGCCTGCGCACCGTCTCTCAATCCACGTTCAGCGCGAGATGCGCAGTATTTAAATACCTGGTTGTCGTTGGGGTTTGCCATTGTGGCGCCGGACTATGCGGGGCTTGGGTCTGCCGGGCTACATCATTACCTCAATGCACGAGGGGAAGCGTGGAGCGTGCTGGATGGCGTAAAAGCATCGTTGAGTACATTCCCGTTGCGTAATCAGTTAACGCTTGTCGGCCAGTCACAGGGGGCGCATGCGGCCTTTGCGACAGCGGGCTACCAACCTGATTATGCGCCGAACCTGCATATCGTATCGACGGTATTGACCGGTACGCCCTATTTTGATGACAAGACCTCTGCGGCAGATCTTTTTGCTGGGGAAAGTGGAGAGGGCGGCGATCCAAAAATACCTTATGTGATGTATATCTATCTCTCGGCGGCCGATATCAATAAAGAGCTTAAGGTTGATGATTATTTCACACCGAAAGCTGCAGCCATTGTCGCTGACGCACGTAAGATGTGTATCGGTGAGCTGACGCAAAAGGTGATGGCCGAGGGGCTGAACGCGAAGAATAGCCTGAAGCCTGCGATCCAAGGATTACTGGACAGCCAAACCCCGAGTTTGCGCTATAACACACTCAAGGTTAACCAACCGGTCTTCATCGGGATTGGGACCAATGACATTAACGTACCTACAAAGATGCAGCGTCACTTTGCGGAAGATGTTATTAATGCAGGGACGTCAGCAGAGGTACATGAATATAAAGGCATGAATCACAGTGAAACGGTTAACGTTTCACTGCGTAATTCGGCCCCCTTTGTGTGGTCGGCAAAACCGTAAACCTCTTGTCCCGACGTACCTGTCGGGACATTCATTTTTAATGTTCAATAATGTGCCAGGCATCGACGCACTGCCTGATTTTTCCGTCGGTATTGCCGCTGCCGATACCCTAACATTCCCCACGCCAGCAGGCCGTACAGCGCGGTCAGCATCCACAAGTGCCACCAAAATGCGCCGATCTGGGCAAAGTCAGCGCCCATCTGGTTAAGACGCAATATCCCCTGAATCGTGAAGACGGCGGGCACCCATTGCGCGAGCCAGTTCAGAGGCGCGGGAATCATTTCAACGGGCCAGATAAAGCCGGAGAGAAAGACAATCGGAATGGAAGACAGCAGCACAGCCTGACTGGGGAGATCTTTGCGCGTAAAGGCCGCCCCTAGCGCCACACCGAGCCATAGCGTCGAGAGCAGAAAGGGCAGCGCAAACAGCAGCAGTTGGCTCATGCTGGCTTCGCGTGCAATGCCGTAGGCATCGAGACAAAAACCGAGCATGTAGAGTAGCGAGAGCAGATAGGCTCCGCCAACGACCAGCGTGCGAGCCAGCAGCAAACGCCACGATGTCGCAGATTGCCAGTAGCGAACCTCGCCAGACTGCGAGCGCTGATTTTGTCCGGCACCGAGCAGGCCGCATCCCATCAGCAAAATCTGGTGCAGGATCAACATGAAAACGCCGGGAACCACGTAATCGACGTAGCCCATGGTGGGGTTAAATACCGGCACGGCATTCAGCGAGGTTGCCTGCCACTGTGAGCTGGCGGCGGGTATGCCTTCCCCCTGAGCCAGCAGCCGTCCGACTTTAACCTGTGCGCCCGCGGTTCCGCCAACTGTCGCCAGAGATTGCGCGATTGCGCCGTAGATCAGGAAGTAGCTGGCATCTGCTGAATAACTTACCGTGACGCTTTTTCCCTGCATGATATCGCGATAGAAGTGGCGTGGAATGTAGAGAATTCCTTTCGCTTCGCCGTGCAGAAGCAGCGCCTTGGCTTCATCCAGCGTGTTGCGTTGCGCCACCAGCCGTACCTCTGGCGTGGAATCGGCCATAAATGCCAGACGGCGTGAGAGCTGAGTGCCATCTTCATCAACCAGCACCACCGGCAGTTCGCGCGGCGTCTGGGCGAGGTAAGGCCGCGGATAGAGAAAGGAATAGAGCAGAATCCCGCCGAACAGAGTGAGCAAGATTGTCGGATCGCGCAGTAAGCTGCGCAGCTCAAACCGGATGAGGGTGGCGAGGGTCAGCATGCTACCTCCTTGTCACGAGGTCGATAGCGCCAGAGGGTGAGCGGTAGCAGCAGCCAGAATAGGGCGAGTGCTGCCAATGCGGGCGCGATCTGAACGACTCCTGCACCGTAGCTGGTGATGGCAATCGCGATATCGCCATAGTGAGCGACGGGCAGCAATTGCCGCCAGAATGTGGCGAATGTCTCCATCGCTGCCGCCGGAAAGGTGATGCCCATAAATGCCAGTCCGGGAGCCATTAACGCACCGACAATGGAAACGGCACGTGCCGGATCGCGAATCAGCGCATAGAAAGCCATGCCCAGTGCCACGCAGGCGCCGGCGGTCACGCCGATTGAGACAAAGAGCAACAGCGCTGAGCCGTTAAGCGGATAATCAAGCAGGCTATACAGCCCGTAGCTCCATAGGCCGCCCCACGCCCAGCCGATCAGCCAGTGCGTCAGGAATTTAGCACCGATGGCCGCGCGGTTCTCCGGCATCCAGTGCGCTCCGTGCCGATCCTCCCGAGCCAGCGTATTCAGGCCATATAGCGCGAGCAGGATCGACCAGATCGAGGGAATAATCGCGTTCAGTAAGAACTGGGCGTAGTTGGAATTTTGGTTAAACAGCGCGGTAATCTGTCCACCAATCGGCACCGCTAGCCCTTTGGCTTCTGGAACGGCCGCGCCTTGAGCCAGCGCCTGCACCACGGCGATCTGCCCATTGAATGTTCCCGCTACCAACGCCAGCGAGCTGTTGATGACCTTTGCAATCAGCACAAACTGCCCGTTATTCCAGGCGGTGATGGTCGGTGATGTTCCTTGCCGGATATCACGCGCAAAGTGGCGTGGGATGACCACCAACGCGTAGATCTCACCGCCGCGTAACGACGCTGAGCCTTCTGCCACGGTCGGGAACTGGTGGTTCAGGTTGAAAGACGGCGAAGCATGCAGCTCTCTGGCAAACTGGCGCGACATCGTGCTGTTATCCAGATCGATCAGGCCGATGGGGAGCTCGCGCACAATGGCCCCGGATAGCGTCCACCAGGTAATCAGCATGGCGACAAGCGGCAGCCAGAGCGCTAAAGCTATCCCCCAGCGGTCGCGCCACAGCGCCCTCCCTTCGCGCATCATCACATTTCTACCAGCGCGCTCATGCCGACACGCAGCCCACTAATCGGTTGAATCGGACGCGCCTCCACTTCGAACGTTCGCATATCGAATCCTTGTCGGGTATCCGTTGCGCGCCACGTGGCGAAGTCGCCCATGACGGAAACGTAAGACACCTTAAACCGGAATGTCTGGTTGTTCAGCGCAGGGATACGCGCCTCAAACTCGGTGCCCATCGCAAAGCGCTCAAGGAGATCCTCGCGCACCGCCAGTTGGATCCAGATGTCGCTCATGTCCAGCAGCGTGACTACAGGAAAGCCCTGTGGCGCAATTTCGCCGCTGCGCAGTAACACATTGCTGACTTCTCCTGTATGCGGGCTGACGACGCGCGCCTCTGCCAGATAGGCTTCCACCTCGGCGACCGAGCCGGCGGCCATGCGGACTTTTTCCTCTGCCGCTGCCTGAGTTTCTTTCCGCGTGCCTTCCTGCGCCATTTGATATTCCTGCCATGCCATTCCTTCGGTATAGCGTGCGGCATCCCACGAGGCTTTAGCTTCATCCCGTTTTTGCAGCGGCAGCACGCCTTCCTGATAGAGATTTTGTACGCGCAGATAGGTCTTATGACTGAGTTCGGAACCGGCTTTGGCTTTTTGCCACTGATCTTTGGCGGCGGCGATCTGCTGCTCACGTGCGCCTTTTTTGGCTTCCAATGCCACCGCACCTGCTGCGGCTTCACCTGCTTTTGCCTGTTCCAGCTTCGCATCCAGTTCCGGCGTCAGGAGCGTGAATACGAGATCGCCGACGTCAAGCTGCTGGCCTTTTTGTACCTGCACCTCTGCGATACGCCCCGCTACTTTTGATGACACCGAATACTGCTGTGCTTCGACTTGCCCCTGCAACCGTATCGGTTCGGGCTGATAGGCAAGCCAGAAGCGATAGGCTATCCAGACAACCACAATCAGCAGAACGGCCTGAAGGAGCCATTTGCGTGTTGAACGTGAAGGGAACTGGGGCTGTGTCATGGCGTCACCTGTATGGCGTATTGGGTCTGGTAGTCAGAAAAGCGGGTTATCTGGCCGGAAATCGCCATCAATCTGGCGATGGACACCACGTAACGATAGGCCGCAGAGGCACGCTGTGTTTTGGCTCCGGCCAGCTGGTTTAGCGCATCCACGACGTCCAGTGAGGTAGACATGCCCTGCATAAACGCCTTATTACGTAGCTGGACGTTCTCTTCGGCCAGTTTTTCTGTCGAAGATAGAGAATTGAACTCTTCCAGCGCCAGTCGGGCTTCTCGCCACGTACTTTCGACCATTATCTCAAGGTTTTGCCGCATATCGGCTTCCAGATGGTTAACCTGCATTTCTGCGCTTTTCGCGGCGGCGATGTTGTCGGAGCGGCCTTCACGGCTGATGAGCGGGACGGAAACACCGACACCCACCATCCAATCCGGCGTAGTTCGGGCGGCCAGCGTGTCCTGCTCATAGAGTTGATAGTTGCCGAAAAGAAATACGTCAGGAGCGTATTTGGCGCGCTCTATACGGATGAGATCCTTGGCCTGATCGCGCTTGGCAGAGAGCACCTTTAAGCCGGGGTGCGTGTTGAGTGTTTGCTTCACCAACGCAGGCAGTTCGGGAAGCGTTTTATTGACGAACAGCGACGAGGAGGGGGTGGCACCTTCTGTTTTGATGAGCTTTGCGAAGACCATTTCGGTGGTCTCCATACTGCGCCGCGCCTTTTGCGTTTCGATACGCGCCATGTCATAAGCGGATTGGGCGGACAGCACCTCGACTCGGGCGATTTGGCCTTGTGCTTCCAGCTTGCGCGCGTGGTCATAGTGCTGCGCCATGCCTTTCTCTATATCCTGACGCGTTTTCATCACCTGATGCGCCATCACCACGCCGTAGTAAGTCTGTGCCAGCGCCTCAAACTGCGCCAGCATGCGGATGATTAGCATTTGCTCAGCCTCATTGACCTGCGCGGCACGAATCGACTGAGCCGCATCAATCCGGCCTCCGGTGAATAACGGCCAGACGACCTGAACGGAGCTGGTTACCACATTTTGTTCTGTGAAGCGGGTGACGAAGGGATTGCTGCTGATATTAATCAACTGATTGAGCGCGGCGAAGATGTCCCGGTGATTCGATAGCGGGTTTAAGTCGCGTGCGTCCAGTTCGACTGGTTTGTCGAGGCGTGTATAGCTTGCGCCTACGTTGACCTGCGGCCAATAGAGCCCTTTGGCGGATTCTTTCAGGAACTGCGCGCGATCGACTCCTGCGTGTTCAGCGGCAATGCTGTCATCGCTCTGCAACAGGCGGGCCCAGGCCTGATTAAACGAGATGGTTTGCCCAAATGCCGTGGACGACCAGCACTGCAACAGCAGCAGCGCGATGGGAAAATAAGTCAGAAGCCGGATTTTGCTGTGTGTTATTCGAGGCATGACAGGTGAAATCATCCTTTTACCCAAATACCGTCAAATTGATAAAAATAAGCCCGCCAAAAGCAGCACAAGGCTTGTCCATTTTCACATAATGAGGAAAAAGCGTCTAACGTCAGGTAAACAAACTGCATATTGCAGGTGATGTGTTCCGTATTATTTTTTGTGATGATTTAGTTTTGGTCTAAATTCCCAATTATTCAAATAATATAAGGGATTGAATTGGAAATTTATTTTAGGGGCGAGGGGCTGCAGGGAATCAGTCACAGTATATCTGTGACGCCAGCATTTAGGCGGGAAAAATAATATCGCCATACTGTGAATAATAAGCAAAGAAAAGGCCCGACGTTTCCCTCGGGCCTGTGTGACAACTAGCGAAAAGCGTGGCAGAAAACGAAAATTAAACGGCTTCGTTTTCGTCGGTATAGCGTTTGGCTTTGTAGGCCGGGTGCATCAGGTTCTGGATGGAGAAAATGTCGTCCAGCTGTTCTTCGGTCAGCAGGCCGCGCTCCAGTACTACCTCACGCACGCTCTTACCAGTTTCGGCACAGATTTTCCCAACGATATCGCCGTTGTGGTGGCCGATGAACGGGTTCAGGTAGGTCACGATACCGATAGAGTTGAAGACGTAAGCTTCACACACTTCTTTGTTGGCCGTGATGCCGTCGACGCATTTTTCCAGAAGGTTGTAGCAGGCATTAGACAGAATCTGGATGGATTCGAACATCGCTTGCCCGATAACCGGTTCCATCACGTTCAACTGCAGCTGACCGGCTTCTGCCGCCATGGTGACACAGGTATCGTTGCCGATGACTTTGAAGCACACCTGATTGACCACTTCCGGTACGACCGGGTTAACTTTGGCTGGCATGATGGACGAGCCTGCCTGCAGTTCCGGCAGGTTGATTTCGTTCAGGCCAGTGCGCGGGCCGGAAGACAGCAGGCGCAGGTCGTTACAGATCTTCGACATTTTAACCGCAACGCGTTTCAGGGCGCTGTGCATCATCACGTAAGCGCCACAGTCGGAGGTCGCTTCGATCAGGTCTTCAGCCGGTACGCAAGGCAGGCCGCTGACTTTTGCCAGATGTTGAACGGCCAGCTTTTGGTACTCATCCGGCGTGTTCAGGCGCGTACCGATGGCAGTTGCGCCAAGGTTCACTTCCAGCAGCAACTCGGCGGTGCGCAGCAGGTTACGGTTTTCTTCTTTCAGCAGCACGTTAAACGCGTGGAATTCCTGACCGAGGGTCATCGGCACGGCGTCCTGCAACTGGGTACGGCCCATTTTCAGGATGTTTTCGAACTCTTTCGCTTTGCGCTCAAAGCCATCGCTCAACTGGGTAATCGCTTCGACCAGTTTCAGGATGGAAGTGTACACTGCGATACGGAAGCCAGTCGGGTAGGCATCGTTGGTGGACTGGCATTTGTTCAGGTGGTCGTTCGGGTTCAGGTATTGGTATTCACCTTTCTGGTGACCCATCAGTTCCAGACCGATATTCGCCAGCACTTCGTTGGTGTTCATGTTGACTGACGTACCCGCGCCGCCCTGATAGACATCGACAGGGAATTGGTCCAGGCATTTACCGTTATTCAGCACTTCATCACAGGCTTGCAGAATAGTGTCGGCAATTTTACGTGGGATGGTTTGCAGTTCTTTATTCGCCAGCGCGGCCGCTTTTTTTACCATTACCATAGCGCGGACAAATTCTGGAATATCGCTGATGGTGCTATTGCTGATATAAAAGTTCTCAATCGCACGCAGCGTATGGATACCATAATAGGCATCGGCAGGGACTTCACGGGTACCTAACAGGTCTTCTTCAATACGGATATTCGTTGACATGGATCTTCTTCCTTTTTTCTTGTTCGATGTACATAGCATCGTTTTCAATATTAAGACTATGATTTTTTAGGGTTTATCTTTCCTGTTTTTTGAATTTCAGGTAACACGAACCCATCACGATTTGTATAAAATCATGACTAAAAAGCGTTCTCGGGGAGACGAACATTGAATTAGCATCGTTAAATGGCTAGTGGTGGATATGTTCCTCCATTTGCTATCTCCCAATCATGAATAGGTTATTCCGTATTATCCGGGTTGATCTCAACCAACTTTTCTATTCCGCGGTTCAGCGTTTTCAATTTCGGAATAAATACGGTTTTAATAATGTCATGTGTGACATCACAAGCTTCTTCAAAGAACGCGCTGTATTCATCACGGTGCCCGACAATATACAGCGAGCGCTTAATATTCAGCTGTTCCGGCATATGTGTCAGCACTTCTCTGGAGTGCGCAACGGATTGCAGGAAACTAAGCGGAGTGGTTACCGCCCAACCGATACCAGCCGCCACCATCGACGTTAAGGTATCCGCGTTATCAAATTCGAGCATGTTCGGTACGCGAACATCAATGCGGCGCAGGTAACGCTCAATCTGCATCCCAATCTGTGAGTTCCGATTAAAGCGCACCAGCGGCAGCGCGGTGGAAAGCTCGCGGATGTCCTCAACCGTTTTGATGCGTTTGCGGTAATCCGGCGGCGTGATAATGAAATAGCCTTCGGAAAACAGCTGATGACGCACCACGCTATCGCTGTCGATCAACGGGTCGCTGGTGACGATTAAATCCAGCTCGCGTCGCATTAACGCTTCACCCTGCTGCGGGCTGAGCCCGGTACGAATCAGCAACTGCGATGAACTCTTCATCAAACTCTTGGTAAACACCGAACCGCAGGTTATAGCAAACGAATCCACCAGGCCGATACGCAAGTCGGGCTTAATCCCTTTTCCTGCTTCCAGCACCTGTGCCTTCAGGTTCGCAATCTCCTCCGTCAGGATTTCTCCCCGGTTTTTCAACGCAATGCCGTAGGGCGTCAGGACAAAGGGGCGACGAGCCCGGTTTACCAATTTGACACCAAAATCTTCTTCCAATAACCGGATCGTTTGCGAAATGGCAGAAGGTGTCAGACCTAGCCGCGCGGCGGCTGCCGTCATGCTTCCTGCTTCCGCCATCGTCACAAAAACATAGACGGCGTACATATCGATCGATTTATTGGCGGACACTGTGCGTTTAACCATGTGAGTTTGCCTACGCTGCAAGGTGGATGTCGTCGAAATATGAAGCGTTAGTCTATCTCATCTCGCTGACTACGACCTCGCTAACTGATGTCAGAATAGTCGGCTAACTTCAGAAAAAATACAGGTTGTATCACTGATTAATTTTTTCTTATTTCTAGCTTTAGCGGATCTGAAGATGATGTGTGAAGAGAGCCGGGGCACTGGCAGTCAGAGCGATTCTGCTATTTCCTCCCCTTGTGCAGGGGAGGGCTGGAGTAGGGTAAAAAATCATAACCCTAAATGTCATAACGTATTGTTTTTACTGCGTAGTGAGACGTGAATCACCCACCAGCGTTGCTGTTCGTACGTGGCGTTCGGCCTGTTCGCACATTTCCAGCAGTGCCGGTATCAGGTGTGCGGTGGCGTTGAGGCAAGCGCCGAGCTGGCTGAGGCTTTCCTGTGGCAGTTCAACGTCATTTTGCAGCGTGTCGCCGAGGTAGTGCAGGCCGTGGCACAGTCCTTCAACAGATTCGGCGGCAATCGCGCCGAGGTCGCAGAGCTGAACGTCATCTAACTGCGCGAAAGGCAGGCTGGCGATCAGGTCGCGGAAAATAGTAATGGTGCTGTCAGCGGGTGTGGCGTGATTGTCCGTCATGGTCATTTTTTCCTTGAGATAATTAAGTCCGCCACCACACAAGGTTCCAAATTCGGGTGGTGACACAGACAGGATTGGAACCCCGGCTCTCAAGAAGACCGGTCAACCTTGCGGTTGCCCTGCCTGCGTCACCGTAAAGAGTGTGCACGCAGCCCCTGAAAAAACAAAGCGTTTTTCAGTCTTGAGAGGTTCGGGGTTCCAAGCCCGGTTGCGGATGTTGCCGCAGCACAGAGACTGTATTCCAACGATGAAAAACGTGAAATAGGGTGGATGGATTTACAGTGGAATTACAGCGGGTTTTGGAATGGTGTTCGCAGAAATTGCTGAAAGGCTTGTCGCTGGCAAACCGCGATACACGGGGCGACCACAGGGGTGAGGCATCCCTCCCCCTGTGTTTCCCCTAAAATGAGGCGACTAGCTGCCTGTGAGTGCGGAAAAGTGGAGCGGTATCTTATGGAACCAATCAGTTCAACACATGATAGCGATAAAGCATTTTCTCAAGGTCCTGTTTCATGCTGACAAAGAGCAGGATCTCTATGACGCGATGCTCTTCATCAACATCATATAAACAGCGAAAATCATCTTCTATCGAGAGACGTTCACGTAGTGCGATTCCCTTATCGGATAATATTGCGTTGTGTCTGTAGCGGGCAGGATCTTTAGAAATGGCCTGTATGGATGTTAAGAACAGGGATTCAGACCACGTAGCAGCTTGTTCAATGCCAATATAGTGAGATTTATAAGACTCAGCATCCTGCAAAGACCAGACAGCCGCGGGCGCGACTTTAATGGTGTACGAACTGGCCAAATTGACTCCTTGTTTTACGTTCGCGCTTCACGTAATTTTTGTAGGGCTTCCTCTGCGGACATTCCCTGACCGTTTTTAATTTCTTTCTTGGCCGTCATCACCAGCTTTAAAAGTGCGTTAGATTGTCTTTCTCTTTCTCTCTCCAGCAGCTCTGCTTCCCGTTCCGCCGCTGTTTGCACGAAGAGTTCTGCGGAGCCGTTTTTCGTTACATAAACGCCCCCCTGAAACAGTTCAGGGTTGCCAAGGCCTTCACGGGCCGACTTCTGAGACATTGTGGTCTTCATGTTAAATACCTTAATTATAACAATATCTTATATTGATTTTGGCTATGAAAAATAGACCCCTGCCATGTGGTATAGCGAGCACTTCCATCTTGCTATTACCCGAGGATAACAGAGTAATGATATCGTAGCCTACGTGTTAAGGTATAAATTTATGATAAATTTATACCCGCTTCAACCCCTCCCAGCTCAGCCCAAAACGTGCCAGATACTTCCGTAGTCGGTCAGCATCGTTAGGCTTTTGTTTTTGCTGGCGTGAGACGGCGAACAGTCGTCGGCCGGCTTCGGAGAGCGAATTGGCGGTGCGACAGACGTCGAGCACGGTTTCAAGCTGACGCTGTTCGAAGAGGTCGATGTTGGCGAGTTCGGGCGGCAGCGCGGTTGTCGGGGCATCGCTCTGCCAACTGGCCCGCAGGCGCGTGATTTCTTCCTCTACCAGTGCCACGGTGATGCGCCCTTGTTCCGCCAGTGTCGCCATGCGGGCAATGGAGGAACCGAGTTCGCGGAAGTTGCCGCGCCATGCTGCCTGCGGCGAGCTGGCAAAGGCGAGGTAGCGCTGTCGCGCGTCTTTATCGAAGCGGATCTGTGTTTGGTGATCGCGTGTGAAGCGCTGGAGTTCATACTCAATGTTCGGTTCGATATCTTCCCGACGTTCCGCCAGCCCCGGCAAAGGGAAGGTCCACATGTTGATACGGGCATAGAGATCTTCACGGAATTTGCCCTGTGCGATCCACTCGCGCAGGTTACGGTGCGTGCCAGCAATCAGTTGAAAATCGCTGCTCACCTCTTTATCCGAGCCAAACGGTAAAAAGCGTTTTTCTTCAATCGCCTTGAGCAGCATGGCTTGTTCATCTAGCCCGAGTTCGGCAATCTCATCCAGAAATAGCATCCCGCCATCCGCTTCACGTAACAGTCCGGTTCTCGCCTGCAACGCACCGGTAAACGCGCCTTTTACGTGGCCGAACAGTGTCGACATCGCATTGTCGCCGCGCAGCGTGGCACAGTTAACCGCAACAAACCGGCCGCTAACCAGATGCCGCGACTGGCGTAGCTGGTAGATACGCTGTGCCAGAAAGGATTTCCCCGCACCGGTCGGGCCGGTTAAGAGCATCGGTGCGGTGGAACGCAGTGCGACGCGTTCAATCTGGTCGATCAGTGCGTTGAACGTGCTGTTGCGCGTTTCGATACCTGATTTCAGGAATGAGACGGAGCGCTCCTGCTCATGTTGGAAGCGGCTGGTGAGGGTCGCGTAGCGGCTGAGATCCAGATCTATGACGGAGTAGATCCCCTGCGGTGCCGGACGATCCGCTTTCTCTCCCGGTGCGGTTTGCAGCAGCTTGGCGGGCAGGTAGCGGGCTTCGGTCAGCAGGAACCAGCAAATCTGTACGACGTGGGTGCCGGTGGTGATGTGAACGAAATACTCTTCGTTTTCGGTATCGAACGGATAGCGGCTCGCAAAGTCCAGAAAGGCGCTGTAAACCTCTTCCAGATTCCACGGGTCGCGCAACTCAACGGCCTGAAGCGTGACCCGTGTGGCGGGTGACACCACGGCGATATCCTCCGCCACCTGTTGTGCCATTCCTTCGTTGCGTGACTGGTGCAGCAGTTCCAGTCGATCGACTGGAAAATCAGGCTGCTGGCACAGGCCGACGGTGGGTCGCCATTTCGTCCAGCGATTTTCTCGTTTACCCCGTTTGTCCAGCGTGGTACCCAACACACCAATAACGACGCGACGCTTCATACGATACCTTTGTATAAATTATTATCCTATGGGATAAATTTACCTATTCTTTTATCCCGTTACTAGTTTAGGTGGTGAGTTTTTTATTTGTTAATTATCAATTAATTATATTTTTATTTTGTTGTTTTCAGAAAATTGGCACGTCTTTCGCTATATCTCAGGTGAACAATACAAACAAAGAGAATGAAAAATGGAAGAAATGAAAACGCAGGATTACGACATGATGTCGCCAGTGAATAGCGCACCGGTAAAAATGTGGACACAGGGTGTACCTGTGGAGCCGGAGGCCCGCGACCAACTGCTGAATACGGCCAAAATGCCGTTCATTTTTAAACATCTGGCGGTGATGCCGGATGTGCATCTGGGAAAAGGATCGACGATTGGTAGCGTGATCCCCACGCGTGGCGCGATTATCCCGGCGGCGGTCGGCGTGGATATCGGCTGCGGGATGATTGCGGTGCGTACGTCACTGGTTGCCAGCGACCTGCCGGATAACCTGATGGGGCTGCGTAGCGCGATTGAACAGGCGGTACCGCACGGACGTAGCGTAACGCGTTCCAAACGCGATGTCGGTTCCTGGCATACCCCGCCACAAACGGTGGATGCGCACTGGTCGCTGCTGGAACCGCGTTTTAAACGTTTGACGGATAAATATCCGCAGTTGCTGAAAACCAACAATTATCAGCATCTGGGAACATTAGGAACGGGTAACCACTTTATTGAAATCTGTCTGGATGAAGTGGATCGCGTGTGGGTGATGTTGCATAGCGGGTCGCGTGGTGTAGGGAATGCGATTGGGTCGCTGTTCATCAAGCTGGCGCAGGAGGATATGCAGCAGCACATTGCGAACTTGCCGGACCGTAACCTGGCGTATTTCGAGGAAGGAAGCCTGCACTTTGACGATTACATTGAAGCGGTGGAATGGGCGCAGGATTTTGCCCGTCATAACCGTGAAGTGATGATGTCGCATACGCTGGCGGCGCTGTCCCGAATTGTGACGAAGCCGTTTACCACCCAGCAGGAAGGCGTGAACTGCCACCATAACTATGTGCAGCGTGAAACGCACTTTGGTGAATCGGTGCTGATTACCCGTAAAGGGGCTGTGTCGGCGCAGAAAGGGCAGATGGGGATTATTCCGGGGTCGATGGGCGCGAAGAGCTTTATCGTGCGCGGATTGGGAAACGAAGAGAGTTTCTGTTCCTGTAGCCACGGCGCGGGGAGAACCATGAGCCGTACCGCCGCGAAAAAACGCTTCACCGTGGAAGATCAGATCCGCGCGACCGCACACGTCGAGTGCAGAAAAGACAGTGACGTTATCGATGAAATTCCGATGGCGTACAAAGATATCGATAAGGTGATGGCAGCGCAGTCATCGCTGGTGGAAATTGTGCATACGCTGCGTCAGGTGGTGTGTGTGAAAGGATAAGAAGAGGGCTGGGAATATGGCATCGTACAATTTACTCCTGCAACAGCTGGAAAAGTTGGTGGCCTCACCAGATAACTATTATCGGCCCGCGCAGGCTGATGCTCTGGGTTCAGCGTCACACCTGATAACGCTCACACGTCACTATAACGGGCATATTCGGCAGCGTGCGGTGCTGTGTCTGGGCTTCATGGATGAGGTCTCGGCATTACCGGCGCTGATTGAACGAGTAAACGATTGGGCTGAACCGGTACGCCGCGCGGCTAAGCAGAGCGTGCGGCTACTGTTAACGCCGAACAATACCGCGTCTTTTGTCGCCAATTTGCCTGCCATTTTCTGGCTGTTGCAGTGTCAGCGGGAAGATCATCAGCCGCTGGTGGATGAGATTGTGAGCTTTCTGGTTGAGGAGCCGCACGCGCTGTCGCTATTCGCGGGGTTATGCTCGGAAGATAAAACTGTCGCCCGATTATCACTGGATATTCTGGCTCTGCGTGAGCGGTTCCCGTTGAAGCAGATCTTTGGTCAGGCGATGTTGCATCGCGATCCGTTAGTCAGAGCGAACGCGGCGCGGTATTTGCTGAGTGCGGACAAGGACGTCGATCATGAAGTGATGACCATTCTGTTGAAAGACTCGTTCGCACCCATCAAGCAGGTAGCGTTGCAGTATGTGATAGACAATGCGTTCCCCGTGTCTGATCCTCAACTGATTGCCTTACTGTTTGATAAGAATGCATTGGTGCGTCAACGTGCCTCAGCGCTACTGCGCGAACGAAACGACGATCCGGTTGTGTATTACCTTGCGGCGCTGGATCGGGCAAGTACCGTCACAGTGCGCAAAATCACGCTCTGGGGGCTGGATGAACATCGCTACGACGGTATTGTGGCATTGGCGGAACGCAATCTAGACGAACGCTATCCCAGCCTTTACTACAGTGCGTTGCGCATTCTCATTCTGCGTACGGGTGACGATGCGCGTGAGCAGCTGTTGGTCTCTCTACGTCACCCCTCGCTGGCTATTGCGAAGGTTGCACGGAAGCTGTTTTACCAGCAGAAAATTTATCTGTCGCTGTTTGAGCTTCAACGTTGTCTGGACAGCGCGTCTTCCAGAGAACACGCTGAGGTGTATTACTTTCTAGCGCACAAGCTGAATAAATGGGATTGGCTGATTTTCCTGCTGGATAACGCTGAGCCAGAGAATTCGGCACTAACGCAGGCTAGCGTTGCGTATTGGGTACAGCGGTTCAACCGTTCGGGCATGCTGCCGAATACACAACAGCAGGCACGTTTACGGACGCTGTTGGACGAACATCCACACGTCATCTCGCGCGACAGCCCCTATATCGCCCTGTTTTTGTATAGGTGATTTGTCGCTTTACCCCCGCCCTAAAAAAATATGCTCACGATGGTATGCCATCTGTGACAGGTTGGGCGGGTAGGTGTCTGGCACGTGGATTTGTTTGCCTTCGTACTGGGCGAAATTGACGTCGCTGATAGCGCTTTTCAGCTTTTTGATGCGTGGCGAAAGCAGCATTTCCAGCGAGTCGTTGAAGCTGATGAGCCCCATATCAAAGGCTTTGTCGTGCAGGTTGGACAGGCAGAGGCCGTTGCTGGGATCGAGGCGATATTCTGGTGCCGTTTTCCACGGTTGAATATGGCTGGCGACCAGCAGAGCCGGCTCTTCCAATCCTGTCACGCAGCAGCGTTCGCCGTAGTTGCTGAGCACGCGTTTGCGGAACAGCTGCTGACCGATGCGCGTTTTTACCTGTGTAAGGCGCTCGCCGCCGTGATAATCAGGGATTTCGCTGTCGTTGGCTTGGTACGGTGGTGGCACTGTTGTCGCTTCCGCCGCTCCTGCTTCGAGCGATACCATCGCTTGTTGGCACTGTTGTTCAAATAACTCGGGGTTGCTGTCCATCTCCTGCCACAGCGCGCGGTCAGCGTTGGACGCGCCACGCAAGCCAGTACGACCGGAATCGATAATAAACGGATCGAGGCTAGCCAAATTAACCAGCTTCATCGCCAATGCGGAAGGCGTGCGGTTAATCAACCCAGCATAGTGAATGATATCGGGGTTACGCGAATGTAGCCTGCCAAACGGTAGCTGACTGTACAGGGTGAAGGCGATCAGTAGCTGATCTCGCGTCCAATGGTTGGTGGCAGCCATGCGTGTGTCGTCCGTTCGTTAGCGCATTCGGTTAGTGATAGCGCTAACTATGCCAGGTCAGCCCGTAAAATGCATGTGCTTGCCTCCGGCTGGATAATTGGCGCGGGCTGCGCTAACGTTCTGACAGCTTTCCTATCATGATGCGAGAGACTATGTCCTGTTCTTCTATTCCCTTGTTTCGTCCCCTGTGCGCCTTGGCTCTGCTGGTGCTTGCGGGCTGTGCCAGCAAGACTGCGACGACACCGGAATCGCGGCCTGCGGATGTTCGTGCTCAGCTACTCAAGCTGTTACCGGACAACGTGAAAGATCGCCAAGGCTGGGCGACCGATATCGCCACGGCATTCACCACGCAGGGACTCGATCCCAGTCATGAAAATCTGTGTTCGGTACTGGCCGTAACCGAGCAGGAATCGACGTTTAATGCCGATCCGCAGGTACCGAATTTGTCGAAAATCGCCTGGCAGGAAATAGACCGCCGTGCGGAGCAGGTTCATGTTCCTGCGTTTCTGGTGCGTACCGCACTGCTTATCAAATCCCCTAACGGAAAAAGCTACAGCGAGCGGCTGGATAAGGTACGCACAGAAAAAGAGCTTAGCGCGATCTTTGATGATTTCATCGACATGGTGCCGATGGGGCAGACGTTGTTCGGTCGGCTGAATCCGGTGCATACCGGTGGGCCGATGCAGGTGAGCATCGCGTTTGCGGAAGCTAACGCGAAGGGCTATCCGTACACCGTGAACGGCACGATTCGTCAGGAGGTGTTTAGCCGTCGTGGTGGGATGTACTTTGGCATCAAGCACCTGCTGGGCTATCCGGCGAATTATCCGCAGTCGATATACCGATTCGCGGATTTTAACGCAGGATGGTATGCCAGCCGAAATGCGGCGTTCCAGCGTGCCGTTAGCCGTCTGACGGGGATCAAGCTGGCGCTGGACGGTGATTTAATCAACTACGGTTCGGATAAAGCCAGCGCTACGGAGCTGGCAGTTCGCGCGTTGGGGAAACGGTTGGACATGAGCGACAGCAGCATTCGTCGTGCGCTGGAGAAGGGCAATAGCCTCGATTTTGAAGACACCAGCCTGTATGAGCGCGTCTTTGCGCTGGCGGATAAATCGGGCACGAAGGCGCCGCGCGTCATCCTGCCGGGAATCACACTGGAAAGCCCGAAAATCACCCGTAAACTCACCACGGCGTGGTTTGCCAATCGTGTCGACGAGCGTCGGCAGCGGTGCTTGGCAAGGGCTAAATAGGCAACGCCCCCCGCCGAGGGCGCTGCTGTCATTCACTGCGGTTACTGCGTCAAACCGGCCACTGGCTGAGTTTGATGCCGCGTTCTTGCGCGTTCTCGCGGAAATCTTCCAGCATCGTGCGGACATCGGGGTCGATGTAGTCGGCGTTGTCGTGTTCGACAATCACGACGCTGTTGGCGGGGATCTTGTTGAGCAAGCCTTGCAGGCGCGGGTTGTGCACAAACGTCAGGTTCTGCTGAAAGCTCAGGACAAAGTGATCGCCGTAGCGTGTGAGCTGCATCGCGTTGCGGTGGCTTTTGTAAATGCTGAAGGCCAACTGGGTCACGATGCCAATCCCGATGCCTGCCAGCATCCCAAACACGATGATCCCGACAACGGTCGCGGCGAAAGGCACAAACTGCTGTAAACCCTGACGCCACAGCAGCAGGAACTGTTGCGGAGAAGCCAGCTTATAGCCGGTATACAGCAACACGGCGGCCAGACTGGCAAGCGGGATGACGTTGAGCAAATCGGTCATAAACAGGCCACAAAGCAGTAGCAGCACGCCGTGCAGCAGGATGGAAAATTTGGTACGCGCGCCGGCGTTGACGTTGACGGAGCTGCGCACGATCACTGCAGTGATTGGCAATCCGCCCAGAAAACCACTGAGCATGTTCCCGATGCCTTGCGCACGCATCTCTTTATCCGGCGAAGGCGCAGGGTGCTGCGGACGAATTTTCTTCAGCGCTTCCTGACTTAACAGCGTTTCCAGGCTAGCCACCAGCGCCAGCGTTACCGCGACGACATAAACCGCCGGGTTCTTCCAAGCCTGCCAGTCAGGGCGCGTCATCTCCCCCATCAGCTGTTCCAGACTGCCAAATTCCGGCAGGACAATACGCGGTAGGTTATCGACCATTTCGGAGGACAGGCGCTCGCCGTAGACGGTAAAGAGTCCGCCAAAGAGTACGGCGACCAGCGGACCGGGAAGCCAGCTAAAGGCGCTGATTTTCTGCACGGGCTTGGTGGTCCAGAGCCAAAGAATCGCCAGCCCGACCAGACAGACGGTCAGCGCGCTGGCGGAGAATCCAGGTTCGGAGGCGTCGAAGAGCGATTTCAGATTGTCCTCACCGTCCGAGCCGAAGGCGAGCGGGATTTGCTGCATAATCAGCAGGATGCCGATAGCAGACAGCATACCTTTAATCACGGTGCCGGGGATGAGCGTAATGAAACGCCCGGCGCGCAGCAGGCCCATAATGCATTGCAGCACGCCTGCGAGCATAATCGCCAATAGCAATGCCGAAAACGATCCCAGGCTGGCGATAGAGCCGGAGACGATAGTAACCAGACCGGCGGCAGGGCCGCTGACGGCGTAGCGAGATGGACTGAACAGGGTGACGACGATACCGCCGACGACGCCGGTCAGCAGACCGACAAAAGGAGGAAGACCACTGGCCTGCGCGATACCGAGGCTCAGCGGCAGGGCAACAAGGAAGACGACGAGCCCCGCGGGGATATCATGTCGGAGTGTGCTCAGATTCATGGGGATGCCTCCTGTTTCTGGGCGTGACGGTGGATGAGTTCTTTCAGATGACCGCTATGCAGGTCGTAGACACAGCCGAAAACATCAAGCTCGACGCCATTGCGCCAGGCTTTTTGCACTGGTTCACAGGCGATCAGGTGGGCGAACTGTGCCAGCACGTTGGCTTCCACCAGTTGATTCTGGCGCGTGCTTTCATCGGCATCGCTATCTTGCGAGGCGGCAATATGCGGCGAAAGCGCCTGACGCAGATCCGTGATGCGGCGGGAAAGGGCGGAATCCTCCTGAGCGAGGCCCATTTCGGGTAGGTTCACCGCTGCCTGAACACCGCCACAGCCATAGTGGCCGCAGAGCACGATGCGGGAAACATGCAGGTATTCGAGGGCATATTGCAGCACGCTCATGAAGTTATCGTCGTCTGCCACCACCATATTCGCGATGTTGCGGTGAACAAAAAGCTCGCCGGGAGCAGACCCCGTCAGCACTTCGGCAGGAACACGACTGTCTGAACAGCCGATCCAGAGCGAGTGGGGCGTCTGGCCCTGCGTGTGCTTTCTGAAATAGTGGGGATGGCGTTGGCGACGCAACGTAGCCCAACTGCGGTTTTTGGCTAATAGGGGTTTTAATGTCGTCAAATTAAACTCTCTCTTTAGAAAACACAGGGATATTTCCCGCCCAGTTGGGAAGGAAAACGGAATCATTAATTATTAGCCTTCACTTAATTAAGTTAGGCATAATTAAATTTAGTTCTGGTGTTTTCTAAATTGTGACGTTTATTGAGAATTTTCTTATATTTTGATTTGTTGATTATATAAATAAATGATTACTTAATTCCTTTTAAAACAATATGTTGGCGTTTATTTCTTTATGATAAGAAAAAGCTATTTTACTTAACCTTCTTTGAGGTTAGGTATTTAATGTTGCATTGATATTGCAATTTATATCCTTATTGCCGAGCCTTTTTATATAAAGTAATGCGTTATCGACATCCAGTTTAATTAGTTAATTAAAGCGACGAGGGTACCAATTACAATTATGTTTGGAAATATAAAATAGATTTTATCCCTATTAACCCAATATAAAGTGTGGAAATAAAGAGAAGAGATATAGAGGAAATATAGAGGAGGAAGTGATGAGGGATATACGGGATATATTGTCTAAATAATGAGATGGAGCCGGGCTGTATCGCCCGGCTAAAAGAGCAGAAAGCATTACTGTCGGTTTATGCGCTACCTTGCTAACAGCGCTTGTCGCAAAGGTTGCTGCGGTGCGTTGTCGTCAACTTTGAAGCGGCTGACTAGCGATTCCATTTCAATCGCCTGTTCATCCAGTAACTGGCTGGCAACAGAGGCCTGAGAAACCAGCGTCGCATTCTGCTGCGTGACCATCTCTAGCTGGCTGAGCGCTTCGTTAATTTGCGCGATGCCCAGCGATTGCTCATCGGCGGCGACCGCGATTTCATTCACCAGATCGCGCACTTTACGCGTCCCGGCGACGATATCGTTAATCCCCCGGTTCGATTGGTTCACCAGCTTTGTCCCTTCGCTGACGCTGGCAATGCTGTCGGCGATGAGCGCGCGGATTTTGCCCGCTTCGTCTGCACTACGCTGCGACAGCTGACGAACCTCTGCCGCGACGACAGAGAACCCGCGGCCATGCTGCCCCGCTCGTGCGGCCTCAACTGCCGCGTTCAGCGCCAGCAGGTTGGTCTGAAAGGCAATGGCATCAATGGCGGAAACCACCGCATTCACGCGCTGGCTAGCATCCTGAATTCTTTCCATCGCACCGCTGGCTGACTCGGTAATGGTGCCGACACGATGAGCCTGATCGTCTACCTCTGTTGTCAGTTGGCGCGCCTGTCCAGCAAAGTCGGCGGTTTGTTTTACCGTAACGGTAATCTCTTCCATGCTGCTGGCGGTTTGCACCAGTGAAGCGGATTGCTCTTCAGTACGCTGAGCCAGATCCTGATTGCCGTTGGCGATCTCGCTGCTGGCTTGTCCGATCGTCTGCGAGCTGCGCTTAATACTCACCACCATATCGGCGATGTTTTCCAGTGAGGCGTTGTACGCCTGATTCAGCTGTGACAGTTCATCGGTTCCCGGCACGCGCAGGCGGCGCGTAAGATCTCCGCCCATCTCGCGAATGGTCGTCAGCGTTTGTTGAAGCTGCTCGTTGATGCTGCGCATGACCATCGAAGCAAGACCGAGCGCCATGAGCAGAGAAACCAGCGCACCGGCCAAATAGCTAATCCAGGACTGGCGGGCATTGGCGGCTAAGGTATTCACCTGTGCCGTCAGGTCGTTGGTGGCGAGCTGTTCAACCTTTTTCAACTCATCGATTTTTGCCGTTTGTTGGCTAAACCACTGAGTTGCATCGATATCAAAATTGCCGCCAGGAGAAGCGATGGCTTTATTACGCATCTGAAGTGCGCTTTGTGCAGAAGGGTTGTTGAGGGCCTGTTCAAAAGCCCTGCGCAGTTCGGGATTAGCGAACATGTTATAGGCCGTGGTATAGGCATCTCCCCGACCAACCATCTGGTTCAGACGCTCGAACATACCGGTAGCAAAGCTATTGGCAGAGAACGCGTTGGAGAGCACCGCGCGTTCAAGCCCGGCCTGTTCTTTGACGTTCAGCAGGTTGTAATAGGCCGCCAGCCGCTGGGCGATACCGCCATCGCTGACCAGATGGGCCATATCCCCGACGATATTCAGCAGATTGCTGACTGAATCGGAATAGTAGCCAATGGCTTGGGCGACGGGTATCGATATGCTGTCGACACTGCGGCGGTGTTCCACAAGCTGTTGTGTTTTCTGCGTGACGCGACCGAGTTCTTCGCTGACGGCATCCCCAAGCTCGGCGCGGCTCAGGTTTGCGGCGGTTTGTTCAAGCACCTGCTGTGCCCGATCGGTGGCTTGCCGCTGCGTGGTGAGCTCTGGGCCAAAATTTTTCCCCTGACTGCCAAAATAGCCCGCGCTCAAGCCGCGCTCACGCTGTAACTGGTGAGCGTACTCGCCTGCATCGCGCGCCAGCGTGATGAGTTTCTCCATTCGGATCATTTCATTTTCGGTATTGCGGCGTTCCATCACGCCGGAAAAACTGAACCAGAGGAGGGCAAGGATGGGCGGGAGAAGGGCAAGAATGAACTTACTACGGATCGAGATGTGATGAAGGGATTTCATAGGTGTGCTCCATAGCCTGCAAGTCGTCCGTTCCTGACATGTGCAGTTTGCAAAAGTAGACAGGGGTTTATTTTAGTTTCGGCCTAATAAGGGAATGGTTTAGCGTTGACCCCCTCATTCCCTTAAAAAAACTATGTCTATTTTGATTACCACTACGTGGTATTAAATATAATCCTTATCATTTAATTGATTATGTGATTTATTCTCTTTTTTTGGCAACGATACTGTTAACTTATACTACATCCAAAGTGGTATGTATTTTTGCCACTGTATCGGTATTTTTACAGTCTAGATTACGGTAAGCAGCATCGTGACGTTAATCAGTGAAATCAGGGTAAGAAAGAAGATAACGATCCTGAATGCATGGCGAGAAGGTTTCATAGGGGCTCCTGATTTGGCGGGCGACAGCGCCCCCGCCGTGAAGAGATAAAGAAGGGCTCAGAACCACTGGCCGAAGCGGCGAATATAGGCGCGTTTGACCAGTTGAGCGACGGTGCAGTAGCCAATCAGCGTGGCGGCCAGCCACGGGAAATATTCCCACGGCAGCGGCTGTAAACCGACCAGCGGCCCCAGCGGGGAGAACGGCAGATAGATACCCAGCGCCATAACCAGACCGGTCATCAGCATCACCGGCAGTGCCGCTGTACTCTGAATGAACGGGATCTTCTGGGTACGCAGCATGTGCACCACCAGCGTTTGCGACAGCAACCCCTCAACGAACCAGCCTGACTGAAACAGGGCCTGATGCTCTACGCTGTTGGCGGCAAACACGAACCACATCAGCGCGTAGGTGGTGATGTCAAAAATCGATGACGTCGGCCCGATACACAGCATGAAGCGACCGATATTTTTGGCATCCCATTTGCGCGGTTTACGCAGGAACTCCTTATCCATTTTGTCCCACGGCAGCGACAGCTGGGAGATGTCGTACATCAGGTTCTGAATCAGCAGATGGATCGCCAGCATCGGCAGGAATGGAATAAAGGCGCTGGCGACCAGCACGGAAAACACGTTACCGAAGTTGGAGCTGGCGGTCATGTTCAGGTATTTGATGATATTCCCGAACGTCTCGCGCCCTTTAATGACGCCTTCTTCCAGCACCATCAGGTTCTTTTCCAGCAGAATGATATCGGCCGATTCTTTGGCGATATCTGTTCCCGTATCGACAGAAATCCCGATATCGGCATCGCGCAGGGCGGGGGCATCGTTGATACCGTCGCCCAAAAAGCCGACCGTATGACTATTGCCTTGCAGCGCTTTCAGCACGCGGGATTTTTGTAGCGGCGTCAATCGGGCAAAAATGGTGCGCTGTTCTACCAGTACGCCGAGCTGTTCATCGCTGAGCGCATCGATAGCGTTGCCTTCCAGCACCTCGCCCGGTTCCAGCCCGACATCGCGGCAGATCTTACTGGTAATAATTGCGTTATCGCCCGTCAGGACTTTAACCGTTACGCCATTTTCATGCAGGGCGCGAATGGCGGCAGAAGCACTTTCCTTTGGTGGATCGAGGAACGTCAGCAGGCCGCAAATTGTCAGGTCGCGTTCATCCTCGGCGCTGAGCGGCAGCGTGCTGCCCACCGGACTCAGTTCACGGGTGCCGATCATCAGCACGCGGAACCCTTGCTGGTTGTAGTTTTCTGCCAGCGTTTTCAGCGTACTGCGGCGCTCGTCATCCAGTTTATACCGCTGCCCGTTTTCACTCACGTGCGTGGCGACCGCCAGCATTTCTTCTACCGCGCCTTTGCAAATCAGGCGTTGCTGGTTGTGTTCATCGGCAACGATGATGGACAGACGGCGGCGAATAAAATCAAACGGTAGCTCATCGATTTTGCGATAGCGACCCAGCGCGGCGATGGCCGGATTATGGCGACCAAAATGCATGATGGCCTGATCCATCAGGTTTTTCATGCCGCTCTGGTGCGCGCTGTTGAGCCAGGCGAGCTGGAGTACGCTCGCATCGACCTGACCCTGCGTATTCAGGTGATGCTCAAGGATGATGCGATCCTGCGTTAATGTGCCGGTTTTGTCGGTGCATAGGACGTCCATCGCGCCAAAGTTCTGAATCGCGTTCAGGCGTTTGACCACCACTTTACGCCGCGCCATGGCAATCGCGCCTTTTGCCAGATTGGAAGAGACAATCATCGGCAGCATTTCCGGCGTCAGGCCGACGGCGACCGCCAGCGCAAACAGGCTAGCCTCCATCCAGTCGCCTTTGGTGAAGCCGTTAATCAGCAGCACGACAGGCACCATCACAATCATAAAGCGGATCAGCAGCCAGCTTACGCTGTTCACGCCGCGATCGAAGGCGGTTTGGGAACGGGTGCCGACAATCGATTTTGCCAGTGAGCCAAAGTAGGTGTGGCTGCCGGTTGCCACGACGATGGCCGTTGCCGTGCCGCTGGAAATGTTGGTTCCCATCAGACAAATGTTGGACAGTGCCAGCAGATCGCTTTCGCCGCCGCAGCCTGCGGGCTGACAGCCTTTGGCGCTGATATCGCTGAACACGTCATATTTTTCGATCGGCAGCGATTCGCCGGTCAGGACGGCCTGGCTGACGAACAGATCGCGTGATTCCACCAGCCGAACATCCGCTGGCACCATATCGCCAGCGGAGAGCGTCAGGATATCGCCGGGAACCAGCTGCTGAAGCGGGATTTCCTGCATGACGGCGGTGGCGCTGGCGTGAGGGCGGCGCAGTACGGTAGCCGTTGTCCGCACCATCGATTTCAGCGCTTCGGCGGCTTTATTGGTCCGAAACTCCTGCCAGAAGCGCAGCAGACCGCTCAGGCTGACCATCACCAGAATGATGAGCACGCCGGTGAGCGACGTCTCTTCGTTATGGCGCAGCGGTAGCCAGTAATCGGTGAAAAAGCTGATCGCGGCCAGCGCCGTCAGCACGTAAATAAACGGGTTATTAAATGCGGCGGCCAACTGCACCAGCGCGTGCGGCGCTTTTTCATGAGCGACGCGGTTTTCGCCATAGGTTTGCTGACGCTCAATGACGTCATCATGGCTTAAGCCGTGCAGATGCGTATTTAGGTTAGCCAGTGTTTGATCGAGGCTGTTTTGCGCCTCGCGGGCAATCGCAAAGGTGGCCGTGGGTGTCTTACGGGCGCGGCGATACCCCGTTTGCGTGATCATATCGGTCATGATGCTGCTCTCTTAATGTTGCCTGTCCGCCGCGCACGGGCGCGCATCCCGGATTAAGGGACGTAAAGCGGAAAAAAATGAAGGTATTAAGGGAGGTAAACGGCGCAGACGGAGAGAACAGAGAGGTCGAGGAAGAAGACGGTCCTTATTCTAACGGATGCGGTTTACCGGGCCATCGAGGGTGCTCGTCCATGTTGTCTCCTTATCGCCGTGCGGCGAGATGTAAAAAATAGTCGTCAGCTGACGAAGCCCAGTACGTAGAAACAGATTGCGCAGAAACCTAGTACATAGAAAACGGGTACGTAAAAACACAGCACGTAGTGTAGTGGTGCAACGATAACCCCGTTTGCCTAAACCAGACGTCAACGTTTGTTCATGAAGCAAACGGGGTGAGCTAGCAGGCGTCGCTGCGGCGTATTGCGTCGTTATAGGGAGAGGCTTGTAAGGGGCGTTATCAGGAACCGCAGTTATCAGAAACCGTAGTTATCAGAAGCAATAGTTATCAGAAAAAACAGTGCTCAGAAATAGGTGGCTGCCCCGCCGAGTAGTCGGCGGGGCAGAGGAGAATTAATGGATTCTCAGCATGCGGTCCTGATTCACTTTGAAGAAACGAACCGCATCACGCAGCTGCGCACCCTGTTCCGTCATAGCGTGTGCTGCCGTGGCCGATTGTTCAACCAGCGCGGCGTTCTGCTGAGTGACCCGATCCATTTGTTCTACCGCCACGCTAATTTCTTTGATGCCGATATGCTGCTCGTTGGAGGCCTGAGAAATCTCCGCCACGATATCCGTGACTTTTCTCACCGACAGCACAATTTCCGACATCGCCTGACTGGCTTTGTCTGCCCGCGCGGAGCCGTCGGTAATCTTCTCAACGGTGCCTTCGATCAGCGTTTTGATCTCTTTGGCGGCATTGGCGCTCTTCTGTGCCAGCGTCCGGACTTCGCCCGCAACAACGGCAAAGCCTTTCCCTTCGCTACCCGCTCTGGCCGCTTCTACGGCGGCGTTCAGTGCAAGGATATTGGTCTGGAAGGCAATCCCTTCGATCACGGCGATAATATCGACGATCTTCTGTGAACTGTCGGAGATCTCATGCATACGTTTGAGCATGTCGTCTACGATAAGCCCGCCCTGAGAAGCCGTTTCCGATGTTTGCTGCGCCAGTTGGCTGGCTTCTTTGGCGTTATCCGCATTCTGGCGCACGGTGTGCGTCAGCTGCTGCATATTCGCCGATGCCTGAATCAGCGAAGCCGCCTGCTCTTCGGTACGCTGCGACAGGTCGCTGTTGCCCTGAGCAATCTCGTTGGACGCCAGCGAGATGGATTCACTGCCGCTCATGATGGTATGCACGATGCTCATCAACTGCTGGTTCATGTAGTTGATGGAGGCCAGCAGGCTGCTGTTGTCCCCTTGGCGCAGCTGGATTTGCGCCGTCAGATTACCAGAGGCGATCTCCGTCATGATTTCTTGGGCGTAATGCGGGTCGCCGCCGAGCTGGCGCGAAATATTACGTGAGATAACGGTCGCGATAATGGCCGTCGTCAGCAGGGCGAGCAGCAGCAATCCCCAGACATAGTACTGTGACGTCCGATAAGTCGAATCGGCACTGGCAACGATATTTTTTGCCGTCGCCACTTCCATATCCACCAGTCGGGCCAGATCTTTCATTAGCTGACTACGATATTTGGAAGAGCTTGCCCCGCTGATTTTACTCGCTTCTGCCAGATCGCCCCGATTGACGGTATCAACCAGCGTGGCGTTGACCGAGTTAAAGCCGGAGAAATTTTCGCCAATTACCTTAATCAGCGCTTTTTTATCCTCGCTGTTAGCAACGGTTTGGTAGTTCTTAAATGCAGCAAGAAAGGCATCGGCATTTTGCAGTAATTCTTTGCGATGACCTTCGCGCTCTTCAGGCGTTTTGGAGTCGATATATTGTATTTGCTGCAAACGTGTTTCAGACAGTGCGCCGCGCATTTCCAGGCTATATCGCACGCCGGGCAGACTGCTGCTGCTTAATTCATCAATACGATTATTATTAACGCTAAGCTGGAGTAGTGAAACCACACCTAATAACAACATCATGGCTATCAGGACAGAAAAACCGAGTAATAACTTAGAGAACACTGTGAGTTGGGAAAATTTCATCGTTATTCTTATTGATTATAGAGAGAAGGTAGTAGTGATAACGGCAAAGAAAATAAGATCTTTATAATACGTAATTCGATAAAGAGAGGTTGATGCATAAACGGAATTTAATAAAAATCAGACTCATCATGGCGAGACTAAATTCTGTTTATTTTTAAAATATCAACTTATTATTTTAAATTGAGGGCGGGTTGTTAAATATTGTTTTAATAAATGTTTTTATTTTTAATGTGAAGGAGGGATATTTCACAAATAGGAAAAATAAAATGTGACAGCCATCAATAATCGATAATTATTTATACCCGTCATACTTCAAGTTGCATGTGCGTTGGCTGCGTTCAGTCACCCGAATCACTTACTCAAGTAAGCTCATCGGGACTCCTTCGCTTGCCGCCTTCCTGAAACTCGAATTATTTAGGGTATGTAAATTAAAAATAATGATAATAACTAACAGGATTCATTAATTAAGTGACACGTTATTTCTTTTTTATAACTTCAACAATAATGACGCAGCGGTAATGTTATTACCGCTACACGATGATGCCTGGTTCAGAGAATGCTTTAGTCCAGATAGAACACCGGTTCCAGCGCATCACTGACCGGGCTGTTATCAGGGTTGGCGGGCATGACGTCGCTCATGTGTTTCCACCAGCGCTGGCAGACATCCGTTTGTGCAATCGCTTCCCAGCGCGCTTCAGATTCGACCTCGACATAACCGAACAGCAGATTGCGCTGCTTATCCAGAAAAATGCTGTAGTGGTGCGCACCGTGGTTCTTGAGCACCTCGGCCAGTTCCGGCCAGATAGGATTGTGGCGACGCTGATATTCATCGTGGC
Source organism: Pectobacterium jejuense (assembly GCF_026800125.1). Taxonomy (NCBI): domain Bacteria; kingdom Pseudomonadati; phylum Pseudomonadota; class Gammaproteobacteria; order Enterobacterales; family Pectobacteriaceae; genus Pectobacterium; species Pectobacterium jejuense. The sequence continues at coordinate 257,643 of NZ_JAPQKX010000004.1, read as the reverse complement.
TGTCAGGAAAAACTGACATCACAAAAGCCTTACGCAACATGGATGAATCCCCCGTAGTCGTTGGCAGAACGCCACGGCGGTGAGGCCGTGGCGAGTTGAGGCCTAATCGTTATGTGCACTACACGCGCAGTGCGGCTTCCATTGGCGTGACGCCGAAACGTTTACCCAATGCGATCAGCTCTTCGGTCGAGATTGTCTGTTTCTTACCGCCCATTGATATCACTTTCACCATCACTTCGGCGGATTTCTCTGCGGTATCGATCAGGCCGAAGGCCTCGTCCAGCGTCGGTCCGGTGCCGAAGATGCCGTGGAAAGGCCACAGCACCAGAGAATGATGCTTCATTTGTTCGGAGGTGGCATCACCAATGGCATCGGTGCCCGGCACCATCCACGGCACAATCCCCACGCCGTCCGGGAAGACGACCAGACACTCCGTGCTGCCTTCCCACAGTTCACGGGTGAACTTAGCGGTATCCAGCTCCAGCACATAACTCAAGGCGATCAGATTGGTCGCGTGGCAGTGCATGATGACGCGGTCGCGCCCGTGGGTCACGCCCATACGGACAATGTGCGACTGGAAATGCGAAGCCAGTTCAGACGTCGGCAGGCCGCCGTTGGTGAGCCCCCAGAAAATACGATAGCCTTTACCGTCGCTATCGACCTGCAACACCACCAGTGAATCGGCCGGATCCAACTGCACGTTGCGGAAGAATTTGCCGGAGCCGGTGACGATAAACCAGCAGTCAGCCAGCGCAGGCATCGGCTGCGAAAGAGCTTCATGACGCGGCTGCGGGTAGAAATCGCTTTCATAAGGCGTCACATCCTCAGCCGTCAGGCGCAGGCTGACGTTACCGCCGTTACGTTCGTCCCAGCCTTTGAGCCACATGTCGCTGGTGGCTTTAATCATTCCCTGTACAAACCAGGAAGAGAGAATTGCTTGCATAGTCTTACCCTTGACGTTGAGTGAGGATGGTTTCTTCATACTGACGCACCTGTTGCAGCCATTCGCTGCCTGGGATGACGTCATGACGCTGGCAGTAGTGTTCCCACACGGCCTGCCACGGTAGCGATTTTTGCTCTTCCAGCAGAGCCAGACGCGCAGTGTAATCGCCGTTTTGTTCCAGTGTGCGCAGCGTTTCCGTGGGTTCCAACAGCGCGCATAGCAGAGCTTTCTTCATATTGCGGGTGCCGATGACCCAGGCGGCGATGCGGTTGATCGAAGCATCAAAGAAATCGAGCCCGATATGCACGCGGTTAAGCAGTTTATGGCGCACGATTTCGTGTGCGATGGCCTGCGTTTCGTCGTCCAGTAGCACCACATGGTCGCTGTCCCAGCGTACCGGGCGGCTGACGTGCAGCAGCAGGCGCGGGACGTAAAGAATGGCGCTGGAGATCTTGTCGGAAATCACTTCGGTTGGGTGGAAGTGTCCGGCATCCAGACAGAGCGCGGTGCCGCGGCTGGCCGCGTAGCCGAGGCAGAATTCGCTGGAGCCGACGGTGAAACTTTCCGCACCGATCCCGAACAGCTTGCTTTCCACCGCGTCGATATGGTGTGCCTGATCGAGCGGTTCGGCGATGACCTCATCCAGCGCGCTGAGCAGCCGCTGGCGGAACGCCAGACGATCGATGGTCAAATCTTTCATGCCGTCCGGCACCCAGATGTTCATTACGGACGGCGTGCCGAGTTCGCGCCCGAAGTAGGCGGAAATCCGGCGGCTGGCCTGACAGTGTTCAATCCAGAAGCGGCGTACTTTTTCGTCTGGATGCGACAGGGTAAAGCCGTCCGCGCTCAGCGGATGAGAAAAGCAGGTCGGATTAAAATCCAGTCCGAGCTGGTGGCGCTTGGCCCATTCAACCCAGGTGCTGAAATGCTCGGGGGCAATTTCGTTACGGGAAACGGGCTGGGTGGATTCCAGATAGATAGCATGCAGGTTCAGCCGTTTAGGACCGGGGATCAGCGCAAAGGCTTGTTCCAGATCGGCACGCAGTTCATCCGGCGTGCTCGCCTTACCGGGGTAGTTGCCAGTGGCCTGAATACCGCCGGTCAGTGGCCCGCCGGTGTTCTCGAATCCGGCTACGTCGTCGCCCTGCCAGCAGTGCATTGACACCGGAATCTGATCGAGCTGTTCCAGCACGGCCTCTACGTCAACATTTAGGCTGGCGTAACGCGCTTTTGCCAGTTGCCAGGCTGCTTCAATTGGTGTGCTCATTGCGTAGTCTCCTTTTTGCCCTGTGGGGCGGGTTCTGGCTGGCTGAGCGCCTGAAAACGACGCCAGTGCCCGGCAAAATCACTCTCCGCACGCGGGGTATAGCGATGTAGAGGGAAGTTATGAGTCAGCATGTGCCGGAATGCGGCAAGGTCGGCGACGGCGCCTAGCGCCATCAGTTGGCAGCCGATATTGCCAAGCGTCGAGGCCTCGACCGGCCCGGCCAGAACCGGAATCTGGCACACATCGGCGCACAGCTGGTTCAGGAAGGCGTTCTGGCTGCCGCCGCCGACAATATGCAGCTGGCGGATTGGCGCGTGGCGCAGTTCGCCCAGTTCCAGTACCACCTGTCGGTAGAGCAGCGCGAGGCTGTCGAAGATGCAGCGTGCCAGTTCGGCATCGCTTTGGGGTACGGGCTGGCCGTGCTCACGGCAATAGTCGCGGATCGCCTGATGCATGGACGGCGGATTGATAAAGCGATCGTCATTCGGGTTAATCAGACTGACGAAAGCGGGCAGAGCGGCGGCGGACTGAATCAGCGCGCCTAAATCCTTGATGTCACGCTCCTGACAAACGCGCTGTAGCAGCCACAGGCCCATGATGTTTTTCAGTACCCGATAGGTGCCGTCCACGCCGCCTTCGTTGGTGATATTGGCGGCCAGCGCCTGTGGGCTGTTAAACGGCGTGTCGCTCTCGATGCCCATTAGTGACCAGGTACCGGAACTGAGGTAGGCGCTGTCGCGGCTCAGCAACGGCGCGCCGACCACCGCGCTGGCGGTGTCGTGCGTGGCGACGGCGGTGACGGGAATTTGCCGTCCGCTCGGTGCTGTCCAGTTTCCCACGGCGTGGCCCGGCTGTACTGGTTCGCTCAACCAGCGGCGCGGGATGCCCAGATAGTCCAGCAGTTCGCTGTCCCAGGTTTTCTTTTCCAGATTAAGCAGTTGGGTCGTGCTGGCGTTGGTGTATTCGCAGACCCGATTCCCGGTGAGGCGATAGTGAAAATAGTCGGGAATCAGCAGCAGGTGTGCCACCTGATTCAGATCGTCTGATGATGTGTCACGCAGCGCTTTAAGCTGGTACAGCGTATTAAACGGCAGGAACTGAATGCCGGTACGTTGATAGATCGCCTCACGCCCCAGTTCGGCAGTGACGGTAGCCATCACGCCGTCGGTGCGGTGGTCGCGATAGGAATAGGGCAGGCCAACACGCTGCCCGTCCTTATCCAGCAGCACATAGTCCACGCCCCAGCTGTCGATCCCGATGCTATCGGGGGTGATACCCATGGCATCGATTTGGTGTAATCCGGTGAGGATGTCGCCTTCCAGCGCGGCCAGATCCCACTGGTGATGGTTGTCCTGAAACACCAGCGTATTGCTGAAACGGTGAATTTCTTTCAGCGTCAGATGCTGCGTTGCGGTGTGCAAGGTTGCCAGCATGACCCGACCACTGGATGCACCTAAATCTACCGCCACGATATTCTTCACCGCCATAGCCGCACTCCTTACTTGTTGAATGTGTTGCAGTGTAAGGAGCGGTAACAGAAGCCACCTTCCGATGAGTGCCATCTGCAACAGGCGGCTGGCAAAATGACAAAGCTGACCGTGAAAGGGCTCACAATCTGGGAAATTATTTAGGGAATAACCATGAAAATATCAGGGGAAAGACGGTGTGATCCTTGCCACACTTCAACTAATTAGGCGGTGCGATCTTAAAAAAAGAGCAGCCAGATGGCGTGTGGGCGACGGTATTTGAAGGCCGGTTTTGTGGCTTCTGACTACCCTTTTTCAAAGGCCGCACTTTTGCCAGAGGCTGAATGGAGAACTGAAATGACGTTACTTCGTGGTGATGATTTTTTTACTTCGCGTGCCGTAACGGTTGCGGTGGAGCCGCGCACCCCACAAGCGGCGTTTCCTGAGCACTATCATGATTTCTGGGAAATTGTGCTGGTGGAGCAGGGCGCTGGCGTCCATGTGTTTAACGATCAGCCCTATGCGCTATGCAGCGGTTCAGTATTCTTCGTTCGCGATAACGATCGGCATCTGTTTGAAGACGTCGAAGGGCTGTGCCTGACCAACATGCTGTACCGTTCGCCACGTGGATTCCGCTTCCTTTCCGATATCGCTGCCTTTTTGCCATATGGTCCGAACGGCGAGTGGCAGGGGCAGTGGCAGGTGAATGCGGCGGGGATGCAGCAGTTGAAACAGTCGATGAACAGTCTGGCGGAGCTGGCACAGAGCGATGCGCCTGAAGCGATTGCCGCCAGCGAGAGCCTGTTTCTGCACATTCTGGTGCAGCTGCGCCAGCACTGTTTCCAGACGCAGGCCAACGGCTCCGAGCGTCAGGGGGTGCAGGCGCTGCTAGGCTGGCTGCAAAATAACTACAGCGAAGAGGTGAACTGGGGCAGTCTGGCCGATCAGTTCTCGCTACCGCTGCGTACGCTGCACCGTCAGCTCAAACAACACACCGGTATGACGCCACAACGCTATCTGAATCGGTTAAGATTACTGGAGGCTCGTCGGCGGTTGCAGCAGAGTGATGATTCCATTACCACTATTGCGCACGCCTGTGGATTTAGCGACAGCAATCACTTTTCGACGCAATTCCGCAAGGCATTCTCGCAGGCACCTAAGTCACTGCGCCATCAGGCGTTTTCTCGTGAAGAGTAGGTAACGGCAACTGCGGGTGAGGGAATGACGACAGTAATACGGGGTTTGAAATTACAGACTGAAGACTATTTCCTCACCGATAAGAATGCCGTGATGGTTGCCGAACGGCATCCACAGCCTGTGTTTCCGCTACATCATCATGATTTCGACGAACTGGTGATTGTCTGGCGTGGCAATGGTCTGCACCTCTGGAACGATGTGCCTTACCGCATCACTCGCGGCGATATGTTCTATGTTTCCGCGAACGACCGCCACAGCTATGAATCCGTCAACGGACTCGAACTGGACAACATTCTCTATATCCGCAATCGCCTGACGCTATCTGCCGACTGGCAAACATTACTACCGGGTGGGGAGCTTTCACAAAGCCAGCGCCACTGGTGCTTAGGCTCGGAAGGCATGGATACCCTCCGCGAGAAGGTGGATGCGTTGAGGCAGGAGTGCATGAAGTCGGATGCGCTGTCGCTGCAACTGAGTGAAGCGCTGCTGTTGCAGATTGCGCTGCTGGCGGCGCGCTATCGCCACACGCCGGATAGTCCACAGCTGGCCGATGCGCATCAGTTGGATATGTTGATGAATGCGCTGCGTGCCAGCATCGCAGCTCCATTCCGCTTTGAAGCCTTCTGCGAACAGCACCACTTCAGCGCCCGCAGTTTACGCTCGCGCTTTAAAGAACAAACCGGCATGAGCGTGCCGCACTACCTGCGCCAGCTACGGCTATGCAAGGCGATGGAACTGCTGCGTTATGATCTGCAAACCATTGGCGACGTTGCCGCGCTGTGCGGTTTTGAAGACAGCAACTACTTCTCCGTGGTGTTCCATCAGGCGTTCGGCGTCTCACCCAGTGCCTACCGCCAGCGCTTCCTGAATGTGGAGTGACGGCGTTAGCTATTGGGCATGATGAATTGTGCAGACTCGGACCTTATCTGGCAGTGTTCCGTGTGAGAGCATGACTTAACCTGATAGTCGGCAACGAGCTCAATATCGTCATTCGCATCCGGATATGATCTGGCGAGACAGCATCACTCCTTGAAAAAATTACGCGGAATGCCAGCGATGTCGGGGCGAATGGCATACAAATCCCCAGCATCCGGGTAGCGATCCAGTTCCGAGGGTGTCATGGCAAAGCGTGCGGTAGTGATAAACAACGTATCCAAGCCCTCCCCACCAAAGCAGCAACTGGTGGGACGTGGCACGGGCATGGCGAGATGTTCGCTCAAGTGCCCGTCGCGGTCGTAGCGCAACAGGCATCCGCCGTTGAACTGACATACCCACAATCCTCCCGCCCGGTCCAGAGCGATACCATCAGGGCGACCCAGTTCTGTCGGGGTCTGGGCGAATAGCGTCACTGCGCCGAGTTCACCCTCGACTGAATACGTCGTTCGAAAGATCGAGCGTGCAATAGAATCGACAAAAAACAGCGTGCGCCCATCTTCCGACCAGGCCAGGCCATTGGGCAGTGCTACGCCCTGGAGGATGATTTGGGCATTAAGCTCACTGTCATAGCGGTACAGCGCGCTGGCCCTGCGGTTTGGAGCTTCATCCATAAGGCCGGTGATGAAGCGTCCCTGTGGATCGCAAGCGCCATCGTTGAAACGATAACTTGCCCCGTCATATAAGGCAGCGGTGCGCCTGCATACCTCGCCGGTTTCCATATTAAGCATGGCGAGGCTGGCGTTTTCAGTGAATATCAGGTTGCCTTTATCGGTCAAGCCGAGGGCACCGATGCGTGCCGCCGATTTATAAATGGTTTCAACCCGAGCCTGCGGGCACAGCACCTTGATTTCACCTCCGGTGATATCAACGAAGTACAAAAGCCCGTTACGTTCATCCCACACCGGACTCTCGCCAAGATCGGCGTGGATATGCGCGATCTTGCGCAGGCTTCCATCTTCATGCATCGCCGAACTCCTTGATGCGTTGCCAGTTCCGGGCGATGTCTTCCACGCTGTCACATTCGATCCGGGCCAGATTCGTGGGGTAATCGACGCCAGGATTCTCGCAAAATCGGGTGGCGGTGAACTGACCGTTGCTGGCCCGAAGAATGACCCCCGTGTCCTGACACAGCGAGCTGGCCAGATACAGTACGCCGGGGGCTACCCACTCGGGCTTGAGATTCTCGGGTGGCTGTGTGATTCCCCACATGCGTGTTTTGGCAACAGGGGAGACCGCATTGACGAGTATGCCGTGCGGTTCACCTTCCATACTTAAGGCATTCATAATGCCTATCTGGGCCATTTTGCTGGCGGCGTAGGCCGTCAGACCTGACTGCGCGTATCGTTGGTACATGGCGCGGTCAGACGTATTCAGCACGACACGCGCCGACGAGGACTGTTTGAGATGCATCCAGGCGTGCTTGCACAACCAGATCGGTGCACGCACGTTGATACCAAGAGCGCGCTCAAGGAAATCGTCTTCCTGCTCCTCAACGGACTGGTAACCGACCCAGCCGGCATTGTGGATCAGAATGTCCAGCGCGCCGAACTGCGAGATAGCCAGCTCCACGAGCTGTTTGCAGCCAGCTTCGTGGTCCAGTCGCCCACTATGGGCGATCAATTGTCCGTCATCGGCCTGCAAGGTGCGCGCCGCTTCGGCGATCGCGCTGTCGTCGGCCCCCTCGCCAGATCTATCCGTGCCCGGATCGCTGGCGACAACACGTACGCCACGGTCGAGCAGCGCCTGCACGTAGGCTCGTCCCAGCCCCTGCGCGGCACCAGTGACGATGGCAACCTTCCCCTTGAATATCTCGCCTGTCTGAAGGTGTGTCTGCTCCATCTTTCATCTCCATGAACCTGAATGTCACGATGATGAGTTCTCCGCCTTCGTTCGTAAAATATATTATTTATACTGAAATGAGATTTAAATCGTCTTAACGGTTGTCGCTGATGCCATTGTGTTACGTACTTCGTCGATTAGCCTGTCTCGGATTACACATGGCGTGTGTTCTCTCCATGCCATCAGCAGTTCTACGTGCCGTAATGCATCCGGTGCATCGACTTGAATTTGCCGGAACACCACGTCCTTGCGCCCATCCTGTGCCAACGAGGCCGGCAGCAGTGCAACGCCGAAGTCGCCTGCTACCAGAGCGACCAGCGTCTGGAGTTGCCGCGCCTGCTGGGTAATGCGTGGTACGAAGCCTGCAGCCTCGCAAAGCTGAATAAGTTGGTCATGAAAGCCCTGACCTAAATACCGGGGCGATGAGACGAAGGCATCATCCTGAAGAGCGGTCAGTGAAATAGTCTTTTTGCCAGCAAGGCGATGCCTGACTGGCAAAGCTACCACGATGGGTTCACGCAAAATGGACGCGAATCGTAAGCCCGGTGCCGTTCTGCCTGATGGCCTCATGAAACCGAGGTCTGCACGGCCTTGTTCGAGGGCGTCGACCTGTTCTTGCGTTGTGGCTTCCTGCATCGTGAAGGACACTGCCGGGAATGCGGCTCGGAAGCGTCGTAGAGCATCCAGCAACGCACTATAGGGCGCGATGTTGATGAAGGTCAGGGTGAGATGGCCCTCAATACCTTGTGCAACGCGTCGGGTCTGCTCCACGCTCTCATCAAGTAGGTGCAATACTTTTCTGGACGACTCCAGAAAGGCTGCCCCGGCAGGCGTGAGCGACACGCGCCGGTTGGTGCGCTCGAAGAGCGGCGTGCCGATCTCCTGTTCTAGCCGACGAATAGCCTGACTTAAGGGTGGCTGCGCCATGTGAAGCCGTTCCGCCGCACGATTAAAGTGCAACTCCTCTGCGACGGCGATGAACTGGTGAAGCAGTCGGGTTTCAATCATGAGACTTACAAAATATCATTGTGAAAATTATATATTAGCAAAGTATCGTTCGTGGGGGCGTGCTGTCGGCATCGGACATGGACATATAACTACATGATGATGTAACGCAACCAATGCAACAGGCGTCTGCAATAGGCAGCTCATCGTGTCGTCCGCAGGCTCAGTATGACTGAGCGCCGGGAGACATTGGACTACCATTTAAACTCGGCTAAACGTCTTAATTCCAGCGGCAAGCCGGGAATTGATGCATCAGTTCCAACATATCAATGAGAACGTCCGTAATCGGGGGGAAGTGAGTTGCAGGATATCGGGGATGAGATCGCCTGGATCATCCCCAAAAGATGTTCTGCGCGAATTCATTGGTCTTTTTGACCATCCGCTTATCGATGCCCTGCCAGTACAGAATGTACAATGTCGCTGCGTTTTTAAGCTCTCAACCCTTCGTCAACAGCGCTACTCCGCCACCGTCGAAAGCAGCAGGCGCGTGTAAGGGTGCTGCGGCTGATTGAAGATCTGCTCGACCGGCCCTGTTTCTACGATATCTCCGTCTTTCATGACCGCGATGCGGTGGCTCATATGCTGTACCACGCCCAGATCGTGGGAAATGAACAGCATCGTTAGCCCCAGTTGGCGTTGCAACGCCACCAACAAATCCAGCACCTGCGCCTGTGTGGTGACGTCCAGCGCCGATACCGGTTCGTCGCAGATCAGAATCTCGGGTTCTGAAGCCAGCGCCTGTGCGATGGAGACGCGCTGACGTTGCCCACCGGACAGCGCTCTTGGACGGCGGCTCAGCAAGTCGGGCGTCAAGCCGACATACTCGAGTAGCGTCAGAATGCGCCGCTGTTTCTCATCGTCGCTCAAATCGCGGCGCAAACGCAGCGGCTGATTCAGAATCTGGGCGACGGTAAATTGTGGATCGAACGAGCTAAGCGGATCCTGTGTGATCGTCTGAATGCGCGCGCGCAGCGGTCGGCGTTCGCGTTCCGTTAATGTGCTCCAGGCATTGTCCGCGAGTCGGACTTCGCCGCTGTCTGGCTTTTGCAGTGCCAGAATGACTTTGCCCAGCGTGGTTTTCCCCGAACCGGATTCCCCAACGATGCCCAGCGTTTCGCCGCGTTTGATCTGGAGAGAAACCTGATTGACGGCCTGCATCCGGCTGCCGTCCGGGCGTTTGAACGACACCGCAATCCGATCTGCCGTGAGTGCAATGGTATCGTCGGTGCTGGTGTGATCGGCTGCCAGAGAAGTGGGTGACGGTGCAATGCCGCTCTGTAACGGGTCAGCGCCAGCCAGCCATTTTCCACGGGTAGACGCGGTCGGGATCGCCGCCAGCAGCTTGCGGGTATAGGGATGCGTCGGTGCTGACAGGATCTGTCGCGCCTCACCGCCTTCTACCAGCGATCCTTGCTGCATCACGATAACGCGATCTGCTACCTCAGCGACGACGGCGAGATCGTGAGTGATCAGTAAAACGCCGTGTCCTGCCTGCGCCAATGCGGTGAAGACTTTCAGCACCTGCTTTTGCACCGTGGCATCCAACGCGGTGGTGGGTTCATCGGCAATCAACAGCTGTGGGCCTGCCGCCAACGCGGAAGCGATAAGCGCACGCTGACGCAGCCCGCCGGACAGCTCATGCGGATACTGCGCCGCGCGATTCTCTGGATCGGGAATGCCCGCTTTCGTCAGAAGTTCGGCGACGCGTGCGGGAACCTGCTGGCGAGGCAACAGGCGATGGGTCAGAATTGGTTCGGCGACTTCCTGCCCGATCTTGCGCAGCGGGTCGAGAGACACCAGCGCATCCTGCAAAACAAAGCCGATTTCACGGCCGCGAATCGCCCGCCAGTCGCGATCGGTCAGATAGCGTAAATCACACAGGCTGCCGTCATGGCGCGTGAGCTCAATCGCGTTTGCCTGTACGTCAACGTTTTCACCAGCCAGACCCACCAGCGTGCGAGCGGTGACGGATTTCCCTGAACCCGATTCGCCGACCAGCGCCAGAATTTCTCCGGCATTCACCTGAAAAGAAAGATTTTTAACCGAACGAACGGGGCCGAAAGGGCTGGGAAAGGTCACGCTCAGACCGTCTACGCGCAGCAGCGGCGTTTTTGCGGACGTTTCTGAAGGTGAATGAGAGGGGTGAGAATGTGTGTTCAGGCTCATCGTGCCTCTCCTTTTGCCAAAATGGCCTGTAAACGACGTCCCAGCAGCGTGATGGAAATCACCGACAGCGCGACGACGCTGGCGGGCAGCAGGCTGACCCACGGTGCGATATCAAGGAAGTTGCGTCCGTCAGCCAGTAGCGCGCCCCATTCGGCGGTCGGTGGGACGACGCCCAATCCGAGAAAGCTCAGCGCCGAGGCGGACAGCACCGCGTGGCCGACGCCAATGGTGGCGACAATCAGCAACGGGCGCAGCGTATTGGGAATGATGTGGCGGAAAACGATATACAGCGGGTGTTCACCCAGCGCAATCGCGTGCTCAACGTAGCCGGATAGCCTGACTTGCAGCACCTGAGAACGAATCAAACGTGCATAGCCAGCAATTCCCGCCAGACCGACGGCCAGCATAGTGTTTTCCGGTCCTCGTCCCAGAACGGCGATCACCAGCAGCGCCAGCAGCAGGTCGGGAAACGCCAGCATGATGTCCAGCAGACGAACCAGAACCTGACGGATACGCAGCGGCGCGAGCACTGACAGGGTGCCAAACAGCACGCCGCCGAAGCAGGCGATCAGCATCGCGCCGACGCCAATCCCCAGCGACAGCGAGGTGCCGTGGACGATACGGGAAAAAATGTCGCGTCCCAGCTGATCGGTGCCGAACCAGTAAGTGCTATTTGGCGACTGAAATACCGCGCCCATATCCATTTCATCGGCGGTACGACTGGTAAACAGCGAGGGGAAAAAGACCGCCAGCGCCAGCAGGAAAACGATAGCGGCAGGCAGCAGCGTCGCTGCGCTCAGCCATGGGCTACGATAGGTTCTTCTTGAGGGTGTCTGCGTGAAGGGCATCGGTTCACTACTCATGGGCGCTCGCCTTCTTGCGTAAGCGGGGATCGATGATGAGATACAGCGCATCCACCAGCAGGTTGATGACGACGAACAGGAACGCGGACAGCATGACGACGCCCAGCACCAGCGGCATGTCGCGGTTTTCAATCGCGCTCAGCGTAACCTGTCCAATCCCCGCGCGGCCAAAGACGGTTTCGGTCAGCACGGAACCGCCGAGTACGCTTGCCAGCAGCGTGCCAGTCAGCGTTGAGGCGGCCAGCGCCGCGTGGCGTAAACCGTGGCGGAAGCGCAGCAGGATTTCGCTGACGCCGCGCGTGCGCACGGTAAGCGAGAACGGCTGGGAAAGCGCATCTTCCAGACCGTCGCGCAGTACCTGACTCAGAATAGCGGCAATCGGTAGACTCAGCGTGATGACTGGCAGCACCAGCGACATCACCCCATCGTTGCCGGTGACCGGAAACCATTGCAGACGAAAACTGAATAGGCTCAGCAGAACGATACCAATCCAGTAGACCGGCGTGCTAAGCAGCGTCAGCTCCAGCCAGGATACGGTGGTTCGCAGCACGCCGTAGCGACCTGCGGTCAGCAGCGCGCTGGTGATGGCAAGGAGCAGAGCCAGAATCAGGCCGCCGAGCGCCAGCGGCAAGGTTTCATGCATCGCATCGCTAATCACGCTGCCAACTGGCAGACGATAGAGATAGCTGACGCCAAAATCACCCTGTAGCGCCTGCCCACAGTAGCGCAGATATTGCACCCACAGCGGCTGGTCGAGCCCAAATTGTTTGATGAGTACGGCGCGATAGGCTTCGTCTACCACGTTATCGCCGCCGCTAAGAATGGCGACCGGATCGCCGGGGATCAGTTTGACGGCAATAAACGTCAATGTGGCTGCGCCCCAGAGCACAGCCAGAATGGTGAAAAGACGTTTACCTATCGCGTACAGATTAACGTTTAATCCAGACATCATAGAAGTTCGGTTTTGCGTTGGTGGCCCAGCTTATGCCCTGTACCTGTTTGGACAGGCCGAGTTGATAGGCGGGAATGTACAGTGGAACAACATACGCCTGATCGATGACCTCACGCTGTATCTCGCTATACAGTTGTTTACGTTCCGCCTCGCCCGCACCGATGGCTTTTCTCAGTTTGCCGTCCAGCGAGCTGATGCGAGTAAAGCCGTTACCGTTCGGTGGCGCATAGGCCGAATCGAACACGGTACGCAGAATATCTGGCTCTGCACGCACGAAGAAGTTAGAAGCAATATCGTACTCGTTGGCATTGGTGCGTGTGGTGAATTCACCCGCATCAACTGGCGTCAGTTTGACTTCGAAGCCTGCCTGCTTCACCTGATATTGTACCGCTTGGAACAGCGCGACATCCGCGGCTTCAACGTTGGTTGAGGCGTAAACGAAGCTGACGCTCAGGCGTTGGCCATCTTTGGTTCGGAAACCTTCGCCGTCTTTCTGTTTCCAGCCTGCGTTATCCAACAGTTCGTTAGCTTTTTTCGCATCAAAGCCCCAGCGGGACGCGACGCTTGGATCGTAGTACAGCGTGGCCGGGCCGAGAACGTTATCGGCGGCTTTCAGCGTACCGAAGAAGGCGACTTTCACTGCCGCGTTGGTATCCACCGCGCTCTGGAATGCCTTACGCACCGCGACATCCTGGAAAGGGCCTCTGGTGGTGTTGAGATAGAGTACGCGGTTAACGCCCGGATTCTCATAGGTGATCACTTCCAGCTTCGGATTGCGCTTCACCGTCGGGAAATTAGCCGGTGGTACGGCGTCAATCGCCTGAATCTGGCCGCTGCTCAGGGCGCCGAGGCGAACCGACGCTTCCGGCAGATATTTGAACACCAGACCGTCGAGATAAGCTGGACCCGTGTGCTTGGCATAGCCCGGCCCCCAGTTGTAATCAGGGCGTTTCGTCAGCTTGCTGCCGCTGCCTTTCACAAAGGAATCGAGAATAAACGGACCGGAACCCACCACGGTGGTACTGGTGTTTGGTGTTTTCTTCAGATACGTCGGTGATTGAATGCCCAGATACGGCAGGCTCAGGCCTTGTAACAGCGCCGCAAACGGTGAGCTGTAGTGGATCACAATCGTATAGTCATCCGGCGTTGAGATCTTGTCGATAGGACCTAACAGCGATTTCGCGTAGCTGGAGGTGGTCTTCGGATCGAGAATACGTTCGATGTTGTATTTCACCGCTTCCGCATCCAGCTTGGTGCCGTCGCTGAACGTCACGTCCTTGCGCAGGTGGAAGGTGTACTCGGTGTTGTTGTCGTTAATTTTCCAGCTTTCCGCCAGCCAAGGCGTAAAGCGGTTATCTTCCGCCTGTCCTACCAGTGAATCCACCACGTTACGCGCAATCAGCGCTGTAACGCCATAGGCCGTAATGTGTGGGTCGATAATCGGCGTATCGCTGCCCAATCCAACATTCAGAATACCGCCAGACACCGGTTTTTCGCCGGTTTCCGCTGCGTACGCTCCGGGGTTGAATGCAAAAAGTAACGAGAGTAACCCTGCGGCGAGAGTCGTAACTTGCGGATGATTTTTTTCCATTCCCTGTGTCCCTTACAAATGACATGAGGCCATACACGGCGGTCTTTTCGCTACTCTAAAGGGGGGGCTTATGCATGTAAAAGAATAAAAATTGATTTTCAATTCCATAAAAATATATATGCGAAAGGTGGCTGCCACGATTCAGGTGTCTCAGCAACCTTATGATTCATGCAGCTTTTTATTCGTTCGCGATGTATTCCCTCCGTAACGGCAACTACGCTTATGTCATGACCGACGACGCCAGATGGAGGGCTGCATGGAGACACCAGAGTTTTGTGACGTTAAATCAAATGGATATTCGCGACTGTTTGATTTTCTCTCCGAGGCTGGAGTGACGCTCTACGCGGGCGTGACAGGCGGCGGGGTGATTCATTTTGTTAAAGACATTCATCCTGTTGACTGGTCGGCTCAGGATAAAACCGGTTTTTTAACGCTGTGTGAGTACAGCGCGGGCTTTGTTCCGCTGGGCTACTATCTCGCCAGTGGAAAATACGCGGCGGCGGTGGCTACCACGGGAGCGGCAACGAAGCTGCTAGGCTGTGGGCTTAGTGATGCCAAGCTGCACGATATTCCTGCGGTTTATCTGGTCGCGCTATCGGGGAAGCATACGGACGGCCTCTTGCCGTTGCAGGATACATGGGAGCACGGTAGCAATATTGTGCAACAGCTGCGGGCTGAGCTGCCTGACTCGGTTTTTGTGCTCGACAACCCGCAGACGCTGAATGAAACATTGGCATTGGCAAGGGCGCAGTTGGGAAACGCGAAACCGGTGGTGCTGGTGTTGGCACACCATGCGCTGGCTGAGGCCACCAGTGAGAATGCTCTTCCTCCAGATTCACGACCCGCTTCTGCCTGTGGCGATCTCGGCGCCTTTGTCGATCGCTTTCGTCAGGCTGTAAAGGGGAAGCGCGTGGTGATGTTGGTTGGAGAGGAGATGGCGCGGTATCCCAATGCACCAGCGTTGACGACCCAGCTCGCTGTGCAACTGCATGCCGCAACGGTGTGGACGATCAATGGCGCGAACGCCGTCAGCCGAGATAATCCGTATGGTTACGGCTATATCGGCTTTGGTGGAAACGACTGTGCGACGGCGCTTTATGCATCGCTGAATGATGATGATGTTCTGCTGGTTCTGGGGGCGAGCCCTGATGAATATTCGGTGAATTTGCAGCCTTTTACCGCCGGCGAAACGTTCTACCTAAGCAATATTACACAGGCCTACGGCCAGATTGAGGGCGGCTTTCAGCACCGAGCTTCGGTGCACTATCACCATCTTCATGGGCCGATCGATCAATCGCTGCTCAGGTTGATTGCGGCTGCGGAAGCGTATCCCTTTGCTAACACGGGGGCCGAACCTGCACCGGACAACCTAAATCATCATGCCTTCTCTTCCCCACGTCAGGGATACGTCAATATGGCGACGCTATATCAGCGTCTGGATAGCTGGTGGCCTGCGAACTCGATTGGGTTTGATGATATTTGCCTTGCATATAAAGATCGCCAGTACGTGACGCAGCGGCCGCATCCCCACATTCGTTTCTACTCTTTTTACCGTGGCTCGGCGATGGGCGGCGCATTTGGCGCGGCTGTGGGGGCGAAGCTGGCTCGACCGGAACACGCGGTCTTTTTATTTACCGGTGATGGCTGCTTTCGCCAGTTTTCTGGCGCGTTAGGAGAAGTTCGGAAACTCGGTATTGTCATCTTCCTGTTAAACAATGAGAGCCTGGCTATCGTGGCGCAAGGGTTGCCCAAGATCCTGCCGGAGGTCGCGCCAGAACATTATCACGCTGGCGTGTGCTCTCTCGACTACTGCGCCATTGCGAAGGCCTGTGGCTGGGAGGTGAAGCAGCTTCAGCCCGATCTCGCTAATTTAGATGATGTTTTGGTCAGAGCAGGCGAAATTGGGCGTCCTTCTCTACTGGTTGAAGTACCGGTTGATGCGTATCAACGGCTGGGGAGCAATCCACGTATACGGAATCTTTAAGGAGGTGCTATGTCACTCGCGTTGCTTGAGAAGATTGATGCGTGCTATCTGGCTCTGAGCGGTGCTGTATTGCCTTCGCCCGCTGGCGTGGCAGAACGTTACAGATGGCTGCATGAACAGGCGCCGTATAGCGTGTTGGCGCAAGAAGTGGGGGACGATCCTCGTTTTATTTATGCCAATCGCTTTGCGCTCGATTGCTTCGGATATAACGAAGCAGAAATGCTGGCGTTGCCTTCTCGACTGTGTGTCGAGAGCTCTTTACGGTCAGCGCGGCAGCAGTTTCTGGAAAGTGTGTCTCAGCAGGGGATCGCCAATAATTACGCAGGAATCCGGGTCAATAAAAACGGGCAGATGTTTTCAATTTATGGCGGCGTGGTCTGGCAGTTACGCCACCCGGATGGAGCGGCATGGGGAATGGCCTCGCTATTCTGGCGCGAGGAGCATCAACGGCCAGATTGGTTCAGCGCTGATTAAGCGATAAGCGTGGGATACGGTTTTATGGCACCAGTTATTCCGTTGAACTGTCGCAGACTGAATATCAATTTTTGCTGACATGCGTGAAAATTCGGAGCGGATTCGTGTGTGATGCAGTGTGAAAGAATACGTTATTGATCTGTTATTCTTTCACAAAAAAATAACCAGGCTATTTCTTATTGATAATATTATTGGTGAATTGTTATTCTTTCGCATCATTTGGGATATACATTTCGGATACGTTATAGAATCTGGTTTTTCAATTATTGAATAAAAGTTTCACAAAAAATAAACGCATGATTTCTTCTTTTTATTTTTATAAAATTTAAAACTACGTTCCTAATAACAAAATATACTAGAGAGATGGTTAGATATATCAATTAACCTCTTTATAAATACATGATGTCTATGTAAGACTATAACCTTTAATGGTTAGATTGGTAAAAAAATGAACTTTTTTGAACAAACACCTCCATCTCGGAGACGCTATGGATTAGCTGCTTTTATTGGTTTGATTGCAGGTATTGTTTCGTCTTTCGTTAAGTGGGGCGCGGAAAACCCGCTTCCTCCACGTAGCCCTACTGATATGTTTACCGGTGCTTGTGCACCTGAATCACTGATTAGAGCTGCCGAGCAAATTGATTGCTCTCGTAATTTTCTTAACCCTCCCTACATCTTTTTACGCGATTGGCTTGGGGTGGTTGACCCTAATGCGGCGGTTTATACCTTTGCCGGCCACGTATTCAATTGGGTTGGTGTAACGCATATTATTTTCTCTATTGTTTTTGCTTTAGGTTACTGCGTTGTTGCAGAAGTATTTCCTAAAATAAAATTATGGCAAGGTCTGTTGGCTGGTGCGCTGGCTCAATTATTTGTCCATATGATTTCCTTCCCATTGATGGGGCTTACGCCATCTCTGTTTGTTCTCCCTTGGTATGAGCATGTATCAGAAATCGTAGGCCATCTCATTTGGTTCTGGTCTATTGAGATTATTCGCCGTGATTTACGTAACCGAATGACTCACGAACCGGATCCAGAGATTCCTTTGAGTGCTTCACGATAGGCTGTGATTTTATTTTAGATAATGTGAAAAAGTGCGATGCTTATTATTTAAGTGTCGCACTATTAATAAATCAACGCCTCCGCCCTTACCCATGAACAATGGCCTCTCTCTGTATGACGACGAGAAAGGCATTCGACGGGGAAACGATGGATTCAGGCAGAGGTATAGGTAGAAACAGAAAATGTCATCTATTCTGTTTCGTCCGTCCAAACGTCCTCATATCCAGCTCGATCGATAATGAATTTCGTCCCTTCGGGTAAAAAGAGATACGGTACGACTTCAGGCAACGTGTCCTCTAAGTGACAGGTGTGAAGGGCCTGATAAAAACCGCTCTCGGATGAATGCTCGCCACAGTGGATAAACCAGCTTATCGTGCCGTTTTCTGGCAATGCTATCCGGGTTCCGTAAATGGGCGAGCTTTGTAAGGTATCTAGCGCAATCGCAACCATTTCTTCTGGAGGATGCTGCGGTAATTGGTACTTATCGCAGGTCTGTTTCTGTCGCGCATTGGGTAGGGTTCGATCTGCTTTTTGCATGATTAGGTCCGCTGTCGCTTTTCGTGCATGTCTGGATGTTCGAGATACGTTATTTCAGCTGAGGGGCTAGCCGTGGGCACCTAGCTATCCAGCCACCAATTTAAAAGCGTTTCGTCTTCATCGTCATCGATATTCTTATAAATGTTCGCGAAGTACCATTGAACGCCTGTTTTTTCGCGAAAGGCGTCGAAAACATCGGCAATCTTATCTATCCCATTCCGTGCTGGAACGGCCAATGTCAAATTTCCCTCAAATCTGCCGTCTAATGTTCCATTCAACTGACGGGCTACATCGTTTTCCAAACTGGCGATGTCCTCAGAGGGAAGCTCATCCGCATAAATATGAATGCAAAAGTTGCCGCCTCTTTTCAAGACTTCCGGGTGCGCATGTTTGTCTTTAATTCGGAAAATATCTCCACGCGCCAGGTTTAATGCAAGGCCGGGAGAAGACAGCAATTCGTAAGTATCCTTCTCGATTTCCCGGACATGTAGTTGTTCAAACACGGGGCCATCATCATTATTTGCTACGTATATATGAACTAACATAGGTAGGTATTACCAATATTTGAATCAGTGACATAAATTTATGTCCCGATGTTAGCCCAAAAATACGCTTTCGTATCTTGTTTTCCCTGAGACTGCTTTTTGTGCAGTGGAGTGCGGCTATGATCGAGAGACGTTTGTTGGTGTGTCGATAAAGATTTGCCGAAGCGATGCTTCAATGTCGTCAATGGCTGCCAACTGAGGCGAAATACCTATCTCAAGTGTTTTTATCGTTTTGCACCAGATCGTGGTGTCGGAATAGGTAAAAATTATTTTTTCTTCCGTAATCGAAACATCATCAATCCCACCATATCCGGCCATGCCTGGATCGCCTATCTCAACATAGTAGGTATCTTGGCCCAGTTCTTCATCTTGCTCGTCAGGCTCTTCAGCCCGTTGCAGAATCAGAAAGCTCTGTGGGTCATTTTCACTATCGGCAAACCCAACCGTTAAAACGGCCTCTTCAGAGGATGAATCGTAATAGGTTGCTGGAAATTTAACGTTCATGATTCTCTCCTACCGCTTTGTTCGTGAAATCTCGCCACTCATCTCTCATCAACGTTATATTTGGCGATCTTAATGACGCCTTCGTCCGCATCCGACAGCAGTCTCTCCAGGATTTCAACTGGCGTTTTCCTGTTGGCCGCAATCGCCACTCGTACTGTACGACTTGCATCACGCGAAAGACGTTCGAACAAGGCCGGCGACAATTTTCTTTTACTCGCAACACATGCCCGTGTTATTTCATCAAACGAGCATAAAGCCTCGAGGATTGCTAACGGCACTGTCTTATTATGTGCCACCCACTTTCCATAACCTGGGTATTTTTTAAGAACGTCGAACCAGACATCCAAGGGGGCTTCTTCCATGGCCGACCTATCATACTCACTTTTTATGTCACTACTGCGCAAGGCAATAAACTCTTCAGCAGATTCGATCATTTCTTGACCTTACACCTTGGGGTTTAACTTTATATTTATCTCAACGCCGCCCGTACGTTTGGGAAACGCCTGATTCGCATATCTCAATGGTATTTCACTTCAGGCGGGTGAATGCAGCCGCAGTGGGAACTTATCACGCAGGGCGATACGTTGACAGTTGCCGACGCGATGAAAACACTTTCTTCAATATCTGTGGCAATATCGGTATCAGGATAGAAGACGATTGATAGAAAAAACGGTGAATAGGGTTGCTCATGACAAAGGCTACGAGGTTGCTTGATATTCCAATCGTGAGTTCGCTGCTTGACGATCTCAGAAAACAGTTTCAGGGGTTTGACGCGACCGATTCGTACCAGATTTATCTGGCGTGTCGTGATTCGGTGGATGAATGGAAATTTTCTGATGGTGATTATTTTTGTCACTTACCCTACAGCGATGAGCGTATTGGCTTTTCCCCTCCTCGGCTCATGAAAAGGAAATATGCAAGCCTGGATGAAGCGCGCTGGCTGGGAAAATATTGCTCTGGTTTCTCTGACGATCGTCATGTTATTACGATCTCTCCAGGGCAGAAGGGGATTCAAGCGATTCAGGCAACCCTATATAACCGTACTGACGATGTTTTAGAGATCGCAACTCTGCATTTCAAGGGAATGGATCGCCCAGCAGGCAGTGAATCAAAATTGCTTGGTTTAGGGAGGATGCTGCAATTAGGCGACAACGCCAAGGTTTATGTCGGGGTCGGTATTAGAGAGGCTTTTGCCGTATTTCTTTACCAGTATTCCTCTTCTGGTCGCCTGTTATCTGGTCGAGCCTTTTCCAAAGGATGGCCCAGTGAAGATGAATGGTTCTGTCACTACGATAATGACGGGCAGCTTGCCGAGATAACGTCAGGTGATTCGTCCGTTTGGCGGAAGAAGTAAGCCATTTTAAATGGGCTGTTGCTATCGATAATGAAGGCGAGAAAGGCGATAGTTAGGTTCTCGCCTCTTTTTTTCATATTTTTCGAGTATCGGATACTGCATGTCTTTTCATTTAAAGCTCAGGCAGATCGATATGATTCTGGGACAGAATCATGGCTATCTTTCCTACAAACTCAACCGGAAGCGTTGTTGGTGTTCCATACATATCCACGATTCCGACCTCTACTGCGATATCAACAAGATAAGTGAAATCTTCAATATCCCGAGGTGAAATCGACAGGGTCAGATCTTGCGGCATCTCATCTCCTCGGCCATTTAACGGCAGTAACGCGCCGCTTCTTTCCCATTCAACCAGACTGCCATTTTCAGGGTAACAATTAAGGTGAGTTATCAACGCGTCGATCGCGGGGTGTTGAATCAATTTTGCGTGGCAATAGGCCTGCAAACAGGCGGAGGCATAGCGTTGCAACGCTCTCGGGGAAAGCCTGGCTATTTTGTTAAAAACGTCTGACATCCTCATTTCCCCTTGGTTATTCCCACAAAATGCAAATTAAACGTTTCTGGTAATAAATTGCAAACTGAACGGTGTGAGACTTATTTTGTGGACATTAACAGGGGGCTATCTGGCCTAACGTTCGGTCATTCGTATTGTTCACGTTCTTCTTTAATGGCGCGCAGTAAGGCTGTTGGGGGAATGAAAAAACCGTGTTCACTTGGCGTGGGGAAAATTTGACATATTCTACCGTCGTTCTGCATTCCAGGGAGCCAATGCGATAGAAATACGTTTAGCTCAATCACTTTTGCTGTGAATCCCGCCCATTCACCATGAGCGCACAGTGTGGCAAAATTTTCCTCAGGCCAGAAGGGAATAGCCATTTTCTGACCGGATATGGCCGTTGCCCACCCTTCATTAAATAATCCCCAGACAATTTCAAAATCAGTAATCTTACGGATAAAGTAATCACACCTTTCTTGCGAGTCTAAACGATAAATATTTTCAATTTTTTTAGGATGCGTGCTCGTCATTATTTAAATAATATCCTCATCGGAATGCCACCACGTTGTCCCACAGAACAATGTTTTCAGCGAAAATCCTGTCGGTTTTTAGCGCAGTAAGTTCCCCCACATACTGTGGATCGCTTTTTATCTTTTCTTCGTCATCATCATTCAACACGACCGCTTTTCCTTCCTTCTCGTTGAGTAAAAATTGTTGAGCCGCCATGTAATCATAAGCGTCAATAATGGATGATTCTGCTGCCTCTAAGCTTGCCTTTCCCTCGGAGAAAAACATCAGAAAATCTGAAAAGGCGTACAGATACAGATTTTTTAAAATCTCTTCGCTATTCGCCCCCTGTTCATCCACCACGGTAGCATCGATAGCCTCAAGCGCTGGATTAATGTTGATGTATTGCGCCTCTGAGGCAAGGTAGTTCCAGAGATCGTCCGTAAGTAAAACAACGGCTTTCGGTAAAGTCATGTCCATCGATTGAAGGACATCGGCAAATCTGTCAAACGCTTTTAATAGTACGAAGAAAGCGCTCTTTTCTGCATTTTCCATTACCAATCCTTATTTTGAAGGTGTTTAACCGATGAAATTGGATTCACACCATGACTAATAATGGCGTCTTTAGAAGGGCAGGATATAGGGAGGAATGCAGTAATATCAACGGCTCAACGTATTTTTTCCGCCAATCGGTTGAGGCTATTATCATCGCGTTCGGTACTCGCTTTGATGATACCGAACGCGATGACAGAGCGCTTACGCGGCCATTCCTAACCCGACGATATTCGCCGCAAGAATAATGACCACGCAGCCGAGAACCAGCATACGCACCGGTTTCTGACCCACGGCTTTCCACTCTTTAAACAGCAGGCCCACAATGCCGCCGCACAATACATAGAAACTCATGTGCAGCATCCAACTGATGTAGGTGTAATCGGCCGGAATGTTGGCGTGTCCCCAGGCATAAAAGAAGAACTGCAAATACCACATAACGCCGCCCAGAATGGCGAAGAGCGCGTTGGCAATCAGCAACGGTTTAACCTGTGCCAGATCGGCTTTTAATGAAATACCCTTGCAGGTCGCCAGACGGATGAAACAGAAGCCTAGATTGACGATGGCACCGCCGCCCATAATCACCACATAGCTGGGAAGTGCGACATACAGTGCATTGATCCCCAGCTCTTGTGCTGCGGTATGCATGGGTTTCGCGGCATCCATCGCAAAAGACATGCCTGCGGAGAAGATGCCGCACATCACGGCCAGAATCAGCCCTTTTTTCAGGTTGAATTCCTCGGCGCGAATACCGAGCGCACGCTCTTTCAGTAAACCGGCATAGCTGACAATCGCGACGCCAATGACTGCGACCAGCACGCCCAGTAGCGTCATGCGTCCGCCTGCCGAGCCAAACAGAATGGAGAACTTGCCTTGCAGGACCGGTGTCATCAGCGTGCCGATAATCAGCGTCACGCCGATGGCGATACCGATGCCCATCGACATGCCAAGGTAGCGCATCGTCAGGCCGTAGTTGATATTGCCTATCCCCCACATCGCGCCGAAGAGAAAGATGGGGAGTAGCGTCGCCATATCGAACGAGCCGTAATAACGCCAAAAATCAGGCAGTAACCACCAACTGATGCACCAGGGCAGAATAATCCACGAGAAAAATCCGCCCAGTGACCACATGGTTTCCCACGACCAGTTTTTGACCTGCTTAAACGGTGCATAGAAGCAGGCCGCGCTGGCCGCTCCGATGAAGTGCCAGAAAATACCAAGGAAAATAGGATCGCTCATGCGTAACCCCTTGTTTTATTTTGTGGTAAGCCTGTATTCGGCTCTGAATGTAGAGTGCAGTGTATGATTGCTGCCAGACCTGCTGACGCTAGACAGTGTAGGAAGGTGAAAAAGGGTGAACCTTCAGATGCGTGCCATGAGCGGCAGGAGGACGGCATCGGTTTGAAGGTGAGTGCAGGCCGGATCACAAAACGCGGAAATCATTGCTGGGGGCACGATAGGACAGAGCATTCTGTAAATGGTGCATTCTGCTCAAGAATTGATTAACACCACAGCAGGACTTTTCGCTATTATTTCCCTCTTTTCCACCTGCATATAGTGAGTTATGGAACGTTTTATTGAGAATCTGATGTACTCATCGCGCTGGCTGCTTGCCCCTGTTTATCTCGGGCTATCGCTGGGATTGCTGGCGCTGGCGATCAAGTTTTTCCAGGAGGTGTTCCACGTCCTGCCTAATATCCTGGATATCGCTGAAGCAGATTTGGTGCTGGTGCTGCTGTCACTCATCGATATGACGCTGGTCGGCGGATTGCTGGTGATGGTGATGCTGTCCGGTTACGAGAACTTTGTCTCGGCGCTGGATATCTCCAAAGGTAGAGAAAAGCTGAACTGGCTCGGTAAGATGGACTCCGGCTCGCTGAAAAATAAAGTTGCCGCGTCGATTGTCGCTATCTCGTCGATCCATCTGCTGCGCGTGTTCATGGATGCCCGTAATATCCCGGATAACAAGCTGATGTGGTACGTGATTATCCATTTGACGTTTGTGCTGTCTGCACTGGTCATGGGGTATCTGGATCGCATGTCGCGTTACGAAAAAAGCAAAACGGCATAACGAACGCCGCACGGTTTGCGTAGCCAGATGAAAGAACAGATCCTATTGTTAACGAAGTGATTTTATCAACACGCTTTGTTTAACGGAGGATATTATGCCGCAGACCGATCAAATTAACCGCCGTGTGGTTCTGGCTCAGCGCCCGCACGGCGCGCCAACACAAGAGACTTTCCGTGTGGAACAGCAGCCTGTCCCGCAGGTCGATTCAGGACATATCCTGCTGCGTACGGTGTTTCTTTCCCTTGACCCTTATATGCGTGGCCGCATGAGCGACGCCCCTTCTTATGCTAAACCTGTCGAACTGAATGACGTGTTGGTCGGCGGGACAATCAGCCGCGTGGTGGAGTCAAAACACCCTGATTATCAGACCGGTGATTGGGTGCTGTCCTTCAGCGGCTGGCAGGATTATGCAATTTCCGACGGCAAAGGATTAACCAATTTGGGTCAGTCGCCGACGAATCCTTCCTACGCGTTGGGCGTGCTGGGTATGCCGGGCTTCACCGCGTATATGGGACTGACGGATATCGGCCAGCCGAAAGCGGGTGAAACGCTGGTGGTGGCTGCCGCGACCGGCCCAGTCGGCGCGACGGTTGGACAGCTCGGGAAATTGAAAGGCTGTCGGGTTGTTGGCGTGGCAGGGGGCGCAGAGAAATGTCGCTATGCGGTTGAGGTGCTGGGATTTGATGCTTGCCTCGACCACCGGGCGGATGATTTTGCAGAGCAGCTGAAACAAGCCTGCCCTAAGGGAATCGATATCTACTTTGAAAACGTTGGCGGGAAAGTCTTTGACGCCGTGCTGCCGCTGCTGAATACCTCGGCACGTATTCCGGTGTGCGGATTAGTCTCCGGATACAATGCGACAGGGCTGCCGGATGGGCCGGATCGTTTACCGCTGCTGATGGGGACGATCCTGAAGAAACGTATTCGGATGCAGGGATTCATTATCTTTGATGATTATGGTCATCGCTTCGATGAGTTCTGGAAGGATGTATCGCCGTGGGTCGAAGAAGGTAAGATCAAATATCGCGAAGAGATCGTCGACGGATTGGAAAATGCTCCCGAAGCCTTTATCGGCCTGCTGCACGGCCGCAACTTCGGTAAATTAGTAGTCAGAGTCGGACCCGACGCCTGATACACCAGACTCGCCGCTGCGGCGGCGAGTTTTGCGCTAGACAGAGTGTGTTACCAGTACGGGCAGATAGTCACGCGCGTATAGAAACTGCCTGAGTAATACATGAGAATAACAAGGTAAGTAATTATTCTTGGCGGAGTCCGTTTAACCAAAAGAAAAGGTATAGACAAAGGAATGATAATAAAATTTGAAAAACTATCAGCATAGCTTCTCGGGTTTTCACAAAAATTATTAAGTGAGCTGTCACCAAATAGCCACCCAGACTCGATTGATGAAAAGGCATTAATTAAAAAAAAGCACAAGATTGAGTAAGCGTAAAAATAGACGTTATAGGTATAGTTTTTTTTCAGCATTTTGTTGGGTCTTGTTTAGTCAACTATTGAACAAACACTAATGCGTGTATAGAAACGGTATGAGTGATACATCAGGATAGCAAGATAGGTGACGATTCTAAGCGGAGTTCTTCTGACCAGAAGAAAAGGGATAGATAAAGGAACGATAATAATACTTAAGAAACCATCTGCATCGGATTTTGGCACTTCACAGAAATCTGCAACTGAGTCGCCATCTATCATCCATTCATATTCGATGGTAGAAAAAACGTTAATTAGAAAAAAGCATAAGACAGAATAGGCGTAAAAATAGACGTTGTAGATATAGCTGATTTTTCTTAACATTTTTTAATTTCCCGATTTCTAATTCCTTTTAGAGTGGGTTCTAAGCCAAAGACATATCAAACGCGAATGTAATCATTTTTAAGCCACAACGCTATTCACTCATTCATTAGCGTTGCTCCTTGGATAAATCCAACATTAAACATTCGACTTCTTTCATTGTTACCCTATCTTTCTCTTTTATTCTAATGATTTGAAAGTATTCATCGAATGATGGGTAATTACCTAAGGAAAAGTCATCAATTAATGGGATTCCAGTGCTATTAACATAATCAAGCAACTCATCGTAAGCCTCATTAATGTTATCTAGGTCACATAAATATATCGTGCTTATCTGGGGGGTTGCCTCATCACTAGGCCCATAAGAAAAATAATAATTATTTGACAGTCTCGGTACGTCCCTGATTTCTTTATAGGTTAATGTATAGTACTTAAAAATGTCTTTTTCCGTATAAACGGTATAAGGAACGATGATAAGCCATCCCCAAAAAAACAGCAGGGAAGATAATGAAATGAAGATGGTTAAGAACGTTTTCATTACAATTTAAATCCCAGGAATGTATTCTCATCAATCGTGTTGATCACCAGATCGTTTTCATAAGATGAAAACGGTTTTATAACAGACAAATAAGGTGGTAACGGTTTTTTATAAGGGTAAGCATGCATCTCCGGATCGGGGAAAATGAGTGGTTTAAGTTCATTGTTCTTATATCTCCCTACTGGACCATAGTAATCCCATATTTTAAAAGCATATTCTTTCGATTTTTTCTGACTAAGTGCAATATAGTCTCTGGGAAGAACTACTGAATAAAAGCCGACTAAATTGGAAACCAGATCTTCGCAGCTAAAACCGCTATCCGTAGCAAGTGAGAACAGGGGGTTAGACTGTAACCCTTCAAATTTTAGAGAGACGTAAAACATTATGGAGAGCGCAATAGAGCGTTTAGTCTCTATCGACAGCCCTCTTTTGACCTTCCATTGCGCATGAACCCCCGTCTGCACATGGCGATAATGCATAGCCTGAGAATAATTAACCAAGAAATATCCTTTAAGTAACGGATTCGCAGGTTCACTAATGAGTTGCCCCCACAAATCCCTCGCATCGTCACCTTTTGCGTGGCCTAAATCAATCCACCCAAGCTGTTCGGTGTAAATCAAACGATTCCTTTCTATATCTCGCCTTGTTGTCATTCCAAATGACTCCGACTGAAGGTTTTATCACTGGGCTGCCACTTGTTGCTCGCTATCCCTCCTGATACAAAACCATAATGTATTAAAGAATTAATGAGGTGTGTTTTATGGCTTATCAGTACATATTCTCAGTCAATATGCTGTATCCCGATGTGCCTGCAATATTGTGTTGGCAGGTAATGCTTTCATAGCGCAGGCTTAGGGTTTCAAAAGGCTGCATATCGCTATGCGTCAATGAATTGGGATTCTGATTAGAGAGATTGACAATAGACGCATCCCTTAATGTGATTGTCATGTAGTTTTCTTGCGTCCCGCTGGCGGAGGTACGGTAATACCTCAATTCAACTTCCATTAGCTCATTGTTGGCGATGCTGGTTAGCAAGAGTGGTGTAGATTTATCAACGACTTTGGTTACGGAAAAGGGATGATGATTGACGTGTCGATCTCTTGATAAGTCGTAATTCGTTGCATAAACAAAAATCTCATCTTCGTGACCAGATATATGTTTATTTCCTACAGAATCGATACTTAGACACCCTTCAGAGATCAGTCCCTGAATTTTTCCGGTGATCTTCATGAAAATAGAATTAGCCATTCGTGTAACTCCCTGTTAAACAATCCTTGTTGGGAACGTTATAACGTAAATCTTGATTGAACAAAAGAAGAACTCGACTATTTAATAAGAAATATGATTCCTGTCAGAAAGATATCCTTTCTAAAATTATATAATTAATTGTTTTTATTGATAATTATCCTTGCGGGGGAAGGGTTTTTATTACTCTGCTAATTATGTTTTGATGATAAATTTATTATATAAATAAAAATATCTTGGTCGATTAAATAACAAGGGGGATGGCTAAGTAAATTAGTGCTTTAATTAAAAAGAAAGCGTTATTGATAACTCGCCGCTTAAGCGGCGAGCTTTATTATCTATTCTGGTTTTATTATTTCCCGACGCTAAGCCAGTCTGGCAGATCGTGTAATCCCATTGCCTGACGTACCAGCGTAGGTTTAATGCCGGGCAGTTTGTCCGCTAGCACCAGACCGACATCACGCAGCAGCTTTTTCGCCGGATTGTCACCGTCAAACAGTTCGCGGAACCCCTGCATACTGGCGAGCATCACCGCAGCGCTGTGTTTGCGGCGGCGTTCATAGCGTCGCAGATAAAGGTGCTGGCCGATGTCTTTGCCCTGCGCCTGTAAGCGCTTCACTTCCGCAATCAGTTCGGCGACATCCATGAAACCAAGGTTGACACCTTGCCCCGCCAGCGGATGAATGGTGTGCGCTGCGTCGCCGACCAGCACCAGCCGGTGTGCCGCGAAGCTGCGAGCGTAGCGTCCGGTCAGTGGGAAAGTCTGGCGTTCGCTTTCCAGTTCACACAGCCCCAAGCGCATATCAAAGGCAATAGCGACCTGACGATTGAATTCTTCGGCAGGCAAGCTCTGCATCGCCTGGGCCTGTTCCGGTGAAAGCGACCAGACAATCGAACAAAGGTGAGGTTCGTCCAGCGGCAAGAACGCCAGAATACCGTCGCCGTGAAACGTCTGACGCGCAACGGACTGATGTGGGTGTTCAGTTCGAATATTGGCGACCAGCGCGTGATGGCCGTAGTCCCAAAAGGTCAGTGGAATATCCGCATGCTGACGCAGCCACGAATGGGCGCCGTCCGCACCGACTACCAGCCGGGCGGTCAGCATGCTGTCGTCTTGCAACGTAATGAAGGCTTCGTTCTCGCCCCAGGCGACCTGTTTTAATGATGCGGGGGAGAGCAGGGTGATGTCGCTTAACTGGGCGGCGCGTTGCCACAGCACCTGCTGAATCACCGGGTTTTCAATGATATGTCCAAGGTGGGAAAAGCCGAATTCTTCACCGCTAAAACTGATTTTGCCAAAGCTGTCTTTGTCCCATACCTGCATATCGTTGTAAGGGCTGACGCGTTGCGCCACGAGATTTTCCCAGACGCCGATATGGCGCAAAAGACATTCGCTGGCGGCATTGATGGCAGAGACGCGCAGGGCATGGTCTTTCCCGAGCGGTTGAGGTTCGGCCGTCTGTTTCTCCAGCACGGCGATACGCAGGCCGCTGCCCTGTAAGCCGCAGGCTAGCGCCAGACCGACCATACCGCCACCGGCAATAACCACGTCGAATGATTGCATTTCCGTCTTTTCCTGTTGGCGAGCTTAATTAACGTTCTACCCAGCCTAGCGTGCGACGAGCAAAGGCGTCGCGCATCAGCGGCAGGTTATTCATGGCGATCAGTCCCAGATTGCGGCTGACGGTCAGCGCGGCATAGCGGTTAGCGAACAGCCTGACCAGCCCATCGGTGATCGCCACCGTGGAGTGTTGGTCAGGCGTGCGCCGCTGTTGATAGCGGTTGAGTACCGTGTACTGGCCGATATCCTGCTGGTTTTTTGCCGCGTCGACGAGGGTTTCTGCCAGCGACATCACATCGCGAATCCCCAGATTAAAGCCCTGTCCGGCAATCGGGTGCAGCGTTTGTGCCGCATTACCCACCAGTGCCAGTCGATGGCTAATATGCTGGCTGGCCGTGAGTAAGCGCAGCGGGTAGCTGTGGCGTTCGCCGATATGGGTGAACTGCCCCAGACGCCAGCCAAAAGCCAGCTGTAGTTGCTGGCGAAATTCGGCTTCGCTCCACCCATCGACCTCATGTTGACGGTGTTTATCATGGCACCAGACGAGCGAGCAGCGCCCGTTGCTCATCGGCAAAAGCGCCAGCGGGCCGTGCGGGGTAAATCGCTCGAACGCGCGGCCGCGATGGGGTTCGGCAGTTGTCACATTGGCTATCGTCGCGATCTGATCATAATCATGCTGCTGCCATTGAATGCCGCAGGACTGCGACAGCATGGATCGCGAACCGTCGGCGGCGACCAGTAGCTGACCCGTTAGTTCGGTACCGTCGTCCAGCGTTAGCGTTGCGTTATCCTGCGTCCGCGTGACGGCAACGACTTTGGCTGGGCAATGCAGGCGAACGCCCGGTGCCTGTTGCAGCAGGGAAAACAGGCGTTGTCCGACGTCGTGCAGTTCAACCACATGGCCTAATGCCTGAACGTGATAGTCCGAGGCTTTCAGGTTCACCACGCTGGCATGGCCGCGTTCGCTGACGTGAATGTCGGTTATCGCCGTTGCATTACCCGACAGCGCTTGCCAGATGCCCAGCGCTGCTAGCTGCTGACGTGTGCCATCAGACAGCGCGAGGGCGCGTGCGTCAAAACCCGGATGTTCCTTGTCGAGCGGCGAGTGTGCCTCGATCAGGTCAACCGGGATTGCGCCCTGCGAAAGCCGCGATATTGCCAGCGCCAGCGTTGCGCCCGCCATCCCGCCACCGACAATCATGACCGCCATGCTGTTGTCCTTTGCAATTATGCTATTGTCCTTTGAAAGGACGGCTTAGTGTTGTGTATCATGCCGTTGCGCCATGAGCGCTTCGATGGCATCAGCGTCTTTGATTACGCCAGCCGTCAGGTTTTCATTGCCGTTTTCGGTGATCACGATGTTATCTTCGATACGTACGCCGATTCCCCGGTACTGCTGTGGCACTTTGGCATCGGGTGCGATGTAAAGACCTGGCTCGATGGTCAGTACCATACCCGGTTCCAGCGGACGACCCCGATCGGTGGTGCCGTAATCACCCACGTCATGCACGTCCAGACCCAGCCAGTGGCTGAGGCCGTGCATGAAGAACTGGCGATGTGCCTGCTCGGCAATCAACTCTTCCACTTCACCTTTCAGCACGCCGAGCTTGATAAGCCCGCTGACCATGATGCGCACCACTTCTTCGTTCACTTCACGGATGCTGCGACCTGGACCAAACAGTTCCAGCGCCCGCAGCTGTGAGCGCAGCACGATGTCGTAAATAGCACGCTGCGGCGCGGTAAACTTGCCGTTGACAGGGAAGGTGCGGGTAATATCGCCAGCATAGCTTTTGTATTCACAGCCGGCGTCAATCAGCACCAGATCGCCGTCGCGCATTTGCGTTTCATTTTCGGTGTAATGCAGGATGCAGGCGTTGTCACCGCTGCCGACGATGGTGTTGTAAGAAGGATAGCGCGCACCGTGACGGGTAAATTCGTGGTGAATTTCGCCTTCAAGCTGATATTCATACATGCCGGGGCGACATTTCTGCATAGCGCGAGTGTGGGCCAGCGCGGTAATTTCACAGGCGCGGCGCATTACGCTGATTTCTTCTGGTGATTTAAACAGGCGCATTTCATGCACCCACGGGCGCCAGTCGGTCAGCGTCGCAGGGGCAGCAAAGCCCTGACGGGTGCCGTTGCGTAAGGTGTCGAGCGCGGAGAAGACCAGCTTGTCGGCATAATCGTACTGCCCTTGCGCGTGGTACACCACGTCCAGCCCATTCAATAAGAGATGCAGCTGTGCGCCGATTTCGCCAAACGGCAGGGCGCGGTCAACACCGAGTTTGGCGGGTGCTGCTTCCTGGCCGAGACGACGACCAAACCAGATTTCGGCTGTCAGATCGCGTACGCGGTTGAAGATCACGCTGTGGTGATGTTTGGCATCGCTTTTTACCAGCAACAGCACGGCTTCCGGTTCGTTGAAGCCAGTGAAATACCAGAAATCGCTATTTTGACGATAAGGATAGTCACTGTCGGCATTGCGCTGCGCTTCCGGCGCAGAAAAAATAATCGCCGCGCTGCCCGGTGCCATTTTTTCCAACAGTACCTGACGACGACGAAGAAATTCTTGTGGATTCATCACCTGCTCCTGAAAGTAGTCCGTGCGGTTACCTTTCCTTTCCGCCTTGCATAAAAATCAATGCAGCGTCGGTTTTTGCTGCTCGGGCGCAGTCACAACGCGCTGGCTGGTAAACTCGGTATGGCACAAAATGGCAGAAACGCGAACATACTCAATCACTTCTTCCAGCGATTGCTCCAGCTCTTCCTGATCTTCATCTTCGTCGTAGCCAAGCTGTGCTATGTTGCGTAAATCTTCGATGGCTTCTTTCAGCTCACCTTTGGCTTTGTTCAACTGCGGTTGAGCCACGCCCAGCCCAAGCAGGAAGTGGTTAACCCAGCCTGCCAGCGCGTCGGCGCGATCGAAAACGCTCACGCTCTCCAGCGAATCGTCCGGCAGGAAAAGCTGGAACAGAAAACCATCATCTTCCAGCGCTTCACGCGTGGCCTGGTATAGGTCCTGAAGCGGCTGTGACAGCGTTTGGGTAAACGCCATGCCTTCATTAGTCAGTTCAAAAACCAGCGTTCTCCAACTGTCGTCATGGTTTCCACCACACAGCATCCCACTGATCAAACCGTGCATTTCTGCTGCGGTCAGCGCGACTTGCTGTTGGTGAAGCAGTTGGTCAAGGCCTTCATAGGCGGGAAACGTATTCTCTATAGACATGCGGATTCGTCATCGTTGGCTGGATTGGTTCGTGCTATGCTACCACCAAGCTCCCTTTCGATACCAGAAAGGGCTTGTATCTTAGATCTCAGCTATATATAGTTGCGCCCGCTTTAACGATCCCGATGTAACGGGTAATGCTCATGCTATGCGGCACGCGGGCGCAAGAACGACAAAAGGCAGGAAGGTGGTATGTCTGCACAACCAGTAGATATTCAGATTTTTGGCCGTTCGTTAAGAGTGAATTGCCCGCCAGAACAACAGGATGCGTTGAATCAGGCTGCGGAAGATCTTAACCAGCGGTTGCAAGATCTTAAAGTTCGCACTAGAGTCACAAACACTGAGCAACTGGTGTTTATTGCCGCGCTGAACGTGTGCCATGAGCTGGCGCAGGAACGGGGTAAGACGCGTGATTATGCGTCGAATATGGAACAGCGTATTCGTATGTTACAGCAGACCATCGAACAGGCGTTGCTGGAGCAGGGCAAGATCACCGAGCGTCAGGGTGCACAATTTGAATAACGTCGTATTTTGACAAAAGTACGGTGTTTTTACGCGATAAGACGTGCTAAGGTTTATCGCGAGTAACGAATAAAATTTCTCTGAGATGTTTGTCAGCGGGCCAGTCCCCTGAGCCGATATTTCATACCAACAGAATGTAATGCTCTGCGGTTGGTGAGCACGCTCGGTTCGTCCGAGAAGCCTTAAGACTGCGACGTTATGTTCACCTTGAACCAAGGGTTCAAGGGTTACAGCCTGCGGCGGCATCTCGGAGATTCCCTTTCTTTTATCATTCTTGTCCCGTGGCGAATGCGGCCCATGTCATCTTCTGATTCATCTTCATCGGCATTTCCTGATACGTCACTCTCCTCTACAGCAGCATCGCGTCAGCAAATTCGTCAGGCTGTGCGGCAGAATCGACGTTTACTGACGTCAGAGCAGCAGTCGCGTTTTGCGCAACAGGCGTGTGAGCGCGTCATGGCGCATCCGAAAATCATACGGGCAGATAGCGTAGCGGTATTTCTATCATTTGATGGCGAGCTGGATACAACCCCGCTGATTCAACAGCTGTGGCAGCAGCAGAAACGCGTGTATTTGCCGGTTCTGCATCCGTTTCGCACCGGGCATCTGCTGTTCCTGCGCTATGCGCCAGACACCGAGTTGGTACGCAATCGTCTGAAGATTATGGAACCGCGTTTGGATGTGCGTCAGGTGCTGCCGTTACCGCAGTTAGACGTCTTGCTGACGCCGCTGGTGGCGTTTGATCATCTGGGACAGCGGCTTGGTATGGGGGGCGGGTTTTACGACCGTACGTTGCAGTATCGCAACCAGATATCGCGTGGGCCTTACCCGATCGGTCTGGCCCACGATTGTCAGCAGGTTGACGCACTGCCAGTGGAAAGCTGGGATATTCCGCTGCCGGAAATCATTACCCCCTCCCGCCATTGGCAGTGGAACACGCGCTAACTTTTGAGCGGTTCAGGCGAGCGATCGTGGCCCAACATCTGTTGTACCAATTCCACACAGTGCAGGAAGCGCGAATCGTAGTCCGACTCTTTGATGTAAACGTACGGGATATTATTGTTAGCCAGCATCGTTTTCAGCAGATCCTGGAACTCCGAACGGGCGGTGGTGCTGCCTAAACTGCGCAGCCCGTCGGCAACCCACGGCGTGTTGTTTTCCAGCAAAATCACCAGATCGAATCGGTATTCGTCGATCAGCGCCTGAACGAACGGGTGCTCACGGCCCTCATATTTCTTGCAGAACGCCTGCGTGGTGACGAAATCGGTGTCGATAAAGGCTACTTTATTGGCATATTTCACTGCAAAATCAATGTACTGTGCCTGACCTAGCGCTATCTTGTCGTAGTCGGAATACTGCAACGCCATCTCGTCACCGCCCAGATGGGAGAACACGTAATCGCGGCCATATTCCCAGGCGCTGGTGGTGTTGAAGATATTCGCCAATTTGTTCACCAGCGTGGATTTACCGCTGGATTCGCCGCCAAGAATGGCAACGGTACGCACAAAGAACGGCTTCACTTCGGTCGGGATATAGTCCCAGTAGCGGAAGGGATCGTGACGAATCTGCGAACCACTGATGTTCATAAAGGAGCGCTGCGGGTCGATCAGGACGGCCTCAATGCCCAGTTGCTCACGGTACTGCGCGGCATCCTGTTCTTCGCTGGTGTAGACGAAATTCGGCGTGATGCTTTTTTCCTGCATAAACGCCTGAATTCCTTTACTCCACACATCCCAGCCGTGCGGGTAAGGCTCCATTCCTTGCTCATTGAAGGCGTGAATATGAATATTTTTCTGATATTTAAAGGTCTGCAATAGCCAACGCAGGCGGTCGCTGACGGTAGGCTGCTGTGACATCGAGCTGTTCTCAAACAGCAGGCGGTCACGTGGTTCGTCGTAACCTAAAATCACATGCAGTTCATCGACCTGGCTACAGGCTCGCTGGATCAGGTAAATGTGGCCAGTGTGTAGCGGATAGAACTTGCCGAAGACGACACCAATGCTCTTTTCGTGGCGCGGGAATTCCAGTTCAAGAAAGCGATGCAGCGCTTCCAGCTTCTGGGCACTAGGGCTTTTGATTTTGGCATTAAGTAATTGACTGAGATAGCCTTTGGTCATATCGGTCGCGTCGGCAACCTGCTGTAGGGTGCAACCCTTCTGCCGGATGGCGGATTTCAGGTAATCAAATGATGACATGGTGCAGCACTCTTGTTTAGCTTACTAAACAAAATACCACAGAACAGGGCAACATCCGCTACGCTTTCATCCCCTGTTTAGCTCAGGATGGAAGGGGCGGATGGCCTTCTGTGGTCCGTTTAGAGATCGTCGAGGATCGCCAGCGCGTCGGCCAGCTTTTTCACGCCGAACACCTGCATGCTGGCAGGGACTTTCTTCGGCATATTGGCATGAGGAACGATGGCGCGTTTGAAGCCGTGCTTGGCGGCTTCGGTAATCCGTTCTTGTCCGCTCGGAACCGGACGGATTTCGCCCGCCAGACCGACTTCACCGAAGATGACAAGATCCTGTGGCAGTGGGCGATCGCGGAAGCTGGAGACCAGCGATAGCAGCAGCGCCAGGTCGGCGCTGGTTTCGGTGACTTTAACGCCGCCGACGACATTCACGAATACATCCTGATCGGACATCTGCAAGCCGCCGTGGCGATGTAATACCGCCAGCAGGATGGCTAATCGGTTTTGCTCCAATCCGACCGCCACGCGACGCGGGTTGGCCATCATCGACTGATCCACCAGCGCCTGAATCTCGACCAGCAGCGGACGGGTACCTTCCCACACCACCATGACCGAACTGCCGGACGTGATTTCGTCCCCGCGGCTGAGGAAAATTGCCGACGGATTGCTGATCTCGCGTAGACCCTGTTCCGTCATCGCGAACACGCCCAGCTCGTTAACGGCACCGAAACGGTTTTTATGGCTGCGCAGGGTGCGGAAGCGGGAATCGGCATCGCCATCCAGCAGCACGGAGCAGTCGATACAGTGTTCCAATACTTTTGGCCCAGCGAGTGAGCCATCTTTGGTGACGTGGCCGACCATCACGATAGCAACACCGCGCGTTTTGGCGAAGCGCGTCAGGTAGGCGGCAGTTTCACGCACCTGCGCCACGCTGCCGGGAGACGATTGAATATCAGCGAGATGCATGACCTGAATGGAGTCGATCACCATCAGCTTCGGCTGTTCCTGTTCGGCGATCAGGCAAATCTGTTCAATGCTGGTTTCCGACAGCATATTGAGATTCTGGGTCGGCAGGTTGAGACGATGCGCCCGCATAGCCACTTGCTGTAGTGATTCTTCACCGGTGACGTATAGGGTTTTCATGTTCTCTGAAAGCTTGCAGAGCGTTTGCAGCAGTAAGGTACTTTTACCCGCTCCGGGGTTACCGCCGATCAGAATCGCACTGCCGGGGACGACACCGCCGCCCAGAACGCGATCAAACTCCTGAAAGCCGGTAGAAAAGCGCGGCAGAGCTTCAAGACTGATTTCCGAGAGCTTTTGTACCCGGCTGACGCCAGCGCTTTCGCCCGCATAGCCGGTGAGACGGTCGGAACGTGATACTGACGCCGAGGCCAGACGGACTTCGGTAATGGTGTTCCAGGCATGGCAGGCGCTGCACTGTCCTTGCCAGCGCGGGTAATCAGCCCCGCAT
This sequence comes from Pectobacterium jejuense, assembly GCF_026800125.1. Lineage (NCBI taxonomy): Bacteria > Pseudomonadati > Pseudomonadota > Gammaproteobacteria > Enterobacterales > Pectobacteriaceae > Pectobacterium > Pectobacterium jejuense. Next base: position 220,775 of record NZ_JAPQKX010000004.1, on the reverse strand, counting down.
TCATTACATACAAACGCCCGTTTGATGGCTTTTGCCACGTCTCACCTCCAACTGATTAACGCTTTTCGTGTCTCATACTGCCGCTGAGAATGCACAGCACGCCAGTCAGATCGGCATGACGGATGGTTACCGCAGACTGCTCATTGACCTTCGGTTTGGCGTGATAGGCAATGCCTAAGCTGGCTGCCTTGATCATCGGCAGATCGTTCGCGCCGTCGCCAATCGCAACGGTCTGATGCATTGGAATTTCCAGCTTTTCCGCCAGCTGTTGCAGCGTGGTCGCTTTATATTTTGCATCGACAATCGTGCCGATGACATCGCCGGTCAGCTTGCCGTCTTGCATGCCTAATTCGTTGGCAACGGCGGCGACAAGACCTAATTCATCACGTAAATAGTCGGCAAAGTAGGTAAACCCGCCCGATGCAATCGCGACGTGCCAGCCTGCTTCCTGAAGCTGGCTAACCATATTACGCAGGCCCGGCATCAGTGGCAGCGTTTTACGCACCGTCTGTAAGATATTGGCGTCGGCACCTTTTAATGTCCCTACGCGCTGGCGCAGGCTGTCAGCGAAATCCAGCTCGCCGCGCATGGCGCGTTCGGTGACTTCAGCCACCAGCTCGCCTGTGCCCGCCAGTTTGGCGATTTCATCAATACATTCGATCTGAATCGCAGTGGAATCCATGTCCATCACCAGTAAACCCGGCGAACGCAGCGTTGGCGCGTTACGCATGGCCGCGACATCGATGCCCAGTTCGTGGGCCAGCTTGGTTGCGCGCGGCGTCAGCGTGCCAGCTAAACGCACGACCTGATAATCGCCCACGTTCCAGGCGCTCACGATCACCATCGCGCTCCCCAGCTTACGCTGGTAGCGGGAAATCAGGTTTTTATCGAGGACGTCGCTGTAGATCAGCCAGCCTGTGTCGCCAGCGCGGTAGTCAAGCGGCATCACTTCGTCACCGCTTAATGATAGTGGCAGTCCCGGCCAACAGTTGATCTCATCAGGGAGATCACGATAGGTCAGACTATTCGACATGGGGTAAATCCTCTGCTGGCAGTAGTGCGATAAGTCGTGCGATAAAGAAGGATGCGGCGTCGACCAAACATATCCCTCCAAAAACTGGGCAACAAGCTATCCTATCGTCGGCGCTTCTGGCAACATGAAAGTATCCAAATCGTGTAAGGATTATCATGGTTCGCGCCCGGGTGAAATTTCGTCTACACCGCACGGCAATTGTGCTGATTTGCCTCGCTCTGCTAGTGGTATTAATGCAAGGTGCGTCCTATTTCAGTTTGAGCCACCAGATGGCGCGATCTGAACAGGTTGAAGATCTGGCGCGTACGCTCTCCAGACAGGTGGCTTACAGCCTTTCTCCGCTGATGGGCAGCGTGGATGATAATAGTCAAAAAATTAATACCATCCTCAAACAGCTTACCGATCACAGCCGCATTCTGGATGCCGGTGTGTATCAGCAGGACGGCTCGCTGGTAGCGCATATCGGTGAACAGGTGCAACTGAGAGACAGGCTGGCGCTGGACGGCAATCGGGTCGGTAGCTACTTTAACCATCAGTTGGTTCAGCCGATTGAGGGAAAAGAAGGGCCGATCGGCTTCCTGCGGATTACCTTAGATACCCATGTGCTGGCGACCGAAGCCAGACAGGTCGATAACACTACCAATATTCTGCGTCTGATGATTTTGCTTTCACTGGCTATCGGCATCATCCTGACCCGCACGCTCTTGCAGAATCGCCGTACCCGCTGGCAGCAGTCGCCTTATCTTCTTACTGCAAGTACGCCAGTGAAAGAAGAAGATGAGACCGAAAATGACACGCAGCCAGACAGCGGTTCGGTAGTGAAAAAAGACGGGGAAGAGAAAAGCCTCTGACACACGAACGGCCGCCCCGTACAAACGCTTTGTTTGTACGGAGGACGATGCGAGTTATTTCAATGACAGTTGAAACTCCAACCAGTGGCTATGGAATTGATTGAGTATCGAGGTGTATTCGCTTTTGGTGTAGCGATCGGATGCAGTAACGGAAATATAGTTACGAAAATTGCTGAACATGGCGTCGTTGTCGTTTGATGCAGCCAGAGAAAAGATTTGCTGGCGTTGAACCTGCGTGGCTGACGTGCCTTCCGCGTTTTTCTGTAGTTCCTGGAAAGTCGCATTCGCCTTATCAGTGTCTCCCGCATCGACGCTGCGCTGATACTCATCTTGCAGAATATGTTTTTCCACATTACTTAGCGCATCAGACTGGTACTGGATGAAGTCCTGAATATCCTTATCGGCTTTCGGTTGCGTGCTGCTATCCACATAGCGGTTTTTCAGTTCTTCCAGCTTTGCCGCTTTTATGGTGATTTCCATGCTATCGGTGGTGTAGTTCCATAATCTCACGTCGGACGGTCTCGACAGCGCCTGATTCACCAGACCGACAAACTCTTCTTTACTGATGCCGCTGTCTTCTTTGAGGTGATTTGACCAGTCTTCGAGCGCCATTTTGTTGGTCTCGACGTGATTAACAGATAGATTGATGCCCAAGGTGGGTTCCATGGCATTTCTTTGTCGTGCGAGATGTAGGGCTTGTGCCTCTGTCCGCTGCGCATTTTCATCTATCTTGGTCAGGCTAGGATGCAGGGGCTTGCCAGCATTTTCTTTCAACCGTGCCATCGCTTCCGCAGAGATTGTTATATTGCTGGGAAAGGTGAGCGCCGTTTTCCCGGTAATCGGATCGATGATGCGTGTGATGTCGCCGCTGGCCGTGGTGGGTTCTGTTGTCGTGGAACGTGCCGTGTTCGATGATGTCGCGGTGCTTTGGGCCTGAGAATTGCCATAACCCGTATTATTTACAGACAAGCTCATACTCTCTCCTTAAGTGCGATCATGTGGTTAAATATTGACCCAAATATTATCGGCAAAGATAAATGATAACTTTATAAATGATTTATGGCGTAATTGTTGACGGCGGTATCAGAACGGTGACGGCGGGCACGATGTCTCCGCGCTGTTTATGCCATCACCGATTGTGTCTGCACGTTAAATCAGGGAAAATGCTCGGCTATAGTTTATTTCCGCTTTGCCTGACGATCTGACATCGGTGTGTTGTTGACTTGATGCTGACGCCGGGTGGCTAACAAAAGAAACCTGAAAATCATGTCTCCAAGTGAATACGCCCGCGAAGTCTCCAAAAGAAGAACGTTCGCTATCATTTCTCACCCCGATGCCGGTAAAACCACGATTACCGAAAAGGTCCTGCTGTTCGGACAGGCGATCCAGACTGCCGGTACGGTAAAAGGGCGTGGTTCGAACCAGCATGCGAAATCCGACTGGATGGAGATGGAAAAGCAGCGTGGTATCTCCATCACCACGTCCGTGATGCAGTTTCCCTACCGCGAATGTCTGGTGAATCTGCTCGATACCCCAGGGCACGAAGACTTCTCCGAAGATACCTATCGTACGCTGACGGCGGTGGACTGCTGCCTGATGGTGATCGACGCCGCCAAAGGCGTCGAAGATCGTACGCGTAAGCTGATGGAAGTCACCCGTCTGCGCGACACCCCGATTCTGACGTTCATGAACAAACTTGACCGTGACATCCGCGATCCAATGGAAGTGCTGGATGAAGTCGAGAGCGAGCTTAAGATTGCCTGTGCGCCAATTACCTGGCCGATTGGCTGTGGCAAATTGTTCAAAGGCGTGTACCACCTTTATAAAGACGAAACCTATCTGTATCAGACCGGTAAAGGCCATACGATTCAGGAAGTGCGCATCGTTAAAGGGCTGAACAACCCGGAACTGGATACCGCTGTTGGCGAAGAGCTGGCTGCGCAACTGCGTGAAGAGCTGGAACTGGTGCAAGGCGCATCGCACGAATTTGAGCTGGACGCGTTTCTGGCAGGTGAGCTGACGCCTGTCTTCTTTGGTACGGCGCTGGGTAACTTCGGCGTTGACCATATGCTGGACGGCTTAGTCGCCTGGGCCCCTGCGCCGATGCCGCGTAAAACGGATACCCGTGAAGTGACGGCGGCGGAAGAGAAATTCACCGGCTTTGTGTTCAAGATTCAGGCCAACATGGACCCGAAACACCGTGACCGCGTGGCGTTTATGCGCGTGGTGTCCGGAAGATATGAAAAGAGCATGAAGCTGCGTCAGGTGCGTACGGGCAAAGACGTAGTGATTTCAGATGCGCTGACCTTTATGGCGGGCGACCGTTCCCACATTGAAGAAGCCTACCCCGGCGATATCATCGGGTTACACAACCACGGCACTATCCAGATTGGCGATACGTTTACACAGGGTGAAGATATGAAATTCACCGGTATCCCTAACTTTGCGCCGGAACTGTTCCGTCGTATCCGCCTGCGCGATCCGCTCAAGCAGAAACAGCTGCTGAAAGGGCTGGTACAGCTGTCTGAAGAAGGCGCAGTGCAGGTCTTCCGTCCATTGACCAACAACGACCTTATCGTGGGTGCCGTCGGTGTGCTGCAGTTTGACGTGGTCGTTGCTCGTCTGAAAACGGAATACAACGTTGAGGCGATTTACGAATCGGTTAACGTTTCTACCGCACGCTGGGTTGAGTGCAGCGATGTGAAGAAATTCGAAGAGTTTAAGCGTAAGAACGAACTGCATCTGGCGCTGGATGGCGGTGATAATCTGGCCTATGTGGCACCGACGATGGTGAACCTGAACCTGACGCGGGAACGCTATCCAGAAGTGACGTTCCACCAAACGCGCGAGCATTAATTTTGATCGGTTGCGCGACGGTTTCATGAGAATCATCGTGACTGTGGCGTTTAAATCGTGACCACATTGTTAAAATAATCATCACCCGGTTATGCTTGGCTTTGGGCCAAAAATGCCGGGTGTTTTTATTTTTAAATATGTTAAAAAACAATGCATTACCCTGATTTTTTTCCTGCTGTGACTTCTCGCTTTAGTGCAACAGACAAATCTGAATTGCTGCGCATATTCCCTTGCTCCCCTGTGATTTTCCATTCTGTAGGCTATAGTTAACAGCGTGTTAACTGATTTAGCTTGTTCAACTGTTGGTGCAATTTAAGTTGGTTCATTATTTTGATTTGTTTCGTCTTTGCAATTCAATACTCTGGTTTTTTTATGTAAGCAGAGGAAATCATCGGAGTGTTGATAACGTCATTATCACCTTGATTTGCTGATGACGGTGCAGGCGTTAACGTGACCCAAATCGGTTATTTCGGGTTTATAGAAGAACATAAGAAGGAAGACATCGATGAAAAAGACCAAACTGACACAATCGCTGATCGTAGTTGCTCTGGGTTCGATTCTGGCTGGCGGTGCCATGGCTGAGGAAACGTTAGGGCAGAAAGTAGAACGTATCGCGGACACAACTGGTGCAAAAATCGATAGTTCCGCCAATAAAGCCTCTGGCTACGTCAATGACAGCGCTATCACAGCAAAAGTGAAGAGTGCGTTGCTGGAAGATAAATCGATTACCAGCAGCGACATTTCCGTTGAAACATCAAATGGCGTCGTCACGCTGAGCGGCTTTGTTGGTAGTCAGGAATTGAGCACCCGTGCGGTGCAAATCGCTACGCAGGTTGAGGGCGTTCAGTCCGTCAGCGATAAACTGCAGGTGAAAGATTCCCAATCACAATCGGTTGGCGCTTATGCCGATGATGCTGTGATTACCAGCACGATTAAAGCCAAACTGCTGGCAGATGATATTGTTCCGTCCCGTAAAGTGAAAGTCGAAACGCAGGCTGGCGTTGTGCAACTGAGCGGCGAGGTGGACAGCAAAGCACAGTCAGACCGGGCTGAAAGTATTGCGAAGGCCGCTGACGGTGTGAAAAGCGTCAAGAACGACCTGACAGTTAAATAACCATTTCACACAGGGTTATCCGTGATAGCGGATAACCCTACCTAATCCGCATAATAAAACACCATCTGTGGATACGCAGTCAGGACGTAAGAATCGCGTCAGGATGACCACCATGATTTTCCATTTTGTCTGGTAAGGAGAGCGTATGTTTCGTTGGGGCATTATATTTTTAGTTATCGCACTGATCGCGGCGGCACTGGGTTTCGGCGGATTGGCCGGTACAGCAGCTGGCGCGGCGAAAATCGTCTTTGTAGTTGGTATTATTCTGTTTCTGGTTAGCTTGTTCGCGGGTCGGAAACGGCCGTAGCACAGCACATCCTTTCATTCTTTCTCCATAGAAAGAAATGTAATACAGAGCACACAGCCGCGCCACGCGGCTGTCACATTTTACCGGCACACTATCTTCTATTGGCATACTATCTTTTACTGACACTACTCGCGTATTTGCTGCATTTCGACAGTTTATCAGGAGGGTTATGATGAATAGCGATATCGTTGTTGGCAAATGGAAGCAGTGGAAAGGGAATTTCCTGGCGCTGTGGGCCGATTGGTTTGACAGCGACTGCGCCTGGCTGGAAGGGAGTAATGATTACCTGTCCGGCGTCTTGCAAGAGGGTTACGGAAAAGCACACGAAGAGGTATCCTCAGAGAAAACCACGTTACACTGAGGCTATACCGCAACGACCAGTCCGATTCTGCCATGAGGCTTTGGCAGGATAGTACTTGGGCGTAGATTAGGTCGCCTCATCTTGACGTGACTAATCTTGACGGAGAGAAGCAACGTGCTTTCTGAACGACACCGCTTTATCGATACCCACTGTCATTTCGATTTCCCCCTATTTTATGATGATGCACCGGAAAGTTTGCGACTGGCGCAAGACGCTGGGGTTGAGCGCATTATTATTCCGGCTGTGGCCTCTCAGCATTTTGAGCGCGTGTTGACGCTCGCTCGCACCTACTCTCCACTTTACGCTGCACTGGGCCTTCACCCGCTTTATATCGCCGAACATCAGGAAAGCGACCTGCTCCGTCTGGAAGAGGAACTGCGCCAGCTACCTGTCACGCTGGTTGCGGTGGGGGAGATTGGGTTGGATCTCTATATGCCGGAACCGCAGTTTGAGCGGCAGCTTACCTTTCTTGAGGCTCAGCTTCGGCTGGCGAAAAAATACGATCTCCCGACGATCCTGCATTCGCGGCGCAGCCACGACAGGCTCGCGCAGTTGCTCCGTCGTATCGACGTGCCGCGTACTGGCGTGGTTCACGGGTTTGCAGGCAGCCTGGCGCAGGCGCAAGCCTTTATCCGGCTGGGCTATTACATCGGTGTCGGGGGAACTATTACCTATGACAGAGCGAATAAAACGCGTCAGGCGATCGCGCAGTTGCCGTTAGATCGGCTGCTGCTGGAAACCGACGCGCCCGATATGCCGATGAGTGGCTATCAGGGACAGCCAAACCGACCCGAGCGTATTTCGTGCGCGTTTCAAACGCTGTGTGAGTTACGTGCAGAACCGCCTGAAGAGATCGCTGAGGCGCTGTGGCAGAATTCATTCAGACTGTTTGGACGGCTTACCCCAACGTAACGCCGAGAGTGTTACGTCGCTACCCGTTACACCACTGCTATTCCCCCCAAGTGGAAGAATCTTTGCTTCCGCTTTTCTCTTATTTCTGTGCAACAGCTGACAGAACAGTCATTCCGATTTCATATACCAACCATAAAATTGTGATGAAGATCACTTTTCGGTATTTTTGACTGTTCGATGTTGTATGTATTTGTGACATAAATTAGCGACCTTTACGGGCCTGTCTTTATAATCGGCTCGCCAGCGCGTGCTTACCGTTCTGGCGAAACGATTTTTATTATGCTCTCACTTTTTTCACGCGTTATAGGGAACTGCACATGCAACTCGTTATGAGTCTCATCGGCATGATTGTTCTGATACTGTGCGCGGTTATGCTGTCCAATAACCGTAAAGCTATCAGATTGCGCACCGTAGCCGGTGCTTTCATTCTTCAGATCGGTATTGGTGCACTGGTGCTGTATGTACCAGTAGGCCGCAAGGTTCTTGAAGGTTTGACGGGCGGTGTAGCAAACGTTATCGCCTACGGAAATCAAGGCGTTTCGTTCATGTTTGGCGGTTTGGTCTCCGACAAAATGTTCGAAGTATTTGGCGGTGGCGGGTTTGTTTTCGCACTCCGCGTATTGCCGATTATCGTCTTTTTCTCTTCCCTTATCGCTGTGTTGTACTACATGGGCATTATGCAGTTGGTCATCAAGGTACTCGGTGGCGGATTGCAGAAACTGCTGGGAACCTCCCGTACTGAATCCCTCTCTGCGACGGCCAATATCTTTGTTGGCCAAACGGAAGCGCCGCTGGTGGTCCGTCCGTATATTGCCAACATGACGCAGTCAGAGCTGTTTGCGGTAATGTGTGGCGGGTTGGCGTCGATTGCAGGTGCGGTGATGGCGGGTTATGCCCAGATGGGCGTGCCGTTGGAATACCTGATTGCGGCATCCTTTATGGCTGCACCGGGCGGGTTACTGTTCGCCAAACTGATGGTGCCGGAAACGGAAAAAACGCACGACCATGATGAGATGGTTGGTTTTGTCGATGAAGACGATCGTCCGGCTAACGTCATTGATGCCGCGGCAAGCGGTGCGGCTTCTGGTATGCAGCTGGCGCTGAATGTGGGGGCGATGCTGCTGGCGTTTATCGCCTTGATCGCCGTGTTGAACGGTATTCTGGGCGGCATCGGCGGCTGGTTTGATTACCCGCAGCTGTCACTGGAACTGATTCTGGGCTGGTGCTTTGCGCCTGTCGCGTTCCTGATTGGTATTCCGTGGAGTGAGGCAACCGTGGCGGGCTCGTTCATTGGGCAGAAGCTGATCGTCAACGAGTTCGTTGCTTACATGAATTTCAGTGAATATCTGAAAGCGGATGATGTGGTGCAGGCCGCGGGTTTGCAGGTTCTGTCGGATCATACCAAAGCTGTGATTTCGTTCGCGCTGTGCGGCTTTGCTAACCTTTCGTCTATTGCTATCCTTATTGGAGGTTTGGGCAGTATGGCACCGACTCGGCGTCAGGATATTGCCCGCTTTGGTTTGAAAGCGGTTGCGGCAGGTACGCTTTCGAACCTGATGAGCGCCTGCATCGCAGGGTTCTTCCTGGCCCTGTAAATGTAACCAGGCATTCTTGCAGTAGCGAGATGATGGGCGGCGAAAGTCGCCCATTGTTCGTTTAACCCCTACATTTTTTAGGGGTTAAACGTGGCCGATGTAGCATTTACCGAATGCGGGTGCGATATGCTTGCCTGAGTGGAGCAACATGCTTTCTGCTTTTATTGACGATGTTGAATGGATTACTTTTCCACGGGCAACGGACGGTGCCGCCTACCCAGGTATTACTGCTCGCTGCCATTTTCATTTGTCTGCCTACAACGACGCGCTTTTTGCCGAGGCGAACATTCCTTTCTCCGACGCGCTAGAGCGCGCCGTACCGAAACGACGCGCCGAATTTCTGGCCGGACGCTGTGTGGCCAAACACGTGTTGAACAAGCTGGAACACCCTGATTTTGTTCTGCATAGCGGGGAAGACCGCTCGCCGCAGTGGCCGGGTAATATTGCCGGTTCGCTGAGCCATAACAAAGACAGCGTACTCTGCGCCGCCCATTTACGGAGCGATGCGCTATCGTGCGTGGGGGTGGATATCGAAGGATTTATGTCTGACGAGCGTGCGCAGTCGCTGTGGCCCGGCATCATTGGCGACGAAGAATTCCAATGGTTTCAGGAGCGGGATGAGGCATTTAGCTGCTTGCTGACGATCAGCTTCTCGGCGAAGGAGAGCCTGTTTAAGGCGCTTTACCCGCAGGTCCGGCACTATTTCGATTTTCTGGATGCCAGACTGGTGGCGCTGGATATCACCAAACGCGAGTTCGAGCTGGAACTGCTGACGGATCTCACTCCGACGTTTTACGCCGGACGCCGTTTTAAAGGCGCGTATCTGTTAAGAGAGTACGACGTCACTACATTTCTCTGCTGCTAAAAAAGCCCGCGTTAGCGGGCTGAGATTGCTTACAAAGACCGTTGAGCGGGAGTAACGGATAGATCCGTAAAGACGCTACAAGTACGTCCATGTAAGCTCGGATTGCGCCATCCCTGGCGCAAACGCTTTACTCTTCTATTCCGTTACACCCGTTTTCATTCGGCAAATAGGTTTGTCAACGGTCTGAAGCCCGCGTTAGCGGGCTAGAGTCATTCATCAGAACTTATAGCTCACGCCGCCGTACACCGTACGTCCAGACAGGAAGTAGTCGTTGTTGGTAGCGACGTAATCCCGTTTTTCGTTAGTCAGGTTCGTGAGGCCCAGCTTCAGGTCTACGTTTTTAATTGGCGTATAGGTTGCACCGATATCCACGGTATTAAAGCCGCGTGTCTTACTGACTTCTTTATCAAACAGATACTGATTGCCCGTGTACTGGTAAGAAATATAGGTTGATAAATTATCCAGTGCCTGCCAGCTCAACTGTGTGTTAACCGTATTTTTCGGTGTTTGCTTCAAGCGCATTTTGGTGGTGCGGTCTTCGGCATCGACGATGGTCCAGTTGGTTGTCCAGTTCAAGTCATCTGTCACATCGACCCAGAATGAGGTTTCAATCCCCTGAATCCGTGCTTTGTTGACGTTTTCATAAGTGAGGCGTGTCGCGACTCTGTCCCAGGTTTGGACCTGAATCATGTCTTTAATATCGTTATTAAATAGCGTAACGCCCGCGCCAAAGCGTTCGGCTTCATAAGCGGTGCCAATTTCATAGCTGATTGACGTTTCAGGCTTCAGGTCTGGGTTACCTACCGTCTGGCAACGGCCACGGCAGGCCGCGATGGCATAAGATTCCGATGATTGCGCAATGGAAGGTGCTTTAAACGCTTTGCTGACGCCGCCTTTTACCACCCAGTTGTCAGTTAGACTATAGGTAGCATAAGCGCGTGGGCTGAATTCTGTACCGTACGTCTCATGTTTATCGACACGTCCGCCGAAGGTTAATGCCAGATCGGCGAGTTTGAATTCATCTTGCAGGAAGAGTGCTCCCTGACTCACGTCAATGGTGCCGTTGGGTAGATTCATGCTGTGTTTTAGTGAAGTCAGACGGTATTCTCCTCCACCGGTCAGTAAATGGTCGCCCAGATAACCAGAGACTTGTCCGTCAACGGTGTGGTTGTCCTGCGTAATATCTGCTTTGCCATTATTGAGCTGGGAATTATCCATCAATTCCACATTTTCATAGAAGTAGCGCAGACGCGTATCGGCGTTATCCCAACTGCCGTTGTGCGTTAACCCCAGCCCCAGTCGTTCCATTTTTTGGATGTTACGCACCGCAGCACCATAGTTATTCCAACGTACATCACGGTCGTCTTTGGTATATGTTACGTCAAAATCCAGACTCTGTTGAGAATCAAGCAGCCACGTCAGGTTTCCTATTACGTTGTAATTGTCACGTTTTTCCAGCGCATCAGTATTCTGATTGATCGACTGTTCCGTTTTCCATGCGTCACGTTTTCCGCCATCGGCCAGCAGGCTTCCCAGTAACGTATTCTCTATCAGTGGACCGCTGATATAACCGTTCAGACGGTTATGATCGCCGCCGGAACCTTCTGTTGGTGCTTCAAAGTTATAGCCAATGTCACCTTTGAGGTCGTTACCTGGTTGTTTCAGAATTACGTTAACAACGCCGCCTAACGCATCGGCACCGTACAGCGAAGACATCGGGCCACGGATGACTTCGACACGTTCGATAGCGGAGATAGGAATCGCACTTAGGTCGAAATCGTTCCCCATGTTGCCCGCAAGTGCATCACGGGAATTTACCCGGCGGCCATTGATGAGCAACAACGTGTAGTCTGATTTCATGCCACGGATTTTGATTTCGTTACGGCCATAGCTGGTAGAGGGATTGATGTTAATGCCCGGCAGCTTTTTCACCGCGTCGGAAACGTTATTCACCGACATCTTTTCCAGCTCGGCGCGGGTGATGACAGAAACGCTGGCGGGGGCGCTTAGCGTAGTGTGTTTCGTCTGTGTTGCTGTCACGACGATTTTTTCATCTTCCGCGTTTTCTGCCTGTGCGAGTGCAGGCAGTGCCAGTAACCCGGTCACCAGCAGGGCGCGATACACCTTGCTGTGTGGGAAATGATGATATGAAAAACGACTTTCCGGTTTTAGCTGCATGTCAAAGACCCCATCCAAGAGTGGAAAAAATATCCCCGTAAATAGCGTGTTGTATTGCGTATATTGCCGATCCACTCGTACGTGAATCGATCGGTTTATTGCCCTGTAGCCTGCGCAGGCTGGCGTGCGGCCATCTTTCGGCTGCGTTCAGCCAACTGCGGAATCAGGCGCATGGTCAGCAGCATGGCAGCCAGCGCAAAGACGGCGCTGGCGATAGCGAGCTGTGAGAAGCCGTCAATTTTTCCCTCGGCAGAGGTGCTCAGATAAGCGGCAGACGCGACGCTGGCAAGCCCCGATGCTACGTTGGCCGCGGTTCCCTGATAGGACATAAACGCGGCACGCTGATGCGGCAGTGGAATACCTGCGGTAATCGCCAACGTGCTGCTGGATCGCGCTGCGCTGAGCGCCATGAACAGGGTGAACACCAGATACAGGGAAAGTGAAAAAGGCAAAACGAAACCGCAGAGAATCACAACGGCCAGCAGCAGCGTCGTGACGACAATCGTCCGGCTGGCATATCCCCGATCCAACAGACTGCCACACAGTTGCATGGTCACCATGCTTGCCAGTCCACCGCAGAGATAGAGCAGGGAAATATCGTCCCGCGGGAAAGCCAGATTGAACTGAAAGTAGTTGGAAAAATGAGGGATCAGCAGGAAATGACCGAACATTTGTAGCGACATGATCGTCAGCCCCAGCAGGAAAAGCGGCGATGCCAGCAGGTCATGTAATACCGAAGTGCGCGCTGTCGTGGGTGACGAACCTTGCTGAACCCGGTGCGTTGGCGGCATTGAAGGAAAGCGCCACAGCACCAACAACACCAGCAACAGACCGCCAAGGCCGAAAGTATAAAACGGCGCTTGCCAGTTAATACGGTGCGCTAACTCTAGTGACAGCGGCATGATGACAATCGCCGCGAGCGAAAAGCTCATGCCGACATACGCCAACTGCTTTCCGCGCTCGTTGGCCGGCACAATATCGACAACCGCCGCCATCAGGACGCCAGATGCCGGCCCGGCCACGCAGCCCGCCAGAATAAACAACAGTAGAAGATGGGTTTGGCTGGTGGCAAACATGCAGGCGGCCGTCAGGCCGAAGCGCAGCGTTAGCAGCACGATCAGGGCATGTTTACGGTTAAATCTGTCCAGATAGGGAGCGGCGAGGAAGCCGACAATGGCAGAGGCAAACGTTGCGCCGCCGCTAATGTAGCCGATGTTCTTGGCATCCATCGACAGTGCACTGATGAAATCGGGGCCTAACGGCATCACCATCATCAGGCTACCAAGGGAAAGCATGTTAATTAGCAACGCCAGATGCACAACAGATCGGGTGTGCGGGCGGTACATGCTTTCATCCATGACAGGCTCACATTTAGACACAGTTAGTAAAATATTTGCGCAGTCTAGCGCAGCTTAATTTTCCTGACAATGAATGATAAGTATTTTCATTATCATCTGTGATGTGGGTTTTATAATCAATACATTCCTGTTGCTAACCATTATCCATTCTGAAACATGCACAAAAAAATTGATTAACATCAATATAACCCCTAATTATAGGGCGTGAATAACCATTCTGTGGAAGGATTGACCGAACACGTTACTTCAGTGTAATTTAACTGCGCTTAATATAAATGATAATGATTTTAATAATCATTGGTATTTAATTTGCGAGCGCAGGAGCTGTCTTGTGGATACACTGATTACAGAAACTGAAGCATCTAGCGGGCTAACCTATTCGGAACAGACCGCTTTTTTATATGCATCGGAACACCGAAGCCTTTCTACTTCTGGCTTATTTGAACGTATTTCTTCCCCTGTTTGTGTTCCGGGCTCGCACGATGACAGGCTTAGCCCTGCAATCGCGCAGGCATTCCAGCGAGCGCGTCAGGCAGGGCAGTCGCTGCCTATTGTTGTGGGGGCGATACCCTTTGATACCACGCAACCGTCTTGTCTCTATGTCCCTGATAGTTATACCGTTACGACGAAGTCTGAACTCGTCAGCCGTGCCCGTAAGCACACGGCTGCGGGTCCTACCGCGTTAACGTTAAACAGCGTCCCGGACGAATGTCAGTTCAAGTCCATCGTGGCAGAGGCCGTTGAGCGCTTCCGCCGTGGTGAGCTGAGCAAAGCGGTGCTGTCACGTATTCTGGACATTGAGCTGGCGAGCCCCGTTAAGGCGCAAACGATCCTCAATAACCTGATGGTGCAGAACGCGGGTGGCTATCACTTCTCGCTGCCGCTACCGGACGGTTCGGTCTTGCTGGGGGCGAGCCCGGAACTGCTGCTGCGTAAGCAGGGGAACGTCATTGTCTCTAATCCGCTGGCGGGATCGGCGCGACGAATGAACGATGAACATCTGGATTACCTCAACAGCCAGCGCCTGCTGAAATCGGGTAAAGACAAGCACGAGCATAAGCTGGTGGTGGACGACATCCGCCAACGCCTGATGCCGCTGTGCGCGTCGTTAACGATTCCATCGGCCCCTTCGCTGATGCACACCGCTTCCATGTGGCACCTGTCTACCGCTATCCGCGGTGAACTGGCGAACCCCGCCATGACGGCGCTTCAGGTCGCCTGCCAGCTCCATCCGACCCCCGCGTTGTGCGGCTTCCCCACGCAGGAAGCGCGCCAGCTGATCGCTGAACTGGAACCGCACGATCGTGGCGTATTCAGCGGCATTGTCGGCTGGTGTGATGCCAACGGCGATGGTGAATGGGCGATAGCGATTCGCTGCGGCACCATCAAACACAACAAAGTCCGCCTGTTTGCCGGTGCGGGTATTGTTGAGGCGTCCGTCCCCGAGGATGAATGGGCTGAAACCGCCGCCAAATTAAACACGATGCTGAATGCGTTTGGGCTTAACTCAGGTGTGGATGGACTATGAGCATTGAATTTACGCCCTGGCCAGAGGAACTGGCACAGCGTTATCGCGACAAGGGATACTGGGTCGGCCTGCCGTTAACGGATGCCTGGGAACGCCATCTGGTGACACAGCCTGACGCCGTTGCGGTGGTGTGCGGTGAGCGCCAGTGGAGCTATCGTGAACTGGATCGACAGTCTTCTGCGCTGGCATCGCGCCTGACGGAAAGCGGACTGCGCTGTGGTGATACCGCGCTGGTGCAGTTGCCGAACGTGGCCGAGTTTTATCTGACCTTTTTTGCGCTGCTGAAAATGGGCGTCGCGCCGGTTAACGCGCTGTTCAGCCATAACAAAATGGAGCTGCTGTCGTACGCCACGCAGATCGAACCGCGCTTACTGATCGCCTCCGTTGAACATCCACTGTTCGGTAACGGTGAGTTTCTGGATCGGCTACAGACGCAGGTTCCCCGTCTGCAAACGGTGGTGATGCTCGGCGACAGCCCGCTGGGGCACAGTCTGTCAGACTGGCTGCAGCCACGCGCGTCGACCAGCCAGTATCAGCCTTCTGCGTCGGGACAGGTGGCTTTCTTCCAGCTTTCTGGCGGCAGTACCGGTACGCCGAAGCTGATTCCCCGCACTCATGACGATTATTACTACAGCGTGCGCCGCAGCGTAGAAATTTGTGAGCTGACGCCGCAAACCCGCTACCTGTGCGCCTTGCCCGCGCCGCATAACTTCCCGTTAAGTTCGCCCGGTTCGCTCGGCGTATTTTACGCCGGCGGACGCGTCGTGCTGGCCCCGGATCCGGGGGCGATGACTTGCTTCCCGCTGATCGAACGCCATCAGATCGATATTACCTCACTTGTGCCGCCCGCCGCCGCGCTGTGGATCCAGGCAGCCGAACAGTTTGGTGGCGCGCTGCGTAGCCTGAAAATCTTGCAGGTGGGTGGTGCGAAGCTGAGTGAAACCGTCGCGCGTCGTATTCCGGCGGTATTGGGCTGCCAGCTACAGCAGGTGCTCGGGATGGCGGAAGGGCTGGTGAACTACACCCGACTGGACGACAGCGACGAGCACACATTCACGACGCAAGGCTATCCGATGAGCCCGGACGATGAAGTGAAAGTGCTGGATATCGACGGCAATCCGGTGCCGAGAGGCGAAGCGGGTTTGCTGGCGACGCGCGGTCCGTATACCTTCCGCGGCTATTACCGCAGCCCGGAACACAATGCCCGCGCCTTCGACAGCGAAGGTTTCTACCACTCGGGCGATGTGGTGCAGATGACTGAGGATGGCTATTTGTGCGTGGTCGGGCGGGAGAAAGATCAGATTAACCGAGGCGGTGAAAAGATTGCCGCGGAAGAGATCGAAAACCTGCTGCTCAAGCATGACGGCATTCTCCATGCCGCGCTGGTGTCCATGCCCGATCCGATTATGGGCGAAAAGAGCTGCGCTTTTCTGGTGGTCAGCGATCCCTCGCTGAAAGCCATTACGTTAAGAAAATATCTTCGTAATCAGGGGATTGCTGAATTCAAACTGCCGGACCGCTTCGAGATGATCGACACCTTGCCCGTTACGCCGGTTGGCAAGACTGATAAGAAATCACTCCGTCAGCGCATCCAGACCCAACTGAGCACTCAAGACCGAACGTAGTATTCAAAACCAATAAGGATTTTGTGATGGCAATCCCTTCTATTGCTTCTTATCCCCTGCCGCGCGCACAGGATTTCCCTGAGAACAAAGTTTCCTGGGCGTTTGAACCCGAGCGCGCGGTGCTGCTGATTCACGACATGCAGGACTATTTCGTGAATTTCTATGGCGCGGACAGCCCGCTGGCGCAGCAGTTGATCGAGAACATTGTGGCGTTGCGAACCTACTGCAAAGCACAGGGGATTCCGGTGGTGTATACCGCGCAGCCGAACGCACAAAGCGCGGCCGACCGGGCGCTGCTGAACGACATGTGGGGCGCAGGGCTGAATAATCATCCTGAAAAACAGCGCGTCGTGAGTGCGCTGGCACCAGATGAGCACGACACGGTGCTGGTGAAGTGGCGCTACAGCGCATTCCACCGTTCACCGCTGGAACCGATGATGAAGGAGATGGGCAAAAATCAGCTGATCATCTGCGGCGTTTACGGGCATATCGGCTGCATGATTACCGCGACGGATGCCTTCATGCGCGATATCAAGCCGTTCATGGTCGGCGATGCGGTGGCGGATTTCTCACTTCAGGAACACCAGATGGCGTTGAAATATGTGGCTACGCGCGCCGGACGAGTGGTTAGCACGGCAGAACTCACAGGAGCAAAAATGGCACAGGCACTGACGAAACAGGGATTGAGAGCGCACCTGCTGACCTTGATCGACGAAGAAGAAGATCAGTTCGATGAAGATGAGAACCTGATCGACTACGGTTTGGATTCTGTGCGCATGATGTCGCTGCTGACCGAATGGCGTAATCAGGGCGTCACGCTGAGCTTTGTCGATCTGGCACGTAATCCCAGCCTGAATGCCTGGTGGACGCTGATCGAAAAACAGCAGGGAGCCGCATCATGAAGCCCTTGAGCGTTGCGCAGCGCGGACTGTGGTTAGGCCATGCCCTGAACGATGATAAAGCGACGTTCAACACGGCGGAGTGCATCGCGTTTGATGGCAAGGTCGACATTGAGGCCATGCTGAGCGCGATCCGTCAGGCGGTCATGGAGTGCGAGTGCCTGTACTGCCAGTTTGTTGAGGTTGCCGGTGAACATGCTGACCAGCCGGAAGTCGGCTTTGTGGCTTCACAGCTGCCAGTACCGATTGGCGTGCTGCCGATTATTGAACTGTTGCCTGCGCCGATGAAGGATGAAGAGCAGACGATACGCCAGTGGGCGCGCGAGGAAATCGCCCAGCCGCTGGATTTGCTGAACGGATTACCCTGCCGTTTTGCGCTGCTGTGCGGTGAAAAGCGTGATTTTCTCTACAGCTGTGTTCACCACATCGCGCTGGACGGCTTTGGCACGACGATGCTGTTTCAACGTATCGCCCAGATCTATACCGCGCTGACGGCGGGGCAACCTGTGGCGGTGGCGGAGTTCGGCCCGTTTAGCGAGGTACTGGAAGAAGAACAGCAGCGCGATGCCAGTGGGCAGACGGCGCAGGCGCGTGATTTCTGGCTGGAAACGCTGAATGCGATGCCGGAACCGGCCAGCTTCAGCGAGAAGAAAGCACCGATTGCGGCGCGTTTTTTGCGCCAGAGCAGCGTGTTGCCGACGGATATCTGGCAGCCGCTGACGGCGCTGTGTGAAGGCAACAAAATCAGCTGGCCGGATCTGTTTCTGGCGATGCTGGCGACGCACCTCAAGCTGGTGTCCGGCAGCGACAGACTGACGTTCGGCATGATGGTGATGAACCGTATCGGCTCTGCCTCGCTGACGGTGCCGAGCATGCAGATGAATATCGTGCCGCTGTGCATTCAGGTGGATGAGCAGGCGGACTTTGTCACACTGGCGCAGCAGGTTGCCCGCACCAAACGCACGCTGCGTCGTCATCAGCACTATCGCTATGAGCATTTACGGCGCGATCTGAACCGCGTTGGTGGTGAACAGCGGCTCTTCGGCCCGCTGATCAATATCATGCCGTTCGATCATCCGCTCAACTACGGATCGTTGTCGTCCAGTACGCTGAATCTCAGCGCTGGGCCGGTAGAAGATCTGACGATCGAGATCCATTTCAAACCCGATGGCACACCGGTATTGGATTTTGATGCCAACCCGGCTTGTTACAGCGCGGAGGCGCTGGCCAGCCTGCAAGAAACGCTGTTCACGCTGCTTCAACGCTGGCTGGCACAGCCGCAGCAGACCTGCGGCGAGTTGTTAGGACGCTGGCTGCGTGAAGAACGTGAACTGGCGCTGATCACCAGCCGCGAGCCTGAACCCTTTGTCGAACCGGTTCTGACGGCGATTGCCAAGCAGGCGCGTAAAAACCCGCATCATCCAGCGCTGACGCAGCGCGACCGGCAGTATAGCTACCAGCAGTTGCTGGATCTGAGCGGTCAGGCCGCTGCGGCGCTGCATGAGCGCGGCGTTCAGCCTGGCGAGCGCATCGGCATTATGCTGAACCGCAGCCCTGAAACCATTATTTGCCTGCTGGCCGTGATGCAGTGCGGTGCGGTGTATGTGCCGCTCGATCCTGAACAGCCGCACGAACGTCAGCAGCACATCATCCAGATTGCCGGGCTACGCACGATTGTGACGCAGGCGGATTACCAGCATCGGCTGGCGTCGGTCTTTTCCGGCGAGATCGTTCTGGCGGGGCATCTTTTGTCATCCAGCGCACAGGCCGCCGCGCTGCCGCCTGTGGAAGCGAGGGTCGGGCAGATTGCCTATGTGATGTTCACCTCGGGATCGACTGGATTGCCGAAGGGCGTGGAGATCGGCGCCAGCGCGTTGGATCACTTCACGGCAGCGGCACGTCAGCGCTACGGCCTGCGTGCAGCGGATCGCATGCTGCAATTTGCTCCGTTCAATTTCGATGCCAGCATTGAAGAAATTTTTGCCACGCTGACCAGCGGTGCGACGCTGGTGCTGCGCACCGATGAGATGCTGGAATCGATTCCGACCTTTGTCGAACAGGTCGAAGAACAGGGGATTACCCTGCTCGATCTGCCGACCGCATTCTGGAACGAATGGGTGGTGGGGCTGAAAACCGGCACGCTGAACATGCCTTCTGCACTGCGCGCCATCATCATTGGCGGTGAAGCGGTGTACCCCGAGCAGTTGGCGCAGTGGCAACGCCATGCGCCGAACACGTTGCGCTTAATCAACACCTATGGCCCAACCGAAACCACGGTGGTGGCGACCAGCTGCGATCTGCAAACGCAGTCTTCCGATGTGGCACAGCTTCCTATCGGTCTGCCGCTGGCGGGTGTCAACGCGTTGATTCTGGCGGCGGGCGACCGCCCAGCGGCAGAAGGAGAACTGGTGCTGCTGGGGCCAATGCTGGCGGCGGGTTACATCGGTACAGAACACACGGCGTTTACGCAAATAGCGGTGGGCGATCAGGCGCTTCCGGCTTATCGCACCGGCGACAGAGTTCGGCTGGAGAAAGGGCAGCTGCTGTACCTCGGACGCATGGACAACGAATTTAAAATCAGCGGCTACCGGATTCAGCCAGGGGAAGTCGAAGCCCATCTGCTGGCGCAGCCGGACGTTGATGAAGCCTGCGTACAGGGCATTGTTTACCCCAACGGCGTGCGGCGTCTGGTGGCGTTTGTCGCCACGAAAGCAGGCGAGATTGATGCGCGTGCGCTGAAACAGCGTCTGGGCAGCGTGCTGCCGCCAGCGATGATCCCGACCGATTACCGCGCCTTCCACCAGTTGCCGAAAACCGGCTCCAACAAGGTCGACCGTAAGCGCTTGCTGGCGGAATACCGCGATGAGGCACCGGCGCAGGCGTTAGCCAGCGAAACCGAGAACCGGGTCAGCGCCATCTGGCAGCAGATCCTCGGCGTGTCGGGGATCCAATCGCGGGATAACTTCTTCGAACTGGGCGGACAGTCGTTGCAGACCATCCAGATCGTTAACCGTCTGGCCGCTGAATTTTCCGTCAGCATCAAGGTGTCTGATGTGTTTGATCATCCCCAGCTCAGCGACTTCTGCCGCTATCTGGACGACAGGCTGTCACAGGATGAAAACAGCGTGGAAATGGTGTGGTAGGGAAAATGATGAACAAGGCACAACCTCTTCAGTTTGATTTCAGCGGCCAGACCGTCTGGGTCACCGGTGCGGCGAGCGGCATTGGCGAAAGCATTGCCCGCCAGTTTGTCGCACTGGGCGCGAACGTGATCGGCTTCGACCGCACATTCCGGCATCAGGATCATCCGTTTACCTGCGTGACGCTAGATATCAGCGAACCGGACAGCGTGGCGGCGGTCTGTCGCCAGCAGTTGTCAGAAACGGGACTCGATGTTCTGGTCAACGCCGCCGGGATTCTGCGTTTGGGTGACATCGATGCGCTGAGTGTGGATGACTGGCACCAGTGCATCAACGTCAACGCTTCTGGTGCGTTTTACTTGCTGAACGCACTGGTTCCGCATTTCAAGCAGCAGCGCCGTGGCGCGATTGTCTGCGTCGGCTCCAATGCCGCGCATGTTCCCCGTCTACAGATGGCGGCGTACTGCGCCTCGAAAGCGGCGCTCACCAGCCTGTCTCATTGTGCCGGTCTGGAGCTGGCGCCTTACGGCGTGCGCTGCAATCTGGTGTCGCCGGGTTCGACGGATACGCCGATGCAGCGCGGCATGTGGCACAGCGCTGATGCCGAACAGCGCACTATCGCGGGCTTTCCTGACCAGTACAAACTGGGTATTCCGCTGGGCAAGATTGCTCAGCCGGAAGAGATCGCCAATACCGTGGTTTTTCTGGCTTCCGATCTGGCCAGCCACATCACCATGCAGGACGTGGTGGTGGATGGCGGGGCAACGCTGACGGCCTGATTTGCTGAGAGAATGACAAGTCATGAAAGATATCGTAACGCTGTTAAAGCAGCTGGAACGGCAGGGCGTTCGTCTGGCGTTGAATGCACAGGGACAGCTGATTTCGCAGTCCAACAAAGACGCGATCACGGCGGACATTGGGCGCACGATTAAGGAAAACAAAGACGCCATCGTGCGCTGCCTGACGGCGCAGCAGGCGTTTGAGCGCCCCATCACGCCGCAGAATGCCACGTCTGGCCCGCTGTCGTCATCCCAAAGCGGACTGTGGTTTATCGAACAGTACGAAGAGCAGTCACACCTCTACAATATGCCGGTCTATTTTCGCCTGACTGGAACGCTGGATGTGGCCGCGCTGGAGTTTGCCTTTGACGCGCTGGCGCAGCGCCATGCCAGCCTGCGCACGCGCTTTGTGGTCAATGAACAGGGCAAGGGTGAACAGCGTATCGATGCCTATCAACCGTTTGTGATACAGCATGATGACTTCTCGCTGCTGCCGGAAGCCGAGCGGGAAGGGCGTTTACAGCAGCAGGTGAAAGCGGAAATCAGCCGGCCGTTCGATCTTACGGCGGGCGATCTCACTCGCGTGCGGCTGGTGAAAATGAGCGAACGGGTACACGTGCTGATGATCACCCAGCACCATATTATTTCTGATGGTTGGTCGGTGAAGAATATGTTTGCGGACTTCAAACCGGCTTTTCTGGCCTGTCAAAATCGCCAGCCTCACCCCGTCGAGCCGACCCAGCTTAACTATATTGATTACGCACATTGGTTCAATTCGGCGTCGTTTCTGGATTACCACAACGAATTCAAGCCGTTCTGGGTTGAGCGACTGACGGGGATCCCCGAAGTGCACAGCCTGCCGCTGGATAAAACCCGTCCGGCGCACCAGAACAGCGGCGGTGAGGTGATCTTCTCCGCGATCAACAACGATCTGTGGGATAAATTCAAACGCCTGTGCCAGCGCTACAATACGTCTAACTTCATTGGTCTGCATGCGGTGTTTTCCCTGATGCTGGCGCGCATCAGCGGTGAGAAAGACATCGTCATTGGTTCGCCGCTGGCCTACCGCGAGCGGCCGGATATCGAAGATGTCGTCGGCTTCTTCGTTAACACCATCGTGCTGCGTACCCAGTTGCAGGACAGCCAGAGTTTTGTCGATTACCTGCAATACTGCCGCGAGCAGGATCTGTCGGCTTTCGATCATCAACTTTACCGTTTTGAAGCGCTGAGCGAGGCGATCGGCTCCGATCGCACCACCGCGATCAACCCGATCTTCCAGGTGATGCTGGTGTATCAGGCCAAAGTGGATTTCAACGATCTGATCCCCGGTTGTGATGCAGCGGAAGAAACGTCGCCCGTGCTGCCTGCGAAGACTGATATTTCGGTCAAGGTGACGGAGCTGATGGGCGAGGTACGGCTGGACTGGCTGTTTGCGACCGCGCTGTTTGAGCGCCAAACGATCCAGTATTACGCCGACCGTTTTATCCGGCTGATTGAGGCCGTGGTTGAGGCACCGGAAACCGATGTTTGGCATCTGCCGCTGATGGAAGCGGATCGCTTTGCCGCCGTGTTGGCGGAAAGCCAGCAGCTGCCGCGTAGCTATCCGCAGCCGCAGCTGACGGTAACCGACGTGATTGAAGCCATCGCCCAGCGCGATCCCCAGCAGTTGGTGATAGCCTTTGATGGCGAACAGCGCACCGATACGCTGACGTACGCTGAGCTGAACAGGCAGTCGAATCAACTGGCGCACTGGCTGCACCGTCAGGGGCTGGGCGAACAGTCGCTGGTTGGCGTGCTGGCGAAGCGCGATCGCTATTTTGTTATTGCGCTGCTGGCCGTCTGGAAAGCGGGTGCTGCCTATGTGCCGCTGGATCCCGACTATCCGCCGGAGCGGCTGCGCCACATCATTACCGATGCCAATCTTGCCGTGATTCTCGGCGGCGATGGGCAGCAGCTGGCGCAGTGGTCTACCGAACAGTGCATCGATCTGACCGATCCGGCCGTTGTCGCACAGTGGCACGATCTGCCGGGCGATGAACCGCCAGCAATTCCGCGCCATGCGCAGCAGCTGGCACAGGTGATCTACACCTCGGGGTCGACCGGTCTGCCGAAAGGCGTCATGATCGAACACGGTTCGTTGATCAATCTGCTGGACGATCATCGCGATCGTATCGATTTCACGCCGCAAAGCACCATGTTCAACTGCATGTCGCTCTCATTTGACGCCGGTAACATGACGACGCTGCTGCCTCTGAGCAGCGGTGGCACGTTGGCGTTTGGCGAGCCCAACGATCGGGCGATTGTGCAGGCTGAACAGGCGGGTGCGACGCACCTGATCCTGCCAGCGGCGCTGATGTCGATTCTCGATCCACAGCACGTTAATGGCATTCAGGCGATTGGCATGGGCGGTGAGGCCTGTCCGAACGCCGTGGTGGAAAACTGGGCCGATAAGGTCGCGCTGTACAACATGTACGGGCCGACAGAGTGTACCGTCACCGCGTTGAGCACCCGCCTGCGTAAAGGTCAGCCTGTCACCATCGGGAAACCCATCGCGCATATTCAGGCGCTGATTCTGGATGCGGCCGGGCAACTGTGTCCGGCGGGCGTACCGGGTGAACTGTGTCTTGCCGGGCTTGGTCTGGCGCGTGGCTACCTCAACCAGCCGCAGATGACTGCCAATCGCTTTGAGCACATCACGCTGCACGATGTGAACCATACCGGACAAGGTACAGCGACGCTGCGCATTTATCGCACGGGTGACAAGGCCAGACTGCTGAACAACGGCGACTATGAATACTGTGGCCGTATTGATGAGCAGATCAAGCTGCGCGGCTACCGCATTGAGCCGGGTGAAATCGAGGCACAGCTGGCGGCGGTATGTCCGTCGCTGAAGCAGGTTAAAGTCATCGTGGCACAGGTCGGGAACCGTCCGGCGCTGGTCGCCTATGGCACGGTGAAAGCCGGTAGCAGCAGCCCAGAGCCTGCCGCCGTGCTGATTGATGTCGCGAAGCACCTGCCGGAATACATGGTGCCTTTCCGGCTGATTCTGCTGGAAGACATGCCGCTGACGCCGAACGGCAAACTCGATACGAAACAGCTGCCACCAGTGCTGGAAGCCAGCGAGGGCGACGGCGAAGCCGATAATCCTCTGGAAGCGGACGTACTGGCGATTTGGCGCAGCGTGCTGAATACGCCGCTGGGCGTTGAGGATGATTTCTTCCGCTTAGGCGGCGATTCCATCCTCAGTATTCAACTAACGACGCGCCTGCGCAGCGCGGGCTATGTCTGCACGGTGAAAGACGTTTTCGAGGCAAAAAGCGTACGGCGTTTGTGCCGCGTGCTGGCACAGAATACCCATGACACAGGGATTATCGCGGAGCAAGGCACGCTGGAAGGCGAATTCGCGCTGCTGCCGATTCAGCGCTGGTTTATGGAACAGCCGCTGGCACGCCCTGAACACTGGAATCAGGCGGCGATGATTCAACTGCCGGACGTGGATACTGAACGCCTGACTGCGATGTTGCAGGCGCTGATGGCGCAGCATGACGCGTTGCGTCTGGCCAGTGATGCCGACGGACAGCGCTATCTGACAGATGTGCCTTGCCCTACATTGCAGACGCTGGATTATAGCCAGATCGGTGACGACGGCCTGCAACAGGCGTTTACCGCGTTGCAGAGTGAATTCGATCCCGCGCAGGGAAGAACGATGGCCGCTGCACTGGTTCGGCACCATCCGCAGGCGGACACGGCGGTGTTCCTCGCTTTCCACCATCTGGTGATTGATGCCGTGTCCTGGCGCATTTTGGTCGACGATCTGGAGCAGCTATATCTCGGTGAGCCGCTGTTGCCGAAAACGTCGAGCTATCGCCAGTGGGGCATGGCGCTGAGTAACTATGCTACACAACATGCGGAACAGCTGACGTACTGGCAGGCGCAGGAAGACGGTGTGGATCAGACGGCGCTGCTGGCGGCGAAAGATCCGCAGGGTCAGGCCAGCGCCGCGATTCTGACGCTGGACGCGGAAACTACGGGCCAACTGGTGAGTGAGGCCAACCGTGCCTTTAATACCGAAGTCAGCGATTTGCTGCTGGCAGCGCTGACGCGCACGCTAAACGATCTCGGCTGGGGCGACAAAGCGCGCATCATGCTGGAAGGGCACGGCCGCGAAGCGATTGATCCGACGCTGGATGTCAGCCGCACGGTGGGATGGTTTACCAGCACCTATCCGGTGTGTCTGCAAGATCGCTCCGACTGGGCTTCTCTGATTCAATCCAGCAAGGAACAGCTGCGTCAGGTGCCGGATAAAGGCGTCGGGTTTAATCCGCTGCGCTACCATCACCCGCAGGGCGGTTCGCTGACGCTGTCGCCGATTGTGTTCAACTATCTCGGGCTGTCGGTTCAGGCGGCTGGCGTGTGGCGTCCGGTGGATGTCGCACCGGGAGGCTGCGTCGCGACGGAGAATAAACCGGCGGAGGTTATCAGTCTCCACGGCGGTATTACGGGCGGACAGCTGACGCTGCGTCAGGTGGGCTGCCTTAACCAGCGTGACAGCGAACGCCTGATGGTGCGGTTGACGGAAAATCTGCGTGCGCTGACGGCAGCCTGTTTGGCACAGGTAAGCCACGGCACCGCCTTTACCCCCAGCGACTTCCCAGCGGTGACGCTGAGCCAGACGCAGCTCGACAGCCTGTCGCAGCGTTATGATATCGACACGCTGCTGCCGCTGTCATCGCTCCAGCAGTCGATGTTGTATCACCGCCTGCGCTGTCCGCAGGACGATGCTTACCATCTGCAAACGCCGATCCGCTATGCGCAGGCGCTGGATGTGGAAGGCTATCGTCAGGCATGGCAGCGTCAGATTCAGCGTTTCCCGGCGCTGCGTGCCGCGCTGGAAAGCGAGTGTGCCAGCGTGCAGGTGATTGTGACGCAGGCAGATCTGCCTTTCTACTATCAGGATGTGGCGCAGGAGTCCGATCCGCACGCGGTCATCGAGCGCTATCGCCAGCAGGATTTACGCACCGGATTTAACTTGTCGCAGCCGCCGCTGTTGCGCATTGCCTGTTTCCGTTTAGGTGAGCAGGACTATCGGGTGCTTCTGAGCTGTCACCACAGCGTGATTGATGGCTGGAGTGGTCCACAGCTATTGGGCGCAGTGCATCGTGATTATCTGCTGCTGATGCGCGGTGAAACATTTATGCACGGCGAAACATCCGCGATTCAGTCGGATCGTGCTTATGTGGATCACGCGCTACACGCCGTAGCGCAGCAGCCCACTGTCGATGCCTTCTGGCAGCAGCGGCAGCCGCTGCTGACGCAGACGAACGATGTAGCGATGCTGTTTGCGGCGGCGGGGAAACGCGCCGATCTCAGCCAGCATCTGACGCAGGTTGAACCGCAGGTTACCGGCGTGAGTCTGAACGAACAGGATCAGGCTACACTCATTGCCTTTGCCCGCGAGGTGGGCGTCACGCACAGCATTATCGCGCAATACGCCTGGCACCGGCTGCTGGCGCGCTCGACCGGCGATGCGGTCAGTATTGTCGGGAACGTGCTGTCGGGCAGGGAAAGCCCGGTGGAGGACGTGGCGAGCAGCGTGGGTCTGTACATCAACAGCCTGCCGCTGGCGCTGAGCTGGCAGCAGCCAGTGTCGCTGCAACAGCATCTGGTGCAGTTGCAGAATGAGCTGATGGCGATGAACCAGCATGCTACGCAGTCGCTGATTGCGCTGACGGCCGGACGTCCGCGTCTGTTCAACAGCCTGTTTATCTATGAAAACTATCCTGGCGCAAAAGCAGAACCGAGCCAACGTGCTGATGAGCCGCATCGGTTATCTCCCGAATTCTCAGCTGCTTATGAAAAAGTCGAGATGCCGCTAAATCTGGTGGTGCGTGAACAGGCGGGCTGCATGCTGCTGCGCTTCGAGTTTGATGCCGATGTGTTGGACAGCGCGCAGGCGCGTCGGGTGCTGATGCGTTGGCATGACGAAGTGGTGGCGCTGGTGAATAGTTCACCGCAGCAGCCAGCCGAGATTATCGGACATAATAAAGCACCCGCTGCCGTGGCGGCACGCGACAAGACACAGCAAACCGTACTGGGTAACCACGCTGGCTCGCCTGATACGCCGTCTGCCCAGTCGCTGCTGCGCGTGTGGGCGCAGACGCTACGTCTCAGTGAACTTAGCCTCAGTGAATCCGGCCTCTGGTCGCAGACGCTGTGTGAAAGCGGTGTCGATTCGCTCCAGCGTATTGCGCTGGCACAGGCATTGAGCCGGGCGTTAGCGCAGCCGGTGAGCGTGGCGTTACTACAACGTTACCCGTCACCACAGGCACTGAGCGGGTATCTGGCACAGTCGAAGGTTACCGCCAATGAGGAAACGCTGTCATGACAGGGAACGATGAAGCAGGGGGGAATCCGCTGGCGGATATCCAACAGCCCACGGCCTTCGGGCAGCGGGTGGGTGCCGCGCACGGTGAACAGCGGCACAGCAGTGAACTGATTCAGCATTATCCCACGTCTCTGGTGAGCGCGGCGTGGAGCTGGCTGCTGTACAAATACAGCGGTGAAGAGCAGGTGTGTGCGGCGCTCGTCACGGCCGATCTTCCTGACAGCGTGAGGCCATTGATCGCCAATTTTCAACAGCGCGATCGTCTCGTCAGCGAGTGGATCGCTGCCGTGGGATCGTCATGCGATCCGCAGTCTGCGTCAGAGATGCTGACCACAGATACCCAGCATGCGCTGTTTAGCAGCCTGCTGATCGTGGGGGATATGGCATCGTTACCTGTGGTAGTACAAAAAGCGGCGCAAAACGTGGCGTTGATCGTGCAGGTTCAGAACGATCGGGTCATTCTGACTGCGCCTGACGGGCAGTTCGACAATCGGCAGCTACAGCGTATTGCCCGCGATCTCACGCAGCTACTTGATGGCCTGCTGGCATTGCGCTGGGAACGGCTGGCACAGATTCGCCTCAGCCCGCAGGTGGTGCCGCTACCGCACAGAGCGACAACGCTTGCGCTGCATGATGAACTGCTGGCACGCCTTGCTCAGGAAACGCGTCAGGATCGCGTGGCGATCGTCTTTCAGGAGCGCGAAATTCGCTATCGGGAACTGCTGCAACGCGTGGCGCTGATTCAGCAGGCGCTGGCGACGCAGGGCGTGACGGCCGGTCAGCACGTGGGGCTGCATCTTAGCCGTCAGCCTGACACCGTGGCGGCGCTGCTGGCCTGCCTGTTTTCTCAGGTGACGTTTGTGCCGCTGGAGCCGGATTTTCCGGGAGAGCGTCTACAGGCGATTCAGCAGGAAGCGGCGTTGGCAGCGGTCTTGCAGGACGGTTATACCGGCGGCTCGCTGGCGTTTGACTGCCCGATACTGAACCTGTGTGATTTACCGTATGCCGCCAGTGATTCTACGGCGAGCGTACAGTTGGCGCGGACCGGTGGACCGGAAACGGCGGCCTACATGATGTTTACCTCCGGTTCGACGGGGAAACCAAAAGGCGTGGTGATTGGTCAGCGGGCGCTGCAAACCTTTATTCATGCCAGCGTAGAGCGACTGGCTTTAACGGATAAAGCCAACTGGCTGCTGATTACCACGCTGGCGTTTGATATCTCCATGCTGGAAGTGTTTGCGCCGCTGTGGGTTGGTGGCGTGCAGCATCTGACTACGCATGAGGAATACAAAGATCCGCAGGCGGTGGCGGCCTATTTGCAGACTCGGCCGGAGATCAACGTCTTGCAGGCCACGCCTGCGTTTTGGCGCATGATGTTCAAAGCAGGCTGGCAGGGCAAACCCGATCTGGTGGCGTTGTGCGGCGGTGAAGCGCTGGATCTGCGCTTGGCACAGCGTCTGGTTAGCCGTTGCAGGACGCTGTGGAACTGCTATGGGCCGACCGAAGCGACAATTTGGTCGCAGATGGCGCAGATTGATGGCGCGGTGTTGGAGAACCAGCACACGGTCGCGCTGGGCAACACGCTGGCGGGCTATCAGCATCTGGTGATCGATGACGATCGTCATCCGCTGTCGGAAGGGATGGTCGGCGAACTGTGTATTCTCGGTGACGCGCTGAGCAGCGGATACTGGCAGCGTGACGATCTGACGCAGGATCGTTTTATTCAACAGGTGGAATCCGGGCAGAGAATGTACCGCACCGGCGATAAAGTCCGGCTGCTGGCGGACGATCGTTATCAGTATCTGGGGCGTTTCGACGATCAGGTGAAATTGCGGGGATTTCGCATCGAGTTAGGGGAAATCGAGGCACAATTGAAGCGGATCGAGCAGGTGCAGGATGCGGCCGTCAAACTTCAGGGGGAGGGGGATGAGGCGGTGCTGGTCGGTTACGTGGAATATAAACCTGACTCGGAGATGACCAAACTGGCGCTGCGCAAACAGCTGCATCAATTCTTACCGGCTTACATGGTGCCGGGGCGCATTGTGGTGCTCGACAAACTGCCCAAAACCGGCAGCGGTAAGGTCGATCGCAAGCGTTTGACGGACGTCTGATAGTCAGTGGGGCAGCGGTGCTGCCATTTCACTGCGATGAGCGGTTTCCTGATCACATTCTATGTGAATGCGGAGATGGTTTCGTGCGCCATAATACTGCTATTTTCATGCTACCTCGTAGCACGCGCCCGCACAGGGCGGCTCAGTTGCCGTCGCCCTGTGAACCCTGGCTTCCGGCTAAATTATGTCGCTGCGCGATACCTTCGTCGGTATCAGGCTTAACGGACCGCTTGCGACACGCTCCCGGCGTGGCGCAAGCTTTCGCCGCGTATATGGACGCTCCCGGTTGAACAAGGCATTTTTCAGCAAGATGTAAAATCGGTAACTGCAGGCATATATCCGGTTTCTGATGAGGCTTCTGCGCCCCGAACCATGATGAAATCCGCCAGGTGAGAACCAAGCATCCACTACGGGCTATCGTGCCCATCGGCGAACCGGTTTACCTCACCTGCGGTCTTACCTGTTTTGCCATCTTTTTGATTACACCTGCAATTCCGGACTGCATTTTACCCTTTGTGAACCCCAGCAAAGACTGAGCGGTACTCAGGCTACCGTAGGGGGGCGATATTCGGTTTCATGGACCAGCATCGACCACAGTATCCGCGCTGTTTTACTCGCCTGTGCCACTACTGCAACATTGTAATTTTTGCGTTTCAGCAATCCGTCGAGCCACCGCATGTCTTCCCTGTGTCGCTCAATCACGGAAGCGACTGCCCGGGCTCCGTGAACCAGAAGATAACGGAAGTAACCATCGCCCCGTTTGCTTATCCGCCCCAGATGCTGTTTGCCTCCGCTGGAATATTCACGCGGTGTCAAACCCATCCAGGCTGAGAACTGTTTTGCACAGCTGAACTGCTTTCCGTCACCCACTGACGCGACCAGATACGTCGCCGTCAGCAGTCCGACGCCAGGCACTTTTGTCATGCGTTTACAGGCTGCCTGTGTTTCGGCCCATGACTCCAGTTGTTGTTCGATAAGCTCCAA
This sequence comes from Pectobacterium jejuense, assembly GCF_026800125.1. Classification (NCBI taxonomy): domain Bacteria; kingdom Pseudomonadati; phylum Pseudomonadota; class Gammaproteobacteria; order Enterobacterales; family Pectobacteriaceae; genus Pectobacterium; species Pectobacterium jejuense. Next base: position 189,894 of record NZ_JAPQKX010000004.1, on the reverse strand, counting down.
ATGGTCATCCAGCGCATCAATATGCGCCATCTGCCGTAATGCGCTGGCACGAACGAACGGGGATAGCTCATTTTCTCCGTCTTCAAGAATTTCTGGAACGCCCTGCTTCAGCGCTTTTCTGCCTGTTGCCATCACAAAACCAAACTCGCTCAGCATGGCCCGCAAGCTGTTCGTACAGGCGACCCGTTCCCGGATAATGATATCCCGCTCCGTATGAAGGGCGAGTACAGCCTGCTGGTCAACGGTTTTGACCTGAACAAAACGCATATTGGGCCGAGTAACGGCTTCGCAGATGGCTTCCGCATCCGTCGCATCGGTCTTGTTGGTTTTGACGTAAGGCTTGACGTACTGCGGTGGCATCAACCTGACCTGATGGCCGTGGCGGATAAACATGCGGGCAAAATGGTGGCTGGATGAACACGCCTCCATCCCAATAAGACAGGGTTCGAGACGGATAACGAACTCAGCAAACTTTGCCCGCGAGAGTTTCTTTTTCAGCACGGTCTGGCCGGTGTGATCGACACCATGAAGAACGAAAACGTTTTTTGCCAGATCGATACCAAGGGTAGATACTTGCATTTGGACGCTCCTTCTTTTGAGATTTGACACTCATACTCTGGCACATCTGATGCCGTTAAGATGGAGCGTCCATCTCATTATCCCTGGGCATCAGGTGCCGTTCGGTAGCCGGGAAATGCCCATGCCTTACGGCTGGGGCACCGGCGGCATTCAAATCACCGCCAGCATTATCGGGCCGGACGATACGCTAAAAGTGATCGATCAGGGATCTGATGATACGACCAATGCAGTATCGATCCGCGCCTTTTTCCGCAAGGTGGCACAGGTATCAACCACGGAAAAGACCAGTGAAGCGACGCTGATCCAAACGCGACACCGCATTCCTGAAACACCACTTAAAGAGGATCAGATCCTGATCTTTCAGGTGCCGATCCCCGAGCCGCTGCGCTTTATTGAACCGCGCGAAACCGAGACGTGCAAAATGCATGCGCTGGAGGAATACGGCGTGATGCAGGTGAAACTCTATGAGGATATAGCACGGTTTGGGCACATCGCCACGACTTACGCCTATCCGGTGAAGGTGAACCATCGCTATGTCATGGATCCGTCACCCATCCCGAAATTCGACAACCCGAAGATGGACATGATGCCCGCGTTGCAACTCTTTGGTGCCGGGCGCGAGAAGCGGGTCTATGCCGTTCCGCCCTATACCTCGGTAGAAAGTCTCGATTTCGACGATCACCCTTTCACAATACAGCAGTGGGACAAGCCGTGTGAGCTGTGTGGTGCGCGAGACAGCTTCCTTGATGAAGTGGTGATGGACGATGACGGCACGCGCATGTTCGTCTGCTCCGACACCGACTATTGCCAGCAGCGCCAAAGCCAGGGAGGAGAACCGTCATGACGACAGAGCATCACGCATCCGACAGCCCACTGCTCGATGTGCGGCACCTCACGCACCTGTATGCACCGGAAAAAGGCTTCCGCGACGTGTCGTTTCAGCTGTGGCCGGGGGAGGTTTTAGGGATTGTCGGCGAATCGGGTTCAGGGAAGACCACGCTGCTGAACGCGATCTCTGCGCGGCTGGCACCTCAGGAAGGTGAAGTTATCTACCGCAACGCCGAGCAGCAGACGCTCTCGATCTATGACATCAGCGAACGGCAGCGGCGTGCGCTGGTGCGCACCGAGTGGGGGATTGTCTGGCAGCATCCGCTGGCGGGATTACGCCCCACGGTGTCTGCGGGCGGCAATATCGGCGAGCGGCTCATGGCAATCGGCAATCGGCATTACGGCGATATCCGCAGCAAGGCGGCGCAGTGGATGGAAAACGTCGAGCTACCCGAAAACCGTCTGGACGATTTACCGACCACGTTTTCCGGCGGGATGCAGCAACGCCTGCAGATCGCACGCAATCTGGTGACGGCACCGCGGCTGATCTTTATGGATGAACCTACTGGCGGGTTAGATGTATCGGTACAGGCGCGGCTGCTCGATCTGCTCAGAACGCTGGTTGTGGAGATGCAGCTTTCCGTCGTCATCGTGACGCACGATCTCGGCGTCGCCCGCCTGCTGTCGCACCGCCTGCTGGTGATGCAGCGTGGGCGAGTCGTCGAGCAGGGATTGACGGACAGGGTGCTGGACGATCCGAGTCACCCTTACACCCAGCTGCTCGTTTCTTCCATTCTGTAAATCCAGACAAAAGGACGCTTGATGGATACGCAATTACGCATCGAGAACGTTGATAAAACGTTCGTGTTATATAACCAGCAGGGCACAAAATTGCCGGTTTTCCACGACGTTAGCCTGTCCGTGAAAGGCGGTGAGTGTGTGGCGCTGCACGGGCATTCAGGAAGTGGAAAATCCACGCTGCTGCGTTCTCTGTACGGCAACTATCAGCCTGATGGCGGGCACATTTGGGTTCGCCATCGCGAACGTTGGGTTGATATCGTCAATGCGGACGCACGCCATGTGCTGGAAATCCGCCGTGAAACCGTGGGCTGGGTCAGCCAGTTTCTGCGCGTCATCCCGCGCATTAGCACGCTGAACGTGGTTATCCAGCCGTTGCTGGAACGCGGTATGTCTCGTCAGGAAAGCGAGATTCGCGCCGGTGAACTGCTGACGCATCTGAATGTCCCTGAGCGGCTCTGGTCGCTTGCGCCCGCTACCTTTTCCGGCGGTGAACAGCAGCGCATCAATATTGCTCGCGGGTTTATTGGTGATTACCCGATCCTGCTGTTAGACGAACCGACAGCGTCGCTGGATGCTAAAAACCGACTGGCTGTCACACAGCTCATCAACAATGCGAAAGACAAAGGGTGTGCCATCGTCGGTATCTTTCACGATGACGAAGTGCGTCAGGAGGTGGCCGATCGCCTTTACACGATGTCAGTGAACGCCATGTCGATGAATACGCTGCCGATCGCTTCCAACGCTCAGGAGACCGCAAATGATCATTAATAACGTCAATATGGTGCTCTCACGGGAAATTATTCATGGCTCACTGGAAGTGCGCAACGGCGTGATTCACCACATCAGCGACAGGCACAGTCGTCATCCCGGTGCGCTGGATGGCGAACAGGCCTGGCTCCTGCCGGGGCTTGTCGAGCTACATACGGATAATCTCGATAAGTGTTTCACGCCGCGCCCCGGCGTTAACTGGCCTTCTGAAGCGGCGATGCGCAATCACGACGCGTTGATTATCGCCAGTGGGATCACCACCGTACTGGATGCCGTCGCGGTAGGGGATGTACGCGATGGCGGGCATCGGCTTGAGAACCTGCGGCGCATGACGGATGCGGTATTGCACAGCCAGCAGCATGGCACCAATCGGGCGGATCATCATTTGCACCTGCGCTGCGAACTACCGCATCAGGATACCTTTCCCCTCTTTGAGCAGTTAGCAGATATTCCGCTGGTCGCGCTCGCGTCATTGATGGATCACTCTCCGGGGCAGCGGCAATTCTCCTCTCAGGAGAAATATCATCAGTATTACAAAGGCAAGTATCACCTGAATGATGCGCAAATGGCCGCGTTTGAAGAGGAGCAACTGGCCGGTTCACGCCGCTGGTCGCAGCCTAACCGCGAGGCGATTGTCCGTCTTTGTCACGACAGAGGAATCAAGCTGGCCAGCCATGACGATGCGACGCCGGAACATATCAGCGAAGCCCATCAGCATCGTGTCGCTATTGCTGAATTCCCCACTACCGAGATCGCGGCGCAGCAGGCAAATGGCGTTGGCATGAATGTGCTTATGGGCGCGCCGAATGTCATCTGCGGCGGCTCGCATTCCGGCAACGTGTCGGCACATCATCTGGCGACGCTTGGCGTGCTTCACATTTTATCTTCGGACTATTATCCGGCTAGCCTGCTGGAGGCGGCCTTCATGATCGCAGAGGATGAACGCAATGATTACGACTTGCCGCGAGCGATAGCGCTGGTCAGCCACAACCCCGCTCAGGCGCTGCAATTTGACGATCGCGGCTGCATTGAAGAAGGGCGTCGAGCCGACCTGCTGCTCGTCAAACGGCACGCGCCACAAATGAAGCTGCTGCGCGTGTGGCGTCAGGGCGTCCGGGTATTCTGATCATGACGAAACTCATCTACCTCATTGGCCCTTCCGGCGCAGGCAAAGACAGCCTGCTGCGGGCGATTCGCCAACTGTCGCTGCCACGCCTGCTGGTGGCGCATCGGTACATTACCCGTCCCGCTGAAATACAGGGAGAGAATCACATTGCGCTGACCCCGGAGGAGTTCGCGAACCGCCAGCAGCTTGGCCTCTTCGCGCTCCATTGGCAGGCGCATCAGTGCCACTATGGCATCGGGATAGAGATTGATGACTGGCTACAGCGAGGGAATGACGTCATCGTGAATGGTTCACGGGCTTACCTGACTCAGGCGCGTGAACGCTATGGCAACACGCTGTTTCCGATATGCCTGACTGTCTCTGAATCGGCACTGCGAGAGCGGCTACGCGCCAGAGGGCGGGAAAGTGAACAGCAAATTGCCACGCGTTTGCAGCGTGCTGAAGAAGAGCAAAGCCGGTTAGCAAACGACTGTGTTTTATTGAATAACGACGGCGATCTGCAACGCACCTTATCCACCTTTCGGTCGCTTCTGCCGTTCGACAGCGCCTGTAAGACGCGCCGCGAACGATAGGCCGAGTGGCAAACGCTCCGGAGAGCAGGAGAAAACCGATGGCAGCAAATATGGCAGCAAATAGTGACGGGATCGTTTTTCACTTTTTGGGAACCGGCGGCGCACAGCAGGTTCCCGCCTTTGGCTGTGAATGTGAAATTTGCCAGCAGGCGCAACGTGATGAAAAAAAACGGCGTCGTGCCTGCTGTGCGGCAATCACAACACAAGACCGGATCATCCTGATTGATGCCGGATTACCCGAGCTAGCGCCGTCTCTGCTTCCTTATCCGACTCGGCATATTTTGCTGACTCACTATCATATGGATCACGTTCAGGGACTATTTCCCCTGCGCTGGGGCTACGGCGATCCCATTCCTGTCTTTGGGCCCCCGGATGAAGCGGGCTGCGACGATCTCTTTAAGCACCCAGGGATTCTGCATTTTCAACCGCCTCTTGTGCCTTTCCAGCCCTTTGAGCTGGACGGCATAAGGATCACGCCGGTTCCTTTAATCCATTCCAAATTAACCTACGGCTACCTCATCCAGACGCCGACGCATACGCTGGCCTACCTGACCGACACCATCGGACTACCTCCTGAAACCGCCCAGTTTCTTGCATCACACTCGCTGGACTATGCGGTAGTCGATTGCAGCCATCCTCCCCAAACGACGCCACCGCGCAACCACAATGACGTTACCCGTGCGCTGGCGATCTTCACCCAACTGAATCCCAAACAGCTGTACCTGACCCACATCGGCCACGAACTGGATCGCTGGCTCCAAACGCAAACGCTGCTGCCTGAGAACGTCCATGCGGCGTATGACGGGCTGGTGTTGGGGTTGTAGGGATGGGCTATACGTGAGAATACGGTTTGGTGGATATTTTGATTTCCCGTGTTACCTGTAATAATAATGACATTAGCTATATACATTCTGTACGGTTTATACCCAGCTGTGCTGAGGATAGCGTTATGCCGACGAAAGCAAAAGGAACAAATCGTACTGATTTTGTTCTCGAAGCTGTCCACTCTGCTAGAGAGGAAATGTTGCTTGATCTGAGAATCATCATGGATGTCCCCTGAAGCTTCTTGTGAATTTCTTGCCCGCTTGTGCCAGGCTGGCCACCTTCCTAAATGCCGAAATCCGCAAAACTATGTAAACTCCCTCACCGTGGGCACAGGATAAATGCTCTCCGCTCCTGAGCTACTCCGTGCTGAAGATGAGTTATCCTATGTTTGTGACATTGATAGGAATGTTTGAATAGTTATTTTGATCTTTTATCTAATTTAATTTAACCTCGGATCATGGAAGGTTTCAGAAAAATATGTAGCAAGGGGCTATAATTATTGGAAATAATTAAAGATGAATTAAGAGGTTGATTTAATTATTGCCATAATAATTACCGTCCTATGCAAAACATACTTTATATACAATCTTCTACTATTGATGCTAAATTCTCATGGTTTTTTAATAACATTGAGGGATTTATAGCACTCAGATGAAATTATCTAACTTTACTAAGGAGATTATATGATTAACCGAGGTTCTGATTGGAGAAAATGGGATTTACATGTTCATACAAAAGGCACAAATAAGAACGATCAATTTAAATCATTTTCAATAGAAGATTTTTTTTATTATTTTTTTAAAAAAGCCTTCGATAACAAAATTTCTGCAATTGGAATAACTGATTATTTTTCAATTGAAAGGTATTTAGAAGCGATTGAGTATCAAAAAAATATAGAAAATAAATTAAATGAATATGGCGATGCTCTTTTTAGTGGTGATGAGGTTAAATTTATAAAGAATATCTTTCTTTTCCCAAATGTAGAGTTGAGAATGTTACCAACAACAAATAAGAGTAAGTTGATTAATATTCACTGTTTATTTAACCCAGACTATACATCCAATCTAGAACATGATTTTTTTTCTAGAATAAAAAACGAGCTATCATATCAAATGACTCGTCATGGAATTATCAGTTATGGTAAAAGCCTAGATCCTTCAATACAAAATGAAGGGGATCAATATAAAAAGGGAGTTGATAATTTTACTGTAGACATTAAATCACTAAATGAAACTATTTCTGGAAATCTAAAGAATAACACTATTTTAGTCGTTAGTAATTCTAGTAACGATGGTGCATCGGGAACACAGGGACACTATGAACTATTCGAGAATGAACCTGGGAGTTTAGATGGTGTACGTAGGTCTATTTATAATTTATCCGATGCAATTTTCTCATCAAACCCTAAAGATATTAAATATTTCCTTGGGAGAAAGTCTCAAGGGAATGAAAATTATAGTGAGAAAATATATAGAAGTGAAGTAGATGAAATAAAAAGAGATAAAGGTTCATTAAAGCCTTGCATTGTCGGTTGTGATGCGCATACAGAAGATGAGTTATTTACTCGATTTACGTGGATTAAAGCTGATTTAAATTTTGAAGGGTTAAGACAAATTTGTTTAGAACCAGAGTCTAGAGTTAAAATACATCCTACAAAACCAGATTTTAAAGAAGGAAAATTTATAATTGAAAAGATTAGGTTTATCTCCCCAGGTAACATTTTTTCTGGCCGTCAAATTTACCTTAATCCGAATCTTAATGTTATTATTGGTGGTAAGTCTTCTGGTAAATCCATTTTGTTGTTTGCTATTGCAAAAACACTATCTTCTGATTTAGGTATTTTAAAAAACAAAAATGATAATTATTTATATGAGTTAGATGAAATTGAAAAAGGATTGGATTTTGAAGTGACGACAAAAGGAGGTTTTAGCCAGAAAATAAATCTTCGAGAAGATAATGGTGAGAATTCCATTATTCCTGAAATAAAATACATTCCTCAAAATTATTTAGTGAAACTTGCAGAACCGGAAGTGAATAAAACCGGAGCGCCGCTCAATAAATTAATTAGAAATTTAATCATTGAAAATAATGATGCTAATAGATTATATGCTGACTTTATTAGCAACGTTACTCAAAATGATAAATTTAGAAATAATCTTATTGACTTATACTTTAAAATATCCAAGGAAATAAAAATTTCAGAAGATGAGTTAAAAAGTAAGTCGAATAAAGAAGTTCTTACTGGGAATATTGAGGCGAATACAAAAAAAATAGAAGAGTTAAATAAAAGCATTAAATTAACACAAGAACAAATTGATAGCTTTAAGTTTTTGCAAAATAAACTAGAGGTAAATAAGAATAATATCAATGGAGTTAATGAGGATTATTTTTATGTAAAAAATGCCAACTCTGAATTATTGCAAATGTTAGGTAATTTAAAATTTAGAAAAGATAGTTTATTATCAAATTTAAAATCACCAAAAATAATTGAATACTATAAAGATATTTATTCTATAGTAGATATGTTACTCGTTAAAATTAACGAGGTAGAGAATTCCTTACAATTAGAAACTAAAGATGACGGTGTGAGCTATTTTAAATTCGATTGTAAGTTTAATGAAGTACTGAGTTTTTTGAATGCTGAAAATAAGGAAATAACCAATAGTATTCAGCCATATTTAAGCGATCGTGATGTAGGAAAAGATATTGAAAAACTTAATGAATCAATCACTAATGACAAAAGGTTATTGGCAGATATCGATATATTAATGAAAAAAATAAAGGAGGATAAAGAAAAATTAGAAGCAACTAGAAATAGAATAATAGAAGTATATGAATCCAGTTATCAAGAGTACATCAAGATAATTGAAGGGTTGAAAACCAGAACGAATGAGTTGGAAAAAGATGGTTTAACTATTGTTGGAAAGGCTAAATTTAACTTTCAGAAAATGAAAAAATCATTACTAAATGTTAGTGATGGAAGAAAATCATCTTATAAAGGGTATTCAATTTTGTCAGATGATATAGAATCAACGAGTGAAGTCGACTACCAAAAAATTATAGATGATATTAAGAGGCTTTTTGATGATATAACATCAGGTAAATATTATTTTAATCGAAATGCTAATATTGAAAATGTTATTAAAGATGTGTTAGATGATTATTTTTTTGATTATTGGGAGATTACGTATAAAAATGACAAATTAGGTGAGATGTCCACAGGGAAAGCAAGTTTTGTTATTTTAATGTTGATTGTTGGTCTGAGCACTTCAAAGGCCCCTATTTTAATAGACCAACCAGAAGATAATCTTGATAATAGATCTATTACCACTGATTTAGTTGGTTACTTACGTAATAAAAAACTTGAAAGGCAAATCATTGTTGTAACTCACAATGCAAACATTGTTGTTAATGCAGATGCAGAGAATGTAATCGTTGCAAATCAAATTGGACAAAATAATGATAGGGATTCTAGTTCTTTTAGATTTGACTATATTAATGGAGCTATTGAAAACTCTTTTGATAAAATAAATCATGAGAAGGATATATTAAAGTCTATGGGGATTCGTCAGCATATTGCTGATATCGTTGAGGGTGGAAAAGAAGCATTCAAAATGAGAGAAAGAAAGTATAGATTTAACTAATATCAATATTATTTAATGTGACTGCTTTCTTTAAGCAGTCTTTTTTTGTGTTTTATCTAAAACATCATTAAATACTTAACATAAAGTATTCTGAAATGTTGTGTAAATTTTTTACACTTATATATTTTCAGCACATCTATGCTTTTATCAAGATTGTGATTACAGATAAAACGCCTTTTATGAGAGTTTAATAATTTATCTTTATCACTAAAGATTTAAATCATTAGCCAAGCGTTTTACGTTTAGAAGGGATCTTAGCAATAATGTCGGCGGGGTCTAACGAGAGTAAACGGGCGATATGGGTAAACTCTACGATGTCTAACCTTCTTTCCCCGTTCTCAACCTTGGCGATAAACGATTGAGGACGATCTAGCGCTAACGCTAGGTTTCCCTGCGTGATCCTTTTGGCAATCCGTGCTTCACGTAATGCTTTGATAACTATTTGATATTCATCAGAGTAAATAGAAGCCATCGATTCAACCCCATAAAATTTGGGATCAAATATCCGTTGTGTGCTGATTTATCCCAAAACGGGATAAATAAAGGTTTGTAGTGATTACTTGATGTCATCTATCTGTATTTTATGGGCTATTTTTTCTAAAACTGTAGAAGCGTCTACAGATAGCAGGTGAGCTATGTGAACAAATTCAACAACATCTAGCCTACGCTCCCCATTCTCGATTTTGGCTACGAAAGACTGAGGTCGGCCTAAAGTGTTGGCTAAATTTTCTTGGGTTATGCCTTTTTCGATTCTGGCCTCTCTCAGTATTTTTATAACTGATTGATATTCATCTGAATAAATGGATGCCATTTTGGTGACCTTGATTAATATCCCAAAATCGAATATCAATCATTTTCTTTTTTATCCCAAAATGGGATAATTGAGCCGATTTATCATAGGGAGAGGTTAGAGAAATGGATAAGAACGATTGGCATCCGGCAGACATTATTGCTGGCCTGAGGAAGAAAGGCACAACGCTGGCGGCGGTTTCAAGGGCATCTGGATTAGCGTCTTCAACACTTGCTAACGCGTTGACAAGACATTGGCCGAAAGGTGAGAGATTAATTGCCTGCGCATTAGGAAAGCAGCCGGAAGAGATCTGGCCGTCACGCTATCAAGGTATGAACCCGAATCATGGGGAAGGGGAGGCGGGATAGCGTTCTCGTAGAGAACCGAACCCAGTTCAGAACCCAATCCCCAAAAGCAAAAAACCAGCCGTTAGGCTGGTTTCTTTAAATTAGTGGTGCCCGGACTCGGAATCGAACCAAGGACACGAGGATTTTCAATCCTCTGCTCTACCGACTGAGCTATCCGGGCAACGGGGCGCATTAAACCTTAATCCCGTATGATCGTCAACCCTATTTAGGGAAAAGCTGTTCAACTGCTTAACTTTACGGCAATCTGATCGGGTAGGCGTCGATTTTGCACAAATCTTCCAGAATTGATGCCTATGAACGGGTAATGCTGGTAGCGAAAAGAGGGGAGCGAGATGGCGAACGACTGGCTTGAGCTACGTCAGCATGCAGATACGGGGATTGAAACGATCAAGGCGCATTTTGAAGGGCACGCCTACGATCCACACTGGCACGACAGCTACCTCGTGGGCGTGACGCTTTCCGGTACGCAGCAGTTTCACTGTCGCCGTGAGCGACATCATAGTCGGCCTGGTGATGCCTTTTTGCTGGAGCCGGGTGAAATCCACGACGGTGACGCGCCGGTCGATGGCGGGTTTACCTATCTGACGTTTTACCTCGATGAGCACTGGCTGACCAATGCGTTGCACGGCTTATATGCTTCCACGCCAGGAAGTTACTCGCTTCATTTTGCGCAAACACTCACGCGTGATCCACTGCTGGTTCGTTCGATTGGCGACACGTTCGCCACGCTTCACAACGATGAAATGAAAATCGTGCAGCAGAGCACTATGGATAACCTGCTCTCGCAGATCACCGCGCATTGCCACTGGCGAAAAAGGTTGCCCTCTCAGGTGCAAAGCACGGCGGTGGCCCATCGCGCACGCGATTATCTTTATGCACATCTGGGCGAAAATATCGGCCTGTCTGACCTCGCGCGGGAGACGGGCACCGATCGCTTCACGCTGACACGTTGCTTTAAACGTGAATTTCATCTGGCTCCGCACGCCTGGCTTATCCAGCTTCGTTTGGCGAAAGCACGGCAGCTACTGGCATACGGCGATCAGCCTGCCGACGTGGCTGCGACCCTGGGTTTCTCCGATCAAAGCCATCTTGGCCGTTGGTTTCAGCGGGCGTATCGGATCTCGCCTGCCCATTACCGTCGGTTGTGCACAAACCTTCCAGACGTTTCCTGAAAATAGCGGCACAGTCAGGGCTCTTAAAAAAGGAGTGACCTGTGAGTTTGATGCCGTTTCTGCTGTTTGCATTTGTCGCCTCGATAACGCCGGGGCCAACGAATATCCTGATTTTAACTAATAGCCAACTCTATGGCGTGAGAAACACGTTACCCGCAGTGGTCGGTGCCTGTGTGGCGGCAAGCGCTATCGTACTGATTTCCGGTGCTGGCGCGGGGGAGATGCTGCGTCAGTATCCGGTGGTTCGTCAGGTGATGAGCTGGGCGGGCGTGCTGTGGCTAAGCTGGATGAGCTGGCAGTTATTCAGGGCACCCGCCGCTAATCTCTCTGGCGAATCGCACAACCGTTTTACGGCTCGCGCAGCGGCGTTGTTACAGGTGATTAACCCGAAAACGTGGATGATGGCATTAGCCGTCGTGAGCTTGTTCGCCCCTGAGGGGGAGCATGCATTGCGGGAGATATCGATAATGGCGCTGTGGTTTTTGATTATCTCGATGGTCTGTCTGGTGTGCTGGGCAGGGCTGGGGAAGGCCGTGAACAGGGTGTTTCGCACCACCGTTGCAATGGTGCGCTTTCAGCGCCTGATGGCGCTGTGTCTGTTCGTTTCCGCCTGGGCAGGCATGCTCGCTTAGGTCAACGCGCCGTTTTTGCGACACAGCGCAAAGCGTAAGACATCTTCTGCTAACCGCTGTGCAGTGGCGATGCTGGCGGCCTGATGCTTGACTAACAGGTTGCTCAGGCAGCCTTCCAGAATCAATTCCATCTGTTGAGCGACCATCTCAGGATCGTCGGTTTCCAGCTCTTCCAACAAGTCGCGGGTGTACTGATAAGACGCCAGCTTCTGCTGTTCCGCAATCTGGTGGATAGGGTGATTGATATCAGGGAAGAAGCTGCACGCCGCAATAAACAAGCAGCCCGGATAACGCTGTTTGTTCACCGACTCGTGCAGCACCTGATAGCGTGCCAGCAGCTTTTGCTCGATACTTTTCTCGTCGTCCAAGAGAAGCTGACGTCGCCAGGTATCGACCTGCTGGCTATGGTGACGCAGGCCGTCGTACAACAGCGCTTCCCGATCCGGCCAGAATGGCGTCAGTTCCTCTACCGGAACGCCTAGTCTCTCCGCCAGCATATCCAGCGTTGTCATGGCAAAGCCGTGCTGCTCCAGCAGAGTAAGCGCATGTTCAAGAACATCTTCCCGTTGCATTAGGTCTCCTCCAGAAGCACATATATCGTGTTGTTTATGGGCTGAACTTCTGCAAATGCGCCTTAAATTGTTCAGCGTTCATAAAACCGGTGACGCGCGAGCCGGGGATTTCTTTCCCCTGAGCGTCAAAAAATACGATGGTCGGCAGCCCTAAAACCTGTAGCTTTTTCAGCAGCGCGTTTTGTTCTTCGCGGTTCGCGGTGACGTCCGCCTGTAGCAGCGTGATGCGCGACAGATGGTTTTGCACCGCCGGGTCGCTGAACGTGTATTTCTCGAACTCTTTGCAAGCCACGCACCAGTCAGCGTAAAGATCGAGCATAACAGGCTGAGCGCTCTTTGCCAGCGCGCTGTTGAGATCGGCAATATTGGCGACAGGGGCAAAGTTCAGTGCTGAGGTGTGGGCTTGCGCCACGCCAGCCGGAGGAAATGCCCAGTCTTGCAGCGGTTTAGCGCTGATCACCACGCCTGCCAACAGCAGCAGCTGTACGCCGCGCATCCAGCCTTTGCTGCTGCGCAGCGTCAGCATGAGTGCCCAGCCGAAGAAGGCGATACCTAACGCGCTCCACAGCCGCATTCCCCACGTCTCGCCCAGAATGCGTTCCAGCAGGAAGACGGGCAGCGCCAGAATAATGAAGCCAAACGCTTCCTTAACGTACTGCATCCACGGGCCGCTGCGCGGCAGCAGTTTATTGCCGAACAGCGTGACCAGAATGAGCGGTAATCCCATGCCGAGCGCGTAGAGATAAAGCGTGCCGCCACCTGCCAGCATGTTACCGCTCTGGGCGATGTAAAGCAGGATGGCGCTGAGCGGGGCGGTGGTGCAGGGGGAACAAATTAGCCCAGCCAGCGCGCCCATGCAGAATACGCCAGTGACGGAGCCGCCTTGCTGACGGTTGCTCCACTCTGTCAGTCGGGTTTGTACCGAGGACGGGAGCTGGAGCGTATACAGGCCAAACATGGACAGCGCCAGCGCAGCAAACATCACCGACAGGCCAATCAGAATGTAGGGATGCTGGAGCGCGGCCTGAAAGCGTAATCCGGCGGCGGCGACAACCAGCCCGAGCAGCGTGTAGGTCAGCGCCATGCCCTGAACGTAGGTCATCGACAGCAGCAGCGTGCGGCGCGGCGTCAGCTGTTCTTTTCTGCCCAACACCAGACTGGCAATCAGCGGGTACATTGGCAGGACGCAAGGGGTAAAGGAGACGCCGATACCAATCAACAGCGCCCACCACGGCGAGAACGGCATCGGCGTGGTCTGCGGCGGTGCCGTCTGGGCTGATGCAGTATTCGAGGTATCTGTGCCTGCGTTAGCAATCACCTGACTGAGAGGGACGACGCGCGTTTCCGGCGGATAGCAGAAACCGGCATCGGCGCAGCCCTGATAGGTGACTTTAACCGTCGCGCCGCTCTCGGCCTGTTGAATCGGAACCGTTAGCGCCAGCCGATCCCGCAGAATAAAGACCTGACCGAAGAACTCGTCGTTATGGCTTTCGCCCTGTGGCAGTTCCACTTTGCCCAGCGTGGCGCCGTTCCCTTCGATCTTGATTTGTGCGCGGTACAGGTAGTAATCAGGATGGATATCCCAGCGCAGATTGAGCTGGTTATCCTGCTGCTGAAACTCAAAGGCGAAAGCGCCATCGACAGGCAGAAAGCGTGACGTCGTGCTGTTGCCAAACAGTTTCTGACCGAAAGAAGAGGCGGCCACACTGGGTGTGCCGAAAGCCGTCCATAACAGGAAAATCAGCGTAAAGATGCGTTGAGCCATGTCAGATAATCGCTATCGCCCCCGGATACCGGCAGGACTAACAGTTCCGGCGTATCGTAAGGGTGTTGTTGTTTCAGGTGAGTCAGCAGGGCTTGCTGATGTGAGGTATCGCTTTTTATCAGCATTTGTACTTCTGATTGCTGTTCGAGCTTGCCTTCCCAGTAGTAGAGCGAACGTGCGCCGGGCAGCAGGGTGACGCAGGCGGCAAGCCGCGTTTCCAGCAGCGAGTCGGCAAGCCGTTGCGCGCAGGCGTCGTCAGGTGCGGTACATAATATGACGACAGCATCGCAAAGCGGGCGGTCAGACATCACATCCTCCGTGTCAGATGAACAAATTCCAGACAACCAGAGCCACACTATACCTTGCTTTATTGTTTGAAGGGAATGAACTGCGAGAGTGGAAAGAAGCGGATCGACGAGTTACGCCGATCCGCGAGGGACTGTCTGACAGGCAATCTTTAGATCAGGATGCTGCCAAGGATGAAGCCAAATATCACCGACAGCGTAATCGCCATCACGCCCGGAATCAGGAAGGAGTGGTTAAACACAAACTTGCCGATGCGCGTTGAGCCGGTGTCGTCCATTTCCACGGCGGCCAACAGAGTCGGGTAGGTCGGCAGAACGAACAGAGCGGAAACGGCAGCAAAAGACGCAACGGCCGTGACCGGAGACACGCCCAGCAGCAGCGCAGCAGGCATCAATGCTTTTGCCGTTGCCGCCTGCGAGTAAAGCAGCGTCGCGGCGAAGAACAGCACGACGGCCAGCATCCACGGGTAGCTTTGCAGCAGCGCGCCAGCGGTATCCTGAATATCGGAAATGTGCGCTTTAACAAAGGTATCGCCCAGCCAGGCCACGCCCATCACGCAGATACAGGCGCTCATGCCGGACTTAAACGTGCTGGCAGAGAGGATGCGCGCGGTGTCGATTTTACAGGTGATGCAAATCAGCGTGGCGATCGTCAGCATAAAGACCACAATCGCTTCGTTACGTGGTAGAACGGGATTCTGAATCAGCCCAACTGTGCCGCTGATCGCTGTGGCATACAGCACGACAGCGACAATGCCGATCAGAAATAGCATCACGGAAAGTTTGGCGCCCGGTTTGATCTCATGCTGGCTATTACCGCGCAGCGTGGTTTCACCTTTTTTCAGACGTTCCTGATAAATCGGATCGTCTTTCAGCTCTTTACCCAGGAAGTTGGTCACAATCGCCGTCAGCAGGATGGCGGCGAGCGTGGTAGGAATGCAGATGCCTAACAGCAGCAGATAGCTGACGCCGTGCGGCTCAAGAATACCGGCGACAAACACCACCGCCGCTGAGATTGGCGACGCGGTAATGGCGATTTGCGAGGCAACAACGGCAATCGAAAGCGGACGAGAAGGGCGAATGCCCTGCTCTTTGGCAACTTCGGCGATAACCGGCAGGGTGGAAAACGCGGTGTGTCCGGTTCCGGCCAGAATCGTCATGAAGTAGGTGACCAGAGGGGCGAGAAAAGTCACGTATTTCGGGTGCTTACGCAGCAGTTTCTCCGCCAGACTGACCAGATAATCCATTCCGCCCGCCACCTGCATCGCGGCGATGGCAGCGATAACGGCCATGATAATTTCAATGACATCAAAAGGGATCACGCCGGGCTTTATCTGAAACCCCAGCGTAAGAACAAGCACTCCCAGGCCACCGGCGAAACCAATGCCGATGCCTCCCAGTCGTGCTCCCAAATAGATGGCAAGCAGAACGATCAGTAACTCAAGACCAAGCATGACTATGCTCCTTAATTAATAAAAAATTCATAACTTATTCTTATGGCCGTAGGCGGCAAAAAATAAAGGCACGCTGTTCTTCGTGAACGGACGTGCCTGTGGGTATTAGGTGTTGGTGTTAGGGAAGCTCGTTTTCATCGGTGTAACGTTTGGCTTTGTACGCCGGATGCATCAGGTTCTGGATAGAGAAAATGTCATCCAGCTCGGCTTCCGTTAGCAGGCCGCGCTCCAGCACGACTTCACGCACGCTTTTCCCCGTTTCTGCGCAGATCCTGCCGACGATATCGCCGTTGTGGTGGCCGATGAACGGATTCAGGTACGTCACAATCCCGATGGAGTTGAAGACGTAGGCTTCGCACACGCTCTTGTTGGCGGTGATGCCGTTAACGCATTTCTCCAGCAGGTTGTAGCAGGCGTTGGTCAGAATGTGGGTCGATTCAAACATCGCCTGACCGATGACCGGTTCCATCACGTTTAACTGCAATTGCCCGGCTTCTGACGCCATCGTGACGCAGGTGTCGTTACCGATGACCTTGAAGCACACCTGATTGACGACTTCCGGCACAACCGGATTCACCTTGGCGGGCATGATTGAGGAACCCGCTTGCAGTTCCGGCAGGTTGATTTCATTCAGACCAGCACGGGGGCCGGAAGAGAGCAAACGCAGGTCATTACAGATTTTCGACAGCTTCACGGCCAGCCGCTTCAGCGAACTGTGTACCATCACATAGGCACCGCAGTCTGACGTCGCTTCGATCAAATCTTCTGCTGGCACGCACGGCAGGCCGCTGACTTCCGCCAGACGCTGTACCGCCAGTTGCTGGTAGCCGTCTGGCGTATTCAGACGCGTACCGATGGCGGTCGCGCCCAGATTGACTTCAAGCAGTAGTTCCGACGTGCGCAGCAGGTTTTTGATTTCTTCCTGCAACAGCACGTTAAACGCATGAAATTCCTGGCCGAGCGTCATCGGCACCGCGTCCTGCAACTGGGTACGACCCATCTTCAGCACGTCTTCAAATTCTTTGGCTTTACGCTCGAAGCCATCGCTCAACTTCGCTATCGCCTCGGTTAGCTTCAGGACGGACGCATAGACCGCGATACGAAATCCGGTGGGGTAGGCATCATTAGTGGACTGACATTTGTTCAGATGATCGTTGGGATTCAGGTACTGGTATTCGCCTTTCTGGTGGCCCATCAGTTCCAGACCAATATTGGCTAATACTTCGTTGGTATTCATATTGACCGACGTGCCAGCGCCCCCCTGATAGACATCCACCGGAAACTGATCCATGCATTTTCCGTTATTCAGCACTTCATCACAGGCACGGATGATGATGTCGGCGATTTTTTTCGGGATAGTTTGCAGTTCTCTGTTCGCTAACGCCGCCGCTTTCTTCACCATGACCATGCCGCGTACGAACTCGGGAATGTCACTGATTTTATTGTTGCTGATATAGAAATTTTCGACGGCGCGCAGCGTATGAACGCCATAATACGCGTCTGCGGGAACTTCTCGGGTGCCTAACAGGTCTTCTTCAATACGGATGTTTTCTGACATGAGAGTGCCTATCCTGTTGTGCGGCTAGTGATGCAACTAGACGCTGTGGGCTGGTGTGTCGGGCGGCGTTATCGTGGGAAACTGTTATCTCAGAAAACGTGCTCTCTCAGGCAAACAGTGTGACCCTGGATAAACCGTCTTATCTCGGCAATAGTCTCGGGATGTTTGACCAACCAAGTATCCATTGCCGTGAGGATATGTCGTTATGAAAGCGAAAAACAGGTGTTTAGATCACTATACTGGCGTTCTCTACCACTACAGTAAATGAACTGTGACTGTAGTCACGAGTCACTATTTTAGAACAATATTCGTGGGGCGGCGGCATTGAAAATGCGCAAGGCCGTCCCCATTTAAGTCACTCATGATGTGCCAGATCGCAGAGCAGGGCGCGCATTTTACCTAATCCATTGGTAGTAAAGTCGATGGGCAGTAACGCGTACTGGGTTTTCAATCGCGATGGGCTTAACACGTTCTTATTCACACACGTTTTTATTAAAACAGTACGCGTAAAACACACAGGAGAACCGGGTGCGCTGGTTACCGTTATTACTTATTTTTCTTTTGGCTTACATCGAGATATCGCTGTTTATTCAGGTGGCTGAGGTGCTGGGCGTCGCTATGACCCTGCTGCTGGTGGTCTTCACGTCCTGCGTGGGGGTCTCACTGGTGCGAAATCAGGGGATGAAGACGCTGGTGCAGATGCAGCAGAAAATGGCAGCAGGTGAAAGCCCGGCGGCTGAAATGGTAAAAAGCGTGTCACTGGTGCTGGCAGGCTTTCTGCTCCTGATTCCGGGTTTCCTGACTGACTTTCTGGGGCTACTGCTTCTGTTGCCACCGGTGCAAAAAAGCCTGACGCTCAAACTGATGCCTCACCTGCATATCTGGCGTTCCGGCTCCGGCGCGTCGTCGTCCTCTGGTGGTAACACCTTTGAAGGTGAATACCAGCGCAAGGATGGCGGGAGCGCAAATATTGAACATCGGGACGATCGTGACGACCGTTAACGTCACGATGAACTGAAAAACAGATAAGGATTATCATATTGATAATCCTTATTTTTTATCTGCTGTTTGCGACAAGTGGCCGCCTAACGCAAAAAAAATGAATTTTCTCCCTTGAAGGGCGGTGAAACGTCCCCACTTAGAACACCACAAGGCCAATGATGAAAAGCATAAGCAAAACATCGTCGGCGTTTATCCTAAACCGATATGGACTTTCTCAAAGGAGAGCTATCAATGAATATTCGTCCATTGCATGACCGCGTGATCGTCAAGCGCAAAGAAGTCGAGTCAAAATCTGCTGGCGGTATCGTACTGACTGGTTCCGCTGCTGGTAAATCTACCCGCGGTGAAGTTCTGGCCGTAGGTCACGGACGTATCCTGGAAAATGGCGAAGTGAAGCCGCTGGATGTGAAAGTTGGCGACATCGTTATTTTCAATGATGGCTATGGCGTGAAGGCAGAGAAGATCGATAACGAAGAAGTGTTGATCATGTCTGAAAGCGACATTTTGGCAATTGTTGAAGCGTAATTGCGCGTAATCATCTGAACTGAACGAATTTAAGGGAAATACACCATGGCAGCTAAAGACGTAAAATTCGGTAATGACGCTCGCGTAAAAATGCTGCGCGGCGTAAATGTACTGGCTGATGCAGTGAAGGTTACCCTGGGCCCGAAAGGCCGTAACGTAGTTTTGGATAAATCCTTCGGTGCACCGACCATTACTAAAGACGGCGTATCTGTTGCGCGTGAAATCGAGCTGGAAGACAAGTTCGAGAACATGGGCGCGCAGATGGTGAAAGAAGTTGCCTCTAAAGCGAATGACGCAGCAGGCGACGGCACCACGACCGCAACCGTATTGGCGCAGGCTATCATCACTGAAGGCCTGAAAGCTGTTGCAGCGGGCATGAACCCGATGGATCTGAAGCGCGGTATCGATAAAGCCGTTATCGCCGCTGTTGAAGAGCTGAAAGCACTGTCTGTACCGTGCTCTGACTCTAAAGCTATTGCTCAGGTTGGTACCATCTCTGCTAACTCCGACGAAACCGTAGGCAAAATGATTGCCGAAGCCATGGACAAAGTCGGTAAAGAAGGTGTTATCACCGTTGAAGAAGGTACCGGTCTGCAAGACGAGCTGGACGTGGTTGAAGGTATGCAGTTCGACCGTGGCTACCTGTCTCCGTACTTCATCAACAAACCAGAAACCGGTGCGGTAGAACTGGAAAGCCCGTTCATCCTGCTGGCTGACAAAAAAATCTCCAACATCCGCGAAATGCTGCCAGTTCTGGAAGCGGTAGCGAAAGCCGGCAAACCGCTGGTTATCGTTGCTGAAGATGTTGAAGGCGAAGCACTGGCAACGCTGGTGGTTAACACCATGCGTGGCATCGTGAAAGTCGCTGCGGTGAAAGCACCGGGCTTCGGTGACCGTCGTAAAGCGATGCTGCAAGATATCGCGACGCTGACTGGCGGTACCGTTATCTCTGAAGAGATCGGTCTGGAGCTGGAAAAAGCGACGCTGGAAGATCTGGGTCAGGCAAAACGCGTTGTAATCAACAAAGACACCACCACCATCATCGATGGTACGGGTGAAGAAGCGGCGATTCAGGGCCGTGTTGCTCAGATCCGTCAGCAGGTTGAAGAAGCTACGTCTGATTACGATCGTGAAAAACTGCAAGAGCGTGTGGCTAAACTGGCTGGCGGCGTAGCCGTTATCAAAGTTGGCGCAGCAACTGAAGTTGAAATGAAAGAGAAGAAAGCACGCGTTGAAGATGCCCTGGCTGCGACTCGCGCTGCGGTAGAAGAAGGCGTGGTTGCTGGTGGTGGTGTGGCGCTGGTTCGCGTTGCAGCGAAACTGGCTTCTCTGACTGCTCAGAACGAAGATCAGAACGTGGGTATCAAAGTGGCGCTGCGCGCGATGGAAGCGCCACTGCGTCAGATCGTTTCCAACGCTGGTGAAGAGCCATCTGTGGTTGCCAACACCGTTAAAGCGGGCGAAGGTAACTACGGTTACAACGCGGCAACGGAAGAATACGGCAACATGATCGACTTCGGTATCCTGGATCCAACCAAGGTAACCCGTTCTGCGCTGCAATACGCGGCTTCTGTTGCAGGCCTGATGATCACCACCGAATGTATGGTAACCGACCTGCCGAAAAGCGATGCGCCTGACTTAGGTGCTGCTGGCGGTATGGGCGGCATGGGTGGTATGGGCGGCATGATGTAGTGCGACACCTTTGTCGCCAGAAGCCATTTTCTGGTGACAGGAGTCAGGTTACAGAAGCTCGTCTTTCTGTCCTTCAAAGAGCACTATCTGGTCGCGAGACTGGGTGGTGCTTTTTTTATGCGCTGCATTGCTGAAATGTTGCCGTATCGTTGATGAATGCGTTTATCGCGTGTTATCGGGGGAAGCATTCTGCGCTACAATGGCGGCGTTACTTTATTTACGAATACCTTTTTATTCAAAACAACCCTGTTCGGAGTAGGGACAATGTCTGACGATGCGTCTACGCTTCTGCGCTCTATTTCCTGGTTTACTGAGCCCCCTTCGGTATTACCTGAGCACATTGGTGACTGGCTGATGGAAACCGGCTCCATGACGCGGCGACTTGAAAAATATTGTGCCCAACTGAAGACCATCCTGTGCAGTGAGAAATTCATTACGCCACAGGCGCTGGGCGAAGAGCGCGAACAGCTGCCGTACAGTGAACGTTACTGGCTGCGTGAAGTGGTGCTGTATGGTGACGATCGTCCCTGGCTTTTTGGCAGTACCATTGTTCCGCAACAGACGCTCGACGGCACGGATTCAGCCCTGACGAAAATAGGTAATCAGCCGCTAGGCCGCTACCTGTTTGGGCAAAAGGCGCTGACGCGTGACTATATTCATACCGGATGCAGTGAAGGCTTATGGGCGCGACGTTCCCGCCTGTGTGTCTCGGGTTATCCGTTACTGTTGACTGAGCTTTTCTTACCGGAATCACCGATTTATTTCAGCCGGTGATGAAGGTTGGCAGGTAATTTGAGGAGATAAATCCTTGGAAAGAAGTGTTACAGCAGGGAAATGGCTGGCTTATTGTCGCTTGATGCGAATTGATAAACCGATAGGTTCTCTGTTGCTGCTGTGGCCAACGCTATGGGCGCTGTGGCTAGCGGGAGGCGGGGCGCCTGCACCGTGGACGCTGCTTGTTTTTGTCGCTGGCGTTTTCTTGATGCGTGCGGCGGGCTGCGTTATCAATGATTATGCCGATCGCCATTTTGACGGCCATGTAAAACGCACCGCTTCTCGCCCATTGCCCAGCGGTGAGGTAAGCGAGCGAGCGGCCAAAGTGCTGTTTGTCGTGCTGGTCTTGTTGGCGTTTGGCTTGGTGCTGACGTTGAATAAGATGACGATCTGGCTGTCCGTTGCGGGGCTGGGTCTGGCGTGGGTCTACCCGTTCATGAAACGGGTCAGCCATCTTCCTCAGTTTGTGCTGGGTGCGGCGTTTGGCTGGTCAATCCCGATGGCTTACGCGGCGGTGAGTGAAAGCCTGCCAGCGAGCTGCTGGATGATGTTTTTGGCGTATATTTGCTGGACGGTCGCCTACGATACCCAATATGCGATGGTGGATCGTGATGACGACCTAAAGATCGGCGTGAAATCCACCGCGATCCTATTTGGCCGTTTTGACAATATCATCATCGGGTTACTGCAGTTTAGTATGCTGGCGTTGCTGCTGGCTTTGGGCATCACCACTGGATTAGGAACGCCATACACTATTTCGCTGCTGGTAGCTGCGGGGATGTTTGTTTATCAGCAAATCCTGACCGCTGGGCGCGAGCGTGATGCCTGTTTCAAAGCTTTTCACAATAATAAATACGCGGGCATGGCGATATTTATTGGTGTACTGTTTGGCCTATAGGGCGAACCGATAGAGACAAAAAAGCAGCGATTTCTCGCTGCTTTTTTTATGGTGGAATGCTCAGACATGTTTGTTATGCCAAACGTATTCACGGCTTGATGGCGGCGCGTCGTCCGCCATTTTCCCGTGATTGTCCGGTTAATCCTGCTTTGTCTCTTCCACTTTTTCTACCGTCTGACTATTAGTTTCCACCTGACTGGCGGCTTCCATTTCAGCTGGTGAGCTGGCGCTTTCGATAGTCAACCGCACTTCCGGGGTGATCAGATCGCCGAGGATGTTGTAGATTGCCACGATATCGCTTTGCGCCGTTTCCGCGCTGTCGGTGATATATCCTTCTGTACGTAAGGTCGCGACCAGCGTTGAGAACACCGCTTTATCAAAGAATTCCGGCGCGTTGATACCGTGCAGGACGGACAGGCGCTGCGCCATGTTCCGGCTTTCTTTCTCCAGCGTCCCACGGTTGATCTCTGGGTTCGCACACAGCAAAGACAGCGTGATCGCATAGCGTTGCAGCGTTTCACGCACGCCTGCTGACAGCAGTTGCAGCGTACGGATGCGTGGCGGATTGATGGCTAATTGACCGTTACGGCTGCACAGCAGCTCTTGTCGAATCAGTTCATTAGCCAGCGTTTCCAGCACGCCCGGCAACTGCTCTTTGGAATAGTGCAGGAACAGCTCAGCTTGCAGCAACGGATAGATCAGCGTGATCTGTCGTACGACTTCGGCAAGCGTAATCCGGCGATGGTGGATGACGATGCTGGCGATCAGCGACGGCAAGACCAACAGGTGCTGGATGTTATTGCGGTAGTACGTCATCAGTACCGCCTGCTCGCGCGGCAGAATGATGATATCGCCAATGCTATCCTTCTCGACTTCAAACTTGTTCATGCCCAGCGCGTGTTCCAGCAGTTCATCTGCTGTCTTCTTCGGTGCCGTAATATCTTTGTGATAAGGCACCTGGCGCAGCAACTGGAGGTAGCAATCCAGCTGTTCGTGCATTTGTTCACGCGTCAGTGAACGCTGGCGCGAGGCTAATAAAGCCGTAGAGCACAGGTTCATTGCATTTGCTGCCGCAGAATTGTTGATGCGCACCATGATATCCATAGAGATATCCTGCACCGTCGGCGTTAGCCAGCTTGGGCGCTGTGCTTCAATGGGATCGATCGCATCACGCCATTGCGGAACATGCTGGTTCAGATAGGTTGTCAGCGGGAGTGGTTCGCCGAAGTTCACGTACCCTTGGCCGAGATTACGCAGTTTGCGCAAACCGCGCACCATCTGCATAAAGCCTTCTTTTTCCTTCACCGCACCGCGCAGCTCTTTCGCATAGGTGCCGACTTCCATCACATGCTCGTAGCCGACATAAATCGGTACCAGCGTGATGGGGCGCGTACCGCCTCTCAGCATGGCCTGAATGGTCATCGCCAGCGTACCGGTTTTTGGCTCTAACAGACGGCCCGTGCGTGAACGTCCACCTTCCATGAAGTATTCAACCGAATAACCGCGGGCAAACAGTTCGCCCAGATATTCACGGAAAATCGTGGAATACAGCTTGTTGCCTTTGAAGGTACGGCGAATAAAGAACGCGCCAAGACGGCGGAAGATCGGGCCTGCTGGCCAGAAATTCAGGTTGATGCCAGCGGCGATGTGCGGCGGCACTAAGCCTTGATGGTACAGGACGTAGGACAGCAGCAGATAATCCATGTGGCTGCGGTGGCAGGGCACATAGACAATCCCGTGACCATCCTGCGCCAGCTGGCGAACGCGTTCGGCGTTGTGGACGTTAATCCCCTGATAAAGGCGGTTCCACGTCCAGCTTAATACGCGATCCGATAGACGCACGGCTTCGTAGGAGAAGTCAGCGGCGATTTCTTCCATCAGCGCAATAGCGTTCTGCTGCGCTTTCTCAGTAGAAATTTTCTTACTGCGCGCTTCATCGTCTACGGCTTTCTTGATCGCTTTGGAATCCAGCAGCTTGTTAAATAGCTCCTGACGCACCGGCAAACGTGGCCCTACTGCCGCCAAACGTTGGCGAGAGAAGTGCATACGTGCGACACGCGCCAGTTTGTGGGCTATGGTTTTGTCAGTACCATGCTCGGTCGCCATATAACGTAGCGACACCGGGCTGGAGAAGCGGACAAAGCTGTCGCGGCCTAGCCACAGGACGGCGAAGAATTTCTCAATGCCGTTGAGCAAGCGCAGATGCGGTGTGGCCTGAGCGTGGCCTTCCCGACCCGGAGAGCGCCCAAACATCACAGAAACTGGCACCATTTGTACGTCTAAATCTGGATTGGCACGATGCAGATCCAGATAGTCGTGAAACAGCTTGACGGATTTCTGTTTGGGAACGTAATAGCGGAAGACGCGCGGCCCGTCATTAATAAAGACGTGGCTAGGAAGTTCGACGCCATTGAATTCGAACGACTGCGAGGGATCGGGTAGCCCCAATGCCAGGCATTTCGCACGTAGCGTCAAGAGATCCGCCTGAGAGTTATAAGGCAGAACATAGAGTATAGGACGTGAGGGATCTAACCCTAGCTCGACCACCGGATCTGCGGGAATAACTTTGCTCTTCACCAACAGTTTCAGTGGGAGATTCAATAATTTATAGTAAATTTTACGCCAACCTGACATAACAACATGGAGCCTCTTGTTAGCAATGCGCCGCAAGGATACCAGAAACTGCGCCGGAGATCTGTGGTGATGAGACAACGTAAGCGCGTTAAAATGCGAACTATTTTGCATAAATAGCGGAGGATAAATGAATAAAGCAACGGGGATGACCCGGATCATTAAGGCGACTGGTTATTCCTTTAAGGGGCTGAAGCAGGCGTGGCAGCATGAGGCGGCATTTCGTCAGGAAACGATACTGACCCTTGTCGGCGTCATTATCGCGTGTTTACTGCCAGTTACGCTGGTCGAAAAACTGCTGCTGATCGGGTCTGTGGTACTGATTATGCTGTTTGAACTGGCCAATAGCGCCATTGAAGCCGTGGTTGATCGCATTGGTCTTGAGCACCACGAATTATCCGGTCGGGCGAAAGATATTGGCTCGGCGGCTGTCTTTGTTGCCATCCTGTTAGCCGCTGTCGTCTGGGGCAGCATCCTCTGGCAACATTTTGCCTGACGGCGCGCATAAATGAGTAAAAGTCAGGGGCTTTGCCGAGATCTCCATTCCCAATTGTGGCTTACCTGTATATACTCACAGCAAGACTGTATAAACAACCAGGGGGCGGAATGAAAGTATTAACAGCAAGGCAGCAGCAGGTTTATGACCTGATCCGCGATCATATTGCGCAAACCGGAATGCCGCCAACGCGCGCGGAAATTGCTCAACAACTGGGGTTTCGCTCTCCTAATGCGGCTGAAGAGCATCTGAAAGCGCTGGCGCGTAAAGGCGTTATTGAGATTGTATCGGGCGCGTCTCGTGGTATTCGTCTGCTAATGGAAGAAGAGACGGGTATTCCTCTGGTTGGCCGCGTGGCCGCAGGTGAACCCCTGCTGGCACAGGAACATATCGAGTGTCACTATCAGGTTGACCCTGCGATGTTCAAACCCAGCGCTGATTTTTTGCTGCGGGTGAGCGGCATGTCGATGAAAGATATCGGTATTATGGATGGTGATTTACTGGCCGTGCATAAAACAGAAGATGTGCGCAACGGTCAGATTGTCGTCGCGCGTATTGACGATGAGGTGACGGTGAAGCGCCTGAAAAAGCAGGGCAATACGGTACACCTCCTCGCTGAAAATGAAGAGTTTGCCCCGATTGTTGTCGATCTGCGTCAGCAAAGCTTTTCGATAGAAGGCTTAGCGGTTGGCGTGATTCGTAACAGCGACTGGAGCTAACCATTCGCAGAGATGCACTGCTCGTCTGTCTGGGACAGTGCATCACGTTCTGTGTATTAATCTGCTAACCATATACATTTAGTTACATTTTGCGTGCGTTTTCTACTATCTCATTACCTCCTGTTTTTTCACCGCTTTTGCGGTTATTTTCCCTTTATCAATGCTCGTTCCAGTTACAGATTCCTGATTTTTCATTCAAAGTAAAATATTCGACTATAATTTTTATCAAGGTAAGCATTTTTATCTTGATTGTGTGGCGATAGATCAGTTTGACGATTGAGTATTAGCCATCACATTTAGATAGCCTGGTAATCAAGGGAGACAGTGGCGAAGAGCACCGTCATGGTTCACTGAGTTATGATGTTGCTTACTGAATACATCTATTTATCTGAAACTGACGCATACGTCGGTAGTTATGATTTTTTATGCGCAATTCACCTAAGGTACGGAGATTCTTATGAATAAAGACCAAGCCAGCGGTAACTGGAAACAGTTTAAAGGTAAAGCGAAAGAGCAATGGGGCAAATTAACGGATGACGATCTGACGGTCATCGAAGGTAAACGTGACCAACTGGTGGGGAGAATCCAGGAGCGTTACGGGTACGAAAAAGAAGCGGCAGAGAAAGAAGTGAAACACTGGGAAGAGCACCACAAATATCATTGGTAGCTATCACTGGTCACCAAGGTGATGTATCCCCACAGAAAAAACGATAGCCCTTGGGCTATCGTTTTTTAATCGGAACGGTATGGTCGTGACCGCAATGGTCCGGCTGCTTGCATGATGCAACTTCCTGACAGCCCCCACACAAGCCGTGTGCTTCCACC
Organism: Pectobacterium jejuense; assembly: GCF_026800125.1. Lineage (NCBI taxonomy): Bacteria > Pseudomonadati > Pseudomonadota > Gammaproteobacteria > Enterobacterales > Pectobacteriaceae > Pectobacterium > Pectobacterium jejuense. The sequence continues at coordinate 162,573 of NZ_JAPQKX010000004.1, read as the reverse complement.
ACGCTGTGACGCAGCGTAAATCCCGACTGTTGCGCCAGACTACGCAGCGTTTCTTCCACACCTTCGGTTTGACGTTCTGTAACCTGTCCGCAGCGGTCGCAGATGAAAAGGGCAGACGTGTGGCTGTGGTCTTCGATATGGTGGCAGAGCACGTAGCTGTTGTTGGATTCGACGCGGTGAATGAAGCCTTGTTCCAGCAGAAAATCCAGCGCGCGATAGACAGTCGGCGGTTTCGCCTGAGGTTCGGAAACGCGCAGCAGGTCCAGCAGGTCATAAGCGCTGATAGCACCGGACTGCTGTGCCATAAGGCGTAAAACCTCTAACCGCTGTGGCGTGAGACGCACAGCGCGCTGCTGACAAATCTGTTCAGCCTGGGCAAGAAGTTTGTCCTGTTTGGTTGAATCCATTGTCATATCACCCTGACGCATTGAGGAACAAGACGGATATCTTACCACGACTGAATAAAAACGCCGAACTGGCGGCGTTTTCCTGTGAAGACGAGGATAGAAGCGCTATACGACCAGATCGATGAGCAGCGCCCGCAAAGGCGACTCTGCCTGTAGCGTCAACGCCGTTTCTTCCTTAATGAAGGCTCCGTCGCCGCAGTGCAGTGTTTCACTGTTCTGATTGCCTTTTACCGCCATTGAACCGTGGATCAGTTGGAGGTACGCCTGATTTCCCTTTAGCGTGATGGTGCTTTGCTCATTCTGCTGGAGATCGACATGATGCACCCAAACCTGCTGGCGTAGTTGCAGGCTATTGTGTTCGCCTTCCGGTGAGGCAAGTAGCGTATGGTTTACTGAATTCAATCCCATGCGCTGCAGCGGGCTGTTCTCGCGGGTCTGGCAGGCATTCAGCCATAATTGCAGACGTGTCAGCGGCTTGTTGGCGTTGGTATTATGTTCGCTATAGCTGACGTTTGGCTGCGTGGAGAGCAGCAGCACATCTCCGGCTTTGGCCTGAATGTGGCCGCCGTTGCTGTCGCGGTATTCCGCTTCGCCCTGAAGAATAATGTTCAGAATATCAACCCGTGGGTAGGTTCGCGGCTGGAATGATGCCCCCGGTGCCAATACTTCCTGATTGAGCACGCGCAGAGACGCGTAGCCCAGCAACTGTGGGTCAAAATAGTGACCAAAAGAAAAGGTATAGCGCGCCTGCAACCAGCCATAGTCGGCCTGTCCGCATTGCCCCGCTGCTCTTCGTGTGATCATAATTGTTATCCCCCCAGAGAATTATTTATTGAACTGATAGTAATTGTGTGGACGTTGGATTGTTAGCTAGTTAATCTGGTGGGTATGTTCAAAATTCCTGAATGAGTACGAAGATGGCGAAAGAACGAGCATTGACGCTGGAAGCTTTGAGGGTGATGGATGCGATCGATCGCCGTGGCAGCTTTGCCGCTGCGGCAGACGAGCTGGGTAGGGTGCCTTCGGCACTGAGCTATACCATGCAGAAACTGGAAGAAGAGTTAGATGTGGTGCTGTTCGATCGTTCTGGACATCGTACTAAATTCACGAATGTCGGGCGGATGCTGCTGGAACGCGGACGTATTCTGCTGGAGGCCGCGGATAAACTCACGACGGACGCAGAAGCGCTGGCGCGCGGTTGGGAAACGCATCTGACGATTGTGACGGAAGCGCTGATTCCTACTCAGCGAATTTTCCCGCTAATCGATAAACTGGCGCTTAAAGCCAATACGCAGGTATCGATTCTGACGGAAGTGCTGGCGGGGGCGTGGGAGCGTCTTGAGCAAGGGCGCGCCGATATTGTGATTGCGCCAGACATGCATTTTCGCGCGTCTTCTGAAATGAATACCCGCAAGCTGTACACGATGAATAACGTTTATGTCGCCAGCCCAGATCATCCGATTCATCAGGAGCCTGAACCGCTGTCGGATGCAACTCGGGTGAAATACCGTGGGATTGCGATGGCGGATACTGCGCGCGAACGCCCGGTACTGACCGTGCAGCTGTTGGATAAACAGCAGCGTCTGACGGTGAGTTCGCTGGATGATAAACGGCGTGCGCTACTGGCGGGATTAGGCGTCGCGACCATGCCTTACCCGATGGTTGCACAAGATATTGCCGAAGGGCGTTTGCTGGTAATTGGGCCTGAGCATCAGATGGAAAGCCAGATTATTATGGCGTGGCGGCGAGACAGCATGGGCGAGGCGAAATCCTGGTTCCTGCGTGAAATTCCAAAACTGCTGAACCAGCCCTAAATCCCGCGCTTTTTGCGGCAAGGTGTGGTTCCGCACCTTGCCGCACTATTCACTACTTTACGACTTCACTACTGCGTAGCGAAAATCGACAAAACCCTAGTATAAATCGACAAACGTCTTATCGCGATGGTGAGGCTGGTTCAGATCTTGTTCTGGACCCAGCGAAATCACACCATGCGGATTAATCGTGCCGTGGCTACGATAGTAGTGGTGACGAATATGCGCCATATCGACGGTATCGGCGATTCCGGGCATCTGATAAATATCACGCAGAAAACCGAACAGATTGGGATAATCGCTCAGGCGGTATTTATCGCATTTAAAATGCGTGTGATAGACCGGATCGAAACGGATCAAGGTCGTCCACAGCCGCAGGTCGGCTTCGGTTAACTGCTCACCCGTCAGATAGCGCTGTTTTGCCAGAATGCTTTCCAGATCGGAGAGCGCGGCGAAAACGGTCGTGGCGGATTCATCATAGGCTGACTGGCTTGTCGCAAAGCCGGCTTTGTACACACCGTTGTTGACCTTGTCGTAAATCCAGCCGTTCAATTCGTCAATCTGAGCGCGTAGCGCCTCTGGATAATAATCTCCCGCCGTTGCTCCCACGCCATCAAAAGCGCTGTTCAGCATGCGGATGATATCGGCGGATTCGTTACTGACGATAGTGTGCTGCTCGGTATCCCACAGGACAGGCACGGTCACCCGACCGCTGTAGTCTGGCATAGCGTGCAGGTAGAGCTGGTAGAGGAATTCGTGCTGATAGAGTGAGTCACCCGTCGCGGCTTCAAAATCGGTACCGAACGTCCAGCCATGATCGAGCATGAGCGGATGAACCACCGAAACGGCGATATGATCGGTTAACCCTTTCAACTGCCGCATGAGCAGCGTGCGGTGTGCCCACGGGCAGGCGAGCGAAACGTAGAGATGATAACGGCCGGACTGAGCAGGAAAGCCACCTTTGCCGGTGAGGCCGGGTGCGCCATCGGGCGTTACCCAGTTGCGGAATGCGGATTCTGAACGCTTAAAATGGCCGCCGGTAGATTTGGTTTCATACCAGGTATCGTGCCATACGCCGTCAACCAGTTGTCCCATAAATCCTCCCGTTAGTGAGTGATGATAAAACAACGGCAAGCCTTATCTGCTTGCCGTCTCATTCGTTATTCGACTTTAAGTGTAGTACAGGCCGGAAAAGGCTCGTCTTACCACTTTTTGCCCAGCAGGCGGTCGATACTGAATGCGCCTGGGCCCGTTACAGCCAGCAGGAGGTAGCCACCAGCGATGGTCAGGTTTTTCATGAACATCAGTTGGTTCATGCCTTCTGCAAAGTTAGAGTGGAAAATCAGAGCAGTCAGCAGCGTAAAGCCTGCAGTGAACAGCGCGACGGTACGCGTCAGCAGACCGAACAGAACCGCCAGGCCACCACCCAGTTCCAGCAGAATGGTCAGCGGCAGCAGGAAGGACGGTACGCCCATCGCCTGCATATATTGTTGTGTGCCTGCATAGGCATCACCCAGCTTACCGTAACCTGCAACGATAAACAGAATTGGCATTAAGATACGTGCAACCAGCAGTGCAGTGCTTTCTAAATTTTTCATCATCTCTCCAATTAATATTGTTGTGGGCTATATTGCCCTGTTTTGTTTGTTGTAGCAGGTGTGGTCTGAAAACTTGGCCCGCCATCAGGTTATGGGCAGATAGTATAGAGAGATGATTTGCGCTTCCAGCGAGTATAATTGTCGCTTTATTTCAGAAAAATTGATGTTCAGTGAACAACTGTGCAAAAACGCGCTGTAATGGCATGAGCGCGTTAGGTAAAAGTCAGATGAAAAATGTCTTATAGATAAGGCAGATAGCCGAGGCGATAGGAAGAATTACGGACGTGGCTCAAACGTTTTGCGAACGAGTCTGACTGTACCCCACAGCCCGACAAGGCGGCGTCCCCAGCGAATCATGCGGCTGGGATGGCGCACGCCATAGAGCGCCACGAGGCTGGAACCCACGATCCAGTATTTACGCCACTGCATCAGGCTTTGCCAGCCGCGATCGTAACGGGCAGTGGTGTCCAGCCAGTGTTTTTTACCTGCCGATAAATCCAGCCGCTGCTGCTGTATCTGGCGCAGTAGCTGGGTTTTTTCTCTGTCTCGCTGCTGACGCTGGTTCACTTGGTATCTTCCTCCAGCAGCGATCTGTCGGTCGCCAGCTCCTTACGCGTCGCTTTGAGCAAGGTGGAGCGACGTACCTTCACGAGTGTCCATATGCCGCCTATCAGCGCCAGTCCGAGCAATGTGGCGGTAGTACACCCCAGCGCAAAGAGGCGATATTGCGGATCGATGCCCCAGATGATCAGCGCGATCAGGCTCATAATGCCAAAAGCGGCAAAAAGCAGCGTCAGGCCGACCATAATCAGCAATTGAATCAGATTGGCTTTCTCTTCCTCTAATTCAATGACTGCCAGTCGAACGCGGCTTTCCACCATACTGACAATAATGGAGATGATGCGCTGAGCAGAAGCCATGACCCCGCTTGCGGGGCCTTGTTGTGATTTATCTGTCATAGCAATCCGCTAATTAGCGACGAGACAGCAGGACGCCAAGCACGACACCGACTGCTGCGCCAATGCCGACACCGGTCCACGGATTCTGGCGTACATAATCGTCCGCAGATTCAACCGCTTCCTTGGTTTGGGAAGCGATGCGCTCACCGGTCTCGCTCAGGCGACTGCGCGTTTCTTTCAGCGCGCTTTCTGCCTTATTACGCAGCTTGTCGAGTTCCGCTTTAGATTTATCGCTAGAGGTGCTTAATACTTCTTCCAGCGTGTCCGCCAGTGATTTCAATTCGGCGCGGAGGTACTCAGAATTTTGATCTTTAGCCATATTAGTAACCCTTCATGTTATAAACCTGAATGTTAACTATAGCTGAAGCTGAAATTTATGCCGCCCCAAACGGGTACGGACAATTCTGATAACTCGCTGTAAATTTTAGCGATTTGTTTTTTGAATATAAAATGAACAGTTGCTGTGTGTTTTATAAGGACACTGTATTGATGGGTTATTGCGATGCGGCATGTTCCGCTGCGCGTAATTCCTGCTCGGCTTCAGCCAGCTTTCTTTCGCGCTTAAGGATCTTTTCGGCGTCATCTCCTTTCTGCCGGCTTTCGTTCAGTTCCTGCTGCCGTTCAGCGACGTCTTTACGTTTTTCCGCAATGGCTTCCTGACGTTTCTCTGCTAATCCGGCATCCGTGCAGTGGGTTTTCACGCCGTCCAATGCCTTTTCTAACCCGTTGATGCGATTCTGATTGCCATGCTTACGCGCTTCATCGATTTGGCGCTGAATGTCTTGCGCTTTCTGCTGACAGGTCTCCACCTGATTGGCGGTATTCGCCAGTGCATGACCAGAAAGCAGGACGGATAAGGCAATAATGGATGGAGATAGTTTCATAGTCGTCACCCCAGTTTGGATTGTTTCTGTGTCAGTTTCTGCTGCCAGAATGGTGTCGGGATTGTCACTTGCTGCGCGGTAATCGTGACTTTAGGCAGAGACAAACGCAGGACATCTCTGGCAGCGATACTCTGTTCTGGCGAGGCCAGACGGACGATCAGGCTATCTTGCTCTGGCGTAATGCTTTTGATCGCAATCCCTTTTTCGTTTAGACGCTGATACACGTAAAAGCCATCTGGCAACGCGGCACCATCATAAGGCTTGATGTGTAGCATAGCATCGTCTTGGGAACGGCGTAGCGACTGGGACTGCGTCAATGCAATCATCGGTAGAGCAAGCAATAGCAGTATGCGACCTGCTTTCCTGGAGAAGAGCCTGGAGAATAACCCGCTGATTGACACGGTTAGCTCCCTTTTTCAGCGTTATCTGCTTTAGCGTCACGTTTTTTACGCCACAGGACAAAGAGCGATCCAAACAGGCCGATAAACAGCAGCGCCAGCGGTAGCATCATCAGGCAGAACATCAGCTCGTCTTCATATTTCAGGAAGACCGTTGTTTTTCCTAAGGCGAAGCCCAGCGTAACCAGAATAAATACCCACAGGAACCCGCTCATCCAGTTAAAGAACTGAAAGCGCGCGTTATTCAGGCCAGACAAGCCTGCGATGGTAGGGAGTAACGTTCTGACAAAAGCCAGAAAACGCCCAACTAAAAGTGCGGACAAACCATGACGGTGGAAAAGCTGGTGGGCGCGTTGGTGATAGTGTGCGGGCAAATGTGATAGCCAGCCCTGAACCACTCCCGTATTGCCAAGCCACTTCCCTTGAATATAGCTGGCCCAACAGCCGAGGCTGGCGGCTGTCGTCAGGAGAAATATCGTAAAAGGGTAATTCATTGTGCCTTTGGCAACGAGGACGCCGACCAAAATGAGCAGGCTATCGCCGGGTAGGAAAGCGGCTGGGAGCAGGCCATTTTCCAGAAAGATGATCAGAAACAGTAATATGTAGATGGTCCATACCAGCTTCGGGTCGGCTAAAATATCGAAATCCTGATGCCAGAGTGCGTTTAACAGTTCTTTGATTAATTCCATCCGGTATTCCTAATACTGCTGTTGCATTTTAGCCTTGGCGACAATCACGCTTCTGGACATGATAAGAGTGAATACAGTGTTAATCCCGTCATACTCCAAGTTGCCTGAAACTTGAATTATTTAGGGTATATCAGGGCACAGGATTATGATTTTTTGATGATCTCTGTTTTTCTGCCTGATGGTGGAACTGGCGTCTGACTTGATGCTCGCTTTTCGCTGCGAACCTGATAAACAGGCTGCTTGGGGATTGTTTGGTCTTGGCAGACTTTGCATCCAAAGCGACGGATTAAGCGTAAGAAAGACGCGTTAACTGTAACAAAATAGGTGTTACTGAGACAGAAAAATATTACGACAACTGGGGCGGTTTGGGGGGATTTTTCGAAGAAGAGTGGGGATTTCTGCGATATTTTACACTCGCTGACAGAAATCAACGTTTTCTGACTTTTTCCCTTTGGTGCAAAATTTTCCCCCTTCGCTCAAAACAAGGGGGAGGATGCATAGTTAGGACTTGCCCGTGTGTATCTGGTCGAGGTGGACGACCGGATTCTCGGCGAACATATAGCGGTCAACGTTAAACTCGAAATCATCCGTCGTGGCGCGAAATAGCATCTGTTTGGTATTTTCCAGATGTTGCCACATTGCCAGTTTAGCCGCGTAAGGATCTTTGCGAATCAGTGCCTTAAGGATGCGATCGTGCTCTTCGCACCAGCTTTCAATCGACTTGTCGTCAATGTGCTCATGCAGTTTGCGCCAGTAAGGATTATGAATCCGTTGGCTCCACATTTTCTCGACGATGGTCGCCATCGCGGAGTTCTGTGTTGCCAGCGCGACCTGAACGTGGAATTTGAGATCCCACTGAGAATCACGAAAGCGATCTTCTTGCCGCGCGTATTCCTGAATTTCCATCAGCTGGATGATGTCCTGACGGGTCACCTGCGTGGCCGCAAATTCGGCAATGTTACTTTCAATAAGCTGGCGAGCCTGAAGCAGCTCAAATGGGCCCGCCGCGACAAATTCAATATCGCCGCTATTAATGAACGGATTCTTCTGCTGGTTGGAAATAACGTGAATGCCTGAACCCTTGCGTACTTCAACGTACCCTTCGACTTCCAGCATAATAATAGCTTCACGTACCACGGTGCGGCTGACGTTCATTTCTTCAGAAATATAGCGTTCTGCCGGTAATTTTTCGCCGACCTGATACATACCGCTTTCGATGCGTTGTTTTAATTCTGCGGCTAACTGCTGGTATAGCCGTCGGGGTTCAGTGAGTGCCATGATGATGTCTACTCTCGATAGATGACGGTCCATGTGCCACGTCAGGGCCTGAGTGTCTATCTCGTTAATCTTTCAGGGATGATTTGTTATACCACTTAATCATAGCAGCAACCAATGTTGTGGTCACAGTTATCGCGGTGTGTTATCGGAGGGAGGTGGCTCACCCAGTCGCAGATCATACCGGATGAGCCAGGATAATGCAGGGATTATCAGTGCTGGTTGGCTTCTTTCAATGTTTCCGCCGCGGCGGCGACTTCTGATGCAGGTTGGTTTTTCAATACCGTCCAGATGACGACAGCACCTAGCAGATCGAAGACGGCCAGTGCAGCAAACAGCGGGCTGAAGCCCAGCGTATCGGCCAGCGCACCGACAACCAGTGCAAATAGGGTACTGGCCATCCAGGCTGCCATCCCGGTTAAACCGTTCGCGGTCGCCACTTCATTACGACCAAATACGTCAGATGACAGGGTAATCAGCGCGCCGGACAATGACTGGTGCGCGAAACCGCCGACGCACAGCAGAGCGATGGCGACGTAAGGGCTGGAGAACAGCCCGATCATGCCCGGTGCAATCATCAGTATCGCACCCATCGTGACCACCAGTTTGCGGGAAACGATCAGGTTCACTTTGAAGTGTTTTTGGAACAGCATCGGCAGGTAGCCACCCAGAATGCAGCCGATATCGGCAAACAGCATCGGCATCCAGGCGAACATGGCGATTTCTTTCAGGTTAAAGCCGTAGGCTTTAAACATGAACAACGGGATCCACGCATTGAACGTTCCCCAGGCAGGTTCAGCCAGGAAACGTGGCAGTGCGATACCCCAAAACTGACGGTTACGCAGGATCTGCCAGGCAGACATTTTCTTCGCGTTATTGGTTTGGTGCTGCGCTTCTTGCCCGCTAAGAATATAGTCGCGCTCTTCGTCGCTGAGTTTTTTCTGATCTTTCGGGTGCTTATAGAAAACGAGCCAGCAGATGGCCCAGATCAGGCTCAGCGCACCGGTAATGATAAAGGCCATTTCCCAGCTGTGTGCCACAATCGCCCATACCACCAGCGGTGGTGCGATCATGGCGCCGATGGATGACCCCACGTTGAAGTAACCCACCGCAACAGAACGCTCTTTTGCCGGGAACCATTCGCTACTGGCTTTCAGGCCGGCAGGGATCATGGCCGCTTCTGCCATACCGACCGCGCCGCGGGCGATCGCTAAACCTCCCCAGCTATTTGCCAGTGCGGTACCCATACAGCAGATGGCCCACAGAATGGCGAACATGGCATAGCCGATTTTTGTACCCAGCAAATCCAGTACATAGCCGGCGATGGGCTGCATAATGGTATAACAAGCTGAGTAGGCAGCAACGATGTAAGAATACTGCTGTGTGGTGATGTGTAACTGATCCTGTAGCGTCGGTGCAGCAACAGAAATTGCATTACGCGTCAGATATCCCAGCACGGTGCCAATGGTCACCAGGCCGATCATATACCAGCGTAATCCTTTGATTTTACGCATTTACTTTCTCTCCGAGTCAATAAAAACACTGTGATGGCTCTTGAGTGGCGTCACGGTGTAATGTGTCTTGTGATGTTGTACGACACGTTTTGTTGTTGTGCTGAACAGGAAAACCCTTCTCTTTGTGAGATAGCGATTGAATCCCTGCTTAAGGCAGCGCTACAATAATTTGTCATACAACTTTAAAAGTTGAGTGATATCACAAAACCATTATTTTTATATGGAATAGCGGATTCCTCGTTTAAACCGAGAGAGACAAGCCTTTTACGGCGATAAATGCTGAGTTATTGTACTGTTTGTTACATTTTTGCGATCATGACCTCACAAATACTGTGAGATATCGAGCATGATTGGTGTGATATCTTTTAACGGTCAACTAATTTGGTGCACAAGAAGCACGGTAAGGAAGAGAACATGCCCCAGTTTCTGAGTGAAGATTTTCTGTTAGACAGTGAATTTGCCCGTCGTCTTTATCATGAGTATGCCGTCGACCAACCGATATTTGACTATCACTGCCATTTGCCGCCTGAGCAGATTGCGGAAAACTATCGCTTCAAAAATTTGTATGACATCTGGCTGAAAGGCGATCACTACAAATGGCGTGCGATGCGCACCAACGGCGTGCCTGAGCGTTTGTGTACAGGTGATGCCAGCGATTGGGAAAAATTTGAAGCCTGGGCTGCTACCGTGCCACACACCATCGGCAACCCGCTCTACCACTGGACACATCTGGAACTGCGTCGTCCGTTCGGTATCACCGGCACGCTGCTGTCGCCGAGCACGGCAAAAGACATTTGGGATCGTTGTAATGCCATGCTGGAGCGCGATGACTTTACCGCGCGCGGCATCATGCAGCAGATGAACGTGAAAATGGTCGGGACGACAGACGATCCGATTGACGATCTGCGCCACCATAAAACCGTTGCTCAGGATGCAAGCTTCTCTATCAAAGTGTTGCCGAGCTGGCGGCCAGATAAAGCGTTCAACATTGAGCTGGCAACCTTCAACGACTACATGGCGAAACTGGGTGAAGTCTCCGACACCGACATTCGTCGTTTCAGCGATCTGCAAACGGCGCTGACCAAGCGTCTGGATCACTTCGCCGCACACGGCTGTAAAGTGTCTGACCACGCGCTGGATGTGGTGATGTTTGCCGAAGCCGATGACGCAACGCTGGATAACATTCTGGCGCGTCGCCTTGCTGGCGAAACGCTGAGCGAACATGAAGTGGCACAGTTCAAGACTGGCGTACTGGTCTGGCTGGGGGCGGAATATGCCCGTCGCGGCTGGGTTCAGCAGTACCACATTGGCGCACTGCGCAACAACAACCTGCGTCAGTTCAAGCTGCTGGGGCCGGATGTGGGCTTCGATTCCATCAATGACCGTCCGCTGGCTCAGGAACTGTCTCGCCTGCTCAGCAAGCAGAATGAAGAAAACCTGTTGCCGAAAACCATCCTTTACTGCCTGAACCCGCGCGATAACGAAGTGCTCGGCACCATGATCGGTAACTTCCAGGGCGAAGGGATGCCGGGCAAGATGCAGTTCGGTTCCGGCTGGTGGTTCAACGATCAGAAGGACGGCATGCAACGTCAGATGACTCAGTTAGCACAGCTTGGTCTGCTGAGCCGCTTCGTCGGTATGCTGACCGATAGCCGTAGCTTCCTGTCTTATACCCGCCATGAATATTTCCGCCGCATCCTGTGCCAGATGATTGGCCGCTGGGTGGAAGATGGCGAAGCGCCAGCCGACCTGCCGTTGCTGGGCGAAATGGTGAAAAACATCAGTTTCGATAACGCTAAAAACTATTTTGCCATCGAGCTGTAATTCCACCGCGTAGGTGTGAGTTGCGCGAGGGACGCGGCAGTAAGACTCCTTAAGGGAATTACGCCGCGGCTCTCGGTGTCTCGGTCTTTTGTCATCTGCATCGGTGGTGATTCGGTGCAGGCGAATGTATACCCCAAATAATTCGAGTTGCAGGAAGGCGGCAAGAGAGGGAATCCCGATGAGCTTACACAAGTAAGTGATTCGGGTGAGTGAACGCAGCCAACGCACATGCAGCTTGAAGTATTACGGGAATGAATATAGGGCAAGGATGACGGTGGTTCGGTCGTGCCCTGAATGTGAGATTCGTCCTAAGGTAGCCTGTTAATGCAAACGTTAAATCGTCGTAACTTCCCCGGTCGTCAACACCCGGATCGTGTTATCCAGTTTGGTGAAGGCAACTTCCTGCGCGCCTTCGTTGACTGGCAGTTGGATTTGCTGAATGAGCACACCGATCTGGATGCGGGGATTGTCGTGGTTCGCCCGATCGATTCCGATTTCCCGCCCGCGCTGGACACGCAGGATGGGCTGTACACCACGATTATTCGCGGTCTGAACGAGCAGGGCGAGGCGGTGCGTGAACCCCGTCTGATCCGTTCGGTAAACCGTGAAATTAACGTGTACCGTCAGTTCGATGAGTATCTGGCGCTGGCGCACGATCCGAATATTCGCTTCGTGTTCTCCAATACCACCGAAGCCGGTATCAGTTACCACGCAGAAGACCGACTGAACGACGCACCGCCTGTCAGCTTCCCTGCGAAATTAACCCGCCTGCTGTATGAGCGCTTCTGTCATTTTGACGGTGCGGCGGATAAAGGCTGGGTGCTGCTGCCGTGCGAGCTGATTGATTACAACGGCGTGGCGCTGAAAGAGCTGGTGCTGCGCTACGCGGCACAGTGGAAACTGACGCCAACGTTTACCGCCTGGCTGAACGATCACAACACCTTCTGCTCGACGCTGGTAGACCGCATTGTGACGGGTTACCCGCGTGCCGAAGTGGAAGCGCTACAGCAGGAAATGGGCTATCAGGATACCTTTTGGGATACGGCAGAGCATTTCTACCTGTTCGTGATTCAAGGGCCACAGTGGCTGGCGGAAGAATTGCGTCTGAACAAGCTGGATCTGAACGTTCGTATCGTTGATGACATCAAGCCGTACAAAGAACGTAAAGTCGCGATTCTCAACGGTGCTCATACTGCGCTGGTGCCGGTCGCCTTCCTGGCGGGTTTGGATACCGTTGGCGAATCGATGAATGATGCGCTGATTGGTAAGTTCGTGGAAAAGACCATTGCCGAAGAGATTGTGCCGGTATTGGATTTGCCGCATGACGAACTGACGTCATTTGCTCAGGCTGTGCTAAGCCGCTTCCGTAACCCGTTCATTCAGCACCAGCTGTTATCTATCTCGCTGAATGGCATGACCAAATTCCGCACCCGTATTCTGCCGCAGTTGCTGACCTACCGTGAGCGTCACGGTGAGCTGCCTGCTCGCCTGACGTTTGCGCTGGCGGCCTTGATTGCATTCTATCGCGGCGAGCGCAGCGGTGAAGGCGATGCGTTACAAACCTATCCGTTGCAGGACGATGCACACTGGCTGGAGCGTTATTCCACGCTGTGGGCGGGCGTAAAAGAAAACACCGTCAGCCTGGCTGAGCTGGTGAATGTTGTACTGCGCGATGCCGATCACTGGGAACAGGATTTAACACAGGTTCCTGGCCTGGCTGCGCAGGTGACTGAACAGTTACAAACCATCGTTGAGCGCGGCATGCGCGCAGCTGTGGAAGGTTATTGCTAATCAGCAAGAAGGGTTATCCATGCAAAGTATTATAAAAATTCATTCTCTGGACAATGTGGCTGTCGCCCTGCGTGATGTCGAGCAAGGCGAAACGGTGTCGGTGGATAGCCATACGGTGACACTTCAGCAACCTGTCGTGCGCGGACATAAGTTCGCGCTGGAAACCATCGCACCGGGAGAAATGATTACCAAGTATGGCCTGCCGATCGGCCATGCGTTGGTGTCTATTGCTCCCGGAGAACACATCCATTCTCAGAATGCGAAAACCAATCTGAGCGATCTGGATGAATATCAGTATCAGCCTGAGTTCCTCGAACTGCCGCCACAGATGGGCGATCGGGACGTGCAACTCTATCGTCGCAAAAATGGTGATGTGGGTATCCGTAATGAGCTGTGGATCCTGCCAACCGTTGGTTGCGTGAACGGGATTGCGCGTCAGATTCAGCAGCGTTTCCTGAAAGAAACTAACGATGCGGAAGGGATCGACGGCGTTTACCTGTTCAGCCATACCTTCGGCTGTTCACAGCTTGGTCAGGATCACGAAAACACCCGTACGATGCTGCAAAACATGGTGCGTCACCCGAATGCGGGGGCGGTACTGGTGATCGGTCTGGGCTGCGAGAACAATCAGGTTGACGCATTCCGCACGACGCTGGGTGATTTTGATTCCGACCGCGTGACGTTCATGGTGTGTCAGCAGCAGGATGACGAAGTCGAAGCTGGTCTGGAACGGCTGCATACGCTGTATGAGGCGATGCGTCATGACAAACGCGAGCCGGGTAAGCTGAGCGAGCTGAAGTTTGGTCTGGAATGCGGCGGTTCCGATGGGCTGTCTGGTATTACTGCCAACCCGCTGTTAGGCCGTTTCTCCGACTATCTGATCGCCAACGGCGGCACCACCGTGCTGACCGAAGTGCCAGAGATGTTCGGTGCGGAACGTATCCTGATGAGCCGCTGCCGTGATGAAGCTACGTTTGAGAAAACCGTGCACATGGTGAACGACTTCAAACAGTACTTCATCGCACACAACCAGCCGATTTACGAGAACCCCTCGCCGGGTAACAAAGCGGGCGGGATCACCACGCTGGAAGAGAAATCACTGGGCTGTACGCAAAAAGCTGGACAGAGCAAAGTGGTGGACGTGCTGAAATATGGTGAGCGCTTACATACCCCAGGGCTCAACCTGCTCAGCGCTCCGGGGAATGATGCTGTCGCCACCAGCGCGCTGGCGGGTGCCGGTTGCCATATGGTGCTGTTTAGTACCGGACGCGGCACGCCTTACGGCGGGTTTGTGCCTACCGTAAAACTGGCGACCAACAGTGAACTGGCGAAGAAGAAACCGCACTGGATTGATTTCGATGCGGGGCGTCTGATCCACGACATGCCGATGGATGAACTGCTGAGCCAGTTTGTGGAGCTGATTGTCGAGATTGCTGACGGCAAACGGACGAAGAATGAAGTGAACGACTTCCGCGAATTAGCCATATTTAAGAGCGGCGTGACGTTGTAAATTCTATCCATTCCAATTAAAATAAAACGGCGTTTCATTTTCATAATGGCGCCGTTTTTTTTCGCCACAACTTTTATTCGCTACAACTTTTAGAGGCAGGGATCATGACACATTATTGGATTGCCCAGTCTGTTGGTGTACTGGCATTTCTGGTCGGTATTACCATGTTTTTCAACCGTAACGATCAAAAATTCAAAATACAGCTCTCGGCATACAGCGCCGTTATTGGTCTGCATTTCTTCCTGATGGGGGCAAATGCGGCAGGTGCCAGCGCATTGTTGAACTCGGCACGTACGCTAATCTCACTGAAAACGCACAACATCCTCGTGATGTTTGTCTTTATCTCACTGACGCTGCTCTTTGGGTTGTCGGGCATGAACCATGCGATGGAACTGCTGCCGATAGCGGGCACGGTCGCCAGTACCTGGGCGCTGTTTCGTACGTCTGGATTGACGACGCGCTGCGTGATGTGGTGCTCAACCGCCGGTTGGGTCGCGCATAATATTTGGCTGGGCTCGATTGGTGGGTCGCTGATCGAAGGCAGTTTCCTGCTGATGAACGGCTTTAACATCATTCGCTTCTGGCGCATGCAGCAGCGAGGCATCGATCCTTTCAGCGTAGAGAATAAAGCGTAATTTCAAGTGTTTCTCTTAATCTCACGCCGTTCGTTTTGACGCGAACGGCGTGAGAGGAAAGGGGATAATCACTCCCTAATCAGTTACAGCAGATTCAAGCGCTCTTTTTCCGCCAGCTTGGCATCTTCCGCGTGGCATACGGCGGCGATGAACATCACGTCCGTCGAGGAGTTCACCGCGGTTTCTGCCGAGTCCTGCAATACGCCGATGATGAAACCAACCGCAACCACCTGCATGGCGATATCGTTGGAGATACCGAACATGCTGCACGCCAGTGGAATCAACAGCAGTGAACCACCCGCCACGCCCGAGGCACCACAGGCACACAGTGAAGCCACGACGCTGAGCAGCAGCGCGGTCGGCACGTCAATCTGAATACCCAGCGTATGGGCGGCGGCCAGCGTCAGTACCGTGATGGTAATCGCCGCGCCTGCCATATTGATGGTTGCACCCAGCGGAATGGCGACAGAGTAGGTGTCTTCATCGAGATTCAGTTTGCGGCACAGTTCCATATTCACCGGAATGTTGGCGGCGGAGCTGCGGGTAAAGAAGGCGGTTACGCCGCTTTCACGCAGGCAGCGCAGCACCAGCGGATAAGGGTTGCTGCGAATCTTCCAGTAGACGATCAGCGGGTTGACCACCAGCGCGACCAGCAGCATGCCGCCGATCAGCACCATCAGCAGATGAGCATAGCCCCACAGTGCGCCGAAGCCGGTTTCCGCCAGCGTTGAGGCGACCAGACCGAAAATCCCCAGCGGTGCGAAACGAATCACGACGCGCACGATCATGGTGACCGCGTTGGAGGCATCGGTAATCATGCTCTTGGTGCTGTCCGAACCGTGACGGAATGCAATGCCCAGCCCAACGGCCCAGACCAGAATACCGATGTAATTTGCATTCAGCAGCGCGTGAATCGGGTTGGCGATGACGCTCATCAACAGCCCTTCCAGCACTTCGACAATCCCTGACGGTGGCGTGATGTCGGCGGCCTGCGCGTTGAGCGCCAGCGTGGAAGGGAAGAGGACGCTTAGCACCACGGCAATCAGCGCCGCCGAGAAGGTGCCGATGAGGTAAAGAAACAGGACTGGGCGAATATTGGTTTTCTGCCCTTGTTGGTGGTTGGCGATAGACGCCATGACCAGCACTAATACCAGAATGGGGGCGACGGCTTTCAATGCGCCGACGAACAGCGTTCCCAATAAGCCAGCCGCCAGTGCGGCCTGCGTGGACAGCGAGGCCAGAATAATACCAGCCGCAAGCCCCAGAAGAATCTGTTTAACCAGGCTGCCGTGGGTAATGTACTGCAAAAAACGAGAGTGTTGAGTTTCCATAATTTTGACGGGATAACCGTTCCGCTAAGTAGTTGTCTGTACGGAGCTGACACCTCTGGCCTGCGCCGGGTGGCTTTTTCTTTCCGTAACGAAGTGTGTTTGCATGTATCAGTATATGAAAATTTATTTTTGAGAAAAGCAATGATGTGGTTTTTTATGATGGACATCCTTGTCCATCACCCTGCGGGCCGTTGCTATGCAACGTTGAAAAACGCTCCCGACGTTTTTTTATGACGGACATCTTTAGTCCGTCACCCTGCGGGCCGTTGCGTAGGGCGTGTGTCGAAACGTATGTATGAATGTAGAAAGCATTAATGGGGAAACGTCTCCGCACAGTCGAAGCCGTGCGGAGAGGTGAAAAGCAGGATTAACGCTCGGCGCGTTTGTTCACCCAGACGTTGATCAGCATGGTGATGACCAGAATGCTGGCAACGACGCCCAGAGAGACTGCCACCGGAATATGGAAAATGTCGATGAGCATCATCTTGGTACCGATGAAGATCAGGATGACGGCCAGACCATATTTCAACAGCGAGAAGCGTTCAGCCACGCCAGCCAGCAGGAAGTACATTGCACGCAAGCCCAGAATAGCGAACAGGTTTGATGTCAGTACGATAAAGGGATCGGTCGTGACGGCGAAAATAGCCGGGATACTGTCTACGGCGAAAATCACGTCGCTGATTTCAACCATAATCAGCACCAGAAACAGCGGCGTGGCATACAGGATACCGTTACGACGGACGAAGAATTTTTCATTCTCGATGCTATCCGTCATGCGCAGACGACTACGCAGCCAGCGCACCAGCGGCTTGTCGCCGATCGCGCCGCCATCTTCTTTCGCCAGCGCCATTTTAAGGCCGGTGAACAGCAGGAATGCACCGAACACGTAGAGCAGCCACTGGAACTGCGTGACTAACCAGCTGCCGCCAAACACCATCAGCGTTCTGAGAACGATGGCACCCAGCACGCCGTAAATCAGCACGCGACGTTGGTATTGCGGGGGAACGGCGAAGTAGCCGAATAGCATCAGCCAGACGAAGACGTTATCGACGGCAAGTGCTTTTTCGATCAAATAACCGGTCAGGAAGGCGAGCGACTGGGCGTTGGCCACCTCGCGACCCATCGTACCGTCCAGATACCACCAGAAACCGGCGTTGAACAGCAGTGAGAGCGTGACCCAGATGATAGACCAGACGGCAGCCTGTTTGAACGTCATTACCGTCGACCCTTTACGCCCTTGATAGAGCAGGTCGATGGCCAGCATCACTATAACAATGGCAGCGAAGCTGCCCCATAACCATGGCGTGCCGATGGTGTGCATAGCAAGATCCTTAAATAGAAACAAAAACGGCCAACATCGGAAGGACGCTGGCCGCTTGTTATTAAAGCTGCAGATGCACCTCGCCTTCCGGCAAGGTCTCACTTACAACATTAATGAAGCTGTCTCATCAAGGTTGCCCGGTAACCGGATGCGTAAAGCATCGTAATGACGATTGACCGGCGGAAAAGTTACTCCCCTTTGCCTGACAGAAGATAGGTGAAAAGATGATCTTGGTCAAATAATTATCGCTGTCTTACTCCGCATTTCCCGGTGTCGCGGCATCGGCAGGAAATACGACACCCGTTTGACGGCGAATTTCCGTCAGCAGCCCCGCAACGGTGCGCGATCGTGCCAGTTCCGCATGGTTAATGTCGTTATCGTTTACCAGCGTGGCAAAGACCTCGGCTTCGTACAGCATGCTATTGATATGCTGTGGCTGGCTGAGATCCACCTGCTTGCCTTCACGCGGGATGAATTTCACGTTCTGGCATTCGGACACTTTTTCAATCACCAGCGAACCGTCTTCCCCTTGAATTTCACTGGAAATAGCGGAGTGGCTGACTTTGGAATGGATGATGGTGACATCGAAATCGCCGTAATTCAGGATGACGCAGCCATGTGCGTCTACGCCGCTTTCCAATAGCGTCGCGCTGGCCTGCGTGGTGCACGGTTCGCCCCACAGCGCCACGGCGAAGGCTAAGCAGTAGTAGCCGATATCCATGATGGAACCGTTGGAGAATGCAGGATTAAACGTGTTGGGATTCTCGCCCGCCAGATAGCGCGGGTAGCGTGAAGAATACTGGCAGTAATTCAGCACCACTTTACGCAGCCTGCCGACTTTTGGCAGCGCCTGTTGTATCACGCTAAAATTGGGCAGGCTGGCGGTTTTGAACGCTTCAAAGAGCACAACCTGATTTTCTCTGGCGCAGGCGATCATCTGTTCGACTTCATAGCGGTTGGAAGCCAGCGGTTTTTCGCAGATGACGTGCTTGCCGTGGCTCAGGAAAAGCAGTGCCTGTTCGCAATGCAGGGAATTAGGGCTGGCCAGATACACGGCGTCGATAAGATCGGATTTCGCCATGGCTTCCAGTGAATCAAACAGCGTATCCACCATGTAATCGGCTTGAAACGGCTGCGCTTTTTCTGCCGTACGTGAATAGATGGCGGTGAGCTTCAGTTTGCCGGTTTCATGGGCGGCATCAACAAACTGACGGGTGATCCAACTGGTTCCTACAATGGCGAAGCGAATCATAAGCGTTTGGTATCCTGAAGGGATGGGTAATGACTATGGAGATTATCACGGTGAAATGACAAGGCAACGTCAATCATTTCCGGTTCTGGCAGAGAAAAGCATTTACTGACGGGCTATTTTAAGGGATAAACAGCGCAAATTTTATGATGCAGGAGAGGCTAATGAGCCAACTCGAATTGGAAACGTGCAACCTGACGTTGGTGCGTTATCCTCAGGTCGCTGAAAACTCGGCGCTACAGGCGTGGGATGCCGCAGATGAATATCTGCTGCGTGAACTGGCTACCATGGAAATCGCGCCGGGTCCGCGCCTGATTTTCAATGATACGTTTGGTGCGCTGGCCTGCGGTTTACAGGCGCAATCGCCCGTCAGTATCAGCGACTCTTACCTGAGCCAACTGGCGACGCGACATAATCTGGAACTGAACGGTTATGCTGTCGATGCGGTCACGCTGCTGGATAGCATGGCGGAACTACCGGATGCGCCCGCGCTGGTAGTGATAAAAATACCGAAAACGATCGCGCTGCTGGAACATCAGTTGAGAATGTTGCGCAAGGTTGTTACGCCGCAAACGCGCATCATCGCCGGGGCGAAAGCACGGGATATTCATACCTCTACGCTGCAACTGTTTGAACGCGTGATGGGGCCGACGAAAACCTCTCTGGCCTGGAAAAAGGCGCGTCTGGTTCACTGTGAGTGGGCGGAACTCAAAGTCAGTGAGCAGTCACTTACTACTGAGTGGGAGCTGGATGGCTACGGCTATCGCATTCAAAACCTGGCTAACGTGTATTCGCGTAATGGGTTGGATATCGGCGCACGCTTCTTTATGCAGCATTTGCCGGAACAGCTAGACGGTAAGATCATCGATCTCGGCTGTGGCAACGGCGTCATCGGGCTGGCAGCGCTGAAAGCCAACCCAGAAGCCACCGTCGGCTTCTTCGATGAATCCTACATGGCGGTAGCATCGAGCCAGACGAACGTTGAGGTTAACTGCCCGCAGGATATCGAGCGCTGTAGCTTCGTGGTGAACCACGGATTGGCCCGTGTGAAGCGAGATACGTTGCAGGCGGTGTTGTGTAATCCGCCATTCCACCAGCAGCAGGCGGTGACGGACGAAATCGCCTGGCAGATGTTTATGGATGCCCGCCGCTGCCTGCAGGTCGGCGGAGAACTGCGCATTGTGGGGAATCGCCATCTGGATTATTTCCACAAGCTGAAGCGTCTGTTCGGTAACTGTGAAACCCTCGCCAGCAACACGAAGTTCGCGGTACTGCGCGCCGTGAAAACGGGCTCGTCCCGCTAAGCGGCTCCTGCTTCGTGAGGCTGAATTAGCCTCACGAAGCGGAATCTGTTTCGCAAAACTGACTTTTCTTCTCTACGAACTTAGTGTGTCCCACGAACTACAATATTAACGCCAGCCGGGTAGCCTGATCGATCGCTCTGCGTGCGTCTAATTCCTGCGCCACATCGGCACCGCCAATCAAATGAACGTGACACCCAGCAGCGAGTAAAGGGTCATACAGCTTACGGTTAGGTTCCTGACCGGCACAAATAATGATGTTATCCACTGGCAAACAGCGCATTTGCTGGTCGTGGATAATGTGCAGCCCCTCATCATCAATATGGTGATATTCCACGCCGCCCAGCAGCGTTACGCCGTGGCGCAGCAGCGTGGTGCGATGTATCCAGCCTGTCGTTTTCCCCAGATTTTCACCGGGCTTGCCGGTCTTCCGCTGTAATACGGTAATGTCCCGCTGGTGGGGAAGCCCGTCAGGCTGATGAGGTAGCAGGCCGCCCCGGTGCTGCAATTGTTTATCGATGCCCCATTCCGCATAAAAATCGCCATGTCCCGCTTGAGAAGGCTGGGGATTAAGACGATGGTTCTTGCTAAGAAGGCTGTTATCGTTAAGAAGGCTATTCTCGTTAAGAAGATAGTGCGCGGTATCAAAGCCGATGCCACCTGCGCCGATAATCGCGACCCGTTTGCCGACGGGCTTTTTGTCGCGCAGCACGTCCAGATAGCTCAGCACGCTAGGGTGATCGATACCTGCAATCGCGGGAATACGCGGCACGATACCACAGGCCAGAATCACGTCATCAAAACCAAGTAAATCGGCGGCGGTTGCCTGCGTGCTCAGGCGAAGCGTGACGCCGAGCAGCTCTAGCTGCCGACGGTAGTAGCGCAGCGTTTCATAAAATTCGGCTTTGCCGGGTATCTGTTTGGCAATATTGAACTGTCCGCCGATATAGGAAGACGATTCGAACAGCGTGACCTGATGGCCGCGTGCGGCTGCGTTGACGGCGAAAGCCATGCCAGCAGGCCCCGCACCAACCACCGCAAAGCGTTTACCGACTCTGGCGGGCTGGATTGGCAGTTCAGTTTCGTGGCAGGCGCGCGGGTTGACCAGACAGGACGTGACCTTGCCAGCAAAAATCTGATCGAGGCAGGCCTGATTACAGCCGATACAGGTATTGATTTCATCTGCACGTCCCGACTGCGCTTTTGCTACCAGTTCCGCATCGGCGAGAAAAGGGCGCGCCATCGACACCATGTCGGCACAGCCTTCGGCTAAAAGCTGTTCCGCGACGCCAGGATCGTTGATGCGGTTGGTGGTAATCAGCGGGATGCGGACTTTCCCCATCAGCTTCTGCGTGACCCAGCCGAAGGCGCCGCGCGGCACCAGCGTGGCGATAGTTGGAATTCGTGCTTCATGCCAGCCGATACCGGTATTGATGAGCGTGGCACCTGCCTGCTCAATCGCCTGCGCCAGTTGCACAATTTCTTGCCAGCTTGATCCTTCTTCTATCAGGTCGAGCATCGATAAACGGTAAATCAGGATGAAGCCCGGCCCCGTTCGTTCCCTAACGGCGCGAACAATCTCAAGCGCGAAGCGGCTACGGCGCTGGAAATCGCCGCCCCATTCATCATCGCGATGGTTGGTGTGCGTCACCAGAAACTGATTAATCAGGTAGCCTTCCGATCCCATAATTTCCACGCCGTCGTAACCCGCCTGCTGCGCCAGCGCGGCGCAACGGGCAAAGTCGTCGATGGTTTGCACAATATCCTGCGTACTCATTTCTCGTGGTGCAAAGCGGTTAATCGGTGCCTGAATAGCCGATGGCGCGACCGGATCGGGCTGATAGCTGTAGCGTCCGGCGTGGAGAATTTGTAGCGCGATCTTCCCGCCCGCGTCGTGTACCGCCTGCGTCAGCACCTGATGATGCGCCAGCTGCGCCTCGTCATGCAGCGTCGCGCCGCCTTTGGCAACAGCACCTTTGGCGTTTGGCGCAATGCCGCCTGTGACAATCAGGCCGACGCCGCCCTGCGCCCGCTCACGGTAAAATGCCGCCAGCCTTTCGGTGCCGTCCGGGTGTTCTTCCAGACCGGTATGCATGGATCCCATCACCACACGGTTCTTTAACGTCGTGAAGCCAAGATCGAGTGGGGAAAGCAGCGTGGGGTAGGCAGTCATTGCACTCTCCGGTGAAGTTAACTGGTCTGATGAGTCATGGTGTTCAATCTAGCCGTAATTGAGGGAGTTGTGAAATTTATGTTTCTTTATTGTGATTGATGTCATTGCGAATCGTGGGGAGAAACGCGTGCAGGCAAGGGATCGTACGCTGGAGTATTTGTTGTCGGGGGCGTGTGACATTATAATCCGCGAGTTTATTGGGCAAAGGTATCGTTATGCGGGTGGAAGAGTTGGAATATCGACTGGATAGCGCGCTTCGGGCGTTAGAGCAAAGCGTTCAACGTCAGCAACAGACGTGGCGGCAGGAACATCAGTCCCTCCAGCAGCAGTTGCTTCAGGCGAAAGAGCGTGACGCTTACCTTTGTGCGCAGATTGAACGGCTCTCTGCACAGCTGAGCTCGATGGATAGCTCGCCGGAGCGTAATCCGCTGATTCAGAAAATGAAGGTCGTTCATGCCCATCTTGATGTGTTGGCACAAGAAGCCAGCGCCTTTAGGCGTTCACTGCGGTAACGCGTTAACGCAATCCTTCCGCTTCCTTACACAATTCCTCCTCATTCTCCATAATTGCCGCAAATGTGGAGCCGACACTTGCAGAGATTTACCCTTGCTCTAATTAACTGAAGGTGTCGGGCCTATACTTTCTCTCGTAGCACGGCACTCGCCGTCGACAAGTCAATTCAGAGAGAGGAATAGAATATGCGTAAACTCACTGCAATGCTGGTTGCTTCTTCTTTGGCATTGGGCGCGGCAGGTATCGCGCATGCTAATGACGCACCGAAAGGTCCTGGCCCGGAACACAAGATGATGATGAAAGAGGGTCGGGAGCATCGTGGCATGATGGGGCCGGATGCGATGTTTAAGGAGCTGAATTTGACGGAAGCGCAGAAGCAGCAAATTAAAGACATCATGAAAGAGTCCCGCGAGAAAATGCACAAAGCGATGCAAGACGATCGTCGTGATATGCATAGCCTGGTCGCATCCGATACGTTTGATGCTGCAAAAGCACAGGCACAGTTGGATAAAGCCGACGCCGCGCACAAGGCCAGAATGCTTAACGGACTGGAAACCAAGAACAAAATTTACAACGTTCTGACGCCAGAGCAGAAAAAGCAGTATAACGACAATTTTGAAAAACGACTGACTCAACCACCAAAACCTGACGGCAAGCCTGTCCCTGCGGAATAACGCGTCCGCAAGATAACTCACTGAGTCAACAAGACCACCGGATTGACGTATTACCTTACGGGTAATGCCTCGGTCCGGTGGTTTTTTATTTATTTTCCCGCCGCCATCGCACTGTGAGTAGGGAAATGATTAATGCTATTCTCACGCGGAGACAGCAGGTGAAATGATCGGACAGCGGGCGGTAAAGGACAGATGAATCACGATTTGACGTTGAAAAATATAAAGTTCATGCCGCTGCTGTTTCTGACCACTCTGGTAGTGAGCTGTCTGGGATTTCGGTTTCGGGTGTTGGATGAACTGTCGCTGTTTTGGCCCGCCAACATTCTGGTGTTTTGCCTCATGATCATTTTCAGAGCCAGAAAAGGGACGATAACAGATAAAACGCTCTCTATCTGTAGCGGTTTTTTGGTGAGTTATGCGGCGATGCTGTCGGCCGCGTTACTGATGGATAATAGCTCGCCGTTAAAAACCAAGGTGCTGTTATGTTTGTGCAATATGGTTTTTGTGGTGACGGCCTGGTGCGCCTTTTGCCTGATGTGTCGGTTTACCGGAAAGTGGTCGACATTTGAAAAATTCAGCAAATATTACGTCTATATTATTTTCGCTGCGACGTTTGTCGGCGCGTTCTTATCCGGCGTGGCGTATGGGGTTTATGCGTATGTTTACGATACGGGAAACCGCTATGCCGAGTTTATGGACTGGTTCAGCGAACAGCTGGGAACCGGTATTATCCTCGCGTTCTTTTTCCTGCGGGGTAAAGACATCCTGCGCGCGTTACGGAATATTCCGCTGTGCCCTAAGAGCATCAGAGAAAATATCTTTCCCTTTTTGGTCTTCATCATTTTCTTATTAGTGAGCCTCTTTTTCCTTGATGCCAGCCTGATTACGTTGTCCGTTATTCCACTCACGCTGTGTGCGTTCAATTACTCTTTTCCGATCATGTCGCTGCTCTGTGCGATTACCGGCGTAATACTGAATTATCTCTATATTAATCAGGTCGGTATACTCATCAATTCGAATTCCGAAGCGTACATTAATTCGTTTCTTACCACGGCAAGGCTGAACATCGCGATGTTAATTATGGCGATGTTAAGCGTCTCTCATTTTGTTTCGATGAATCGGCGACTGATAAAAATCATCGAAAGCAGCAGCCTGAAGGATGCACTCACGAATACCTTCAATCGTCGCGCTTTTCTCAGCATGTTGAATGGACGGCAGGGCGTGCTGATGAATAAGAAAAAGCGCCAATTAACGCTGCTGTTTCTGGATATCGATTATTTTAAGCAGGTCAACGATACCTACGGTCATGCCTGCGGCGATGAACTGATCGCCAGCTTTGCCCGTATGCTGAGCGCCACGATTCGTCCGAGCGACATCCTTTGCCGCTGGGGTGGGGAGGAGTTCGTGATTGCGGCTTATGACCTGACGGCTGAGCAATCCGAAGCGATGGCTGAAGCGCTGCGGCATCTTACGGAATCCACGGCGCTGAGACTGTCCGACGGCCGGGAAATCCGTTTTACGACCAGTATTGGCGTTGCCACGTTTCCCCAGTATGAAGGCGGCAATATTTACGATCTGATCGGGCTGGCGGACGAGCAGTTGTATAAAGCGAAGGCGCAGGGGCGTAATCGTGTCTGTATGCGTCTGGTCGAAGAGGTCTGACTCTTCCCTTGACCTTCCCCTTACTGGAACGTCTACCCTCAACCGTACTGTGACTGATTGAGGGGTTATGATGAAGAAAGTCCATTTGTTATTAACGGCAGCGTTGCTGGTTCCGTTTCTCTCGTTCGCGGCCGACAGCGCGCATAGCGGCCACGGTGCTACGAACGACGCGTCGTCCTCCCAGCAGGCATATATGAAAGGGATGGATGCGATGCATAGTGAGATGATGGAAGGGATGCAGTCCAGCGACCCTGATATTGCCTTTGCCAAAGGGATGATTGCGCATCACCGCGGCGCGATTGATATGGCAAAAACGGAGCTGCAATACGGCAAAGACCCGGAACTGCGCAAGCTGGCGGAAGAGATTATCAAAGCCCAGCAGCCGGAGATCGACCAAATGGAAGCCTGGTTGAAGAAGCAAGGCAAACAGTAAATGTGCCGATGGCGCTTCTCCTGAGAGGCGTCATTTTTTTATCAGGCCGTGGAAGTGAGTGGCTTCGCCCGATTGGTAAAAATTTAGTGACTGTTTTCACAGAATAAAACGTAGAGATAGCTTTCTCAGCGTGAACTTGTTAGAAAACAGGAAAGGACGTCACCAGAATTTTCTGGGCGAGACCTGGATAAAGCAGCGTATAGCACGCTGCTTTATCCAGGTTTTTTTTTGCTTATTTTCCAGCTGGCCAGCGGACAACAAGCGGGATGACGTGTATCAGGCAGTTGCAGCCATTGACGAAACGGGAAGTCATTATGAATAGCAAAGTGCTCGCTGAAAATATTCTGAGGTTGGTCGGAGGGGAGAGGAACGTTTCTACTCTGGTGCATTGTGCAACACGCTTGCGCTTTAAGATTGTCGATCACGATAAGGTGGATGTGGCTGCGCTTGAGGCGCTGGAAGGCGTCATTACTGTTATCAACGCATCAGGGCAATTGCAGGTGGTGATCGGGAACCGCGTGCCGGAGGTGTACCGCGCGTTTGGTGCGATCTCCAAACTGCTGGAGGATGGCGGAGAGAAACGTCAGGCAGTAGAAAGTGAGGCATCGACGTCTGCGATGGGGCGGCTGATCGATCTGGTTGCCGGGATCTTTACTCCATTGCTGGGGGCTATGGCGGCGGCAGGTGTGCTAAAAGGGGCGCTAGCTATCGTCATTGCGCTCGGCTGGCTGAATACCAAAGAAAGCACCTATGTCATTCTGCATGCGGCGTCCGACAGCCTGTTCTACTTCCTGCCGATGCTGCTGGCGATTACCTCCGCGCGTAAATTTGAAACCAACATTTTTGTGGCGGTGTCGATTGCCGGTGCGCTGGTTTACCCGACGATTCAGGGATTGTTTGATGCCGGTCAGCCCGTGACGTTCTTCGGCCTGCCCGTCGTGATGATGAAATACACCTCCTCGGTGATTCCGATTATCTTCAGCGTGTGGCTGATGTCGTATATCGAGCGTTTCCTGAATCGCCATATTCACGAAAGCGTGCGCAATATTCTGACGCCATTCTTCCTGCTGGTGCTGATGGTGCCGCTAACGCTGATGACCATTGGGCCGATTGGTATCTCGGCCAGTAAGTTGATTGCGTCTGTGTTTGTCAGTATCTACAGCTTCAACCCGATTATTGCCGGGGCGCTGATTGCGGCGGCATGGCAGATTTTAGTGATCTTCGGCGTGCATTGGGGCTTCGTGACCGTGTTTATTAATGACCTTTCGGTCATGGGACACAGCTACCTCAAAGCGGCATCCAGCCCGTCGGTCTTCGCTCAGTCTGGTGCGCTGTTGGGCGTCATGGTGCGTACCAAAGATAAAAAGCTCAAAGCGCTGGCGGGCAGTACCTTTATCGCCTCGCTGTTTGGTATCACGGAACCTGGTGTTTACGGCGTCACGCTGAAGCTGAAAAAACCGTTTATCTGTGCGGTGATCGCTGCTGCACTGGGGGGCGCGATCGTCGGTTACGCGAAAAGCTCGGCGATCTCCATGGGAATGCCCGGCTTGCTGACGCTGCCGATTTTCTACGGCGAAGGCTTTATCGGGTTCCTCATCGGCTGTGCGATTGCTTTCGTGGCCAGTTTTGTCCTGACGGTTATCGTTGGGTTTGATGAACCGACGCAGCCTGCCGAGAGTACGCCTGCTCCCACGCATTCACCTACCACGACACCGGCTGCGCCAGTATCGCGCCAGCACGCCAATGCGTTGCCGCTGAAAGACGCACCGGAGACGGCGGAACAGCTGGGGTCGCCGGCAAAAGGTGAACTGATCTCACTGGAAGAGGTAAATGACAAGGTGTTCTCTTCCGGCGTCGTCGGGCAGGGCATTGCCATTCTGCCACAGGAAGGTCGTATCTATTCGCCGGTGGACGGCA
The DNA here is from genome assembly GCF_026800125.1 of Pectobacterium jejuense. Taxonomy (NCBI): domain Bacteria; kingdom Pseudomonadati; phylum Pseudomonadota; class Gammaproteobacteria; order Enterobacterales; family Pectobacteriaceae; genus Pectobacterium; species Pectobacterium jejuense. The sequence continues at coordinate 134,704 of NZ_JAPQKX010000004.1, read as the reverse complement.
TGATTGCCAGCACGTTTGCCAGCGGTCACGCCGTTGGCATTCTCTCGCAAAATGGTGCGGAGATTCTGATTCATGTCGGCATCAATACGGTACAGCTGGAAGGTCAGCATTATCAGATGCATGTTGCGGAAGGCGATAAGGTGACAAAAGGCCAACTGCTGCTGGAGTTCGATCTGGACGCGATCCAGAAGGCGGGCTACGACATCGTGACGCCGATGGTGATTACGAATGCGGAAGAATATCGCGTATTCAGCCTGGGGGCTGCACGTCAGCAGCAGGCCGGAGAGACGGTTATTGCGCTGGCGTAGGATGATGGATGATAAGAGCATTTACCGCCACATAACGTGTGGCGGTGTGCAGCTCAAGACGTCTGAGGAAACCTAAATGATGAAGACGACACCGCTGGTCGCGGCGATGTTGGCGGCATTTTCACTGTCCGGTCAGGCGGTGAGTGCCGATTTTTCCGCTCAGATTGCCAGCCCGCGCCCGAATGTGGTGCTGATTGTGGCGGAGGACATGAATCCCCGTCTGGGCGCATACGGGGATACGCAAGCGCGAACACCGAATCTGGACGCGCTGGCAAAAGAGTCCGTTGTCTTTACGCAGGCCTTTACGATGGCAGGTGTATCGGCACCGTCACGAGCGGGGCTGATTACCGGCATGTTTCAACATACCACCGGGTTGCAGCACATGCGCACGGCGACCCGACCTGCTGGCGGCTATTTAGGCGTGCCGCCTTCTTACGTGAAAGGCTATCCGGAACTGCTGCGCCGCAGCGGTTACTTCACCTATAACGACACCAAGACGGATTACCAGTTTACGAAAGGTCATGCCGATGTTGGCCCTTTCACCCTGTGGACGCAACACGGGGAGTACAGCAACATGGACGATCTGCATATTCAGCTGGCCTGGCGTAATTATGATCTGAAGGGCAAGCCGTTCTTCATGAATTTCAACCCGCAGATTACGCATGAATCGGCGCTCTTTACGGCGGAAAACCACCCAGCAGGTCAATCACGCTTCGTCAAACAGTGGGATACCTTCCGCCAGCAATACCGTTATACGCCAACGGATCCGCAAAGTCTGAAACTGGAGCCTTATCTGCGGGATACGCCGCAAACCCGACAGGAACTGGCGCAGCATTACGACAATATTCATATTATGGATATGCAGGTCGGTAAGCTGTTGGACGGGCTGAAAAAGGACGGGCTGTGGGATAACACCATCGTCATTTTCACGGCGGATAACGGCGATGGGATCCCGCGTCATAAGCGTGAGGGCTACGACTCCGGCACTCATGTCCCGCTGATCGTGCATATCCCTGAGAAATATCGCCCGGCAGGCTGGTTGGCGGAAGGGAGCAAGAACGATCGGCTGGTGTCGTTCGAGGATCTGGCACCGACCATTCTGGGGTTTGCCGACATCAAACAGCCTGACTATATGCGCGGTATCAGTCTGGCGCAGGATTTCGCGCCGCAGCGCCAGTTTGTCTACGGCGTGCGGGGGCGGATGGATGAATACGACATGCGCGCCTATTTTGTCCGAGATCGTGACTATCAATATGTCCGTAATCTGGCGACCACGCCGGGGGCATCGGCATTGCTTTCCGCAACGCGCTCGGATCGATGAAAGATTTGAATGCGGCGCACGATCAGCACCAGCTAAGTGCCGAGCAGCAAAGCTGGTTTGCCGATCGTCCGGCGGAAGAGCTTTACGATCTGCAACGCGATCCTTTGCAGTTGCACAACTTAGCGGCCGATCCTGCCCAACACGTTGTATTGATGCGGATGCGTGAGGAAATGGATCGCTGGCGTAACCGGGCGAACGACATGAATCTGATTGCGGAAGATCAGATGGTGGCGGATTTGCTGGATGAGCAGGGCAAGCAGCGCGCCACGCTGACGCCCGTGGCGCAGTGGGATGCGGTCAGCCACAAAATTTATCTGGCTAACCGCACGCAGGATGCCTCCATTGGCTATAGCTGGGATGGCAAAGAGTGGGAGCTGTACACGGGCAGTATCACGCCGCTGAAGAGCGCATCGCAGCTGCAATTCAAGGCGATCCGCTATGGCTGGCAGGAAAGCCCGGTCGGTACATTGCCCATTCAGCCGTGAAAACCGATATGTGTATCTGTTCACATACCTTGATGATGTGAGAAAAGCTAAAACGACACTCTGGGGGATGGAAGATGATGAAGAAACAGGTCATGGCGCTCTCTATCGCGACGGCGCTGCTGGCTGGGCCGGCGGCCGCTACGGCGGCGCAGGCTAAGCCGAATGTGATCATCCTGTTTACCGATGATATGGGGTGGGCCGATATGTCGGTACAGGGCGCGAAAACGCCGACGCCTCATCTGGATAAGCTGGCGGCAACAGGGCAGCGCTGGACCAATTTTTATGTCTCTTCGGCGATCTCTTCTCCCAGCCGCGGCGGATTGATGACGGGCCGCGTCGAAACCAAAACCGGGCTATACGGCACGAAAATTCCCGGCGTGTTTATGGATGAAGATCCTGATGGTTTCCCCGACGATGAAATCAGCATGGCGGAATCACTCCAGCACAACGGATATCGCACCATCATGTACGGCAAATGGCATTTAGGGACGCAGTCGAATGCGTTTCCGACGCGCCACGGTTTTGACGAATGGTACGGGATCCCGACCAGCAACGATCGCTTCAGCACCGTTGTCGATCAGGTGGAGATGAATCGGCTGGCAAGCACCGATCCGAAAAGGCGTGAACTGCTGAGTAAAATGGAAGCGATCAACCGTGCGCCGCAGCAGGAATACTGGAACGTGCCGCTTTATCACTCCTACAAAGACAAGGGAAAGCTGGTCGATTACGCCGTACCGCAGGGCTTCCAGCAGGCCAGTTTTACCAAGGATGTAACGAACAAGGCGGTGCAGTACATTGCCGACAATAAAGATCAGCCGTTCTTTATGTATATGGCTTACCAGCAGACCCACGTACCGTTGTTTACCTCACCGGAATTTAAAGGCAAAGGGCATAACCCTTACGGCGATGTGATGCTGGAGATCGACTGGTCGGTGGGGCAGATCTATCAGGCGCTGGAAGCGAACAAGCTGGCGGAAAACACCATCGTGATTTTTACCTCCGACAACGGCCCGTGGTTGCAGTATGACAAAGACGGTTTGGCCGGCTCGGCACTGCCGCTGCGTTCGGGTAAAAGCACCGTATTTGAAGGGGGGCAGCGCGTGCCGTTTATCGTGAACTGGAAATCCCATATCGCGCCGAAAGTGGTGGATGATATCGGCAGTACGCTAGATCTTCTGCCGACGCTGATGAAGATCACTGGTAGCCAGCATGCCCAGCGCGATCTGGACGGCGTGGATCTCAGCGCCGCCTTCCTGAACGGAAAACCGAGCGCGCGTACCTTCATGCCATATTTCTATTGGGGCAAGATGGATGCCTATCGTGACGGCGACTACAAGGTGGTCTTCCGTGACAAGAAAGCGGGTATTCCGGTCGATCTGGAAAAACCGCTCATGTTCAACTTGCGCGATGACGTCTCTGAACAGCACGATCTGTCGGCGAAAGAGCCGGATCGCTATCGGGCGTTGATTGAGAAAGCGCGGGCGTATGAACAGTCGCTGGGTGAGAAGAAACCGCCGCTGTTCGATCTGTAATCGCAAACGATCCGCCGACCAGGAGGTTGGCGGTGATTTTCTCAGGAAAGAGAATCCTCTCAGGGAAAGAACATCGTGTAGCCAGTAAGTTACGTTGAGGTACCAATGAGTCAGTCTATTGCCAATTTTCAGTTGATGGCCAAGCCTTCAGGGTCCGTGTGCAATATCGATTGCTCATACTGTTTTTATCTGGAGAAGGAACATCTTTATCCCGAGCGAAAAAGCCGCTGGAAGATGGATGGTGATACGCTGGAAAACTATGTGCGACAGAACATCAGTAGCCAGCAGGCACCCGTTGTTGATTTTCCGTGGCAAGGCGGCGAACCGACGCTGCTGGGCATCGATTTCTTCCGTGAAGCGGTACGGCTACAGAACCAATATCGTGGCACAAAGCAGATCAATAATTTCTTTCAGACCAACGGCACCAATATTGATGACGACTGGGCGCGTTTTCTGAAAGAGAACCAGTTTCTGGTGGGGTTGTCGATTGACGGTGACCGTATCAGCAATGATACGCATCGCCTCACGCGGGCAGGGAAAAGCACCTTTGATGACGTGATGAAGGGGCTGGAGGCGCTGAAGCGTCATCGGGTCGAGTTTAATACCCTGACGGTGGTGAATGCGGAAAACGTGAAACGCCCGCTGGACGTCTACCAGTTTCTGAAACGCATCGGCAGCCGCTACATGCAGTTCATTCCGCTGGTGGAGCGCCGCGCTGCCGAGCCGGATGACAACGGACTGGTGCTGATTCAGCCGGACTTTTCGGGCCAGTGCAGCGTGACGGAGTGGTCAGCGCCTGCCAAAGCCTATGGCCGTTTCCTGAATACGATCTTTGACCATTGGGTTCAGCACGATCTGGGCAATGTGTTTGTCATGAACTTCGAGCAAACGCTGACCAAAATGACCGGGCAGCTTAGCGCCTGCGTTATCAACGAAACCTGTGGCGGCAACCTGATTGTTGAAGCAAATGGCGATGTGTATTCCTGCGACCATTTCGTTTATCCCGAAAATAAGCTCGGCAATATTAATCAGGACGATCTGGCATCGCTGGTGAATTCGCCGCAAAACCTCGCCTTTGGTGAAAATAAGCGAAAAAACATCAGCAAAGATTGCCTGAACTGCGAAGTGAAAGCGGTTTGTCATGGCGGCTGCCCGAAGCATCGGTTTGAAATTTCCAGCGATGGGCGACCGAATAAAAACTATTTCTGCGATGGCTTTAAAACGCACCTATTCCATGTGTTACCACGCATGAATGCCTTGCTCTCTCAATTGGGACGCCAGGAATCGATGAAGAAAATAAGAAGGAATATAAAAGCCGAGTTTTATTAACCGATGCCGAATACTCTTCGAGCGCTCTGGGAAGGGATGGCATAAAAGGAAAAATAATGAAAAGAAACAGACTTCTGGCCGCGATTACGCTGGCCTGTATGCAAGCGGCAGGGGGACAGGCTGCCGCGGCGACTTCTCCTGCAACGACGATGCCGTCGGCGGATGGTAAACAACCAAACGTGGTTTATATCATTCTTGACGATCAGCGCTACGACGCGTTCGGCTTCCTGAACTCGGCTATTCACACGCCGAATATGGATAGCATCGCCAAAGAAGGGACGTATTTTAAGAATGCGTTCGTGACTACTTCGCTGTGCTCTCCCAGCCGCGCCAGTATTCTGACGGGAATGTACGTGCATAATCATGGGGTATCGGATAACAATCCGTCCGATCTCTCTCATCTGAACTATTTCCCGGAACTGCTGCGCGACAACGGCTATCAGACCGGTTTCTTTGGCAAATGGCACTTCGGCGGCGCGGATAAAACGGCCACGAAAGGCTTCGCCGGCTTCGATCGCTGGGTAGGGCTGCTGGGACAAGGCAGCTATTATCCGGTTGATAACTATGGCAAGCCGACCATGCTCAATATTGATGGCAAGATGGTGCCGCAAAAAGGCTACATCACCGATGAGCTGACGGATTACGCCGTAGACTGGCTGAACACGCTCGATAAGAAAAAGCCGTTCATGATGTATCTGTCGCATAAAGGCGTGCACTCCGATTTCCTGCCCGCCAAACGCCACCGTGGCAGTATGAAAGAAGTGACGTTCCCTGTGCCGGATACCTATGCCGATACGCCGGAAAACTATGCCGGCAAGCCGATGTGGGTGAAGAACCAGCGTAACAGCTGGCACGGCGTGGATTATCCCTACAACACGGATATGGATCTTCAGCAGTATCAGCGCGACTACTATGAAACGCTGCGCTCGGTGGATGACAGCGTAGGGCGAGTGCGCGACTGGCTGCAAAAACAGGGGCTGGATAAGAACACCATTATCATGGTGATGGGGGATAACGGCTTTATGTTCGGCGAACATGGGCTGATCGATAAGCGTAATGCCTATGAAGAGTCGATCCGCGTGCCGCTGATTGCCTCCGGGCCGGGCTTCGCCAAAGACAAAGTGGTGGAAGACATCGTCAGAAACATCGACGTGGCACCAACCATTCTGGAAGCCGCAGGCGTTGCCGCGCCGAAGCATTACGACGGTCAGAGCTTCTGGCGTCTGGGGCTGGATGGCTATACCGTGCCGAAGCGCAAAGACTACTTCGTCTATGAATATTTCTGGGAATACAGCTTCCCACAGACGCCAACCACGTTTGCGATCCGCACGCCGGAATACAAATACATCCAATATTACGGCGTGTGGGATAAAGAAGAGCTTTACGACATGCAGAACGATCGGGAAGAGAAGCACAACCTGATCGATTCGACCGATGAAAAGATCGTGAATGTCAAAATCGCGCTGCGCAAAAAGCTGTATGAAGAGCTGAGTAATCGACAGGGGAAAAATGTGATCCCCTATAACCAGCGTACAGGGCAAGGACAGGTCTATCGCTATGAAGGCACCGGTGAGCAGCTTGCGCCGTTCCCACGCGAATGGCTGAAAGGGTACAACCACGAGGAGATTCTCGCCGGGTTTATCCCCGATCAGGTCGGTAAAGAAGCGAAGGTGAAAGCCTCGAACGACGCGGTGAAAAAGAGTGAGCCGCTGCTGAAAGAACTGATGGATAAATAATCCAGCGTAATAAATCAGACGGCGCTGTGTGAATACGCCGTCTGATTTTCTCTCTCATCTGATGTGCTATAGCGTTACAGCGATTTTCCGTTGCTGTTAATCACATCCTGATACCAGTAGAAGCTGTCTTTGCGCCGACGCTCCAGTGTGCCTTTGCCGTCATCATCGCGATCCACATGAATAAAGCCGTAGCGTTTTGACATCTGTGCCGTCCCCGCGCTGACCAGATCGATCGGCCCCCAACTGGTGTAGCCCAGCAGCTCGACGCCATCGTCGATGGCTTCACGTACCTGAATCAGATGGCGACGCAGGTAATCAATGCGGTAGCTGTCGTGAATGCTGCCGTCCTCTTCCACCACGTCGCGTGCGCCCAGCCCGTTTTCCACGATGAACAGCGGCTTCTGATAGCGGTCATACAGCTCGTTCAGCAGGAAGCGCAGGCCTTCGGGGTCAATCTGCCAGCCCCATTCGGAGGCTTCAAGGTGCGGATTAGGAATCAGACGGATGATATTGCCGCGCGAGGACTGATATTTCTCTGGCTCGAAGGTCGCGCAGCCGCTCATGTAATAGCTGAAGGAGACAAAGTCTACGGTGTGGCTCAGATCGTCCTTATCCTGCGCGGTAATGGTAAGTTCGACGCCATTTTCCCGGAAATAGCGCTGGATCCAGGCAGGATAGGTGCCGCGTACCTGCACATCGCCGAAGAACAGCCATTCACGGTTCTTGCTCTGCGCTTCCAGCACATCTTTCGGATGGCAGGTCATGGGGTAGCGTACCGCGCCCAATAGCATGTTGCCGATTTTGGCATCCGGGATAATCTCGTGACAGGCTTTCACCGCGCGTGCGCTGGCAACCAGTTGGTGGTGAATAGCCTGATAAATCTCTTGTTTCGAGGGTTCACCGCCCAGCCCGATGCCCGTAAAGGGCGAGTGCAGCGCCATGTTGATTTCATTGAAGGTCAGCCAGTACTTCACCTTGTCTTTATAGCGGCTGAAAACGGTACGCGCATACTTCTCAAAATGGTCGATGACGGCACGGTTGCCCCAGCCTCCCAGTTTTTTCACCAGCCCGTAAGGCATTTCATAATGCGACAGCGTAATCAGCGGCTGAATCTGATGCTTCGCCATTTCATCGAACAGACGATCGTAGAAGGCCAAACCGGCTTCACAGGGCTCGGCTTCATCCCCTTCGGGGTAAATGCGCGTCCAGGCAATCGAGGTGCGCAACACCTTGAACCCCATTTCGGCAAACAGCTGAATATCCTGCGGATACTGATGATAAAAATCGATGGCCCGATCTTTGATGCAGCTAATACTCTCATCGCGTTCCGTCACCGGACCATGTACGCCCTGTAGCTGAAGATCGGAGGTGGATACGCCTTTACCGTCTTCATTCCATGCGCCTTCAACCTGGTTTGCTGCAACTGAACCGCCCCATAAAAATCCGTCGGGGAATGCTTTCATGGTATTTCTCCTCATCGTTTTCTACATCATTACGCTGCGCCGGGCTGTGGCTCCGCGTCGGGAACCGCCGAATGACAGGCAAAAAAAAACTTGGGCAGAAAAGAGTATCACTACTCACCTCTGCCCAAGTCTCGCCCGCCATTGGCGGTAACGTCTTGTTAGAACACTATACAATCCTGAATCTCTGCGGCAATGCTCCCGTCTGGTTATGTGACGCGAGTCACGTCATCTTTGTTGGCGTCCCCTTTCACACCGGAATGGCAGGGCTATCAGCCGATCGGTCGCTGATTTATCCTGCTCCCCCGCAGTAAGCCGGTAAATCATGTTCGTGGTGTACCGGTTCTTCTTCATCGACGTGCATAACGGAAGGAGCAGATGAACCAGAAGTGAGCGGCTGTCTCTGGTCCTGCACCATCGTGATGCAGACTCGTTGCACGACATTCCCTCGTTTCCCCCTCTCTCTCGCTATATCTGGCCGTGCATAACGGTGGCACGCAACTTGCTTCTCAAACATATAGCGATTCCGCAGGCTTACCTCAACGGTGAGTGAAGCCTCGGTCAGGACAACGGCGTCCACATCATCATGCTTTTCGCATTACGGCGAGAGCAGGGGGGGGGTGGACGTTTTTTTATGTCTGGATTCGTCAGGTTCAGCCTTTCTTTAACTACGAGGTTGTGATACGTCGGTCCGATGGGAGTCAGTCATGAATGCCAAATCCTCTGCGTGTGTAAAGAGTGTTTGCCCTTACTGTGGGGTCGGTTGCGGTGTGGTGATGGAAGTAAAAGATAATCGCGTGATCAAGGTGTCAGGCGACAAGACGCATCCCACCAACTTTGGTCGACTGTGTACTAAGGGAAATACGAGTGGTCAGGCTCTCGCTGAATCAGGACGGTTGGAGTACGCCTACCTGCGTGTGGATCGTCAGCACGAATCAGTTAGGGTTGATATGGGGAAGGCCATCAAGGAAACCGCGCGGCGGTTACGGGCGATCATTGATACCCACGGCCCTGATGCCGTGTCGCTTTACGTCTCCGGCCAGATGTCGCTGGAATCCCAATATCTGGCGAATAAACTTGCTAAGGGCTTTATCGGGACGAATAACATTGAGTCGAACTCGCGCCTGTGTATGGCCAGTGCGGGGAGCGGCTACAAGCTCTCTCTGGGGTCGGATGGGCCACCGGGCTCCTATCAGGATTTTGAACATGCCGATGTCTTTTTTGTCATCGGTGCGAACATGGCCGACTGCCACCCCATCCTTTTCCTGCGGATGATGGAGCGCGTTAAAGCAGGCGCTAAGCTCATTGTGGTTGACCCGCGCCGCAATGCTACGGCGGACAAAGCGAATCTGTTCCTGCAAATCAAGCCCGGTACGGATTTGGCGCTACTCAATGGCCTGCTGTATCTGCTTGTCCAGAATGGGCATACCGATCCCGCATTTATCGCTGAGTTCACCGAAGGGTGCGAGGCGATGCCTGAGTTCCTTGACGACTATCGCCCAGAGACGGTGGCGGAGATCACCGGGCTACCAGAGGCCGACATCCGCAAGGCGGCGGAATGGATTGGTACCGCGCCGGAGTGGATGAGTTGCTGGACGATGGGGCTTAACCAAAGCACGCACGGCACCTGGAATACCAATGCGATCTGTAACTTGCATTTAGCCACTGGCGCGATTTGTCGCCCTGGGAGCGGCCCATTTTCTCTGACGGGGCAGCCCAATGCGATGGGCGGGCGTGAAATGGGCTATATGGGGATGGGATTACCGGGGCAACGTTCGGTACTGGTGGAGAAAGATCGCGCGGCGATTGAAGCCCTCTGGAACGTCCCTGCTGGCACGTTGCGCACCGATCTGGTCGGAGGCACCGTCGCCATGTTTGAAGACATGATGGCGGGCAAGATCAAGGCGTGCTGGATTATCTGCACCAATCCGGTCGCCACGGTCCCCAATCGTCAGAACGTGATTGCCGGGTTGCAAGCTGCTGAGCTGGTTATCACACAAGATGCGTTTCTCGATACCGAGACTAACCGTTATGCCGATATTTTGCTGCCCGGTGCGCTGTGGGCTGAAGCGGAAGGCGTGATGATCAACTCCGAGCGAAATTTGACGCTAATGCAAAAGGCCGTTGAACCGCCCGGCGAAGCGATGGCTGACTGGCAAATCATTGCTAACGTGGCCTGCGAGATGGGCTATGCGCAGGGGTTTAGCTACAGCTCGGCATCTGAGGTGTTTGAAGAAATCAAGCAGTTCTGGAACCCGAAAACCGGCTACGACATTCGTGGTGCCAGCTATGAGCGCTTACGGCAGGCGCCGTTGCAGTGGCCCTGTCCCCCTGATGATAAGCAAGATCGTCACCCCATTCGCTATCTTAATGACGGCGTGAGCCAGACGCGTAAAGACCTACCGGACGGCACGCGGCCGCGTCTTGTTTTTGCGACCGAAAGCGGTAAAGGGGTATTCCTGCCTCGACCGCACATGCCACCTGCCGACATGCCGGATGGGGATTTTCAGTTCGTGTTGAATACGGGGCGCTTACAGCACCAGTGGCACACGATGACGAAAACCGGAAAGATTCCAGCGCTCAACAAGCTCAACCCAGGGCCTTTTATCGAAGTGCATCCCGAAGATGCCATCGCGCTTGGCATTCAGGATAAGGATTGTGTGGAAGTCCGTTCACGTCGAGGGCGTGCCGTCCTTCCTGCCATCGTTACTGATCGAGTACGTCCCGGCAACTGCTTTGCGCCTTTCCACTGGAATGATGTCTTTGGTGACGATCTGGCGATTAACGCGGTCACTAGTGACGCCATTGACCCGATTTCCCAGCAGCCTGAATTCAAGTTCTCTGCGGTGGCGCTGGCGCGGATCGCTGAACCATCCGCGCGTCTTTCTCCAGAGCGGGAGAGCCATTCTGCTGCTGTTCCCGTCTCGGAACAGACTGAGGCGGGTACGCCGAATAACGACATCAAGGAACTCGACATGAAACACATTGATGCGCTGGCCACGCTACTTGGTCTTGATGCGCCTCCGGCGGTGACGCTGAGTACGCACGAACAGCATTATCTGCAAGGGTATATTGCGGCTTTGCGTACCGACGCATCACGATTGGCTGGTGGCGTACCCGTGCTGCCTGCTACCGCACCATTGGAACCCTCAAGGCGCCTGATGCTCGACGGCATGCTAGCGGGGCTTTTTGCTCGCACCTGGCTGCCTAATGACGGCATCGCGTCGCGACCCATGTCCTCTCCTGTGGTCGCGGCAGCGACATCACCGTCACCTGTTTTGATTTTATGGGCATCATCGACGGGTAATGCGGAAGGCTTTGCAGCGCAGTGCGCCGAACGTCTGAAAGCGGAGGGGCATGCTGTGACGCTGTCCGAGATGGATAGCGTCAAGAGTGGAGATCTGCCTGCAACGCCGCGCGTGCTCTTTATCGCCAGCACGTTTGGCGACGGCGATCCTCCCGATAATGGTACGAATTTATGGACGGCATTGCAGGCGGAAACGGCCCCCAAACTGGCTGATGTGACGTTCGCCGTGCTGGCATTGGGGGATTCAAACTACGACCAGTTTTGCGGCTTTGGCCGTCGGCTCGATGCACGGCTGGAGGCACTGGGTGCGAAGCGTCTATTAGCTCGAATCGACTGCGAGCCTGACTATCAGGAGGCGGCAACCGCCTGGCTGGACAGTATGGTTAACGTGCTTGCAGGAGCACATGCGCCAGCGGCAAGTCACATGGCTACCGCGGCGACAGCGGTACTGGCTGATGGGGATGAAGAGCGTGTGCTAGCGCCTGCCGTGGCAGCGGCTTCTACCTTCAGCAGGAATGCACCTCTGCCAGCACGCCTTGCCATCAATCAACGACTTAATGCACCGGGCGCGGAAAAAGAGACCCGACAATTTGCCTTTGATATTTCAGGCTGCGATATGAGTTACGAGGCGGGTGATGCGCTCGGCATCTGGCCAACGAACAGCCCCGAGCTGGTAAGCGATATGCTCTCCGCACTCAACCTTTCGCCTGCCACTATGGTGACCGTCAAGGATAAAGGCGAAATGACGCTTGCCGAGGCATTATCTCAGCATGTCGAGATTGCCCGTATCACGCCGGAGATCTTGCAGTTTGTTCGTGAACGTTCGGGCCATCCTGTTCTTGTCGATCTGTTGAAAGAAGAACGCAAGGATGAGCTTAAGCAGTGGCTGTGGGGACGGCAGATTATCGATTTACTACGGGCGTTTCCGATTCAGGTTCAGGCTGACGAATGGTTGGCCGTGCTCAAGCGCATTCAGCCGCGCTTATACTCGATCTCGTCCAGCCCGAAAGTCACACCGCATCAGATCCACCTGACGGTCTCGACGGTGCGCTATAGCATGGAGGGCAAACAACGTGGTGGTGTGTGTTCAACCTTTCTGGCTGACCGAGCTGTAGAGTCGACAGCGGTGCCCATTTTCATCCAAAAGTCCGCCCATTTTCGCATACCGAAACATGCTGGTACACCAATCATCATGGTGGGGGCAGGCACGGGCATCGCACCTTTCCGCGCTTTTCTGCAAGAGCGCCGGGCGACGAAAGCCCAAGGTAAGAACTGGCTTTTTTTTGGTGAGCAACGCGCCGCGACCGATTTCTACTATCGTGATGAACTGGAGGAGATTCAGCGTGATGGTTACCTGCACCGATTGGATACGGCCTTTTCGCGTGACCAAAGCGAGAAAATTTATGTGCAGCACCGTATGTGCGAACAGGGCGCTGAACTGTGGCACTGGCTAGAAGAGGGGGCGTATTTCTACGTGTGTGGCGATGCCAGTCGCATGGCTAAGGATGTTGATTTAGCGCTCCGGCAGGTGGTACAGGTTCATGGTGTAATGAGTAGTGACGACGCGGCAGCCTATGTTGCCAAAATGGCGCAGGACAAACGCTATGTCCGCGACGTGTACTGAGTTTGCAGTGACTTTTGCTGTTATCAGGCGCATTGCCTGATGTGTGACATTATTCTTGAGGTCGATGCGTTAGGTGTTTTACCACCTAACGCATCTGATAAGGCGAGGATTACGCTTTAGTTTGCAGAGCTTTGACAACCGCTTCGCCAAGCCCTTTCGCTGATGCAGGGTTTTGACCTGTAATCAGTCGGCCATCTACGACGACTTTATTTTCAAAGATCGGTGCTTCTTCGAATTTTGCGCCATCTTTTTTCAGCGCGGCTTCGAGTTCAAACGGAACGATCTTGTCGTAATGGCGGAAAGCCTCTTCTTCTGCGGTAAAGCCGGTCAGGCGGCGGTCTTTAATCAGCAGTTGACCATTGCTGAGCTTCACATTCAGCAGACCCGCCGGGCCGTGGCAGACGGCACTGATGATGTCATTTTTCTCGTACATGGTACGCACGATGTTGATCAACTCAGGGTTGTTAGCGAAATCCCACATCGGTCCGTGTCCGCCGACGAGCAGGATTGCGGTGTACTTCGCTGGATCAACCTTGTCGAGTGGGATTGAATTAGCGAGTTTGTTACGGTGCTCTGGGTTAGTCCAGAAATCCAGATTTGCCTGATCTTTAAGATCGAAGCCGTCAAACGGAGGCAACCCTCCTTTAGGGCTGGCGATATCGTAATCCAGTCCGGCTTTGTCGAACACTTCAACTGGGTGAGTCAGTTCTGGGAACCAAAAACCGCCAACGAGATCGGGTGTTTTTTTATCCAGACTGGAGACGACGATTAAGACCTTCTCTTCTTTCAGATTAGCCTGGGCGAAAACGGGGGAGGCTGCGGCAAACACAGCCATCGCGGCGATAAGACCAGCACAGCGCTTGATGATTGACATAAAAAAACTCCTTTCAGCAGGTGGTGATGGTCGCCACTATATCCGTGATAATGGGTGGAAAACAGGCGGTAAAAGTGGAATGCATTGTTTAAAAAATCGATGTAATCACTTTATATTGGCGTGATAAATTATCGTAAAATGCGTTTGATGATCCCTGTGTTGCATGACGATGAGGAACCCTGATGGGGCAATCCGATAGCTTTGATGGACTGGCAGAATTTCTGGCTATAGCGAAACGCTTGAGCATTCGCAAAGCCGCGCTCGATCTGGGTAAGACGCCGGGATCGGTGAGTTTGTCGCTCCAAAAACTGGAGCATCGCCTCGGCGTGCTACTTTTCCACCGCACGACGCGCAAGATGGCATTGACGGAAGCAGGGGAAGATCTGCTGCTGAGAATCGGGCCTGCGGCACACGTTATCGCAACAGGTTTTGAAGATGTGGCGCAATCGGCAAAAAAACCATCGGGGACGTTGAAGCTGATCGTAGAACGCTTGGCATTACCTCATGTCATCGAACCGCTCATCCCTGCATTTCGTCAGGCGTGGCCGAATTTGAATATCGATATCACGGTGAGTAATCGTCACGATAACTTCGTTTCTGGAGGCTATGATGCTGGCATCATGATCGGTTCCTATATCGAACAGGATATGATTGCAGTACGGCTCTCCCCACCATTTAAGTGGGCAGTATTCGGTTCGCCGGAATATTTCAAAGCAAACGGTAAGCCTAAAGCGACGCGCGATCTGGAGCATCACGAATGTATTCGCTTTCGTCGCCCTGAAAAGGGAGATATTTATCGGTGGGAGTTTGTCGAAAATAAAGAAACTGTAAGAGTTGATCCAGCCGGCACAATTACCGTGAACGATGGCGAGCTCATGCGTAGCCTCGCGGTCAGGAGCGTTGGGCTTATTTACTCATCCACTTTCCATACCTCACGCGAGCTGGAAAACGGCACGCTGGAAGCCGCGTTACTCGATCTCTCGCCGGGAAATGACGGCCTCTTTCTTTATTTCTCAAGAGCCGCGAGGAATCAACCAAAATTGCGCGCGTTTATCGACGTGTGTTCGCAGATAATTAAGACGTGAGTGTGTTTACCCTAATAATTGCGCTGTGAAAATAATCCTGCAAAGCCCCCTTTTCAGAGGGCGAGTGTACGATCACTTAATTTCAACGTTGACCTTATGCGCTTTCCACGTTGATTTATCGAAAGGCTGACCATAAATCAGCTTCAGAGTCCCTTTACCGGATTCTTTAGCAATAAAATAAAAAGTCTGTTCACCGCCACAGCCTACCATTCCACTTTTGCAATCCTTTGACTGTTGGTAGTCGCTGGAAACGAGGATTAGCTCATTGGGAAGACTTTCCAGCATCCAGCTGTATCCTGTCGTAGGATTGGCTTCAAACGATAGCTTGATCTCTTTGCCCACTGCGCCATCCAGATTGTTAGTTTTTTCAGCGGCATGTACGCCAGCAGCGGTAAACATCACTATACCGCTCAACACGCAGGTTAATATTTTACTCATAAGTCACTCTCAGGTTGTTATGGTAAGCCACGCTACTTTTTATAGTGTATATCCCTAAAAAGGAAAGTGATAAAAGCACATCAGAAAATGGTAGGTGCAATGAACGTAGGGTTTGTTGGGGCATTCTGCGGAGGTAAAGTATCTGAATTACTGTTCAGCGCAATGGTTAGATAGGGTAAAAGTTGTTGCTGTTGGTCATCTGAGAGTATAATTTTTATCACTTTTTTACACTCTATCCGGCTAAAATTCTTTGACAAGTTTTGCCGAGCGTGAACTCAGTCTAATGACAACATCGAATTCTCATCTTTCACACCCAAAGTACCGTCCCGACATTGACGGGTTAAGAGCCGTTGCTGTTCTCTCCGTTGTGGCTTTCCACGCCTTTCCTGATTGGATGAAAGGGGGTTTTATTGGTGTTGATATCTTTTTTGTTATCTCCGGTTTTTTGATTTCCACCATTATTTTTGAGAATTTAGATAAGGGAACATTCAGCTTTGCTGAGTTCTATGCACGCCGTATCAAGCGGATATATCCCGCCTTGCTACTGGTTTTGACTGTCTCTATTGTATTTGGCTGGTTTGCTTTACTTGCTGATGAATATAAGCAATTAGGTAAGCATACCATGGCGGGGGTTGGGTTTGTTTCCAACTTAGTGCTATGGGGCGAATCTGGCTATTTTGATAATGCCGCAGAAACTAAACCACTTTTGCACTTGTGGAGCTTAGGTATAGAGGAACAATTCTATTTTCTCTGGCCTTTGCTGTGTTGGCTTTTTTGGCGAATGAATTTTCGCCGAATTGCGTTACTACTTAGTTTTATTTTGGCTTCTTTTGTTCTGAATATTTACATGATAAGGAGCGATGGAGTCGCAACGTTTTACTCTCCATTGACCCGATTCTGGGAACTGTTGTTCGGTAGTTTATTGGCGTTTATCGTTCTTTATCACAAGAGCTTTGTCGATAAGTTTCAAAAAAATCAGTTTGTGATAAATGGCTTTTCACTATTTGGTTTTTTGATCTTGGGTTTTGGCTTTTTATCCATCAATAAAGATGCATACTTTCCTGGCTTTTGGGCTCTGATTCCCGTTATTGGTGCTGTCCTCATCATTTTTGCCGGCCCTAATGCGATGCTCAATCGTTTGTTTTTGAGCAATAAGATCGTGGTTTGGTTTGGTTTAATCAGTTTCCCTTTGTACCTATGGCATTGGCCGTTATTGACCTTTTTGAGAATTGTAGAAAGAGGCACACCAGATCGTTTTTTGCGATTAGCCGCTGTCTTTTTATCGATCTTATTGGCCTGGCTTACGTATAAATTTGTTGAGGGGAAAATAAGAAAATCAAAGGGATATAAATTTGTTGGTACGTTGGTTCTTTTAAGTTTTGTACTATTTTTATCCGGTTCTGCTGTTTTTTATAAAGATGGATTTGCAGAACGCAAGGCTGTGACAACGAGTGATTTTACCAAAGAGGTTCAGTATCAGTTTATGGGACCAATATGGGCCTATACAAAGAATGATACTTGCCTGTCTGAATACCCTTATAAAGATCAGAATAATCTAGCTTGGTGGTTCTGCATGAAGAGTGGAACTAAGCCGCCAACGATTCTTCTTTTGGGTAATAGCTACGCAAACCAGCTCTATCCTGGGTTCGCTAAAAATGAAAAATTGAAGCACCAGACTATCCTTTCGATAGGAACGTGTGGGGTTGGTTTTGATAATTCTGGTGACGATCCGAGAAGCCCTTGCTATGGTTCCAGGATAACCGATCAAGCCAAATTTATTGATGACATTATCAAGAGAACACCATCCATAAAATTTGTGATTTTAGACGGTTTGTCACGAAAGCCATCTAACGATGAGATTGGCAGAGTGATTCAACGCATCGACTTCCTTGAAAAACAGGGAGTGAAGGTCATTATTTTTACGCCACACATAAGACCGGGCTTTCATCCAAAGGCCTGCTTTAAATCGCCCCTTAAACAGCATCCAAAGGATTGCTTGGTTTCCTCTGATGTTCGGAGTTCCATTCTGAAAGATTTCAACCCACTGCTTGTGGCGGTTCATAAAACCCACCCCAGCGTGCTTGTTTTTGAACAGAATGATGTATTCTGCGATAGAAAGGACGGTAAATGTTCTTATGTTAAGAATGGCCTTCCATTATATCGTGACGAAGGCCATACCTCTGAATATGCTTCACTGCTGCTTCAGGATTACTTTACTAAGTGGGCATCGAGTCATGTTCCATCGATGCTTGACTCAGCGCCCGCTGACAATTAAGCGTGTGAATACATCTATTTTAGTTTCACACTTTTCTTGAGGTAGTCGGCTTTTGGGCTGGTATTTTCCCGTACCAGCCTATTCAGATATTCACGGGGCGTTTGTTGTTAGAGTCATACAGCGAGCACCCCGTGGTTCATGTGATTTTATTCCCCGTTCTGAACAGGTAAAAAGCCCGTCTTTCTGTCTGGTATTTCCGGTTAAACCCTTCGATAAAAACACTCTGGCTTACCCGATTTGATAAACCTCAAGCCACGCGTCATTGCGATGGTCATGGCTGATATTGCTAATACTATGATGTATTTCTCTCAATCGAGAGGCAGGCGAGTTAATGCTAGTGAGTCGTGGGTGAGGGGGTTGTAATGATGTTTGCTAACCGCTAATTCTGTTTGAAAATACCCTGGAAAAAGCAAAGGAGCTGCGCTATTAACGCAACTCCTTAAATTTGGTGGCCCCTGCTGGACTTGAACCAGCGACCAAGCGATTATGAGTTAGGGCGAAACTCCTTACCTGAAAATACTTATTGATAATTTTCAATCAGTTAATTAATTCATGTTTACTGTATAAATAACCAGAAATACTCTAAAATACTCATCTGCGGTATCCTATGGGTATCCTAGAGCCTGCAAGCGATTTGCAGGATACCCTAATCGCTTGGTACGGGGTGTTTGTGGAAACATTCAAATTCACGAAAGCCAAACTCGAAAGTTTGCTACCCGCTGATCGTGGTCAGGTTGAGTATGGCGATACCGTTGTTAATGGTTTGCGCGTTCGAGTGGGTGTCAGTGGCGTTAAGAGCTTCTGTATCTCCAGAAAACGGAATGGCAAATTCATACGAGCTACGCTGGGGCGCTTTCCCGATCTCACAATTGATAATGCCAGGGCAAAGGCTCTGGAATTGCTGGGGGACGTGGCCACCACTGGTAGAAATCCTAACGTGGAAAGACGCATCAACGAAAAGGCATCGGTTACGCTTGCTGATGCACTGGATACCTACATCGAGAGCCGTGACGCAAGATTGGGCGCCGATACTGCAAAGCAATATCGCTCTATCCTGCAAAACTTCTCTGGCGATTGGATGAAACAGCCCATCGCCTCTATCAGTCGGGAACGTGTTGAGAACAGGCATAAAGCCGTTACTGATGGCTCAGTGTGGTTTGGTGCCGATAAGTTAACGCTACGCGCTGGCGTAGGTGCTGGAAGTAAAGCGCAGGCCGATCTCTGGGCTCGGGTGCTACGGGCTATTTACCGTTTTTCCCATGACCACTATCGTGATGCTGAAGGGAAAACCCTTCTCCCTGATCCTCCCACGATGGTGCTGAGTACTAAGCGCAAATGGCATGGAACCGTCAGGAAAACCGAGCGCATTCGTACCAATGAGCTTGGTAGGTGGTTCGGTGCGTTGTCTTCTGTGCGTAATGTTGCTGAACAGGGACGTGATGATATAGCTGCTGCTGTATGTGATGCCATTGAAATGGCTATTTTTACCGGGCTGCGCAAATCAGAGATTTTAGAGCTGAGCTGGGATCGGGTTAATCTGGGGGGGCGCTATTTCTGGATTGATACTACAAAGAATGGTGATCCGCTTGAACTGCCAGTAACCGAAACGCTCCTAAATTTATTCCGCCGTCGTGCAAAGATGAAATCTGGCAATGAATTGCTGGTTTTCCCTGGTGATAAAGGTGTGATTAAGGAATACAGGCACATTATCGACCGTATAAGCGCTGCTACTGTACCAGACCCAAATCCCGACCTGTTCCATCCCATCCCTTTCAAGTGGCATGATGGCCGTCGCACGTTCGGCACTGTTGCTGAGCTGGTGGGCGTTGGTAACTACATTCTGAAACGCCTGCTGAACCACCGCACGATGAGAAGCGCTGATGTTACTCAGGGTTATTTGCACTTTGGGGCTGATGAACTAATGGAACCAGCTTCAAGAATAGAACGGGCAGTACTTGAATACGCAGGGATGATTGAGAGTAGAAAATCTCTGGACGCTAAATTATTACTTGCGCTTGAAGGTCTGAGCGAAGAAGAAAAACGCAGTCTCATTTTTAAATTATCCAAAAATATTAAGGTGATTTAAATGTCTAAAAATAACATCACAGAAGTTAATATTGAGTTTTGCCCTGAGGATTTAGAGGACTTAAATAAATTTGTCT
Organism: Pectobacterium jejuense; assembly: GCF_026800125.1. NCBI lineage: Bacteria > Pseudomonadati > Pseudomonadota > Gammaproteobacteria > Enterobacterales > Pectobacteriaceae > Pectobacterium > Pectobacterium jejuense. Next base: position 114,768 of record NZ_JAPQKX010000004.1, on the reverse strand, counting down.
CTATGATTAGAGATAAAACATCTGAATCACTTATAACAAAAACCGTCCAGGATATGTATGGTATTACACCTTCAAAAATGACTCTGGAAGAACGTCTTAAATTTTCCGCTGAAATAGAAAATGAAGAAATAGTTGTTTCATCAGGAATGTCTATCAGTGTAGGAGATGTTAACGAGACTTTGAATTATGAAAGCTCAGACATGTCAGATATGTTGAAAGCCTCGGCTATACTGGAAGTGATGGGTTTTGAGCGATTAGCTAACCAGATGAGAAAACGTTATGGTGAGATGTTTGTTGAAACTCTGATGGGTAGTTTACGGCAGATCGAATATGCCAAGAAGGTTATAAGTGAGGACAGAAGTAAAGCTCGAAGAGGGAAAACAAATCGACATTATGTTACAGCCCTGAGAATTGCTGCTGATACATGGGCTAGATACCCACATGCCAGCCTTGCGGGACTTTCAGAGGATATTTACTCGTATTTGAGAAAATCATGGAAGGATGTTCCCGTAGCCGGAACTGTAGAGAAATGGTTAAAAGAGTCAGGGCTTAATCCCGATGTAAAACCAAAAAATAGGAATTTTGAACTAATTATATCTGAGGGGGAGTAAATCTCGTCTTACACCCTCTAATCTTGTTATCACCATAGCTAACCAGATATAAGCGTTTATATCTGGTTTTGCTTACTCTTCAAGTAGTTATATCAATAATAAAGTATCACCACTGTTAACCAGCAATACACGGTGATATCTATGCGTTTAATTACTAATAACCTTCAATTAGAACGTTTAACCCGAGCGGAGGCCGCTGCTTATCTTGGCGTTAATGCGCAGACTTTGGCTAATTGGGCACATACCGGAAAGGTGGAAATTCCACACCATAAGGTGGGGCGCAAAGTCATATACATGAAGTCTGACCTTGATAGCTACCTTGCGGCAAATCGTCGCACTCAGACGGCGTAAGGGGCGGGATATGGTATATAAAACAAAAGCGGCCATGCCGGGCCGCTCATGTCACTGCATAAAACTAAAGCATGCCCAGAATAACACGCTGATCGATCAGGTCAACTCCGGATATACCCGGAGTTTCGTTACCTATTATTTGGGTACTGCTGGTGGGCGAGTTTCAGATTTGCAACTCAGCCGGGCTAAAGTCAAAAAATGTCCTTTGGAACAAAATCAACATGCTAACTGCTTGAAGGAAAAGCAAAGCTCAAATTTGCGCTTAGTATGCGTTTCTATTTTTGAAACTGCCGGATGCAACTTTCATTGCATCACCAAACCTTTTAGCCAACGCAATTTTTTGCTGGCTGATTTTATGAATTTTAGTCGTGCACTAACGAGACATGAAATTTTGCAGTTGCACATTAAATTTACCTTTAAGGTCTGCTATGCATACATCAAGCCTTTCTTGGCTGCTGTAATTTTCTCGCGGGATAACTGGCAAAAGGCCATCATTTACACTGCAACTTTGAAGTCGATTTTCATCAAAAAATATACGTACTCTAATAGCAGTGGACTCTGGATCAATAAATTCAACGTGGAATCGTTTGAAGGCTATTTTTATTTGAGACATAGCTTCATCTTTCGTAATTTTCATAATCATGATCCTTTAGTTTCCAAACCACGTTGTTTCAGCTCTTTTCTAATGATGCGTTTTATCCAGGCTGCTAAAGATTCATCACCATCCTGCTGTTGTGCTGTTTCCATTAAGTCACGTAACTCAGGATCAAGGCGAAACTGGAACGGTGGATTGCCACGTCTTTCATTTTTGTGTGTTGACACGTTAAGTACACCAGATGTAATGTGTTTGTGTGTGATGACACATTACACGCACATGAATGAAAAGACAACGCCCCGGAGTGCTGGAACACTACCGAGGCGTTTAACCACAACGTTAAATGAGGTAACGCTATGGCTGATATCCAGTCTACCCAAACTCGCCCTAAATTTCAGTATCGCTTTCTCGCCCTTAATCGCCACGACAAGAAGGCCAAGCCTTGCCGCCTGTCCGTTGAGGCTGAAACTGAATGTGAAGCCCGCCGCATTCTGGCCCCTCACTTCATCCTCTCTTTTGCTGCACGCCTTCCATTGGCGGATATGGTGGAAATCGCCATGCCTATCTGTGTTGTTGAAACCGAAACGCAGGAGGTGCGTCATGTTTGATAACACGCCTTTGGAATTGGAAGAGGTTATCGATCAGTGTCGTGCTCTGGTCTACGCGATTGTTGAACTGAGCAACCCCGAAGCTAAAGAGATTTTAACTTTTGTGTTAGCGGAACGGCTGAATAGCCTTCACCAAGCCTTCCATGCATCGGAAACCATGGTTCAAGGGGAGGTTGGTCATGCTTAAGAAACACATCAATCATGCTGACGAAGCGCACACTCAGATTGTTCACGCTAAGGCCATAATTACGTTGATAGCCTCGCAGGACATTAACAACCCCGCTGTAGAAAATGCACTTGAAGCCGTCGCCGAAATACTGGAAAGAGCAGAAGCTGAGCTGGTGGAGGTGACACATGGTTAACCCTATCGCTCCGCATGTTGTCAGTGGGAAATTACTTTCCCCTGAAAAGACGCCAGAAGAAGCGCTTACCACGTTACGCACGTACTTTGATGAACTGGCTAAACACCAAGAATTCATCGCAATGGCATGGAGTAAGCAGTACGACACCAGACGCGATCTGGAATGGATACGTGACCCTGTTAACGCCAGAATGCGCAGCGCCATGGGCCAGGTATCTGTAATGGTGATGCTGGTGGAAGACAACCTTCAGGTGATTGAAAGCCACTTTAAGCCAGCACCCTCTACTTCTACGGAGGTGCGTCATGCATGAGCTAATTTCTGTGGGCGCTCGTTTCATCGATAACAATAGTGAAGTGTCGGTGGTTATCCGGGAGCAAACAGTTGATCGTGTGGTGTTCTCCTATGAGCAATGCCCGCAAGCCAGGTATCACTACCAGCGGGATGCGTTTATCCGTGACTTTTCTCCATTAAAGGCGAAAGAAATCAACTTGGATGCCTACTACGACGATCAGCGGCGTGTTAACGCCCTGATTGGCTCCATTTGTGCGCCAGTGCCAGCTACGTCGGAAAACATATCGCGTAATCGTCTGTTACGCGCTCAGGTGGGATTACGGCACCTACTGACTGAGGTCATTCCCCAAATCACTGACGAACAACAACGCCGTGAGGTTTATTTGTGGGTTGATGGTATTTACGCCATTACGTGCTTTGAGGAAGTAGACGCGGGGATTCAACCATGAACAGACAACATCTTGAAGTCGTTACGTGCGTTGAACATGCCAATGCAATGAACAAGCAGGCCAGAGCGGTGCTTTCAATGTGGCTTGACGCCTTACCGAGTGAGGAACGGGACAAAGAGGACGCTAACCTTGTTGCCGCCGTTCTGTCGCTGGTGGCTGGTGCCATTAATCATCTTGATAAAGCGATGGAGGTACGCAATGCGCCAGCCTCAACCAAATGATCGCTATCAGGACAAAAACGGCCAATGCGTCACTGTCAGGACGAATGCTTTTAACCGTGTAACGTTTGTGCGTGATGGTTATTCAGCGGAGTGTGTTTATCCCGATAACCGCTTTCTTGCCGAATTTGTTTTGCTACAAGGGGGTAACAATGAAGTTAGCGCCTAACGTGAAACAGTTACCCAAAGACAAAGGGACGGAAGCGGTAATCTTTGCGGGTACAAACGCTTGGGAAGTGGCAAAGCGCTATCAGTCTGGCAATAACAACGGTGACGATATACCGCCTATTGTGCTCGATCACGCCCAGCTTAACGATCTGGCTAACCTGCATATTGTGGATAAGGGGCGTAAGTACGCCCGTGTCTATCAGGCGGGGCTGGTGGATCAGGCCAAAATGTCGCTTATTGCTAAAAAACTGGCAGCGGCTGGCGTGAAGGAGGCCAAGCTCTACAGTGAAGCCGGGGAAGTGCTGGAGGACTGGAAAGGCTACTTTGAACGTATGGCAAGTGAGCCGTTGGAATCATTGCCGGGAGTCGCCGACCTTTCCCGCATGGGAGCCAGCCAGCGCGGTGAAGTGTTACGGGCGCATTATGGCTGTGCCTTAGCGGTTCATGGTGATTCTGACACCGTTCACCACTACAACGGCGTGATATGGGAGCCAGTGGCCGATAAGGACTTGCAGCGAGAAATGGCGCAAATCTTTATTGAAGCGGATATTGCCTACTCGCAGAACGCCATTAAGTCGGCAGTGGAAACCATGAAACTGAGCCTGCCTGTCATGGGGGCTACCGCTCGTAACCTTATTGGGTTCAGTAACGGGGTATTTGATACCCGTACCGGGCAATTCCGTGACCACAGTCAGGAGGATTGGTTACTGATAGCCAGTGAATTGCCATTCAGCGCCCCGGCAGAAGGGGAAACGCTGGCGACTCATGCGCCCAGCTTCTGGAAGTGGTTGAGCCGTTCTGTTGGTAACAACAAGCGGAAAGCCGATCGCGTCCTGTCAGCGTTGTTTATGGTGCTGGCTAACCGTTATGACTGGCAGTTGTTCCTTGAGGTCACGGGGCCAGGGGGAAGCGGTAAAAGCGTCTTTGCAGAGGTTTGCACCATGCTGGCGGGTAAAGCCAATACCGTATCGGCCAGCATGAAAGCGCTGGAAGACCCGCGAGATCGTGCACTGGTGGTTGGTTATTCGCTCATCATCATGCCGGATATGACCCGCTACGCTGGCGACGGCGCAGGGATTAAGGCGATAACGGGCGGGGATAAGGTATCTATCGACCCCAAACACAAAGCGCCTTACTCAACGCGCATTCCTGCGGTGGTGCTGGCCGTGAACAATAACGCTATGACGTTCAGTGACCGAAGCGGCGGCATATCCCGGCGACGGGTGATTTTCAACTTCTCCGAAGTGGTGCCGGAAAACGAACGTGACCCAATGCTACCGGAAAAGATAGAAGGTGAACTGGCCGTCATTATGCGTCACCTGTTAAGCCGCTTTCCCAGTAATGACTGGGACGAGGCAAAACGTTTGTTGCATGAACAGCAGAAATCAGAAGAGGCACTGGCTATCAAGCGTGAAGGAGATTCGCTGGTGGACTTCTGCGGTTACCTGATGGCGTCGGTGTTATGCGATGGCATGTTTATTGGTAACGCTGAAATCGTGCCGCACAGCCCGCGCCGCTACCTGTATCACGCTTACCTTACCTATATGCGTGCCAATGGGCTTAACAAGCCCGTATCGTTAACCCGGTTCGGCACGGATATGCCGGGGGCAATGGCGGAGTATGGCAAGGAGTATCAGAAGCGCAAAACCAAGTTGGGCTTACGCTCAAACGTTATGCTCAGTGAGGATTCAGAAGACTGGATGCCGCAATGTGACGCGCCCCAAAACGGTCAAAATGAAGAAGGGATAAAATAAAACTTATAGGCGAAGTGTTCATCACTATTCACCCTGTTAAAAAATCAATGAATAACAGTGTGTTAATGGGTGAACACTTTTTTATAAACTCTTCACCAACTGTTCACCTGTTCACCTTTTCGTGAAAGCACTTCCAAAGGGTGAAGGGTTAGGGTGAACAGTAGTGAATAGTTAAAAGGAAAGTCATCACCCTATAATGGTATGAAAATAAAAGAGAAATAGGAAAAGGTGAATAGGTGAACACTTGGGCGTATATTTTTTAATTTTATGTCAGAGGTTAGATAAGCCATGAGAGTGAAACAGCTATTGAATGATTTTAGCGATCATCTATTGAGTGATTTTAGCAAGGTGGTTGAAGGGAGTTCCGGTGCGTTATCTTTTGGTGTTATCCAGTGTCTGGCCGTAGCAGTTTCTGTCACCAAGCTGAATAACGTTACGGGGATAGGATTCTTTATTACTTTTATCGTTGCGGTGGTTGCGACTCTTGGATTTTTTCTATGCATCTTTAGCGTAGGTAAGGTGATCGCCGAAGTTACAGCTGAGAATAAAGTAAGGAAATTTCTGTTGTATATGCTGCTATACCCTGCTGCGGTAGGAATTTTGATTTCAGCAAAGGTCAGTCTTATGTCTATTTTTCAGTAATCCGGCTCGTACAGGAGAAACAAACAGAAAGTCCCCTATGTGCCTAACGATGCCCACTTCATCTTTGCCAGAACCACGAGCGGGTTATCCGTGCAGGTTAGCTTTATTAAACTGGATTACATTCCTGCGCCCGCTACATCACATAAAGTGAGGGCATGTCGAACTTGGGCTTTAGTCTGATAAGACGCTTAACGTCGTGACTTCTCTTATCACAGTAACTAAGTTTTTTGCGTACGCGTTAGCTTTTTTGTATTCTTTAACATCCTCTGGTTCCACTATTTTTAAAAAGGATTATCATGACGGATGTTATCATTAGGCATGTAATAGTTCACGAGCTAATAAAAGAAGCTAAAAAACCCATTAATCATTCAAATAAATTTAAATTTAGAGATACAGTCCTAGATCCTAATAATAATATTGTGCTAAAGCTTGTGTCTGAAATAAATGTTTTATATGGAAAAAAAGGGAATTCTGCTTATTATGGTGTCTTCAAGGAGGAGGTAACCGAGCGAGGGCCAATCCCAGATGCAATAGAGGTATACTCAACAATCCCGAAGAGCGACACCCAGCAATTTATAGATCTTAGCGTCCAAATAATGCAAAAGTTGGCACTAGAGGCAGATAAGCAAATCTGGTCATCAGGTGGAGTTATTGTGTTCGCTGATTATGTAAAAGATTCAAATCATTTCCTTTTAATAACGATGATAAAGCAAAAAGAAGGGATAAGGCTGAGCTCTAAACTCGAGCCGGAATTATTGGAGCAATTAGATCTAACAAAAATAAACCAAGCCGCACGAATAAATTTTGATAGGTTTTATCAATATCAAAATTCTTCTGCAATAGATAAAAATGACCTTAGTTATTTAAGCTTTATAAGTACAACAGCTCAACAGACAGCATCTGGATATTTCATTCTCGCATTAGGTTGTGATAAAGGAATCACATCTAACAAGGCAACAAAGTCTCTACCAAAAGAAGTAAAGAATTTCTTTGACTCGCACCCAGAATTAAAAGAGCGGTCTAGGGATTTTAAAAACGATATCATTAGCTACCTTGAACAACAATCAGCAAGTGATAAACCTGCCAAACTTTCTGACATCTCATCTATGGCATATAGATACATGCTTCATCTTGATGATGATACACGGGAAAGTCTGTCTGAAGAATTAGTTCAATATTTGAATAGTGAATCAATAGGAATTCCCGTTGAGTTTAATGTAAGTAAAAGTGGGCTCAATCAAATTTTAAATATTAAGTTCAGAGGTGATGGTTATAGTTTCAATTTTGAAAAAGCACTCCTGGGTACAAATGGAGATGCTGATATATGTTATAATAAAGACATGAATAGCTTAACTTTCACTAGACTACCAAAAGAAGTTATAAAAACCATAGAACTGGCTTTGAAAGAAAAACAGGATGCCTACAGTGGAGACGATGAGTAATTCAATTTTAAAAATAATGGTTTATTTATACAGAATAGCTGGAAAACCAGCCGTTCAAGGAATGTATTTGCCATTAAAATTAAGTTATTCACTTGAAGCCGATGAGCTCATTAGGCAACTGTTGAATTCAAAGCAATTCAACAGATATGTTGAACAGATTGAATTTGATGGTTTGTCTAATGATGTGAGTGAGGTTCCGGAAAATTGGGTCGATTTAAGTATTTCATTAAAACTACCAAGAGATAATGTGTCCCGATTCCATCCATCTGTTAATGATTTAATCGGGTTTTCATCTCTTCGCAATGGCGATTTTCCCAATGACTTCTATATAATAGATTTAGATTACTATACTTCTGATATAGTTAAACCGGAACCAATCATTAAAATTGAAAACATATGTCGTCTAATAAAATCTTTATCTAAACTAGCACATTACCATGATCGAAAGTCTACAGATGGTGAGCCGCGATTGGTTTTTATTCAGGGGTCTGATGGAAGATCAAAATCCGCGATAATTCAACCGACAATTCAAGCAGAAATGTTAGGAATGGATGATTTTGATTGTAGAATAGTCGAACAACTTCAAGAGGAGTTATCATCCGAAGACGTGAACCATCATGTTGAAAAGAGGGGGATATTTCGGAATACAATTGTTGAGTTTATCAATGAAAATAATTTCAAGTTCATTGATTTAGTAAAAAATTGGACAGATTTCAGGCTGGCTTATGATAACAATCTTTCCGTGTATTTAAGTGGTTTTAATTTTCACAAGGCAAGAAAAGACGTCGCATCTGCTGAGCTTGAGTTTGCCGAAAAAACATCGAAGACCTTGAGTGAACTTACAGCAAAAATTTTAGCAATTCCAGTTTCGATATTAGCAGCTTTAGGAATTTTAAAGCTAAACGATGTTGCCGACCAATTGGTGGTTTTTTTTGGTGTATTAGTAACATCCATAGCAATTCATCTATTAATTATGAGTCAAAAAAAACAACTGGATCGTATTATTCATGCTAAATCTCTAGTTTTCTTGCCATTTCAAGCAAGACTAAAAAAATACCCAGAGGATTTAAAACAGTCGTTAGAAAAAACACTTGAACAACTTAATAAAAATGAGAATTTCGCTAAGCATGTATTAAATTCATTTTATTTCCTATGCTGGTTGCCTACATTTATTTCAATTTTCTTAATCATATATAAACTGACTAAGTGTGAAGCATAAATATTATGTCATCAATAAACCTTATAGCGGCTTGTAATCCTTTCTTATTTTCCCATCAGAACATTTTTACTTTTTGGTGATCGCCCGAAGCGAAATCCCTAAAAAATGCGTGATAACGAGGTCATACTCTTTAGGCTTATATTTTTCAAATGAGCAACACAGCCTTTTAGAGACATCTATCAGCGCTATCAATCCCCCTTACTGCAAAAAAACATCTTCCCTGATTGCCTTTCCTGTTCTGGAAAGCGCCGTAATCTGGCGTTCTGCACTGACGTGATGAATTCGTATCATCCCTTAAATTGAAATATTGGTTTGTATTGTTGCATTTATTGCAATATATTTAACTGTATAAATAATCAGTTAAGGCCATCATATGAATCGCAAACCCAACACACAGGCTGTACTGCTTACGCGGAAACAAGTGGAGGCACTACAACGTTTACGGGAGCAAGAGAGTAAGCGCTCTGAGCTTGGTATCACACCCTCAATCCATGAAGTTGCCCGCCGCTTGATGGACAAGGTGTTAAACAAAATAGTGGGGTAACGGTACAGCGTTTTTAGTTGTTGGGTTCATGGCGAATTGAGAGAGGCCATTAACTACCGTCAGCATGTCTCTACAGGAAAAAATATCCATGTTTAATTTTCAGCATCTTCTCGGTGGCTCCAAAGCCAAAGGCTCAAACGGCAATGATGTTATTCAATCTGCCGATGAAAAAGAGCCGATTAAGGTTGCTCGTCCCGGTCAGCATAGCCGTGAACATAATGTCGCTATTTCTGATGAAGCTAAGGAAAACCCTATCCTTGCTATTCGTCTGCTGAAAGAGACTGATCTGTCATCCAAGAAAATCAAGGCGAAGCTGGTATCTGCACCACAGGGGCTGTCCGTATTTACCCAAAAATTCATGGAAGAGAACGATCCCACCTGGGAATTTCAGGACGATGAAGAAAAGGCACGGACAGCGCTGACTTATTCTGCTCATAACGGCGATAGAAACGGTTTCAATAAAGCCCGTATCGGTGCCACTAAAGCCTTGAAGAAAATGGAAGAGCCATTGACTGATGATGAGCTTCAGGCGCTGGTGGCACGCTCCACCCAAATGATAAATGATTCCGATCCTAACTCGATAGATAACCTGAATGCGCGTCGTAAGGCCGATGAAGAGTACAAAGATACGCTGGCTCAAGCCGCCGCACGTCGCAATCAGCAATTCCGAGCAACGGGTGCTGTTTTGCCCGGAGACAGTCGGTTAGTCAGCGGTAAAGCCGCCAATCCAGTGAATGAAGCTGAAAAGATTAAATCTCGACTGGATGCAGGATTGCCGATCATTGATATGCCGCCTCGTTAACTGGATGAATGCTTATGAGAACGTTCAGCCATTTAAATCTTGGGGTACAGGATAGCGGCTTAACAGCCAGAAGTGAGTTAAGCCGCTATTCTCCGGTTCGTCATCGGGGTGGGGCTTTTGCTGGTGGTGAAGATCAGCAAATAGATGAACAGGAGAGGCAACCACAGCATTCCAACGCACATTGGATAGCGGTTAGCCAAGAAGCAAAAAGTAACCCCATATTCGCACTCAAGCTGATTAAACGGGGTAAGCCGTACCAGCAGGCTATCGATATTCTGTCGGTCAGTTATCGGCACCTCAGCCATTACACCAAACGTAAAATGATTACGGCTTATCCTGGCTGGGAATGTCTGGATACGGAGGATCGTAATATGGCGGCGTTTATATACAGTTCTCTGAATAATGATGCGAATGGATACCACGCGGGTTTTAACGCTGCGCTGGTGGCATTAGAGAAATACGTCGAACCACTCACCGCTGAAGATTTTATTTCAATATCATCTTCGAGACAGGGGGAATAAGTGGGTAATTCCTTTGATTTTGAGATTAAAGCCAACGATCAGGCTAGTGGCGTCATTGCTCGTATTGATGAAGCCGTCAAGAAGTTACAGCCTCAATTGGATAAAACTACAGAAGGGTTGCATCTCGGGGGCGATAATTCATTAAGCCAGCTCAGTAAAGTTAACGAGCAGTTCGACTCTTTAAGCAAATTAGCCCGCGATAACGTCCAGTCTATCGGCGATATTGTTCCTCCGTTAAAAATGGTGGGTGAGCTTGGGTCAAAATATGCGGGAATATTAGGGAAAATTGGCGTAGCAGGTGCTGTGGCCTCTGGAGTTGGTGGCACTGTTATGGTTGTTGCTCGGGGACTCGATCGGGCGGCGAACTCTGCCTATCGTCTGGATGTTTCGGCAAAGAACGCTGGCATGAGGGTGGATGATTTTAGCCGTTTGGCTGGTGTAATGCGGATTCTGGGTGCAGACGCTGACAGCGCCAATCAGTCCGTTGAGAGGATGTATAAAACGTTTAATGACGCGCTTCAAGGGCGTAACGATGGCGTTTTAGCTACGCTGAATCAGATTGGGGTGAAAATCGCTCGTAATGCTGATGGTACAGCCAATGTCATGGAAACAGTAGAAGCGATTGCGAGTAAATACCCCCAACTCTCGCCACAAAATCAAAAAACGCTGGCGGATAACGCTGCTTTTGACGACAACGATCTCATGCTGTTTCGTAAAGGGGCTGAGCTTAAAATATTACTGACTAAAGCCGATAAATTCGGTTTAACTGTTGACCCGGCCCTTAATGATCAACTGGTTGGTGTTAATGAACAACTTAATGAGTTGAAAGCGAGAATAGACGGGTTCAGGGAAACACAGGAAATGAAGTTCTTTTCCTGGCTTGGTGGTGACTCAGAATCCACCGCATCCAAAGCAATAAAAGAACTCCAGAAGTATGAGAAGGACGGTGCAGGTAATTTTTATCATGGAGATAAACAGCAAGATATTTTGCATCGGGCAAGACGGGATGACGAGTTTAAAGGCTCTCTAACCTTTACCGAAGGTATTGAATTAGCACTTGGCCGCCCTGGAAACGCATTGCAGGATAAATTAAACCGAAAATATTCTCTGTCTTGGTCTGTTCAGCAATTCATGGATGATATTCAGAAGATCAGCACCCCAACTGAAGGCATGATAAATCCAATAGACCGGGTATTGAGAAACACCCCCGAACAAAAACACCTTTCAATGCTGGAGGCCAAGCATAAATTGCCTTCAGGTATTCTTGATAATGTCTGGAATGCCGAATCCTCTCGCGGAAAAAATTTGTTATCACCTGTAGGTGCTCAGGGGCCGTTTCAGTTTATGCCTGCGACGGGAAGAGATTACGGCCTTAATTCATACGGTGATCGGATGGATTTTCATAAATCGAGCGGGGCTGCGGCAAGCTATTTATCTGATCTGCTGAAAATGTTTGATGGTGATGTTAAGAAGGCCCTTGCCGCATATAACTGGGGGCCAGGAAGGGTTCGTGATTATGGATTGGGGCGTGCGCCAAAGGAAACCAGAGATTACCTGCGTAAAACCATGCCGGGCTTGCCATCATATTTCTATCAACAAGAGGGTGATTTAGAAATGGATAGCAGCGTTAACCAAAATACACCATCAATATATGGGTATCAGTCTTATCAGGGCAAAGGTGATGTTGCCGATGCCAGTAAAGAGCTGATCTCTGCGCTATCTACACTTAATCAAACTTTGCAAGATGGTCCGATGCAGGTCGAAATCTCAATGATTGATAGCAAGACTGGAGAGCGCCGAACGTTATCCAGTGGTAGCGGTGGGCGAATAACAATGCCTATGTCTTTCCCGTAAACATTACGTGATGTTCGTTAAGGCGTGGAGCCAGATTATCTGTGTCGATATCCATGAGTTGAATAGAGCGATAGCAGAAGCGATGAGGACGGCGAAATGATGGCAACAAATGACAACAGTTATCATCTAGAAAAAAATGGGTCCTTCCTGGCACTTTTGTAAAGCACGGGCATTGCGCGCCGCGTTGTTTCACTAGCTATCAACTTTTGAATTTGATTCACACTTTACACTTCACAGTTTTGTTGGTGAATTGTTGCAAGTCTTTGATGGCAAGGCTTAGCGGGGAAATAGAACAGCATTTGATTTACAGTTTGATTCACACTTTTCATTAAAAAGTGTGAACCCTTCACAGATGTTAGTGTGCACAAGTGTGAAGGGTTCACACTCTGTCTGTCAGAGGGAGTATTTTTATGTTGATGTCAGTAAGCCAGTACGCCGAGCATGTAGGGATTAGTCGTCGGGCATTCTACAACTGGGAGAGTAAAGTGGGCTTTCCCTTGCGGGTTAGCGGCAAGGTTGATGCGGATGCCTGTGACGCTTATCTGTCTCAGTATCGTGACAGTCATGATCCGCGAGCACAGAACGCCAAGAGTAAGTCAGGGCTGACTAGGAATAAGATAAAGACAGGTGAGTTGGTGGAAATGAGCGTCACTGAGATTAAACAGCACCTGGCGAATTGTGTTGGTCAGGCGGTTGGCATGGATGGGCATGAACGCGCTGCGCTATCTGCTAAAGCTGTGGGGCTCTATTTGAGTGAAGGGCCTGATAACCCGCCTGTAACCTTTGGTGGCTATCGCTTGTCTATCGTCGAAACGCCAGCGTGTGAAGTTGGGGAGATTATTGCTGGTGGAGCCTTTGGGCTATCCGATGCTGACGTGGTATTTGAATGCCGGGATTACACGCTGATGCTGATGGAGGATGAAACAGAGCCAACGGCGATACGTGAGGTGGTTCCTTCACTGCTTTATGTTCTGGCTGAAGATGATTAGGTAGATGCTAACTGCTGGTTGCTCTTGTATTTGTCAACTGGCCACTGCGGCTAAGGTTCTTTCATGGTAATGGATAATTCCCTACCCACCTTCGGTTTGCGTCCGGTAGCTGTGTTTCAATTTCCGCAACACAGCTATTCGTTCATTATTGCTGATACGGCACAGCAGTGAAATATATCGCTGAAATATTCAGAATGAACCACACACAATGATGTAAGCCCAAATAACCAGTGTTAGGTGGTAGAGGAATAGTGGTTACTTTGAAAGGTTCTCAATCATTGCGTCTATCTTCTTAGACATATCGCTGAGATTTTGCAAAATATCAGCTTTAAAATCAGAACCCTCCTCAATGATTTTTCGAATTTCATTGGTCTGGTGAGAGCGGATCATTAATTCTTCTAAAATAGAAAATCCGTCTTCGGAATCATAAGGTTGTGGGGTGTCAAAAACTAAATAAGTGTGTGGAGGGTTGTGGTAAACCTTTTGTAAGGTATCAAATTCATAGTCATTTCCTTGCACAATATCTGCATCAAAAGGTACTGTTTTATCAATCTCAATAAGTCTTTTAATAAGCTCTGATGTTTTCACTGTAATCCCTTGATAAAGTCTACTTCATTTCTTTTCGGTTAAGCCAAGTACTAATCAAGAACAGCGCCATTGAACCAGCAAGATTAACTGCTAATTCAGCGTGGCGTGATGATGGTTTGACCGCCATCCTATTTTTACCGTGTGCATCACCAAGACGGTTTCTCAGTGTTCCCAATCCATTCACAACAGCTGAACATCCCCCAAGTATCTGCTTAAAAACAAGTTCTGAATGTTGATCACTTGATAAGTTCAGTTTTGTAGACACTTGTTTATACAACTCGGACATTTCGATATTTTTATTGTTATAGGGCTCTTTCAGCTCATCCAGTATGTATTTGCACACTGTTTCTAGCAGCGTCCGTGCTGACGTTATGGCACCGTCAGGGTCGGTATTACGTCTTTCTAATGCTTTCGCCCATACCGCATGAACACCATCTTCACTAAAGGACCTTAGTGCATCAGTAATTGCCTCATCAGCTGGGGCACTGTTTTTTCCCTCAATGAAGTCCAGTAGTGGTTGAAACTCGGTCCAAATAATCTCGCTGCGGGGAGCGTAACCGTCAGTTTTTTTTATGTGTTGCCAAAACTGGCTGAGCGAACGGCATGTCCTGACGAATTGAGGAAGTAAACCAGCCAAATGAGGGATATTAAGGAAGTATTGACGAAGTTGCTTATAGGCGATTTCGTCCTCGCCTTTCCCTGTTGCTCTATCCAAAAGAGTATTTTGTAGAGCCAGGGCGCGTTCTAAATCGTTTTTCAGCGTATCCAGCAAGTTGTTCATTTGCGCCACCGAAACTTGGACTATTCGATTTAATGGTGAAAGAAGGACCGCCATGATTACCCGCTAATACTTGGCTGCGGTATCCTATGGGTATCCTAGAAAAAGCTAAGGACCTACGTTTTAGTGTAAGTCCTTGAAATTTGGTGGCCCCTGCTGGACTTGAACCAGCGACCAAGCGATTATGAGTCGCCTGCTCTAACCACTGAGCTAAGGGGCCGAATGGGCGATGATTATACGGTAATGTGCGGGGGGAGGTCTATAGCCTATCTGCCGGGTGATGGTTTTATACTCAAGATAGCTTGTTGTTATTCTTATCAGAATTTACGATGGCTGTAGTCAACGGAAATAGGGAAAGACATGATTACCGATATTCTGGCCATGAATCTTCAGGTTGTTTTCTGTGGCATCAACCCCGGGCTGTCCACTGCCCATCACGGTTACCACTTTGCTAATCCCAGTAATCGCTTCTGGAAAGTGATTTATCAGGCAGGCTTTACCGAACGCTTGCTGACACCCGCAGAAGAACAGCATCTGCTGGATACCGGATGTGGCATCACCATGCTGGTGGAGCGCCCAACGGTTGAAGCCACCGAACTGGGGCGAGACGAGTTGCTGCAAGGCGGCAATGCGATTGTTGAGAAGATGACGCGCTATCAGCCGCGTGCGCTGGCGGTATTAGGGAAGCAGGCGTTCAGTCAGGCGTTTGGTATCAAAAAGGTCTCATGGGGGCGTCAGGAGCTGTGTATTGGCAAAACGCAGGTTTGGGTACTGCCGAACCCTAGTGGGCTGAATCGTGCGACGCTGGAGTCGCTGGTGGAGTCGTATCAGGAACTGCATCAGGCGTTGCAGGATAACGTATAAATTCAATCTGAGCGTTCTGACAGGCAAAAAATAACCCCAGCGAACTGGGGTTATTTATCGTGAGGCTATCTACCGTGCGGATTAGCTGAGGAATGAATTAATCATCCAGGAAGCTACGCAGCACTTCGGAACGGCTTGGGTGGCGCAGTTTACGCAGCGCTTTCGCTTCGATCTGACGAATACGTTCACGCGTAACGTCAAACTGTTTGCCCACTTCTTCCAGAGTATGGTCGGTGTTCATATCGATACCGAAACGCATGCGCAGGACTTTCGCTTCACGCGCGGTCAGGCCAGCCAGTACGTCGTGTGTCGCAGAGCGCAGGCTTTCCGACGTGGCGGAATCCAGCGGCAGCTCCAGCGTCGTATCTTCGATGAAATCGCCCAAATGTGAATCTTCATCATCACCAATCGGGGTTTCCATTGAAATCGGCTCTTTCGCGATTTTCAGCACTTTACGGATCTTGTCTTCTGGCATCAGCATACGCTCAGCCAGCTCTTCCGGCGTTGGCTCGCGACCCATTTCCTGCAACATCTGACGAGAGATACGGTTCAGTTTGTTGATCGTCTCAATCATGTGTACCGGAATACGGATGGTACGCGCCTGATCGGCTATAGAACGCGTGATCGCCTGACGGATCCACCAGGTGGCATAGGTCGAGAACTTGTAGCCACGGCGATATTCAAACTTATCTACCGCTTTCATCAGACCGATGTTGCCTTCCTGAATCAGGTCGAGGAACTGCAAACCACGGTTGGTGTATTTCTTCGCGATAGAAATAACCAGACGGAGGTTAGCTTCCACCATTTCTTTCTTGGCGCGACGCGCTTTCGCTTCACCAATCGACATACGGCGGTTGATGTCTTTAACTTGCTCGATCGTCAGGCCAGTTTCTTCTTCGATCTGCTGCAGTTTTTGCAGGCTGCGGGTGACGTCTTCTTCAACATCATTCAGCTTTTCAGACCATGGCTTGCCCATGGCGACTGCTGCGGCAAACCAGGTGTTGTTGGTTTCATTGCCAGTGAACATCGTGACGAAGTTTTTCTTCGGCATTTTGCACTGTTCAACACACAACTTGATGATCAAACGTTCCTGAGTACGAACGCGATCCATCATGGAACGCATGCTGTTAACCAGGAAATCAAACTGTTTTGGCACCAGACGGAACTGTTTGAAGACTTCGGACAGATTCAGGATTTCCTGTGCTGCCAGCGCATGGCTACGACCGTGAGCTTTGATAACCTGACGAGTCGTTTCATATTGCTCACGCAGCTCGGTGAACTTCTCACGCGCCAGCTCAGGATCGATGCTGTTGTCGTCTTCTTCTTCCTCGTCGTCTTCTTCCTCGTCGTCATCGTCCATTTCTTCGCTCGAAAGCTCAGAACCAACGTGAGTCGCGGTAGGCGCAATGTCCTCTTCCGCATTAGGATCGACAAAGCCAGTAATCAGGTCGGACAGGCGGCTTTCGCCCGCTTCGACGCGGTCATACTGTTCCAGCAGGTAAGTAATGGCTTCAGGATACTCCGCAACAGAGCACTGAACCTGGTTGATACCGTCTTCAATACGCTTGGCGATATCGATCTCGCCTTCGCGCGTCAACAGTTCAACGGTACCCATTTCACGCATGTACATGCGAACCGGGTCGGTGGTGCGACCAATTTCCGATTCAACACTGGATAGAACCTGCGCAGCAGCCTCTGCCGCATCTTCATCGGCATCATTGGTGTTTTCGGCTAGCAACAGATCGT
The DNA here is from genome assembly GCF_026800125.1 of Pectobacterium jejuense. NCBI lineage: Bacteria > Pseudomonadati > Pseudomonadota > Gammaproteobacteria > Enterobacterales > Pectobacteriaceae > Pectobacterium > Pectobacterium jejuense. Next base: position 97,372 of record NZ_JAPQKX010000004.1, on the reverse strand, counting down.
CTGCATCCGGTGCTTCTTCCATCACCTGGATGCCCATGTCGTTAATCATCTGGATGATATCTTCGATCTGATCCGAGTCGATGATATCTTCCGGCAGATGGTCATTGACCTCAGCATAGGTCAGGTAGCCTTGCTCCTTACCACGGGTGACAAGCAGCTTCAGCTGTGACTGCGGGTTTTGCTCCATAAGACGGTATCCACACTTCAGAGTATTTGGGTTGGTGTCGGTCAGCGTAGTTCGCTAACAATAGCATTAGGGGTATTTTTCTTATCGCCGCGGCCCCTGTAGCGGCTCTTTGCAGGGCTCAACCCTGCTATTTATCGGCAATTAAGCCTCTGTATCAGTGTTTTCTGGTCAACGCCAGTTGCAACGACCAAAGCTCTTTTTTTTCTTTGGCGTTGAGCCCATGCGTTCTGTCACGGGCAATCAATGTTTCTTGTCGCTGTTTCAACAGCTGATCGTAGAGTTCTGCCAGACTGATTCTGAACTTCTCGTCGAGCTCTTCCTCTACGATCATATGGTTCCATGAAGCCATAGTTTCAAGCTGCTTGCGGTACTTGCTGTCGCGATATTTTTCCAACAGCAGACCCATGTTCATCCCAGGGCTGGCATTGCAGGTTTTCACCAAGTCCTGAAACAGGGATAAACCCGCCACTTTGTCTTCTTCAATGCCTTCCAGCGCGAGGTCAGGCACCTCTGCTGCTAGTCTTGGGTTTTGTACTAAAAGCCCTATAAGTATACGCATAGTTGTGACTTTTAGTTGCGGCGGCTGGTAGGATTGAGCCTGCTCTGCCACTTTTGGGAGCAGTCTGTCCAACTGGCTGTCGTCCAAAATGCCTAGCTTGTTGCCGAGCTGCTGGCGCAAATACAGCCGCAGCGTTTCTCCCGGTACCTGGCCAATCAGCGGCAGTGCCAGCGTGCTGAGCTTGGTACGGCCATCGGGTGAACTCATGTCCACCTGCTGTTGCAGCGTCTCAAACAGAAACTGCGACAGCGGCAGGGCCTGTTCCATGCGCTTTTCAAAGGCGACTTTGCCTTCTTGACGCACCAGCGTGTCGGGATCTTCACCGTCCGGCAGGAACATAAAGCGCAGCTGGCGACCATCGTTCAAATAGGGTAGCGCAGTTTCCAGCGCGCGCCATGCCGCTTCGCGTCCGGCACGGTCTCCGTCGTAACAACACACCACCAGATCGGTGGCGCGAAATAGTAACTGAATGTGATCGGCGGTCGTGGAGGTACCCAGCGATGCCACCGCATAATCAATACCAAACTGCGCCAGCGCCACCACATCCATATAGCCTTCAACAACCAAAAGTCGCTTGAGCTCTGGGTGATTTTGCTGCGCTTCATACAGGCCGTACAGCTGGCGACCTTTATGAAAAATTTCTGTTTCCGGCGAGTTAAGGTACTTTGGTGTACCGTCGCCTAATACGCGTCCGCCGAAGGCAATGACTCGTCCCCGTTTGTCGCGGATGGGGAACATCACACGCTCGCGGAAGCGGTCATACGTTCGGCCCTGATCGTTAGTCACCAGCATGCCGGCATCGTTCAATGTGCTGCGGTCATCATTATTGCGGCCAAAGCGCTTTAAAACGTTATCCCAGCCGGGCGGGGCGAAGCCAATCGCAAAATGGCTGATCACTTCTGCACTTAAACCGCGCTGTTGCAGATACTGCAACGCTGGCGCACCGACTGATTGGCTTAATGCTTGTTGATAGAACCCGCTGAGCTGTCCCATCAATTCGTACAGACTTTGCCGTTGGTGACGCTCTAACTGGGTTGGGCCAGTGCCGGTTTCATAAGGCACTTCGAGGCCGTATTGGGTGGCAAGTTCTTCAATGGTTTCAACGAATTCGAGACGATCGTAATTCATCAAAAAGTCTATGGCGTTGCCGTGTGCGCCACAGCCAAAACAGTGATAGAACTGTTTGTCACCGTTTACGGTGAATGAGGGGGTTTTCTCGTGATGGAACGGGCAGCACGCATGGTAATTTTTGCCCTGCTTTTTCAGTTTGACGCGCGCGTCAATGAGATCGACGATGTCGGTGCGAGCCAGCAGGTCATTAATAAATACGCGTGGGATTCGTCCAGCCATAAGCCCCTGGTGTATACCCTTCTGTAAGGTGGTTACATTGGATATAGCTTATAAACGACAACAAGCCGCGCTTCCTTTCGGAAAGCACGGCCTTACGTATGCAACTGCTAAGTCTGCGGATTAATCACGCGTTGGAGGGAAACCCTCCTGAAAATTAATACAGACGAGTGCGGCGTGCGTTTTCTCGAGCCAATTTCTTCGCGTGACGTTTCACTGCAGAAGCTTTAGCGCGCTTACGTTCGGTCGTTGGTTTTTCATAAAACTCACGACGACGAACTTCAGCCAGAACGCCTGCTTTTTCACAGGAACGTTTGAAGCGACGCAGAGCTACGTCGAACGGCTCGTTTTCACGTACTTTAATTACCGGCATGTGCCTCTCACCTCAATAAATTCGGTTTGCCGCTGGCCTTGTGCCAGCCTTTTCAAAATGGTGCGGAATTCTACTGCAAACGTGACGCCTTTGTAAAGCATTGCGGTGATCATAAAACACCCAACCGCGGCCAGAGCAGAAATCAGGCCGCTTATGGTAGACTATCCACAGTTTGAAGCAAGCGACATTCAACGGGCGCTTGTATCGTCATCAAAGTTAGGAACAGCAATGCGCGTATTGGGTATCGAAACATCCTGTGATGAAACCGGCGTGGCCATTTATGACACAGAGACCGGTTTGCTCGCTAATCAGTTATACAGTCAGGTTAAATTACATGCTGATTACGGCGGCGTAGTGCCTGAGCTTGCCTCACGCGATCACGTGCGTAAAACGGTTCCGTTAATTCAGGCGGCGCTGCGCGAAGCGGGGCTACAGGCTGACGATATCGATGGCGTGGCTTACACCGCTGGCCCAGGTTTGGTTGGCGCGCTATTAGTGGGCGCGACGATCGGTAGGTCATTGGCATTCGCCTGGGGTGTGCCGGCGATTCCTGTGCATCATATGGAAGGGCATTTGCTGGCGCCGATGTTGGAAGATAACCCGCCAGCGTTTCCCTTCGTGGCGTTGCTGGTTTCTGGTGGTCATACGCAGCTCATCAGCGTGACGGGCATTGGTGAATATCGCCTGCTGGGCGAGTCTATTGATGACGCGGCGGGTGAGGCGTTTGATAAGACGGCGAAATTACTGGGATTAGATTATCCCGGTGGTCCAATGCTGTCGAAAATGGCGCAAGCGGGGGATTCCCAACGCTTCACGTTTCCGCGCCCGATGACCGATCGGCCGGGGCTGGATTTCAGCTTCTCTGGGCTAAAAACGTTTGCGGCTAATACGATTCGTAGCAACGGCGATGACGATCAAACCCGTGCCGATATCGCACGTGCCTTTGAAGATGCCGTTGTAGATACGCTGGCGATAAAATGTCGTCGTGCGCTGGATGAGACGGGCTTTAAACGACTGGTCATGGCGGGGGGCGTAAGTGCAAACCGGACGCTGCGCCAGCGCTTAGGTGAAGTGATGGCGAAACGCGGTGGTGAGGTGTTTTATGCACGCCCCGAATTCTGCACAGATAACGGCGCGATGATTGCTTATGCGGGCAGTGTACGTCTGGTTCATGGCGCGAGCCAGACGTTGGGCGTATCCGTTCGGCCACGTTGGCCATTGGCTGAATTGCCTGCGGTGTGAGGCTTTAAACGCAATAGTCGCTACGTGTAGCGGGTCTACACGTAGCGGAAAACGTAGTAAAAAACACGTAGCAAAGAACGAATTGCAAAAAACGGCAGCGGACGAGCGGATTACAGCTCTTGTTCGAAGAGCACCAGAATAGCTTCGTAGAGTTGTTTGACGCTGAAGCCTCTTGCCGGGGTGGTAAAGATGGTGTCATCACCCGCGATGGTGCCGAGAATACCTTCTGACTTACCAAGTGAGTCCAGCAGGCGAGCAATGAGCTGCGCGGCTCCAGGGCTGGTATGGATCACGACAACGGCATCATTGTAATCTACGTCCAGCACAAGGTTCTTCAGCGGGCTGGACGTCGTCGGGACGCCAAGCTCGGCAGGGAGACAATACACCATCTCCATTTTGGCATTGCGTGTGCGCACGGCACCAAATTTCGTTAGCATGCGTGACACCTTGGATTGGTTGATGTTTTCAAATCCTTCGTCTTGCAATGCCTGAACAATTTCACTTTGAGAACTGAACTTCTCTTCCTTTAACAGCGCTTTGAACGCTTTAACGAGGTCTTCTTGTTTTGTCGAATTTCGCATTCTGCACCGGATTAATTGTTATGGTTAATCTTCCTATTATGCAGTTGTGTGAATTTTTATGCAATTAAATCGCGTATAATTCCAGTCCCTTTCACCAGATATGCGTTAGTCGCTGTTTTCAAAAAAAATCGACTCTCGGGTAGTCCGAAAAATGCGTCCTGCGTCACATAAAAGTAAATCAAATGTTATCAGAATGATGTTGTTTGGACGCCATCGATCGGTGTAATGTAGCGCACAGGTTAATCGCACGTGAATGAACACCGCGTTATAGCTCAATAGCTTATTAACTTTACTTACCTTTCAAACGAATGGTTGTTTTTGATTTATTATTAGAGACATAGCGTATTTTTTGTCTCTCATGTCATTTGTAGAAAGATAAGTAGGTTGCTCGTACCCCCATTTTTATATTCTGTTTATAACCAAATGAATTCACGGCACTTTTTTATTTTATGATAATAAGGAGTTTAGGATGAAAGTTGCAGTTCTCGGAGCAGCAGGTGGTATCGGTCAGGCACTCGCACTCCTCCTCAAAACCCAGCTTCCTTCAGGTTCAGAACTATCCCTTTACGATATCGCCCCAGTAACCCCGGGTGTTGCCGTCGATCTGAGCCATATTCCTACAGCAGTGAAGATCAAAGGCTATAGCGGTGAAGATGCTAAACCAGCGCTTGTTGGTGCAGATATCGTGCTGATCTCCGCAGGTGTGGCACGTAAACCTGGCATGGATCGTTCCGATCTGTTCAACGTCAATGCTGGCATTGTGCGTAATCTGGTTGAGCAAATTGCGGTTACTTGCCCGAAAGCCTGTATTGGTATCATCACCAACCCGGTGAATACGACCGTTGCCATTGCAGCCGAAGTGCTGAAAAAAGCTGGCGTATACGACAAAAACAAACTGTTCGGCGTCACAACGCTGGATATCATCCGTTCCAACACGTTCGTTGCCGAGCTGAAAGGCAAACAGCCGCAGGATATTAATGTGCCTGTTATCGGCGGACACTCTGGTGTGACGATCCTGCCTCTGCTGTCTCAGGTTCCTGGTATCAGCTTCAGCGAGCAGGAAGTGGCCGATCTGACCAAGCGCATCCAGAATGCGGGCACCGAGGTTGTTGAAGCTAAAGCAGGTGGCGGATCGGCAACGCTGTCGATGGGTCAGGCTGCGGCACGCTTTGGTCTGTCTCTGGTTCGTGCACTGCAAGGCGAAAGCGGTGTGGTGGAATGTGCATACGTTGAAAGCGATGGTAAATATGCCCGCTTCTTCGCTCAACCGATTCTGTTAGGCAAAGACGGCGTCGCCGAGCGTAAAGACATCGGCACATTAAGCGCTTTTGAGCAAAATGCGCTGAACAGCATGCTGGATACGCTGAAGCAGGATATTGAGTTAGGCGAGACGTTCATCAAGTAATTGCGATTGTTAATAATACGCAGAATAAAAAGCCGGAGATCGATATCTCCGGCTTTTCTTTTTTAATCGGGACGGATGAGTCTTTTTCTGTCGATAAGCTCATTGGTTTCTGGATTGTAGTACCGGCTGGGCCAAATCTCTGAGGGGTGAATACCTAGCGCATCGGCAATAAGCCATTCCCCTTTAGGCCAAGGGCGTGAGAGCGCATTAGCTAACGTCGATGAGCTTAATCCGGCCGCTCGCGATACCGCCGCCAGCGTCGTGTTTTTCTTGCGCAGTGCAGCAATGATATCAGCGGGATGCCAGTCTTGTTTCCTTAAAATCATAATCCTTCCCTTATTTGCTATAAGACGACTGTCGATTAGTGGTATAAATAACGGATGTTAGTTATATGCCGAGCTAACATGACATTATTATTTGGAAATAATATAGCATTAATTTTCCTTAAAATTCTCAATTAATTTCCAAATAAGCGCGTTTTTGTTAGGGATGGCACTATCAGGATGAAAGGCAATGAAAAAAGAGTGGTTTGCTACCAGCGAATTGGTTGGAGTCGGCGGCCTTCCGAAATCAAGACAAGGATTAAATAAGCGCGCCCGCGAGGATGGATGGGAGAAGCGTCGCCGTAAAGGCGTCCAGGGAAGAGGAGTGGAGTACTCAATTCACAGCTTGCCGGATACGGTAAAGAAATCCCTATTACTCGAAATCGAGCCTTCCGCCTACTCGGCGAAACAGCCTGCGGCACTGGCCGTATGGATGCAGATTTACCAGCAACTGTCTGAAAAAGAAAGAGATGATCTAATCGCTTATATTCTGCGAGTCGGGGTGTCCTCCACGCTGAGTCAGTTGGGTATTACGCCATCGGATGAGGAGCAAATCTCATCAATGGACATTGACTGAGCTACCGAGGGTGAACTCTTAGATTGCTGACGTTGGTGGTAAAAAGGAACCTGTATTGTCTTTCGCTTTACCGTATTGCTTCTGGCCGCGATGTTGCAGCATCGCGCTGGATTTAATCATTTCTTCATTACTTAGGTGTGTCGGTAACGTGTAAAAGTTAGCGGTTTAGGTAATTATAGTCTATTATATGGAAACTTTTGGGCGAGTTGACGTAATGCCTGTTCAAAACAAACAAGGGAGTGACGAGTATGGACAAAGAATGGTTTGCAACAAGTGAGCTGGTTGGCGTAGGTGGATTGCCTAAGTCGCCGCAGGGGTTGAACAAGCGGGCGCGAGACGATGGTTGGGAAAAGCGCAGGCGGAAAGGGGTTCAAGGGCGCGGTGTCGAATATTCTATTCGCAGTTTGCCGAACGAGGTCAGGAACTCTCTGCTGGTAAAAGAGAATCCGCCAACCGAATATTATCGTATAGATAATGAGCCGACCCTGCTGTCATCGTGGGTGCATATTTTCCATCAGCTTTCCGTTGATGAACGAACCCGGCTGATTAATTTCATCTTGCGTGAAGGGACAATAGCGATGCTGTCTCGGCTGGATGATGTCACAATCGACCAGACTGCCTAAGTCTGGCGAACGAGTAGCGCTGCAGGGCAGCGCTACTTATGAATCAACGATCTTATCTGATAAGAACCTTACACCACGTTAGAAATCGCGCTGTACGGCTAAATGGGCAAGGCCTTCGAGCGCCATACGGTAGGGTGTTTCCGGCAGTTGCTGTAGTGCGCTAATTGCCTTATCTGCCTCTTCTTCGGCGCGTTGGCGCGTATAATCAAGTGAACCGCATTGCTGCATGGCGGAAAGAACCGGTTCCAGCAGATGACGCCCGTTTCCTTCTTCAATGGCCTTGCGAATCAGCGAGCTCTGCTCTGCATTACCATGACGCATAGCGTGCAGCAGTGGCAGCGTTGGCTTGCCTTCATTAAGGTCATCGCCCGTGTTTTTGCCCAGCGTTTTTCCGTCTGCGCTGTAGTCGAGCAGATCGTCAATTAACTGGAATGCGGTGCCCAGGTAGCGGCCATAGTCCTGAAGCGCTTTTTCTTGCTCTGGCGTCGCACCGGCAAGGATGGATGAAGATTGCGCTGCGGCTTCAAATAAACGCGCCGTTTTACTGTAAATGACGCGCATATAGCTTTCTTCAGTGATATCCGGGTCGTTGCAGTTCATTAGCTGCAAGACTTCGCCTTCAGCAATCACGTTTACCGCTTCTGACATCAGTGCCAGCACACGTAACGATTCGAGGCTGGTCATCATCTGGAAGGCGCGGGTATAAATGAAATCCCCAACCAATACGCTCGCTGCGTTGCCAAAGGCGGCATTGGCTGTCGCTTTACCCCGGCGCATGTCGGACTCGTCTACCACATCATCATGTAGCAGCGTTGCGGTGTGGATAAATTCGATCAGTGCGGCGACAGTGACATGCTTATCACCGTTATAGTCGAGGGCTCTGGCTGCAAGTACAGCAATCATCGGGCGTATACGTTTTCCACCACCGCTGATGATGTAATGTCCAAGCTGGTTTATCAAAACGACGTCGGAATTCAGCTGTTCAAGAATGACGTTATTAACAGCCGCCATATCCTGTGCAGTCAATGCTGTAATTTGTTCTAGATTCATGGTTTGTGCCAACGTATGTCTTCAACACTGCCGTAAGATTGCTGTTGCATATCGGCAAGACGGAACTTATTGGGCCAATTGTACTTGAAAAATGAGAGAGATAAACGGCAGTTGATACGTTGTATTCTTTTTCTTCACATCCGTTGATTATGCACTTGTCATCCTCAGTATTTTTGCGTAGAATTCGCGCCCTATTATGAATATTTATAGCGCGCTCTGAAACCTATTAACGGGTGCGCGGAAAGCGGAGTTTTATATGTACGCAGTTTTCCAAAGTGGTGGTAAACAACACCGAGTAAGCGAAGGTCAAACCGTTCGCTTGGAAAAGCTGGACATCGCAACTGGTGAAGCCGTTGAGTTTGACCAAGTTCTGATGGTTGCCAACGGTGAAGAAATCAAAATCGGCGTTCCTTTCGTCGATGGCGGTAAAATCAAAGCTGAAGTTGTTGCTCATGGTCGTGGCGAAAAGGTGAAGATCGTTAAGTTCCGTCGCCGTAAACACTACCGTAAGCAAGCAGGCCACCGTCAGTGGTTCACTGACGTGAAAATTACCGGCATCAGCGCTTAAGATTAGGAGAGCGGATTAAATGGCACACAAGAAAGCTGGCGGTTCAACCCGTAACGGTCGTGACTCTAACGCACAACGTCTGGGCGTAAAACGTTTTGGCGGCGAAAGTGTTCTGGCTGGTAACATCATCGTTCGTCAACGTGGTACTAAATTCCACGCAGGAACTAACGTTGGCTGCGGGAAAGACCACACTCTGTTCGCTTTGACTGATGGTAAAGTTCAGTTTGAAGTTAAAGGCCCAAAAAACCGTAAATTTATCAGCATCGTTGCTGAATAATTTTTCGCGTTAGGTCTTACGGATTTAAGCCCCGCAATTCTTTGCGGGGCTTTTTACATTCTGATTCTGAGTAAACCATCTGGATAAGTATGAATACTAAACAACAGACGGGTATCGGTCTGTGTCTGGCGCTGACTACGGCTGTTTGCTGGGGGGCGTTACCGATAGCCATGAAACAGGTTCTGGTGGTAATGGAACCTTATACGATTGTTTGGTATCGCTTTTTTATCGCTTCGATTGGACTCGGCATTATTCTGTCATCCCGTAAGAAGTTGCCGCCAATGCGGGTTTTCCGGCATCGACGCTGGTGGGTTCTGCTACTGATTGCGACGGCTGGACTACTGGGTAACTTTGTTTTCTTTAGCTCGTCTCTGCAATATCTGAGTCCAACAGCGTCTCAGGTTATTGGGCAACTTTCCCCTGTAGGCATGATGTTCGCCAGCGTACTTATCCTAAAGGAAAAGATGCGCGGCACGCAGGTCATTGGCGCGATCATGCTGATTTGCGGTCTGCTTCTGTTCTTTAATACCAGCCTGATTGAGATTTTTACCCGGCTGACTGACTACACGCTGGGCGTGCTGCTGGGTGTTTGCGCCTCGGCGGTATGGGTATCCTATGGTGTAGCGCAGAAAGTTCTATTGCGACGTCTGACATCGCAGCAGATTCTGTTTCTGTTATATGTGTTGTGCGTCGTCTTTATCACGCCTTTTGCCAAGCTTGAGGTTATTTTTCAACTGAGCAACTGGCAGCTTATTTGTCTGCTATTTTGCGGCGCGAATACGTTGATTGGCTATGGTGCGCTGGCAGAGGCAATGGCTCGCTGGCAGGCATCGCAAGTTAGTGCGGTCATTACGTTGACGCCACTATTTACGCTGCTGTTTTCCGATCTATTGGCATTAGGATGGCCGACTTTCTTTGCTGCGCCAGTGCTGAATTGGGTCGGCTATGTGGGAGCCTTTGTCGTTGTTGCGGGCGCTATGTTTTCCGCTATCGGGCATCGCCTCTTACCCGGCAAGAAAGAACCCGTGCCGCCATTGATGGTGCGGAAGTAGCCTAAAAGAAAGTGTATTGCAGCGGTCACGGCCGCCTTTTGATATTCTGCATGTGTTGTTTATTTTTAATACAGATGAAATTATTGGAGCAGGCAGGTACAATCCGCTCCTTTGCTGGAATGCGTTCTGGTGCGTCAGTTTTTTAATGGTGAGTAGAACTACGCTACATGCCGTAAAATCAAAAAGTTACGCCAAGAAGAACCAATAACAAGCCTAAAACACGTAGATATTCTCTATTGGTTTTTTGCGGAGAGAATCAATGAAGTTTGTAGATGAAGCCACAATTCTCGTTGTGGCAGGCGATGGCGGTAACGGTTGTGTCAGCTTTCGCCGTGAAAAATATATTCCCAACGGCGGTCCGGACGGTGGTGACGGCGGCGATGGCGGTGACGTTTATCTGCTGGCAGACGAAAACCTGAACACGCTGATCGACTATCGTTTTGAAAAATCTTTCCGCGCTGAGCGTGGGCAAAACGGGCAAAGTCGTGACTGTACGGGTAAACGCGGCAAAGATATTACGATTAAAGTCCCAGTTGGTACCCGTGTTCTGGATCAGGGAACTGGCGAAGTGCTGGGCGATATGACGCGCCATCAGCAGAGCCTGATGGTGGCGAAAGGCGGCTGGCATGGTTTAGGTAACACGCGTTTTAAATCGTCCGTCAACCGTGCTCCTCGTCAGAAGACCAGCGGTACGAAAGGCGAAGAGCGTGAGCTGACGCTGGAACTGCTGTTGCTGGCTGACGTGGGCATGCTTGGCCTGCCTAACGCAGGTAAATCGACCTTTATCCGCGCGGTATCTGCTGCGAAGCCGAAAGTGGCTGATTATCCGTTTACTACATTAGTGCCGAGTCTTGGTGTTGTCCGTATGGATAGCGAGCAGAGCTTTGTTGTGGCGGATATCCCAGGTTTGATTGAAGGTGCATCTGAAGGTGCTGGGTTAGGGATTCGCTTCCTGAAACACCTTGAACGCTGCCGTGTACTGTTGCATCTGGTTGATTTAGCACCGATTGATGAGTCAGACCCAATTGAAAATGCCAAAATCATTATCAATGAGTTAGAGCAGTATGGCGCGGGTTTGGCAGAAAAACCGCGTTGGCTGGTTTTCAACAAGGTTGATTTGATCGACAAGGCTGAAGCGGAAAAACGTGCCAAAGAGATTGCGGCTGCGCTTGGCTGGGATGATAAATACTATCTGATTTCTGCAGCGAACCGTGAAGGCGTCAACCCACTTTGCTGGGATGTGATGAACTTCCTGAAAGCCAATCCGAAAGTAACGGCGATTGCCGAAAGCGCACCGGAAAAAGTGGAGTTCATGTGGGATGATTATCACCGCGAACAGCTGGCTGAAATAGAAAAAGAAGCCGAAGAAGAGTGGGATGATGACTGGGACGATGAAGATGATGAAGGTGTTGAAATCATCTATCAAAAATAATTCGTTCTTCTGTTAGTCAGGTCTTACATACGCGGGCTTATCCAATCAGGGTAAGCCCGCGTTGTTATTTTAATTGCTCTGATAAATATCTTTGTAGAGGCGACTTTCAAATCTCACCAGAGGGACGCGACGTGCGCGCTGGTCTTCTGGCGGCACGGCATAGCCAGACAGGAACTGGACGAATGCCATACGCTGGCCGCTCGCGGTAGTAATGAAGCCTGCCAGATTGTATACGCCTTGCAATGCTCCGGTTTTAGCCGAAACCTTGCCATCCACGCCAGCTTCATGCAGGCCGCCACGATAACGCAGCGTGCCGTCATAGCCGGAAAGCGGAAGCATGGTGATGTAATTCAGTTCATTATCGTGCTGTGCGATGTACTGCAAGACCTGCATCATCGTTTCCGGTGAAATCAGGTTATGGCGCGACAGGCCTGAACCATCGACAACAATGCTGTTTCCTAAATCCACGCCAGCCTTCTGACGCAGAATCTGTCGCACGGCATCTGCACCCGCACGCCACGTACCCGGTACGCTAAAACGCTCATGCCCAATAGTACGAAAGACTGTATCGGCAATCATGTTGTCTGATTTTTTCAGCATGATAGTGAGCAGGTCGTGCAGTGGCGCTGATTGTGTCTGGGCCAGTACGCTTCCTGCCGGGCCTGGCTGCGTTTGGCGGCGAAGGCTGCCTTTAATACGGATATCTGCCTGCTGTAGCTCATCTTTAACGATAGCACCGGCATAGCTGGCACCATCCTGAATCGCGAACGCCAAAGGAAGCGGTTCTGTGCGCTGAGTCAGACATCCCGTGAGCGTAAAGCGGTTCAGTTCCCCGGGAACCACATCCAGTTCGCAGTATTGGGCATCGGCTGAGCCCTTAGCCAGCGTGCGGACTTCGCTGAACATCTGCACCGGATAATAGGATGCAACGCGGATAAACGCATTATCACCCGCTTTAGGCGCACTATAGAGTGAGACGGAGAAGCAGTTGCGATCGACAATCGCGGCACCCGGCGGGGCGCTGAAGCACTGTGTCATGTCGTTCCAGGGCCAGCCCGGCGCTTTATCGTGACTGGCGAACACTGAGGTGTCGATCAACACATCCCCTGCGATTTCCTGTATCCCGCGTTTCCTTAATTCCTGCACCATATTCCGTATTTGCTGACGTTTAAGCGTAGGATCGCCGCTAAACCGTACGATGAGGTTACCGTTCAGAATACCGCTGGTGACAGGGCCGTGGCTTTCCATCGTGGTGATGAACCGATAATCTGGCCCCAATTGCAGTAATGCGGCTAATGCGGTTATCACCTTTTGTGTACTGGCTGGGAGCGCCATTTGCTGGCTATTGAAGGCCATACTGGGTGTTGTTGCGCCAACTTTTTGAACCAACAGCGCCAAATTGGCACCGTCTGGTAAATATTGGCGATGATCCTCAACAGAAGCTGCATTGGCATGCAGAGCAAAAGCGCAGGCAAGTCCGGTAACAATCGATGAAAAACGCATAATCTCAGCTAATAACGGGGTAACGTGTGGTCATACTACGGCGCAACAAGGTCTAAAGTAAACGATGACCCTCATTGAACTCTGGGGTAAAATACGTATCAAAATGCAAAACCGCAGCTAGCCTGGAAATTTTGTTCCGGGGCTGGTTGCTTTTGTTTTATGTCCAGTGAGGACTGGCACGTTGCAGAGACTCCGTCGCCTTTGATTTTTAGCGCGTCAGGATGACGATTATTTGAGTCTTACGGACTTTTTTAGAGGTATAGACAATATGAAACAATTTCCGATGACGTTGCGTGGTGCTGAAAAATTGCGCGAAGAGCTCGACCACCTGAAATCTGTGCGTCGACCTGAAATTATTGCGGCCATTGCCGAGGCGCGTGAGCACGGCGATCTGAAAGAGAATGCGGAATATCACGCTGCACGCGAGCAGCAGGGCTTCTGTGAAGGGCGTATTCAAGATATTGAAGCTAAATTATCTAACGCACAGGTTATCGATGTTACGAAGATGACGGCGAACGGGCGTGTTATTTTTGGTTCGACCGTGACGGTGATGAATCTGGATAACGAAGAAGAGCAAACTTATCGGATTGTTGGCGATGACGAGGCGGATTTTAAACAGAATCTGATCTCTGTAAATTCGCCCATCGCGCGTGGTCTGATCGGCAAAGAGCAAGATGACGTTGTGGTTATCCGTACGCCTGGCGGCGACGTGGAATATGAGATCCTGAAGGTCGAATATCTGTAAATTTTGCCGTATTGTTGATTAAAACAGCAAAAATTGTAAAGAAAAGAAAAAGGCCGCTTGCGGCCTTTTCTCTAACCGAGAGGCATGGCACCTTTCCGTTAAAACCGAGTATCCAGAAATAAAAAGTGTTATCGTGGTAACACAATTTTACGTTCTTTCGCAGGACGGTAGAGCACCAGCGTATGGCCGATAACCTGAACGTTAGCGGCACCCGTTTCACGAACAATTGCCTCCACGATCAAGACTTTGGTTTCGCGATCTTCTGTCGCTACTTTTATCTTGATCAGTTCGTGATGTGCCAATGCTTGTTCGATCTCAGCCAGAACACCTTCGGTGAGACCGTTATTGCCCAGCATGACAACCGGTTTTAGCGGATGTGCCAAGCCTTTCAGGTGTTGTTTTTGTTTATTACTTAGGTTCATTGTCTTTTTTACTTAGGTTGGGATTGAAAACGGGTCATTCTACCGCCATCTCATGATTATAACCAATTTGACTGCTCTGATTGGTAATATGTGAGAAGTTTCTCCCCACCACGAGCGTGTTACTGAGAATAGTTGGAAAATCGATGGCGAATAAAAAGCGTTCTGCAAGTTCCAGTCGCTGGTTGCAGGAACACTTTAGCGATAAATATGTGCAGCAGGCCCAGAAAAAAGGGCTGCGCTCCCGTGCTTGGTTTAAACTTGACGAAATACAGCAAGGCGACAAACTGTTTAAACCCGGTATGACAGTTGTGGATTTAGGCGCGGCACCGGGCGGCTGGTCACAGTATGTGGTCACGCAAATTGGTGGGAATGGTCGAATTATCGCGTGTGATATTTTACCGATGGATCCGATTGTCGGCGTCGATTTCCTGCAAGGGGACTTTCGTGATGAACAGGTCCTCAAAGCCTTGCTCGAAAGGGTTGGCGATAGCAAAGTTCAGGTGGTGATGTCTGACATGGCCCCTAACATGAGTGGTACACCAGCCGTTGATATTCCGAAGTCGATGTATCTGGTTGAATTAGCACTTGGTATGTGTCGGGATGTATTAGCGCCAGGCGGAAGTTTCCTGGTGAAAGTGTTTCAGGGAGAAGGCTTTGATGAATACCTGCGGGAAATTCGCTCCCTGTTTACGAAAGTGAAAATTCGTAAACCAGACGCCTCACGTGCCCGGTCTCGTGAAGTGTATATTGTAGCGACAGGGCGCAAACTGTAGTACCCTAACGCTGTTTTTTAACACAGTTGTAATATGAGGTTAATCCCTTGAGTGACATGGCGAAAAACCTAATTCTCTGGTTAGTCATCGCAGTTGTGCTGATGTCTGTTTTCCAGAGCTTTGGGCCCAGCGAGTCGAATGGCCGTAGGGTGGATTATTCAACCTTCTTGACTGAAGTGAATCAGGATCAGGTCCGTGAAGCACGTATTAACGGGCGTGAGATCAGTGTTATCAAAAAAGACAGCAACAGATACACGACTTACATTCCTGTCAATGACCCCAAGCTACTGGATAACCTGCTAACGAAGAACGTGAAAGTCGTTGGTGAGCCGCCGGAAGAACCGAGCTTGCTGGCTTCTATCTTTATTTCTTGGTTCCCGATGCTGTTACTGATTGGCGTCTGGATCTTCTTCATGCGTCAAATGCAAGGCGGCGGCGGTAAAGGCGCGATGTCCTTCGGCAAGAGCAAAGCGCGCATGCTGACTGAAGATCAGATCAAGACGACGTTTGCTGATGTAGCGGGTTGTGACGAAGCGAAGGAAGAGGTTAGCGAACTGGTCGAGTACCTGCGCGAACCTAGCCGTTTCCAGAAACTGGGCGGTAAAATTCCGAAAGGCATTCTGATGGTCGGCCCACCAGGAACAGGTAAAACGTTGCTGGCAAAAGCGATTGCCGGTGAAGCGAAAGTGCCTTTCTTTACGATTTCCGGTTCTGATTTCGTAGAAATGTTTGTCGGTGTCGGTGCTTCTCGTGTCCGTGACATGTTCGAACAGGCGAAGAAAGCTGCGCCTTGTATCATCTTTATCGATGAAATCGACGCCGTTGGCCGTCAGCGTGGCGCAGGTCTGGGCGGTGGTCACGATGAACGTGAACAAACGCTGAACCAAATGCTGGTTGAGATGGACGGCTTTGAAGGCAACGAGGGCATTATTGTCATCGCGGCAACTAACCGCCCTGATGTTCTTGACCCCGCGTTGCTGCGTCCAGGTCGTTTTGACCGTCAGGTTGTGGTTGGCCTGCCAGATGTTCGTGGTCGTGAGCAGATTCTGAAAGTTCACATGCGTCGCGTACCGCTGTCTCCAGATATCGATGCGTCAGTGATTGCACGTGGTACGCCAGGCTTCTCTGGTGCGGATTTGGCTAACCTGGTTAACGAAGCCGCGTTGTTCTCCGCTCGTGGCAACAAACGCGTTGTTTCGATGGTCGAGTTCGAGAAAGCGAAAGACAAAATCATGATGGGTGCAGAGCGCCGTTCCATGGTTATGACTGAAAAGCAGAAAGAATCGACGGCGTATCATGAAGCTGGGCATGCGATCATTGGTCGTCTGGTGCCAGAACACGATCCAGTTCATAAAGTGACGATCATTCCGCGCGGTCGTGCGCTGGGTGTGACGTTCTTCCTGCCTGAAGGCGATGCGATCAGCGCAAGCCGTCAGAAGCTGGAAAGTCAGATCTCTACGCTGTACGGTGGTCGACTGGCCGAAGAAATCATTTACGGCTCGGAACATGTATCGACGGGCGCGTCCAACGACATCAAAGTGGCAACGTCTATTGCTCGTAACATGGTGACGCAGTGGGGCTTCTCTGAAAAACTCGGTCCATTGCTCTATGCGGAAGAAGACGGTGAGGTATTCCTCGGTCGCTCCGTGGCAAAAGCCAAGCACATGTCAGATGAAACCGCGCGTATTATCGATCAGGAAGTGAAATCGCTGATTGAACGCAACTATGTGCGTGCTCGTGAACTGTTGATGGCAAACATGGATATTCTTCACTCAATGAAAGATGCGTTGATGAAGTATGAAACCATTGATGCGCCGCAGATCGATGACCTGATGGGACGTAAGAAAGACGTTCGTCCGCCAGCAGGTTGGGAAGAGTCTCGTTCTGACAACGATTCTGGCAACGGCGGCGGTACACCTAAAGCCCCTACGCCAGTGGATGAGCCGCAGACGCCTAATCCTGGTAATACGATGTCTGAGCAAGTGGACGACAAATAATCCGCCTGCGATTCACATCTGTAACCTACGAAACCCCAGCTCAGGCTGGGGTTTTTTACTGGGAGTGTTCTTCGAACCACATTTCATGCTAACTACACCAGAATGCGGAGGTAAATCATGCAACTGGTCGCCAGAGACTCAACGCTGGATCTTTCCTGCCCACACATCATGGGTATTCTTAACGTCACGCCGGACTCTTTTTCCGATGGTGGTAAACACAACAAGCTCGATGCGGCATTACTGCACGTTCAGGAGATGGTTAACGCTGGTGCGACCCTGATTGATATTGGCGGTGAATCGACGCGTCCCGGTGCGGCTGAGGTGAGCACGGAAGAAGAGCTAGACCGTGTGGTACCCGTGGTTGAAGCCATTGCTAAACGCTTTGACGTATGGATCTCGGTCGATACCTCAAAGCCGGAAGTGATGACAGCATCGGCGCAGGCGGGAGCACATCTGATTAATGATATCCGCGCTTTGCAAGAGCTCGGCGCTCTGGAGGCGGCGGCGGCAACCGGTTTGCCAGTGTGCCTGATGCACATGCAGGGTATGCCGAGAACCATGCAGCACAAACCGCATTATGATGACCTGATGCAGGACATTGGCGATTTCTTGCAGCAGCAGATTGATCGCTGTGTTAACGCCAATATTCCGAAAAGTAAGCTATTGCTGGATCCTGGGTTCGGATTCGGTAAGAATCTTGCCCATAATTATGCGCTTCTGGCCCGTCTGAGCGAGTTACATCGTTTTGAACTGCCTCTTCTGGTTGGTATGTCGAGGAAATCCATGATTGGACAGATCCTCAATGTGCCGCCTGCGCAGCGAGTTCACGGCAGCATTGCCTGCGCAGTGATTGCGGCGATGCAGGGAGCACAGATTATTCGCGTGCACGATGTTAAAGAAACGGCTGATGCCATGCGCATTGTTGAGGCCACCCTTTCTGCGAAGGAATAAAACGAGATGAGTAACCGCAAATATTTTGGTACCGATGGTGTGCGTGGCAAGGTTGGTGATACGCCGATTACCCCTGATTTTGTGCTTAAACTGGGTTGGGCTGCTGGGAAAGTTCTCGCGCGACATGGTTCTCGTAAGATTATCATCGGCAAAGATACGCGCATTTCTGGCTATATGCTGGAATCTGCGCTGGAAGCCGGGCTGGCTGCGGCTGGTTTGTCGGCTTCTTTTACCGGTCCAATGCCTACGCCAGCGGTTGCTTATCTGACTCGTACGTTCCGCGCTGAAGCGGGTATCGTGATTTCTGCTTCTCACAACCCGTATTACGACAACGGTATTAAATTCTTCTCAATTGACGGCACCAAGCTGCCGGATGACGTAGAAGAAGCGATCGAGGCTGAGCTGGAAAAACCGCTGACGTGTGTTGAGTCGGCTGAATTAGGCAAAGCCAGCCGCATTGTTGACGCTGCCGGACGCTACATCGAATTTTGTAAGGGGACGTTCCCGAGCGAACTGAGCCTTAATGGTTTAAAGATTGTCGTCGATTGCGCCAATGGTGCTACCTATCATATCGCTCCTAGCGTATTGCGCGAGCTTGGCGCTAAAGTCATCGCCATTGGCTGTGAGCCTGATGGGATGAACATCAATGAAGAATGCGGGGCGACGGACGTCAGACAGCTACAGGCGCGCGTACTGGCTGAGAAAGCGGACGTTGGGCTGGCGTTTGACGGCGATGGCGATCGGCTCATCATGGTCGACCATTTAGGCAACAAGGTTGATGGCGATCAGATCCTGTATATCATCGCCCGCGAAGGTCTACGCCAAGGGCAACTGCGCGGTGGTGCTGTGGGCACGCTGATGAGTAACATGGGGCTTGAGGTGGCGTTAAAGCAGCTGGGTATCCCGTTCGCGCGTGCCAAAGTGGGTGACCGCTATGTATTAGAAATGATGCAGGCAAAAGGGTGGCGCATCGGGGCAGAAAACTCCGGTCATGTGATCCTGCTGGACAAAACCACGACGGGCGACGGTGTGATTGCCGGTTTGCAAGTCCTTACCGCGATAGTGAAAAACCATATGAGCCTGCATGATTTATGTAGCGGTATGAAGCTGTTTCCACAGATTCTGGTCAATGTGCGGTTCACAGGTGAACACGATCCGCTGGAAGACAAAAACGTGCAGCAGATTACGCAGGATGTGGAAAAAGAATTGGCCGGACGCGGGCGGGTATTGCTGCGTAAATCCGGTACTGAGCCGCTCATTCGCGTTATGGTTGAGGGGGAACACGAAGAGACGGTCATCGCATTGGCGAATCGCATTGCCGATGCGGTGAAAGCGGTCGGCTGAGGGCGTTTTTGATTCGCCAATCAGGTAGATAAGGCTTTCGATAGGTCTCTTGCGTCGAAAGCCGCTGTTTTTTTCTGCAATCAACCTGTGGTGACTAAATTACCCTTGCGTACGCTACATCCTTTGGTTAGTATTCAGACCCGCTTGATAAGGGATGTTCTACATCCTGCTTAGCGGAATGACACGCGGTTTACCGCCAGAATATAGCATCTCCATGAATCATGGGGAAAACGGTTAACGGGTACGACTATGTACGAAGCTCTATTAGTGATTTTCCTGTTAGTATCGATCGGGCTCGTTGCCTTGATCATGCTTCAGCAGGGTAAAGGTGCTGATATGGGAGCGTCGTTCGGAGCAGGTGCTTCTGCCACTTTGTTCGGTTCGAGCGGCTCTGGTAATTTCATGACCCGCATGACGGCGATACTGGCGACCCTGTTCTTCATTATCAGTCTCATTCTGGGCAACTTGAGTTCGCTGCAGAAAAGAGGCGGTGCATGGGATAACCTGAGCCAGCCAGAAAAAGCCGAGCAGACGACAACGCCTGCTGCGCCTTCAACGCCGGCGAGTGACATTCCGAAGTAAGCGTTTTAAAGCAGTAACTGTGATGCCGTGGTGGTGGAATTGGTAGACACGCTACCTTGAGGTGGTAGTGCCCGATTGGGCTTACGGGTTCAAGTCCCGTCCTCGGTACCAACATAAAAAATAGACGTCGATAGACGTCTATTTTTTTGTCTTTAATTTACTGTTTCAGTGCCTTACAGGCAGCACCAGCTGCTTGCCAAAGTGTTTGCTGTCTAATAAGTCGATAAAGGCTTGGGGCGCATTCTCTATTCCCTCAATAATGTTCTCTCGATATTTTAACCGCTCTTTCTCCACGGCATCTAATAGCCAGATATTTGCTTCCGCATAGTCTTTGAACCATTCTTTCACAAGAAAAAAGCGGCTTAGCGGGGCATCGGGCAGAGAAAGAAAAATGCTACCGTGCTGGGTGCGTCAACGTCAGGACCCTGATTGTACGGTTGAAATTGCGTCGCAGACCGACAAAAGACGCTCTCTTGATGGATATCAAACAGGATGACGCCTTCCAGATAAAGATAGTCGCTAAGCCCCGATACCAGGATGAGAGCAATGATTGGCAGATAACCTTGCCAACGGCTGATGAGTTGCAGTCCACCGGAATAGATCGCGGTTATTAACAGCGCGATACCAGATATCGCTAAACGGTTAACGGCAGGGGATGGCCCATGTTTTCTCCTCCCTTACGTCATAAAATTGCCGTCCTGCGTTTGAAACCACAGACGGCGAATGTGTTATTGCCATACTTTTTTGAGCTGTTGCGCCATTTCAAAAACGATAGTTGCGCCGAGAGTCCATCCTCCGAGTACCAGGCGAGAGTGATGAACGATGTCGCCAGCTTCTGAGAGATAAAAAGCGGCAAGCACTTTGATATCGGCGTTATAAGGCTGGTTAATGCTGATTTTTCGGGGCATGGAATGCTACGCATTTTTCTACTGAGGGTAGGGGTAACGCGCCATAATTTATCTTATCGTTGGCGGTTAATGGCATCGCATCTAGCCATACCCAGCGTTCTGGCTGCATATAGTCTGGCCGTTTTTTCTGCAGTGCCGTTTTTACTGTGGTCGCCGAATAATCCTGCAACTGATGCAATAATATCACTGATCAGAATGTCATAAATAATAGGGGATTGTGAGGTATTCATAATATATCCACGATGATTTTTCTATGAAATAGTGATTTTTAACTTCTGTTGAATATTAATTTGGTGTGATGGTTTGTAGAAAAAGTGTTTTCTCTGCTTCTCTACGACGAAGGAATCCTTCCACGACTTGCTCACCATTTTTTCCAAACGTGGAAATTGATCGGCTGCGGCAGCATAGTCACCTTGGTTAAGCAGTCGTAATAATGTCGACGTCTTCAGGCTATTTATTCCCAGATTATAGGTAAATGACGTTAATGCACTAAATTAATTTCCGTGAGATAAACGGTCACATAATGCTGAACACCAGTTGTTGTCGTTCTTAATTTCTATCGTAACAATAAGTCCTCTTCAGGGTAATTCCGTTACCAAAACTTTCATTCGACAGTATTAAATGTTCATATCCAATCGTAAATTTTCCTGCTATGTCACGATATTTTTTTAATTTCAGACCTTAAAAGTTATTAATTAGCGAGAGGCCCGCTTCATTGAAAGTGTCTGGAATATTAGCCGCTTTTTCCTCTTGCGTTATTCGGGGGAGAACGAGATTGGTGTATTCATCAATTAACCTCATGATGCTTTCTGGAGGATTCAGCGCAGTCAATTGCATTTCTATATCGACGTGATGCCGGGGATCGAGTTGAATCGCTACTGTCTTTGGGGTTAACACATCATCAGCGTCACGTTCAAAAAAAGCTCGAGAGTCCGTTGATATTGATGAGCGATAAATTGATTGGCGGCGGTGGCTGCATGCTGCATACCGCGAGCAATGTCTGCTAGCGTCATTTCCTTTGATGACGTCATGCTATCGTTCTGTGTGAAATGAGGATTTTCCCTTGGGTATTATCACTCTTGTCTGTTTTTATTTTTTACTGTTTTAAATTGGCAGTAAATTTTTTATGAAATAATTACGCCATTATGTATTATTTTTAGATGGTATTTCACTGCTGAGAGCATTCCTCTTTGGGACATTTTTATGAAATTATTATGTTAGTGTGCGCGAATAAATATGGCTCAGTCTATCAGGTGAAAGGCATATGCAAAATGGCGTGATATCATATCTTTCAAGATAGGCTAAAATTTCTTAGAGATAATTTTTAAATATGGCATTTTAAAATAAAAGTAAATAGAGATTGCAATGTGAATGTTGCTTTGTTGACAAGCCCCCTTTTTTCATTCAGGCGTTATCTGTTGGACTGAATAATTTTATGCACAGTGCCAATACTGTTGGCGTAAAGTAAATTAACAATGTATGGCCTTTTCTCGAAGAGATGAACAACGCTTTTATTTTATTAAATTGTAATAAAGAAAGTGGAGAGTACAGCTTTTTCCTGGAGGTACTGCATGAGAAATATATTAGTGAAAGGTAGCATGAGATTCTGTAACTGATTGCGTCAGGGCTTCTAATAAAAAAATCAGCCGAACATTAAACATCAGTGCAGGAACCGTGAAGTCACATCTGGGGGCGATTTTCAGGCGGCTTAATGTGCGTAACAGAACACAGGCTGCGATCGTACTATTAGAAGAACGAAGATAAGTTTTATCCTATTATATTATTCAGTTATTGTTTGATTTTTAAGCATCAGGGAATCCCCCACAGCGTCACTCTTTTAGCTATTTCTGGTGTCCGTGTCTTTTTGCAACGGTTGGCCCGCTTTGCGGTTTGCGTGACGACACAAAATTTTCTTCCTACAGTGGAATGTCCGTCATCGCGATAGTCGCTTCTACGCCCTTTATGATTCTTGACAAAAAAACGTATTACACGTATAAAAATCGCCTTCGAACCAATCCTATAGATGACTTGCATTTATGCAGTTGTCAGCGTAGTATTTGCCACGATTTCGGACGCGGGGTGGAGCAGCTTGGTAGCTCGTCGGGCTCATAACCCGAAGGTCGTCGGTTCAAATCCGGCCCCCGCAACCACTTAACTTCCAGTAAAGTGTTTTTTCAAATACGTTCTTCACTCAATTTCTATCTCTTTTTGCAGTGATTTTTGAAAAAATCCTTCACCGAAAGTTATGCCGCGCTGGTTAGCGGTATTAGGGTCCAGTTGCATAAAGCCCCGATTCTTCGGGGTTTTTTGTTATTTGGCAACAAACAACTGGGCTATTAGGCCCTTTTTTTATGTCTTGGGGGTGGACTTGTCCACATTAGAGCAAAAATTAACAGAGATGATTTCAGCACCCGTTGCCGCATTAGGCTACGAATTGGTTGGGATTGAGTTCATCCGTAGCCGCCAATCGACGCTGCGTATCTATATTGATAGTGAAGATGGGATCACTGTTGATGATTGTGCTGATGTCAGCCACCAGGTCAGTGCGGTATTGGACGTAGAAGATCCAATCACTGTCGCCTATAACCTGGAGGTTTCGTCTCCAGGGCTTGAGCGTCCGTTATTCACGGCAGCACATTATCTGCATTTCGTCGGTGAAGAGGTCACAGTGGTGCTGCGTATGGCAGTCCAGAATCGCCGTAAATGGTTGGGTGTGATCAAAGCTGTTGACGGCGAAATGATCACCATAACAGTGGAAGGCAAAGATGAAGTATTCGCGCTGAGCAACATTCAGAAAGCGAATCTTGTACCCCACTTTTAAAGTTTGGATGAGGCAACTAGGATGAACAAAGAGATTCTGGCTGTTGTTGAAGCAGTTTCCAATGAGAAAGCCCTTCCGCGCGAGAAGATTTTTGAAGCGCTGGAAACCGCACTGGCGACAGCGACCAAGAAAAAATATGAGCAGGAAATTGATGTCCGCGTCAGTATCGATCGCAAAACAGGCGATTTTGATACCTTCCGTCGTTGGTTAGTGGTGAATGAAGTCACTCAGCCAACCCGCGAAATTACGCTTGAAGCGGCGCAGTTTGAAGATCCTGCTCTTGATGTCGGCGGTTACGTTGAAGATCAAATCGAATCCGTAACTTTTGACCGCATTACGACGCAAACGGCAAAACAGGTTATCGTACAGAAAGTGCGTGAAGCAGAACGTGCGATGGTTGTTGATCAGTTCCGTGAGCAAGAAGGCGAGATTATCACTGGTGTCGTGAAGAAGGTGAACCGTGATAATATTTCGCTTGAAGTCAGACCAATCGATGGCTCTAACACCAGTGCAGAAGCGGTAATTGGCCGTGAAGACATGCTGCCTCGTGAAAATTTCCGCCCTGGCGACCGTATTCGTGGCGTGCTGTACTCTGTTCGTCCTGAAGCTCGCGGTGCTCAACTGTTTGTCAGCCGTTCCCGCCCGGAAATGCTGGTTGAACTCTTCCGCATTGAAGTGCCAGAAATCGGTGAAGAAGTTATCGAGATTAAGGCAGCGGCCCGCGATCCGGGTTCACGTGCAAAAATTGCAGTGAAGACGAATGACAAACGTATCGATCCTGTCGGTGCTTGTGTCGGTATGCGCGGTGCACGTGTGCAGGCTGTTTCCAGCGAGCTGGGCGGCGAGCGTATTGATATCATTCTGTGGGATGATAATCCTGCACAGTTTGTCATCAATGCCATGGCACCTGCCGATGTGGTATCGATCGTGGTTGATGAAGATACCTGCACGATGGATATCGCTGTTGAGTCGAGCAATCTGGCTCAGGCGATTGGTCGAAACGGGCAGAACGTACGTTTGGCTTCCCAACTGTTGAAACAGCATCGTTCAGACGATCGTTGGGAACTGAACGTGATGACAGTGGAAGATCTTCAAGCCAAGCATCAGGCTGAAGCACATGCTGCAATCGACGTCTTTACCAAGCACCTTGATATTGATGACGAGTTTGCCACTGTGCTGGTTGAAGAAGGTTTCTCCTCACTTGAAGAACTGGCTTACGTGCCAATCAAGGAACTGTTGGCCATCGAAGGCCTTGATGAAGAAACCGTTGAAGCATTGCGTGAGCGTGCGAAAGCCGCATTAACAACGCTGGCACTGGCACATGAAGAAAGCCTGGGTGACGGTCAACCTGCTGAAGACTTGCTTGGCTTGCCTGGGCTGTCGCGTGAGTTGGCATTCAAGCTTGCTGCGATCGGTGTTTGTACGCTGGAAGATCTTGCTGAACAGGGTGTTGACGACCTGACAGATATTGAAGAGCTCAATGATGAGCAAGCGGGCGAATTGATTATGGCCGCACGTAATATCTGTTGGTTTGGCGACAACAACGAATAACGAACTGTAGCAGGAAAGGAACAGCATGACAGATGTAACCGTAAAATCGCTGGCCGCAGAGATTCAGACTCCGGTCGACCGCCTGATACAGCAGTTTGCTGATGCGGGAATGACCAAGTCTGCATCAGACTCTGTGACCCAGCATGAAAAAGAAACGTTATTGGCGCATCTGAACCGCGATCGCGGTAATGCGCCGAGTAAATTGACGCTGCAACGTAAAACGCGCAGCACGTTAAATGTCCCTAGCACCGGTGGAAAAAGTAAGTCGGTGCAGATCGAAGTCCGCAAGACACGCACTTATGTAAAACGCGATCCGATTGATGCCCAACAGGCTGAAGAGGAAGAGCAGGCACGGCGTGAAGCGGAAGAACAGGCACAACGTGCCGCTGAAGAGCAGGCTAAACGCGAGGCCGATCTGCGCGAAGCTGCTGAGAAAGCGAAGCGTGCTGCCGACGAGCAAGCCAAACGTGAGGCCGCTGAAAAAGCTAAGCGTGATGTAGCGGAAAAAGAAAAAGTGACGAACCAACAAAACGAAAATATGACCAAGCCGGCTCAGTCTGAGAAAGCGAAACGTGAAGCGGAAGCTGCCGAACTTAAGCGTAAAGCAGAAGAAACTGCACGTCTTAAGGTTGAAGAAGAAGCTCGTCGTATTGCTGAAGAAGCTCGCCGTATGGCTGAAGAAAATGCCGGGCGTTGGGAAGCGGAAAGCGCTAAACCAGAAGAATCTGCCGATTATCATGTGACGACCTCTCATCATGCCCGCGAAGCGGAAGATGAAAATGACCGTCAGGTTGAAGGTGAGCGCCGTACCCGTACTCGCGCAGCCAAAGTCACCAAGCAGAAGAAAGGTAATCGCCAGTCTGAGTCCAAGGCTGACCGTGAAGAAGCGCGTGCTGTTACCCGTGGTGGTAAGGGTAAACGTAAGCCAAGTACACTGCAGCAGAGCTTCAATAAGCCCGCTCAGGCAGTGAACCGTGATGTGATCATCGGCGAAACGGTTACCGTTGCTGAACTGGCTAACAAAATGGCGGTTAAAGGCTCTCAGGTCATCAAAACGATGATGAAACTGGGCGCAATGGCAACAATCAACCAGGTCATCGACCAGGAAACCGCGCAACTCGTCGCGGAAGAGATGGGCCATAAAGTCATCCTGCGTCGTGAAAACGAGCTGGAAGAAGCGGTAATGAGCGACCGTGATACGGGTGTTGCAGCGGAATCCCGCGCGCCAGTCGTGACCATCATGGGCCACGTTGACCACGGTAAAACCTCACTGCTTGACTATATTCGTTCAACCAAGGTAGCAGCAGGTGAAGCGGGTGGGATTACCCAGCACATTGGTGCTTACCACGTTGAAACCGACAACGGTATGATCACGTTCCTGGATACACCGGGACACGCCGCGTTTACCGCAATGCGTGCTCGTGGTGCTCAGGCAACGGATATCGTGGTACTGGTTGTCGCAGCGGATGATGGCGTGATGCCTCAGACCATCGAAGCGATCCAGCATGCGAAAGCGGCTCAGGTTCCGGTGGTTGTTGCAGTAAACAAAATCGATAAACCTGACTCTGATCCAGATCGTGTGAAAACGGAACTGTCTCAGTACGGCATCATGCCGGAAGAGTGGGGCGGCGAATCTCAGTTTGTCCACGTATCCGCTAAAGCAGGTACTGGTATCGACGAACTGCTGGATGCGATTCTGTTGCAGGCCGAAGTTCTGGAACTGAAAGCGGTCCGTAGCGGCATGGCGAACGGTGTCGTGATCGAATCCTTCCTGGATAAAGGTCGTGGCCCAGTTGCAACCGTACTGGTTCGTGAAGGTACGCTGAATAAAGGCGATATCGTTCTGTGCGGCTTCGAATATGGCCGTGTTCGTGCGATGCGTGATGAATTAGGTCGTGAAATTACGTCCGCGGGCCCTTCTATTCCTGTAGAAATTCTCGGTATGTCCGGTGTGCCTGCCGCAGGCGACGAAGCGACGGTTGTTCGTGACGAGAAGAAAGCACGTGAAGTAGCCTTGTATCGTCAGGGTAAATTCCGTGAAGTTAAACTGGCTCGTCAGCAGAAATCTAAACTGGAAAACATGTTTGCCAACATGACAGAAGGTGAAGTTTCTGAGCTGAACATCGTTCTGAAATCTGACGTTCAGGGTTCTTGTGAAGCGATTTCCGATTCACTGCAGAAACTGTCTACTGATGAAGTGAAAGTGAAGATCGTCGGTTCCGGTGTGGGCGGTATCACAGAAACGGACGCCACGCTGGCAGCGGCATCGAATGCGATTATCCTTGGCTTTAACGTTCGTGCAGATGCATCAGCTCGCCGCGTAGTGGAAGCGGAAAGTCTGGATCTGCGTTATTACTCCGTCATCTATGATTTGATCGACGAAGTGAAACAGGCGATGAGCGGTATGCTGGCGCCGGAATATAAGCAAGAGATCATCGGTCTGGCCGAAGTGCGTGATGTCTTTAAATCACCGAAATTTGGCGCTATCGCCGGTTGTATGGTGACGGAAGGTATCGTTAAGCGTCACAACAAGATCCGTGTACTGCGTGACAACGTGGTGATCTATGAAGGCGAGCTGGAATCTCTGCGCCGCTTCAAAGATGACGTTAACGAAGTCCGTAACGGCATGGAATGTGGTATCGGCGTGAAGAACTACAACGACGTTCGCCCTGGCGATATGATCGAAGTCTTTGAAACGATTGAGATCAAACGTACGATCGCGTAATCCGTTTTCAGCGACGACGTAAGTGATTCGTAAGGGGGGCCTAGTGCCCCCCGATTTTTACTGGAGAATTTATCATGGCAAAAGAATTCAGCCGCACCCAGCGCGTTGCGCAGGAAATGCAAAAAGAAATCGCCATTATCATTCAGCGTGAAGTGAAAGATCCGCGTATCGGCATGGCGACCGTATCCGGTGTAGAAGTGTCTCGCGATCTGGCGTATGCCAAGGTTTTTGTGACCTTCCTGAATGATAACGAACCAGAGCAAGTTCAAACGGCAATCAAAGCACTGCAGGATGCGTCTGGTTTTATCCGTACTCTGGTTGGCAAAGCAATGCGCCTGCGTGTTGTCCCAGCACTGACATTCTCCTACGACAACTCGTTGGTTGAAGGGATGAGAATGTCCAATCTGGTGACCAATGTGGTCAGAAACGATACGGAACGTCGTTCTGTTACGGGCGAAGATCAGGAGGATTAATGAGTCGTCCTCGTCGCCGTGGCCGTGATATACACGGCGTATTGCTATTAGATAAGCCTCAGGGCGTGTCGTCTAATGATGTTTTACAGAAGGTAAAACGGATTTTTAACGCCAACAGAGCGGGCCATACGGGGGCATTGGATCCATTAGCCACCGGTATGTTGCCGATTTGCCTTGGGGAAGCGACGAAATTTTCCCAGTATTTGCTGGATTCTGATAAACGCTACCGTGTTATTGCTCGACTTGGGCAGCGGACCGACACCTCTGATGCCGATGGCAACGTGATTGAAGAGCGTGCGATTGGTTTTTCTGCTACCGATCTAGAGCAGGCGCTGGAAGGCTTTCGTGGTACCACGCAGCAAGTGCCGTCCATGTATTCGGCGCTGAAGTATCAGGGGCGTAAGCTGTATGAGTATGCGCGTCAGGGGCTGACGGTTCCACGTGAAGCGCGTGAAATCACCGTGTACGAGCTGCAGTTCATTCGCTGGGAAGGTGATGAGCTAGAGCTGGAGATTCACTGTTCGAAAGGCACGTACATTCGTACCATTATTGACGATCTGGGCGAAAAGCTGGGCTGTGGCGCGCATGTGATTTACCTGCGTCGTTTACAGGTCGCCACCTATCCTACCGAAAGAATGGTGACGCTGGAGCAGCTAGCGGCTTTGGCCGAGCAGGCTCAAACACAAGAGCTCCCACTTTCGCAGAGTCTCGATCCGCTGCTTATGCCGATGGAAAGCCCAGTCATTGATTTTCCTGAGGTGAATTTGACGCCGGTTGTTGCGGGTTATTTGAAGCTGGGGCAAGCGGTTCAGGCAGCGAATGTGCCCTCGAACGGCATGGTGAGAATCACCGAAGGTGACGAACACAAATTTATCGGAATGGGTGAAATTGATAGCGATGGCCGCGTTGCGCCACGTCGTCTGGTTGTTGAGTTTCCGGTGTAAACCCGCCTGTTGCTGCCTTGCTATCGCAGAACGCTGAGGGTAGAATAGCGCGGCTTGACTATTGGGTGGCTGAATTAGAGATCGGCGCCTGTTTTTTATCTATAATGTTTGGAGTATTACAATGTCTCTAAGTGTTGAAGCTAAAGCTAAAATCGTAGCAGACTTCGGTCGTGGCACTAACGATAGTGGTTCTACTGAAGTTCAGGTTGCTTTGCTGACTGCGCAGATCAACCATCTGCAAGGCCACTTTTCTGAGCACAAAAAAGATCACCACAGCCGTCGTGGTCTGCTGCGTATGGTTTCTCAGCGTCGTAAGCTGCTGGACTACCTGAAGCGTAAAGATGTAGCACGTTACACCAGTCTGATCGAGCGTCTGGGTCTGCGTCGCTAAGTCTTCCGAGTTTCAGTGGGAAGGGGCCTCTTTTGGCCCCTTTCTTCTAGGAAGCGTTAGCAAAACAGAGTAGTGTATTGTTGTTAATATGATCTTTCATTACAGAGGTTCGCGCGGCTAATGAGAGGCTTTATCTGCATAAGCAAGATAAGGGTTGTCATTAGTCGTGAGGATGTAGTGTAAAGGTCGGGAGTTCACTGGCGCGTTTATCTTGAATACGTGTAGCGCGCCCCAGCTAAGGATATTATTTTGCTGAATCCGATCGTCCGTAAGTTCCAATATGGTCAGCATACCGTCACGTTAGAGACCGGTATGATGGCACGCCAGGCTACCGCCGCTGTGATGGTAAGCATGGATGACACCGCGGTATTCGTTACCGTTGTAGGCGCTAAAAGTGCCAAACCTGGTCAAAGTTTCTTCCCATTAACGGTTAACTATCAGGAGCGTACTTACGCTGCTGGGCGTTTCCCTGGTGGTTTCTTCCGCCGTGAAGGCCGTCCAAGCGAAGGTGAAACGCTGACCTCTCGTCTGATTGACCGCCCGATCCGCCCTCTGTTCCCAGAAGGTTTCCTGAATGAAGTTCAGGTGATTGCGACCGTCGTTTCTGTTAACCCACAGGTTAGCCCTGACATCGTTGCCATGATTGGTGCCTCTGCTGCGCTGAGCCTGTCTGGTATTCCGTTCAACGGCCCTATCGGTGTTGCACGCGTCGGTTACCTGAACGACCAGTATGTCTTGAACCCAACGATGGATGAGCTGAAAGAAAGCCGCCTGGATCTGGTGGTTGCCGGTACAGAAGGCGCGGTTCTGATGGTGGAATCCGAAGCTGAGCTGCTGAGCGAAGATCAGATGCTGGGTGCTGTGGTGTTTGGTCACGAGCAACAGCAGATCGTTATCCAGAACATCAACGCTCTGGTTGCTGAAGCAGGCAAACCGAAGTGGGACTGGCATGCGCCAGAAGTTAACGTTTCTTTAGAGCAGCGTGTACAGGCTTTGTCTGAAGCACGTCTGGGTGACGCTTACCGCATCACTGAAAAACAAGAGCGTTATGCGCAAGTTGACGTCATCAAAGCTGATGTTGTTGCCGCTCTGCAAGCCGAAGACGAAACGCTGAATGCGGGCGATATCCAGGAAATTCTGGGTAACGTTGAGAAAAATGTCGTACGTAGCCGTGTACTGGCTGGCGAACCGCGTATCGATGGCCGTGAAAAAGACATGATTCGTGGTCTGGACGTGCGTACTGGCGTACTGCCGCGTACCCACGGTTCTGCACTGTTCACCCGTGGTGAAACGCAGGCGTTGGTAACCGCAACGTTGGGGACTGAGCGTGATGCGCAGAATATTGACGAACTGACCGGTGAACGTACCGATCGCTTCCTGCTGCACTACAACTTCCCTCCGTACTCTGTCGGTGAAACCGGTATGGTCGGTTCGCCTAAGCGTCGTGAGATCGGTCACGGTCGTCTGGCTAAGCGTGGCGTGTTGGCAGTTATGCCGAAGGCGAACGAATTCCCGTACACCGTGCGTGTGGTGTCTGAAATCACGGAATCCAACGGTTCTTCTTCCATGGCGTCTGTCTGCGGTGCTTCTCTGGCACTGATGGATGCGGGCGTGCCAATCAAATCAGCCGTTGCGGGTATCGCAATGGGTCTGGTGAAAGAAGGCGACAATTTTGTTGTTCTGTCTGACATTCTGGGTGACGAAGACCACCTGGGCGATATGGACTTCAAAGTTGCTGGTAGCCGCGAAGGTATCACCGCGCTGCAGATGGATATCAAGATCGAAGGGATTACCCGTGAGATCATGCAGGTTGCTTTGAATCAGGCAAAAGGTGCACGTTTGCACATTCTGGGCGTGATGGAGCAGGCGATCAGCACGCCACGTGGCGATATCTCTGAATTCGCACCGCGTATTCACACCATCAAGATCAGTACCGATAAGATTAAAGACGTGATCGGTAAAGGTGGTTCTGTGATTCGTGCGCTGACGGAAGAAACGGGCACCACGATTGAAATCGAAGACGATGGTACTGTGAAGATCGCTTCAACCGACGGCGAAAAAGCGAAACACGCGATTCGTCGTATTGAAGAGATCACTGCCGAAATCGAAGTCGGCCGCGTGTATCAGGGTAAAGTTACCCGCATCGTTGATTTTGGTGCTTTCGTCGCTATTGGCGGCGGCAAAGAAGGCCTGGTGCATATTTCTCAGATCGCCGATAAACGCGTAGAGAAAGTGACTGACTACCTGCAAATGGGTCAGGAAGTGCCGGTCAAGGTTCTGGAAGTTGATCGCCAGGGTCGCGTGCGCTTAAGCATCAAAGAAGCAACTGCGCAAACTCAGGAAGCGGCAGCCCCGTCTTCTGAGGAATAACGACTGTTAGATAACGGTCTTATGGCACCTTGCCTGATTATCATGGCAAGGTGCTGCGTGTATCGTAAGGGAATGGATGACCTTGCGTTGAGCGGTCCGGGACAGGATGTTCATCCAATGTTTGTCTTCGGGAGTGGGAAATGAAGCCTTTCTTGCGCTGGTGTTATGTTGCAACAGCACTCATGCTGGCAGGATGCAGCAACACGGATTGGCGTAAAGACGCAGTATTGGCGATTCCGTTACAGCCTACTTTGCAGCAGGAAGTGATCCTGGCACGCATGGAACAAATCCTTGCAAGCCGGGCATTAACCGATGATGAGCGAGCACAGCTATTATATGAGCGCGGAGTGCTGTATGATAGTCTCGGGTTACGGGCATTGGCGCGGAATGATTTTTCACAAGCGTTGACGATCCGCCCTGATATTCCAGAAGTTTTTAACTATTTGGGTATCTATTTAACGCAGGCAGGCAATTTTGATGCTGCCTATGAAGCGTTTGATTCTGTACTAGAGCTTGATCCAACTTACAATTACGCGCGTTTAAACCGAGGCATCGCTTTGTATTATGGCGGTCGCTATCTGTTAGCGCAGGATGATCTGCTGGCGTTTTATCGAGACGATCCGAATGATCCTTTCCGTTCGTTGTGGCTGTATCTTGTGGAGCGAGAAATCAATCCAGAGACGGCCAAAATTGCGTTGAAGAAACGCTATGACGACGCCAAGAAAGGGCCTTGGGGATGGAATATTGTCGAATTCTATCTGGGCAGTATCAGTGAAAAAACACTGATGCAGCGTTTACAGGTAGAAGCTACGGATAACACTTCGCTCGCTGAGCATCTCAGTGAAACTGACTTCTATTTAGGTAAGCACTACCTAAGTCTGGGGGACAAGAACACCGCTTTGGCGCTGTTCAAGCTGACGGTTGCCAACAACGTTCATAACTTTGTTGAGCACCGCTATGCATTGTTGGAATTGGCGCTATTAGGCCAAGAGCAAGACGACCTATCAGGATCGGACCAGCAATAGCTGACGAACACTTAATCAGCCTGAAAAACTTCGGTTATCACCTTAACGGGTGAGGGCTTTTTTGTTCGCTTTTTAATCCAATTTGAGCCGGTTCACACTTTTCAATGAAAATGACTGAAAATTTTCACGACGAGTTATGTAGACTGGCCGCCATGTTTAATGAGGCACGTGTACATGACTGATTTAGTAACTTCTTTTGCCGATTTGGGGCTGAACACCTCTATCCTTAACGCCCTGACTGATTTGGGCTATGAAAAACCGTCTCCGATTCAGGCGGAATGTATTCCTCACCTGCTGAACGGTCGCGATGTGCTGGGTATGGCACAGACCGGTAGCGGTAAAACAGCAGCGTTCTCTCTGCCATTACTGAACAATCTGAAACCTGAACTTAAAGCACCACAGATTCTGGTGCTGGCACCGACCCGCGAGCTGGCGGTGCAGGTAGCAGAGGCCTGCAATGATTTCTCCAAACATATGCACGGCGTGAACGTCGTCGCACTGTACGGCGGCCAGCGCTATGACGTGCAACTGCGCGCTTTGCGTGGTGGTGCACAGATCGTTGTAGGTACGCCGGGCCGTCTGCTGGATCACCTGAAACGCGGTACGCTGGATCTGTCCAACCTGAGTGGTTTGGTGCTGGACGAAGCTGATGAAATGCTGCGCATGGGCTTCATCGAAGATGTTGAAAACATCATGGCTCAGATCCCTGCTGAACATCAGACTGCGCTGTTCTCTGCGACCATGCCTGAAGCGATTCGCCGCATTACGCGCCGTTTCATGAAAGATCCGCAAGAAGTTCGCATTCAATCAAGCATTACTACGCGTCCAGACATCAGCCAGAGCTACTGGACGGTGCAGGGTATGCGTAAAAATGAAGCGCTGGTACGTTTCCTGGAAGCGGAAGATTTTGATGCGGCGATTATTTTCGTTCGTACCAAAAATGCGACGCTGGAAGTGGCCGAAGCCCTGGAGCGTAGCGGTTACAACAGCGCCGCGCTGAACGGTGACATGAATCAGGCGCTGCGTGAGCAAACGCTGGAGCGTCTGAAAGATGGTCGTCTGGATATCCTGATCGCGACCGACGTTGCGGCGCGTGGTCTGGACGTTGAGCGTATCAGCCTGGTTGTTAACTACGATATTCCGATGGATGCTGAGTCTTACGTTCACCGTATTGGCCGTACTGGTCGTGCGGGCCGTGCGGGCCGTGCTCTGCTGTTCGTCGAAAACCGTGAGCGTCGCCTGCTGCGCAACGTTGAGCGCACAATGAAGCTGACCATTCCTGAAGTGGAATTGCCAAATGCTGAATTGCTGGGTCAACGCCGTCTGGCTAAATTCGCCGCTAAAGTACAGCAACAGCTGGAAAGCAGCGATCTGGACATGTACCGCGCGCTGCTGACAAAACTGCAACCGCAGGAAGAGCTGGATGTCGAAACGCTGGCTGCTGCGCTGCTGAAAATGGCGCAGGGCGAACGTCCTCTGATTCTGCCACCAGACCCGGTATTCCGTCCTCGTCGCGAATTCCGCGATCGTGATGAGTCTCGCAGTGATTCACGTGGCGATCGTCGTCGTGATCCTCGCGATTCTCGTGACAGCCGTGATGGTGACCGTCCGCAACGTCGTGAGCGTCGTGATGCTGGCGAGATGGAACTGTATCGTATTGAAGTGGGTCGTGATGACGGCGTTGAAGTTCGCCACATTGTTGGTGCTATCGCCAACGAAGGTGATATCAGCAGCCGCTACATCGGTAACATCAAGCTGTTCGCGTCTCACTCGACGATTGAACTGCCGAAAGGTATGCCGGGCGACCTGTTATCACATTTCACCCGTACGCGTATTCTGAACAAACCAATGAATATGCAGTTGATGGGTGATGCAGTTGCACAGCCAGAACGTCGTGGTGGTGGTCGTCCTGGTGGCGAACGTCGTGATGGCGCAGCACCACGTCGCTCTTTCGGCGGTGGTGAACGCCGTGAAGGTAACGGTAACGGCGGTGAGCGTCGTGAGCGTTCTTTCAACCGTGATAACCGTGACGGCGCTTCACGCGCTCCACGTCGTCGTCCTGCTGACGCGTAAGCTACGATTTTTTTAAAATCTACTGCAATACAAAACGACCCTTAACGGGTCGTTTTTTTTGGTCAGAACAAACTCACTCATTCGATATTACAGCGTCTGCCGTACATCCATTGCGATTTCAAACGATCGCAGTCGCGCCTGATGATCAAAGATTTGACCGTTGATCATCACTTCATCCGCCTGCGTTTCACGCAAAAGGCTCTGCAATCCATGACGGACTTTCGCGCTATCGCCAACAATCGACAGCCGCAGTGCTTGCTCCGCACCAAACTGTTCGGCAGGCGATCCGACTGTGTCGATATTCTCTACTGGCGCGGGCAGCGGGCCCGGCGTACCACGGCGCAGGTTGATGAACTGTTGCTGCATCGAGGTGAAGAGGAAACGCGCGTCCCGATCGCTATCGGCCGCAACCACATTGACGCAAACCATCGCGTAGGGCTTGGCGTGGGTGGCAGAAGGGACAAAGTTTTCACGGTAGAGACGGAATGCTTCCAGCAACATATCGGGTGCGAAATGGGCGGCGAAGGCAAAAGGTAATCCCAGTCTCGCGGCCAGCTGTGCGCTGTACAGGCTCGATCCCAATAGCCAGATCGGAACGTGTAAGCCCTGTCCGGGGACTGCCTGTACTCCCTGACCCGGCTGTGCATCGGCAAAATAGCGTTGCAATTCCTGCACATCGCGTGGGAAATCTTCGATATCGGCATTGAGGTGACGACGCAGCGCCATCATGGTGCGCTGATCGGTGCCGGGCGCACGGCCTAATCCCAAATCGATACGGCCGGGATACAGCGATTCCAGCGTACCGAACTGCTCAGCGATGACGAGCGGCGAGTGGTTCGGCAGCATCACGCCGCCGGAGCCGAGGCGGATGCGCTGTGTTCCCGAAGCAAGATAGCCGAGAAGCACGGACGTCGCCGCGCTGGCGATACCCGTCATGCTGTGGTGTTCCGCCAGCCAATAGCGGTGATAGCCCCATTTTTCTGTATGTTGCGCCAGATCTAACGAGCGATGGAAGGCGTCACGCGCTGTCGCACCTTGCGGAATCGGCGCAAGATCGAGGACGGAAAACACGGTGGGTTGAGAAGACGTAGACATAATATGGCTCACTTTGTTGTTCACTGACTCCACCCATTCGGTGGATGCTAACGCCGTCAGTCAATGATGAAAGTCAGAACAGTATGCGGGAATGTTGCAGCGCTATGTAATTCAAAAGGTGCGCTTAGGAAGGAAAGGGCGGCTGACCGCCCTGATAGAAAAGGAGTTATTGAACGAGTTCAAGGCCAGCGACGCGACGCCAGTAGCCGTTGCAATCCGCCTGATTTTCCAGCGTTAATGGCGCATTACCTTGTTCGTTGGCGCGGAATTTATCCAACATCGCCGGTGTGCTGATATCGTTCGGGGACAGCCGGACGATATCGACCAGATCCTGCATTGATGTCAGTTCGTTGCCGAGGTTGTAGCAATAGCCGCTTTGCGTCTGAATGCCGTTGAGGACAAACACCTGCTGGTTCTCCTGCGACAGCATTTTTCTGCCTTGCGGATAGCTGAGGCAGCAGGTTTCGCATTCATCCTTTGGTCGATCTTCTGAACGAGCGGTAAAGCAGCGGGCGGAATAGGCTAACGGCAAATGGCCATAGCTGAGCACTTCCACTTCAAACTGATGGCGAAAGCCAAGCTCTTCACACTGATTCAGCAAATTTTGCAGCCAGTCGCGGGAGAGCTCAACGGGCATGCACCAGCGCACCATGCCTTGTTTATGCAGGACTCGCAGAGTGTATGCGTTGTAGCAGTTGAGCGCGTGCCCGGCGACAAACGGCAGATTGCGTTCGGCGGCGATGTTAACGGCGCCCAGATCGTTCGCTTCCAGCAAGAACTCGCCGTTCTCCACATAGCGTTTTAGCTCGGTAAGTTCAGACGGCGCTTGTAAGAGCGCAAGCGTAGAGATCACCACCTGTTTACCGCTGTTGGCGACCTCACGAGCAACGTTGATCCAGTCTGCCACCTTCATCAGACGGCGCTTGCTGCACACCGTTTCGCCGAGATAAATGATATCGGCGCTGCTGTTCACCGCTGCCTGATAAAACGCCTCAACATCCTCTTTCGGCCAATAGTAGAGAATATTCCCTAATGCGTATTTCATGTGTTCTCCTGCTACTGCCATTTGCGGTGATAAGCGCCGAGCGTGGTTTGTGTGCCTTCTGCCACCGCACCTAGCGCATCCATCCAGGCCTGAGTGGGAACGAATGTCTCAGGATTGGCGCGGCAGCGATCGATAGCCTGTCGCCATACCTGCGTAATCTGGCTGACGTAGGCCGGGCTGCGCTGACGGCCCTCTATCTTCACAGAGGCAATATTGGCAGCCATCAGTTCAGGCAGCAGTTCCAGCGTGTTCAGGCTGGTCGGTTCTTCCAGCGCATGGTAGCGCTGTCCATCGACTAAATAACGCCCTTTGCACAATGTGGGATAACCGGCATTTTCATCGTCCTGATAGCGGTCGATCAGGATGTCGTTCAGGCGTGATTCCATGCCGTTTTCCGTCTGCTGCCAGCGTACAAATCGCGCGGGCGAGCAGGCACCTACGGTATTCGGTGATTCACCGGTCAGATAAGAAGAGAGATAGCAGCGGCCTTCCGCCATAATGCATAGGCTGCCGAAGGCGAACACTTCGAGCGGCACGGGGCTGGTGCGGGCGATTTGCTTCACCTGATGGATGGACAGCACGCGCGGCAGCACGATGCGTGAGACATCGAAATGGCGATGATAGAAACGGATCGCTTCGGTGTTTGTCGCGGAAGCCTGAACCGACACGTGACGCTCAATGTGGGGATAGCGCTCGGCGGCATATTCCAGCATAGCGAGATCGGCGAGGATCAGCACGTCGGCCCCGATCTGCGCGGCCATGTCCACGGCGCGCTGCCAGCGCTGATAGCCGTCCGGGTGCGCAAACGTATTGATAGCGATATGCAGCTTACGCCGGTGGCGGTGCACGTACTCGCGCGCTTCCTGTAGCTTCTTATCGGTAAAGTTAAGCCCGGCAAAATGACGTGCGTTGGTGTCATCTTTCAGGCCGATATAGACCGCATCTGCGCCATTATCGATGGCAGCTTTCAGTGCTGGCAGGTTGCCAGCGGGGCAAAGCAGTTCCATACACAATCCTTCATTAATCCCTTCGGGGCCGTAGCTGCTCGGTACGATCAATGATGTTCAGACTGACGATCGCGTTTATGACGGGCATTCTGCCTCTCGCCCTTACGGGTCGCCGTA
The DNA here is from genome assembly GCF_026800125.1 of Pectobacterium jejuense. Taxonomy (NCBI): domain Bacteria; kingdom Pseudomonadati; phylum Pseudomonadota; class Gammaproteobacteria; order Enterobacterales; family Pectobacteriaceae; genus Pectobacterium; species Pectobacterium jejuense. The sequence continues at coordinate 58,914 of NZ_JAPQKX010000004.1, read as the reverse complement.
AGCGATTTTTTATCAGTCGATGAATGTTGTTAACGATTGGGAATCTTAATTAACCAAATCGGTAAGGACTTTGATTTAAGGCAGTTTATGGTGCTAATCGTCGCGTAAGGACAAAATCTGTTGGGCATAATCGGATAACCGACTAAATTATTGACATAGACCTCTGCCGCGTGCGGTGGATGTGGCAAAATGCTTGCAGATTATCTGAACAGTCAGATTGCTTTAAGAGGAGTACGCCAGTGTTGGAAAAACTACGAGCGCAGATTGTGCGTCAGGGGCCGAGCTTATTAGGTAAGCCACTCAAGTTCACCCCCTTTGCGCTACAGCGTCAGGTTTTGGAACAGATGTTGGGCTGGCAGTTCCGTCAGGCGCTGGAAGAGGGCGATCTGGCATTTCTCGAAAGCCGCTGGCTGAAAATTGAGGTGCGTGATGTCGGCTTGCAGTGGTTTATGACGCTGCGCGAGGGCCGTTTGGTAGTGAGCGACGCTGAGACGCCGGATGTCAGTTTCAGTGCAGATGCGAACGATCTGATTTTGATCGCCGCGCGTAAAGAAGATCCCGATACGCTCTTTTTCCAGCGTCGTCTGCGCATTGAGGGCGATACCGAGTTAGGTTTGTATGTGAAGAACCTGATGGACGCCATTGAGCTGGAAGCCATGCCTGCGCCGCTGCGCATTGGCCTGCTGCAACTGGCAAACTTTGTTGAAGCCGGCTTACAGGAGGGCGTAGTGCAACCAACGAATCACGCGCCAGTATCATGCTAGTTCGGGTGGAAATTCCCGTTGATGCCGCAGGGATCGACAACTTATTGCGCCGTGCTTTTCCAACTGGCGCGGAAGCGGATTTGGTTCATCAACTGCGTGAAGATGGCTTATTGACGCTTGGCGTTGTGGCGACCGACGATGAAGGTGGCGTGGTGGGCTACGCGGCATTCAGCCCGGTGTTGATCGAGGGTGAGGATCGCCAGTGGGTGGCGCTTGCGCCGTTGGCGGTAGACGACAGCCTGCGCCGACAGGGCGTAGGGGAGAAGCTGGTCTACGAAGGGCTGGATGCGCTGAATGAATTTGGCTACACCGCTGTCGTGGTCTTGGGTAACCCCGCGTATTACTCCCGTTTTGGCTTTGTTCCGGCGGCAGAACAGCAGCTACATTGTCGCTGGCCAGACAGCGAATCGGCTTTTCAGGTCTATCCGCTGGCGGATAATCATGTTGTCGGTGAGGGGAGTCCTGAGGGCGAAAGCGGGTTTGAAAGCGCGAGCGGGCTGGTGGAATACGCCGAACCGTTTAACCGCTTTCTCTAACGCGACTCGCTGACCGATAGCGAATCAATACATCGTGTCTGAAATGCATAGCGTCTTGGGCTGGTCTTGTACCAGCCTTTCTTTTTGGTTTTTGCTCAACTGCTTAATGCGATATTCCAGTTTGAGTGCGTCTGAGCGACCGCCCACCAGACAGTGAAACACCAGCGTTAACTCGCCTTTTCCCCGCAGCGCTTTTGCCCCTTTTCCCATTTGATGCTGATTCAGACGACGGCTGACATCCGTTGTGATACCCGTGTACAGCGCCCCAGCGACCGTGCGCAGTATGTATAGATACCAGTGAGAATCTTCGGCGTGTTCAGTCATCGCGTTGTCTGTGGATTATTGTCTGTGGATTATTGTTTGAAAAAGCTGCTCGGCACAGCTAAACATAAATAGCACTTTCCACCAATCGTATTTCAAATAATTAGCATTTCAAAGCACTAGCATTTCAACGCTCTTGCCTTTCAAAGAACGGACACTGCATCACATTAATGGCTGTTATTCAAAGACATGCATTTCTTTTACGGATAGGGAAAAACGTATGACACTGAAACGATATATACCTCCCGCGCTGGCCGTGGCGTTTTCTTCTTGCTTCCTCTCACTGGGCTATGCCACTGAACTGGCAGAGAAAGATCGGGAAACGATTGTGAACGCCGTCGCGAATTACTCGGGCCAGATGACGACCGTTGCTCAGCAGATATGGTCAAAGCCCGAACTGGGCTATCTGGAAACCAACACCTCCCAACTGCTACAGAATGAGCTGAAAGCCGCTGGGTTCAGCGTTGAAGCGGGCGTCGCGGGTATCCCAACTGCGTTTGTGGCGACGGCGGGGAAATCCGGTGGGCCGGTTATCGGCATTCTGGCCGAGATGGATGCGCTGCCGGGCTTCTCTCAGGCCGCGACGCCGGAACGTTCGCCGGTTGCGGGTATTGAGGCCGGACATGCCTGTGGGCATCACCTGTTTGGTGCGGGATCGGTGGGCGCGGCGATTGCGCTGAAGCAGTGGCTGGAAGCGACGGGCAAACCGGGCCAAATCCGGGTGTACGGCACGCCAGCGGAGGAAGGCGGTTCCGGTAAAGTCTATATGACGCGTGAGGGGCTGTTTAAGGATGTGGATGTGATGCTGCACTGGCATCCCGGTGATGAGAATTCTGCTTCGCAAGACTATTCGCTGGCGAACGTGAACGGTAAGTTCCGTTTCTATGGTCGCTCCGCGCATGCCGCGATGGCACCAGAGAAAGGACGTTCGGCGCTGGACGGCGTGGAGGCGTTGAATTTTATGGTGAATGCGATGCGGGAACATGTGCCGCAGGAAACGCGCATTCACTATGTGATTACCGATGGCGGTAAAGCGCCGAACGTGGTGCCGGATTTTGCCGAAGTGTATTACTACGTACGTCACCCCGATCCGGCCGTGGTCGCCAGCGTGACCGATCGTATCCGTAAAGCGGCGGAAGGCGCGGCGTTGGGAACCGAAACGCGTTATGAATTTGAAATTCTCGGCGGTGTGTACAGCCTGTTGCCGAATAACGTGTTGGGAAAAGTGATGGATGACAGCCTTAGAAGCGTCGGTGCGCCGCAGTGGGATAAGGCGGATGCGGATTTTGCCACCGCGCTACAGAAAACGTTGGAGCAATCCAAGCTGCCGTCGCTTTCCAGCGCTGGTCAGATCGCGCCATACCATTTTGGTGAAACGGGCTATGCGTCGACCGATGTGGGCGATGTCAGCTGGGTGGTGCCGACGGTCGGGCTGGGAACGGCGACTTGGGTGCCGGGCGTACCTGCGCACAGCTGGCAGGCGGTGGCATCCGGCGGCATGGCGATTGGCTATAAAGGCATGGACGTTGCAGCCAAAACGCTGGCCGTCACAGGAGCGAAGCTACTGAGCGATCCCGCATTAATTCAACAGGCAAAAGCGGAGTTCGACAAGAGCCGTGGCGAGAACTTCCACTATAAGCCGCTGCTGGGCGATCGGAAACCCGCGCTGGATTACCGTAAACCTTCCGCAGGGAAATAATTTTCCTGCTCTGCCCGCGGTTTCTCCCTGTACTTAGGGAGAAGCCGCTATGCTTACTCCATACCCGTCATACTTCAAGTTGCATGTACGTTGGCTTCGCTTAGTCACCCGAATCACTTACTCAGGTAAGCTCATCGGGACTCCTTCGCTTGCCGCCTTCCTGAAACTTGAATTATTTAGGGTATATACATGAATTCAATTAGAAGCATCGGGCGATCTGCGACCGCGTGCAGACGCCTCTTTATTCCTTTATGAAGGGCGGAGCTGGTCGACAAGGCTGTCAGCGCTATTCCCCGGCTTGGCCTCATTCAGGGGAGTATGTGTGATAAAAATCACATATAATCACTATCTATTGCATTTCTCTTACATCAAGTGTGAATGAATGCACAAAATAGTCCGGCATGGCGTGTTCAAATGTCTGATGAATCGTCTTTTATCTAATGAATAAATGGGTTTCTTTCGATGTCGTTCTTTCGGTGTTGAAATAGTCACAGAATGAAGGGTAGAGGAAGGCTGATTGCGGTGAGAAGGATCTCTGTGCCGCTACAGGTTGTTTCGCCTGGGCGCTATCTTCAAGGAACCAAGTCCGCTCGCCAAACGTGCTGGTTTTGCACCAGTTAATGTTCAGGGCCGGTTAGACCGGCTGACGAGTTGGAGTGTTGTATGACCAAGCTGACCACGGCCGCGCAACGTGCGCTGGCGCTGATGGATTTAACCACGCTGAATGAGGATGATACGGATGAAAAAGTGACGGCACTCTGCCGTCAGGCGAACAGCCCGGCCGGAAAAACGGCTGCTATCTGTATCTATCCACGTTTTATCCCTCTGGCGAAAAAGATCCTGCGTGAGCAGGGTACGCCGGATATCCGCATCGCGACGGTGACCAACTTCCCGCACGGCAATGATGATGTAGCAATTGCTGTTGCTGAAACCAAGGCGGCAATCGCCTACGGCGCTGATGAAGTTGATGTCGTATTCCCTTACCGCGCGCTGATCGCAGGCAATGCGCAAATCGGTTTTGAGCTGGTGCAGGCATGTAAAGCCGTGTGTCAGGATGCCCACGTGCTGTTGAAGGTGATCATCGAGACGGGTGAGCTGAAACAAGAAGCGCTGATCCGTCAGGCGAGCGAGATTGCCATTGATGCGGGTGCCGATTTCATTAAAACCTCGACCGGTAAAGTGCCAGTGAACGCGACGCCAGAAAGTGCGGCGATCATGCTGAAGGCGATCCGCGATAAAGGCGTGGGTGAGCGCGTCGGCTTTAAAGCGGCCGGCGGCGTGCGTAACGCAGAAGATGCCGCCATCTACCTGCAACTGGCGGACGATATCATGGGCGCGGAATGGGCGACGGCACAGCATTTTCGCTTTGGCGCATCCAGTCTGCTGGCGAGCCTGCTGACCACGCTTGGCCACGCGATAGCGGCTCCGCAGGGTAGCTACTAATTACGTGCACACAGCGTACGATTTTGTTCACAGCAAATGTGCTTGCAGCGACAGGCTGCTGAGCCACATCAGAATTCATCAGGAGTACAGACCTTGTTTCTGATTCAAGAAATTATTCGTAAGAAGCGTGACGGAAAAACTCTGAGCGAAGAAGAGATCCGCTTCTTTATCAACGGTATTCGTGACAATACCGTCTCTGAAGGCCAGATAGCAGCGCTGGCGATGACCATCTATTTTCATGACATGTCGATGGACGAGCGCGTGGCGCTGACGTTGGCGATGCGTGACTCTGGCACGGTGCTGGACTGGAAGAGTCTGAACCTGAACGGCCCGCTGGTGGATAAACACTCAACTGGCGGCGTCGGGGATGTCACTTCGCTGATGCTGGGGCCGATGGTCGCTGCCTGCGGGGGCTACGTCCCGATGATCTCCGGGCGCGGCTTAGGGCATACCGGCGGCACGTTGGATAAGCTCGAAGCGATTCCGGGGCTGGATATTTTCCCGAACGATGAAGACTTTCGCCGCATCATCCAGCAGGTTGGCGTCGCGATCATTGGGCAGACCTCATCGCTGGCTCCGGCGGATAAACGTTTTTACGCCACGCGTGATATTACCGCCACGGTCGATTCAATCCCGCTGATCACCGCGTCGATTCTGGCGAAGAAACTGGCTGAAGGGCTGGATGCGCTGGTGATGGACGTCAAAGTGGGGTCGGGAGCGTTTATGCCGACCTATGAACTGTCCGAACAGCTGGCGCAGGCGATTGTCGGCGTAGCGAACAACGCGGGATGCCGCACCTGCGCATTGCTGACGGACATGAATCAGGTGCTGGCCTCTAGCGCAGGCAACGCGTTGGAAGTGCGGGAAGCCGTGCGTTTCCTGACGGGGGAGAGCCGCAATCCGCGCCTGTATGATGTTACTATGGCGCTCTGTGGTGAGATGCTACTGGCGGGCGGACTGGCAAGCTCGGCGGACGATGCGCATTCACGTCTGCAAGCCGTGTTGGATAACGGCAAAGCAGCCGAAGTCTTTGGTCGCATGGTCGCCGCACAGCGTGGTCCAGGCGATTTTGTCGAGCACTACGATCGTTACCTGCCGGTAGCGACATTAAGTAAGCCGGTATTCGCGACGCGTGAAGGCATCGTGACTGGAATGGATACCCGCGCGCTGGGCATGGCCGTCGTTTCGCTGGGCGGCGGACGCCGTCAGGCTACGGATACGATCGATTACAGCGTCGGTCTGGATAGTATGATCAGTCTGGGTGAGCGCGTTGATGCGCAGCGCCCGCTGGCGGTGATCCACGCCAATACGGAAGCGCAGTGGCAGCAGGCGGCGAATGAAGTCCGTGCTGCGATCCAACTGGGCGACACTGCGCCAGAAAAGACCCCGATGGTCTATCGTCGAGTGAGTGCAGAAGCGTGATCGCACAGGGCTGCTTAGTGGTCGTCTTGAATTGATTTTCCCCTGCCTGTCGGCAGGGCGTTAGCGCATAGCTGCGCAGGAGAAAAAGAATGAAACGTGCATATATTATGGTTCTCGACTCGTTTGGCATCGGCAGCAGTGCTGATGCAGAACGTTTTGGCGATGTCGGTTCAGATACGCTGGGCCATATCGCTCAGGCGTGTGCCGCGGGGACGGCGGATAAAGGGCGCAGTGGCAAGCTGCATTTGCCGAACCTGAGCCGTCTGGGGCTGGGTAAAGCCGCTGAGGCCTCAACGGGAACATTCCCGCCAGGGCTGGATGAAAGCGCAGACATCATCGGTGCTTACGCGCACGCCAGCGAAATCTCCTCGGGTAAAGATACGCCGTCGGGTCACTGGGAAATTGCCGGTGTGCCTGTCCTGTTCGACTGGGGCTATTTTAAAGATGAAGAGAACAGTTTTCCGCAGGAGCTGCTGGATAAACTGGTGAAGCGCGCCAATCTGCCGGGCTATCTGGGCAACTGCCACTCTTCCGGTACGGTGATTCTGGATCAGCTGGCTGAAGAACACATGAAAACCGGCAAGCCGATTTTCTACACCTCTGCGGATTCCGTGTTCCAGATTGCCTGCCATGAAGAAACGTTCGGTCTGGATAAGCTGTACGAGCTGTGTGAGATTGCCCGCGAAGAGCTGACCGAAGGCGGCTATAACATCGGGCGCGTGATCGCACGTCCGTTTATCGGCGACAAACCCGGCAACTTCGAGCGTACCGGCAACCGTCACGATCTGGCCGTTGAACCGCCTGCGCCGACCATCCTGAAAAAAATGGTGGATGAAAAAGGTGGCGAAGTGGTTTCCGTCGGTAAGATTGCGGATATTTACGCGCAGGTCGGTATCACGAAGAAAGTGAAGGCGACCGGCATCGATGCGCTGTTTGACGCCACGCTGAAAGAAATGGATAGCGCGGGCGACAACACCATTGTGTTTACCAACTTTGTTGATTTCGATTCCGCCTACGGCCACCGCCGCGATATTCCGGGCTACGCTGCCGCGCTGGAGCTGTTTGACCGCCGCCTGCCAGAAATGCTGTCCCGCGTGAAGGGCGACGACATCCTGATTCTGACGGCTGACCACGGCTGTGACCCAAGCTGGCACGGTACCGATCACACCCGTGAAAATGTACCGGTGTTGATCTATGGGCCGAACGTGAAGCCGGGCTCATACGGCCATCGTGACACTTTCGCCGATATCGGGCAGACAGTCGCGGCTTACTTTGGCCTGTCGCCTATGGACTACGGCAAATCGATACTGTAAAACACACCGTTTTTTACGTGAACTTGATTAATAAGGAATAAACGCATGGCAACGCCACATATTAATGCAGAAATGGGTGATTTCGCGGACGTTGTACTGATGCCGGGCGACCCGCTGCGTGCTAAGTACATTGCGGAAACCTTTCTGGATGATGCCCGCGAAGTGAACAACGTGCGTGGCATGTTAGGGTTCACCGGGACTTACAAAGGCCGTAAAATTTCGGTGATGGGTCACGGTATGGGTATCCCATCCTGCTCAATCTATGCGAAAGAGCTGATCACCGAATTCGGCGTGAAGAAGATCATCCGTGTGGGTTCCTGCGGCGCGGTACGTGAAGATGTTCAACTGCGTGACGTAGTGATCGGCATGGGCGCCTGTACGGATTCCAAAGTGAACCGTATGCGTTTCAAAGATCACGACTACGCGGCGATTGCCGATTTCGACATGGTGCGTAATGCTGTTGATGCTGCTAAAGCTCGTGATGTTTCTGTCCGCGTTGGTAACATTTTCTCCGCCGATCTGTTCTACACGCCAGATCCGCAGATGTTCGACGTGATGGAAAAGTACGGCATTCTGGGGGTGGAAATGGAAGCGGCCGGTATCTACGGCGTAGCGGCAGAGTTCGGTGCGAAAGCGCTGGCCATCTGTACCGTTTCTGACCACATTCGTACCGGTGCACAGACCACGTCAGAAGAACGTCAAAACACCTTCAACGAAATGATCGAAATCGCGCTGGAATCCGTTCTGCTGGGCGATAACGAGTAAGTTCACATCAGCCCGGACGTTCGCTCCGGGCTGTTTTTTCCTGTTTTTCCCTTCACATCTTTCCATAAACAACCTGCTGACTGTCCGCCGCTGGCGGTGCAACCGAAGGCTCGTCTATGTGATTCTCTGTTTGCGCTTTTTTCTCTGGTTTGAGCGGCGTTAACCGTATCTGATGTCTGAAACTGGCCTGTACGGCAGGCTGGTGGCTGACGGCCAAGACAATAGTTTGTGGCAGCGTAATCCTGATGTGTTCTAGCAGTTGAAGCGCCGCCACGTCATCGAGCTGGCTGGTGGCTTCATCTAGACAAAGCAGCGTCGGGCGCAGCAGTAGCGCACGCGCAAGCGACAGACGCTGTTGTTCGCCGCCAGATAGCTCCCGACTCCAGTTCGCCTTGTCGTCCAGACGAGGAATCAGCGCGGTCAGCCCGGTTTGTTCCAGCACTGCGGTCAGCTGTGCGGTATCCGCTAACTGCGCCTGCGGGTAACACAGTACCTGACGCAGCGTGTCCTGCGGTAAATAGGCTTTTTGCGGCAAAAACAGCGCGCGGCCCGCCGGGAAATACCAGTCTCCTTGTGAGACAGGCCATAGCCCCGCGAGCGTGCGCAGCAGCGTGGTTTTTCCCGTGCCGCTGGCTGCGTTAAGCGTCGCCCATTCGCCAGACTGAAGCGTGAGCGTCAGCGGGGCGAAATACGGCGAACCATCGGGGCGCGGTACGGACAGCGCGTTGATATGCAGAGTATGACCTTCATGGCGCGGAGCGTCTGGTGTTGGCAATTGCTGTAAGCGGTGCTGGAATTCCCACAGGCGTTCAATAGTGGAAGACCACTGAACCAGCTGCCGATAGGCATCGATAAACCAGCCAAAGGCGTCCAGCACATAGCCGAAGGCGGATCGCGCCTGCATAATCGCCCCGAGGCTAATCTGACGTGCGAGAAACAGCGGCAGCGTAGCGAAAACCGGGATAATCAGGCTGAAGCGGAAATAGCTGGTCGTAAAGCTCTCCAGCCGGAATTCCCGCGCCATTAAGCGCTGCCAGTTTTGCACGATGGGCTGGAAATACTGCCGCATCCGCTGCTGCTCGGCGTCACTCCCTTGGTAGAACGCAATCTGCTCGCTGTTATCCCGCACCCGCAGCAGCGTGGCGCGATAGTCGGCCTCTGTCCGCTGACGTTCAATATTCAGCTTGTGCAGGCGGTGTCCCAGCAGGTGCGTCACGATGCTGGCTACTGCGGCGTAAACCAGCGCGATCCACACCAGATAGCCGTGTATCGTGAGGGTGTAGCCGCTCAACGTGAAGGTATGGACGCCGGAAAGCTGCCAGAGAATCGCGATGAAAGAGAAAAAGCGGGCGGTATTTTTCAGCAGCGAAAGCAGGAGTTCGAGGCTTTGTTCGATCAGCAGGCGAATATCTTCCGCGATGCGCTGATCGGGGTTATCCAGCCCTGAGTTGAGCCGATAGTGGGCGTGATTGCGCAGCCAATCCTGCTCATACTGCTGCGTCATGGTATCGCGCCAGCGGATAATCAGCTGTTTCTTGAGCCAGTTGCCGCAGATGATGACCAGCACGAACAGCAGTGTATAGGCCAGATAGCGCACGGCCATATCGTAGACTGAGGCGTGCTGAAAATAGTCTGCCAGCGCGTCGTAAAAATCCCGACTCCAGTTATTGTACTGCACGCTGATCCACACGACGGAGAGCGTCAGGCTCATAATCAGCAACAGCAAAAACCACAGCAGCGTGGCGCGTGTAGTCAGCCAGATAGGCGCGACCAGTGAATAAAAGCGTCTAAGCGTTTGCATAATGGATGGGGCGATGGCCTGCCAGCAGAAGCCGGCAGGCGTGTTCGCTTAGAAATTCCACTTCGCAGTTAGCATGAAATTACGCGGATCGCCGTAATAGTTGTTGCCGCTAAGATGGCGGTTGTTCAGGTTTAAGAAGTAAGTTTTATCCGTCAGATTATTACCCACCAGATTGAAGCTCAGGTTTTTGCTGTGTTGATAACGGATATTGGCGTTAAACAGGGTGTAACCGCCCTGATGCAGGCCATAAGCCCGATTAGGGTAGGTTTGCGTCTCGGTCTGTGCCGTCATACCCGCGCCAATCGTCCATTGGTTCAACTCACCCGGCAGATTGTATGAGGTGTAGAGCTTGAACATATGCTTCGGCGTGCGCGGGCTGAACTGTGCGGCTCTTTCGCTTGCGCTGCCTTCAAGATATTTACTGTTGGTCAGGGTATAACCCGCCTGAATCTGCCAGCCTTCGGCCAGTTTGCCCGTGACATCGAACTCGACACCCTGGCTGCGTACTTCGCCTTGAGCTTGGGAGCAGCTTGTCCCGATCAGGCAAACCGAGCTATCCGCGACCGCCATCGCACGGTTCGCCTGAATGATGCGGAACAGCGCCAGCGAGGTATTCAGATCACCATCAAAGAACTCGCCCTTCACGCCGGTTTCATAGTTGGTGCCGGTAATGGCGGGCAGCAGCTTACCGTTGCGGTCTTTCTCACTCTGCGGCTTGTAGATCTCAGCGTAGCTCAGATACCAGGTGTAGTTGTCGGCGAAGTCCCACAGCAGTCCGCCGTAAGGCACAAACTCATTGCTGGCATGCAGGCTGCTGAGTGAGGACGTATTGCGGAAATGGTTAGTGAAATATTCGTCATAGCTGTAGGCGCTGTAGCGGCCACCCAGAATCAGTTTCCAGTCATCCGCCAGCTCGAATCTGGCCGTGGCGAACGCGCCGCGCTGATACAGATTAAAGCGGTCGTTGTAGTGATTGCTGTAGAGACTCGTATTTGACCAGTCTGGTTCTGCCAGCGAATTCGGCTGCCAGTTGAAGATATTCACGGTGCTGGTGTTGTTAATGCGGATATGATTGTTATCGAAGTTCTCTTTCTGATAATCACCGCCTACCACCAGTTCATGGTTGCGTCCCAGCAGTTCGAACGGGCCGTTCAGGCTCAGGTTGTAACCCCACTGTTCGGCCTTGTTGCCGTAGCGCAGGTTATTGTTCAGCGACGAATTTCCCGTTGCTGGATTGACGCCGCTGGTGCCGTTCATGATACCGATATAGCTGCTGTTCGCGCGGGAATGGATATAGTTCAGCGCGGTTTTCAGCGTCCAGTCGTTATCGAAGTGGTGCTCCAGTTCGACAAACGGGTTAATTTTTTCAAACTCGATCCGGTTCCAGCTTGCGCCCAGATAGGTGGATCGCGGCAGGTTCAGGCTACTTTTATTGGTGGCGAACGGGATGCCATATACATCAGGCACGCCCCGGGTCTTTTGCCAGTTGATGCCGCCGGTGACCGTGGTGGATGGCGTCAGATCGTAGGCCAGCGTACCGAACAGCACTTTTCTTTCGCTGTGCTCGTAATCTTTAAAGCTCTGTCTATCCTGATAAACCCCAACGAGACGGCCGCGCAGGCTGGCATCGTCGTTCAGCGGCCCGGAGACATCGAGCTCGCTGCGGTAATTATCCCAACTGCCCGCGCCAACGCTGCCGGATGCCTGAAAGTTGTGGGTAGGCTGTTTGCGCACCAGATTAACGGTGCCGCCGGGTTCGCCATTGCCTTGTGACAGGCCGGACGCGCCGCGCAGAATCTCGACGCGGTCATAAATCGCCAGATCGGGTGATTCGCTGGAGGCTTGCACCGCACCCATATTGGAGACGCTGTTCTGGCTGGAGAAGTTAACGCCGTCTTCCTTGATATTATCCATCACGAAAGCACGCGATTCGTACTTCACCTGATAGCTATTCTGATTGACCACGTTAATGCCGGTGGTTTGCTTCATCGCCTCATCCAGTGAGGTCATATTCTGATCGTCCATCCGCTGGCGTGTGACGACGCTCACCGACTGCGGCGTTTCTCGCGGCGACAAATTCAGCTGCGTTGCGGTGTTCATGCTACGTGTGGTGTAGGACTGGGTGCCTTCGGTCACACCGTGGCGGTTGACGCCCGCTACGACCAGCATTTCATCCCCCTGCGGTATTTTCTGTAAGCGCCAGACGCCGTTAGGCTGCGGAATCACCTGAAGCCCGCTTCCTGCCAGCAGCGCCGAAAATCCGCCGTCGACGCTGTAATTCCCTTGCAGGGACGGCCCGGTTTTTCCGGTCGCCAGCTGTGCATCGCCGACTAGATAAACGCCCGACTGGGCGGCAAACTGGTTTAGCTGCTGGTTAAGCGGACCGGCAGAGATGGAATAGGGTTTGGTTGCCGCCGCGACTGTTGTTTCTGCCGCCGTTGCGGTGGAATGCACGACCAGCGGTGTGCCGCACAGCAGCAGATGAACGGCAATTGCCAGTTTGGACGGTGTGCGCTGTGTAGAGAAAAATGGAATCAATGCCATGAAAATTCGCCTTCTGACCCAGAGTAAAAATTGGTGGTTTTACTGTGAATCGAACGACAGTGGAAAAAGGGGAACTCAAAAGAGAAAATTTTTGGCTGCATCCCCAAAAAACGGTATCCAAAAAAGTGGTATCCGAAAAAGCGGGCGAGTTCAGCGCGGTTCTACGGTCACCCACCACGGAAAACGGCGATGGATGCGAACCGGGAAGGCCTGCGCCAGCATGTTCAGTGCCATGTCGGTATCGGCTAAGGGGAAGGTGCCCATCACGCGTAAATCCGCGATAGCAGGCTGGCACGCCAGATAGCCGTGGCGATAGCGGGACAGCTGCGCCACAACGTCCCCCAGCGGCATGTTGTCCGCCTGGAGCACGCCGTGTGACCAGTCGGCATCGTTCTGCTGGTTGGGCACGATGTTACCCTGACCGTCGGCGTTAAAGCGCAGGTGATAGCCCGCATTGACCCGACGTGCGGGGGAAGCGTATTTGGCGCTGGCGTCGACCGCGTGTTGGTAAACGGTCAGCGTGGTGGCATCCGGTTCCTGCGCGACGCTGAAGCGTGTGCCTAGCGCCTGCAAGCGCCCTTGTGCGGTGGTGACGAAGAAAGGGCGGGCGTCGGCGGCGGTATCAATCAGAATGTCCCCTGCTAGTAGGGCAATTTCCCGACGCCGATCGCTGTAGCGGATATCAATCGCGCTGGCGGTGTTCAGCCACAGTCGGGTGTTGTCCGGTAAGGTCAGCGGTTTGATTTCTCCTACTGCGCTGTGATGATCGGCCGTCATCGCCAGCAGCGAGCCTTTTAACGGTGTGTGGCGATAAGTCAGCCAGGACAGCAGAGAACCGGTGCTGAGCAGCGCGGCGAGCTTGAGCGCACGGCGGCGTGTCATCGGCGCAGGCTGGTGCAGCAGCGTATTCAGCGCGGGTTGTTGACTGTCGCCACGCAGCGGCTGGAAACGCTGGCTGACCGTTTGCACGAATTCCCAGGCCTGGCGATGTTCCTCACTTTCGTCCATCCAGCGCTGCCAGTGGTGATAGTGTTCATCGTCAGGTTCCCGATCGCACAGTTGGGCGTACCATTGCGATGCCTGCTGCAAGGCGATAAAGCTGGGCTTATTCATGAATGAACGGCCTGACTGTCCGCGTCTATCTCCGCTTCCAGCAGTACACAGTGCAGCATGGCCTGCGCCATGTATTTTTTCACCATGCGTTCGGAAACGCCCAGCGCCGTAGCAATTTCTCGATAGGGCAATCCCTGAACCTGCGCCATGATAAAGGCGGCGCGCACCTTCTCCGGCAGCGCACGCAGCATGGCATCAACCTGATACAGCGTTTCGAGAATGATGTTGCTGTCTTCCGCCGACAGGGCAACTGGCTCCGGCTGTTCGGCTAATGAGGTGAGCCAGACTCGCTCAATTTCCCGTTTGCGCCAGAGATCGACGCACATGCCTTGTGCCATCACGCTCAAGTAAGCCCGCGCGCCTGCGTGGCTGTCGAACTGGCGCGGTTTTAGCAAGAGCCGTAAAAATACATCCTGCGCCAGATCGGCCGCATCACACAGATTCCCCAGCCGTTTGCGTAATAGCCCCTGTAACCAGCCATGATGCTGACAATAGAGCTGGTGCAGATCTGCTGAGGTATCAATATTGGCTGATGACATGTCTGGTGCCTGAAACGGAGCGATAGGAGGTCAAATTTCAGGCGCATATTAGTTGAGAATGATTTTTATTTCAATGCTAAGGAAAATGTGGGTACTGATGGGGAGAGGGAAAATATCCCACCCGCGTACGACTACTAGGGGGCGTTTAAGTAAACCCGTGGGAGACTGACCTTTAGGTTGATCATGGCGACTCAAGCTTCACATTTAACAGCGCCTTTTCCATCAACTGTCCCAGAACTGCCTGCACGTTGTGAATGGCTTGATTCTCAGTCCTTTGCTCCAGCCTAATGCCGAGAGTTCCTGGTGAGGGTAAAACATTCCCCATTATGTGGAGATTGTTGGGCATCCCGATACGCGTACGCACGGTAATACCCAGTCCGGCCTGCACTGCTGCCCAGATACCGCTCAGGCTATGGCTGATAAACACCACTTTCCACGCAATACCAGCCCGGTCTAAGCAGGTTGTGGCACGTGAACGCATCAGGCACGGGCTTTCAAGCATCACTAACGGCAAGGGTTCCCCCCGTGCTAGTAGTGTGTTGATGTCTAAATCTGGATGCTTTATCCACTCCAACTGGCATTGGTCGATCAGTCGGCCTTCACGCGTGGTGTTCTCCGGCTGCCACAGTAGTGCCATATCAAGTGCGTTGTTATCCAGCGCGGTGAGCAGCGCCTGGTTACGATCTACTCGAGCAATAATCCGCAGTCCCGGATGGTGGCGTTTGAACTCGCCCAAAATACCAGGCATCAGCGACTCGCCAAAATCTTCCTGCATGCCAATGCGGATTTCCCCCTGCAATAGCTCACCTTTCACCGCTCGCTGCGCCTCATCATTCAGTGCCAACAGACGACGGGCATAGCCTATCAATATCTCGCCTGTATGGGTCAACACCAGGTGACGGCCCTGCTTTACCACCAGTTTGGCACCGCACTGTTGTTCCAACTTTTTTAGTTGGGCGCTTATCGCCGAGGTTGAGCGGCAAAGCCGTGTCGCAGCCAGTGCAAAGCTGCCGCACTCCATACCCGTCACAAAACTGCGTAGCGCATCAAGGTCAAGCGTCAGAGAGAGTTTGTCCATTATCGTCCTGCAATTCGGGATGGTTGTTTGAAAATAATTTGATTTTCGGGATGAAACTATCGCGCCAGAATTGATCTACTGTCAATACGGAGAAAATACCATGGCGAAATCGCTCGATCGTGAAACGTTGGCCCGCGTCGCACCGAAACTGGCTGAACTGAGCATAGACACACTGTTTAATGATATTTGGAAGCGTGAGATGCTTTCTCCGCGTGAGCGTAGTCTGATCACACTGGGGGCCCTGACGGCGCAAGGGCGCGTGCAGCAGCTTCCTTGGCATATCAACTTCGCTCAGCAGAATGGGTTAACCCGTGAAGAGATCGTTGAGGTTTTCACTCATCTGGCATTTTATGCAGGCTGGCCAGCGGCCGTTTCCGCCCTCGGTTGTTTGGAGGAATAAGGAAATGCCTTTCACCCGTATCACCCTGCGTCAGGGTTATAGTGACGCACAGATAAGTCAGATCTCCGATATTCTGCAACAAAGCCTGATAGGTGAGTTTGCTGTCCCGCCTGCCGATCGCTTTCAAGTGTTTGAAACGCTGCCAGCCGGCCAGCGCATATTTGACAGGCATTATAAAAGTGGCGGACGTAGCGACGACTTTATGCTGTTCCATATTTTTGCGGGAAAACCTAGAACCCGTGAGCAGAAGCGAAACTTATTCCGCTCGCTAAGCGAGCGACTGCATAGTGCGCTGAATATTCATCCGAATGATGTGATGGTGATAATCCAGTTCAACACTGCCGATGAATGGAGTTTCAGCAACGGCCAGATGCTGTCGGAGGAGAGATTATGATTGTGATGCAATACCGCTTCACTCTGCTAGCTCCCAACTAAGCAAAAAAGCTGCTATCACCTAATGAAATAGCAGCTTTTATCAACATATTCTCTTAACTGACCAGCATGAGACCTAAGCTCCAGGTCATCCCAACACGTTACTTAATGGCCTGAGCCGGAACCTGTGCAGCGCTGTTAAAGCTGATCTCGTTGATGGCGCTCCATTTGTTCACATCGGTGCCAAACGTATCCAGCTTGAAGAATTTCGCTTTAACGGCAGGGAAGGTGAATTTTTCACCGTCTTTGGCGTTGTTGGATGTGACCAGATTGTCGGCCAGTTTTTGCCAGGTTTTCCCGTCGGTGGAGTAGGACACGGAGAACTTCAGTTTGCGCTCGTCCGCTTTGAAAGGAACCAGAACAAAGTTCTCAACCGACTGTTCTTTATCCAGTTCTAACTGAACCCAGCTCTCACCATTTGCCGCCCAGCGGGTTTTTACGTCGCCATCGGCAATGTTGGCAGGTTTGTGACCCTTGTCTGAATCATAAGCGGAAGCTGTCACCGCCGTTACTTGTACCGCGTAAGCGGAAAGAGAGAATAAGCCGCACAGGAGCGTCGTAGCCAGAGTGTATTTTTTCATATTATTCCTCGTAGATAACGGATAAACCATACATGCCTGCAAACCAGAAACATGAAATGGAATCGCATTGTGATAAAAAAGAAACGAGGTTTTATTTATGGTGATCACGTTGCGGGGATTTTTCTGGCAGGAAAAAAGGCAGAGCGGGACGGGGCGCACATTTATGGCACTCTCCTTGTGGCGAGTGCCGTAGATAAAGGTGTTAGCCGAGCGGCAGCGCCATGAGAATGGCGTCTTCCCGGCCTTGTGCCGTGGGGTAATAATCCCGGCGCACGGAGACTTCGTTAAACCCCAGACTTTCATACAGCGCGATGGCTCGCGCGTTTGACTCGCGGACTTCCAGCCATAGCGTCAGAATTCCGCGCCGCTCCATTTCGTCGATCAGGTGTTCCAATAGCTGGCGGCCCAATCCCTGACGCTGATGATCGGGATGCACCGCGATATTGAATAACGTCGCTTCATCCAGCACGACCTGCGTGATGGCATACGCGGCAAGCTGTCCGTCATGTTCCAGTTTCAGGTTGAAATAACGCTCACCCTGATTGCTGATAAACGTCTTTTCCGACCAGGGAAAGGCGTGGCTGACTTGTTCAATTTTAAAGGCTTGTGCCAGGTCAGCTGGCGTCAGGGAAGATATCGTGTTCATGTTCACAGATCTGTTGCCACAGCGCCCGTTTGGCGTCGGCATTTTGATAAAGTTCGGAAAGCAGAGGGCTGGAAAGCTGAACGCCCTGTAGCGCAATGGGTTCCGCGATGCCCAACCGCCAGCTGTGGCAGCGTGCATCGGCGGGCAGCATTTCGATCTGCTGTGGCGTCAGGCGATAGGCTTGCGCAGGCGTGAGCGCCAGACTGTGTAGCACGTCGGTTAGCAGCGGTTCATCATCGGCCAGCGGCTCGGCGGAGACGATCACCAGACGCACCTGTTCGGGCAGACTGACGGCGATTTCGCCTTGCAGCACCGTCGGGCGACGCAGTGTCCACTGCGTAATCCCCAGTTGCTGTAGCAGCCTGTCACGTCTTGATTCCATGCGTTATCCTGTCTGGCGTGCGAGAAAATGATTCGCGCCTATGCTAACAAACCCCGTCAGACTGCGCCAACGTCGGTGCGGTTATTTCCTCTCCGCTCTGCAACTTCGGGGACGAAGCGTATATAATCCCCCGCTCAATGATTAAGGAGCCGTAGCCCGATGTCCGCATTAACCCCCGCCAGTGAAGTCATACTGCGCCATAGTGACGAATTTCTTTCACGCCGAGTTCTGTTTGCCGGTGATTTGCAGGATACCCTGCCCGCTCAATTTGAGGCGGCGTCGGTGCGTGTCCATTGCAACCAATATCACCACTGGCAACAGATGGCAAAGCCACTTGGGGATAATGCTCAATATGGTCTGGTTGCGGATGCGGCGCTGGTGGCGGATAGCGACACGCTGATTTATTACTGGCCGAAGAGCAAACAGGAAGCCGAATTCCAATTGCGTAACCTGCTGTCCCTGATGCCGATCGGCGCGGAAATCTTCGTTGTTGGGGAAAACCGCAGCGGCGTGCGCAGTGCTGAACCCGTGCTGTCTGACTTCGTTGAGCTGGCAAAAATCGACAGCGCACGTCGCTGTGGGCTTTACCACGGTCGGATTGACAAGCAGGCCAGCTTTACGCTGGATGACTGGTGGGACGAGTATGTGACGGACGGTGTGACCGTCAAAACGCTTCCGGGCGTCTTCAGTCGTGATGACCTGGATCCGGGTAGCCGACTGCTGCTGTCTACGTTTGAGCCGCACATGAAAGGCAAAGTGCTGGATATCGCCTGTGGTGCAGGCGTGCTGGCATCGGTGCTGGCGAAACAGTCGCCGAAAATCCGCCTGACGCTGAGCGATGTCAGCGCAGCCGCTGTCGAATCCAGCAAGGCAACGCTGGCAGCGAATGCGTTAGAAGGCAACGTGATTGCGAGTAACGTTTATTCAGACATCGACGGTCGCTTCGATATGATCGTGTCTAATCCGCCATTCCATGATGGCTTGCAGACTAGCCTGCAAGCCGCGGAAATGCTGATTCGTGGTGCGGTGACCCATTTACCGATTGGCGGACAGTTACGCATTGTCGCTAACGCCTTCCTGCCTTATCCGGCGCTGTTAGATGCCGCCTTTGGTAGCCATGAAGTGCTGGCGCAGACCGGACGCTTTAAGGTGTATCAAGCCACCGTGGGTCGTCCGCCGCGCACAGCCAGTAAAGGTCGCCGTCGGTAATTACGGATACTTCATCTACTGATTTAGTGCCGCCATGCTCTCCTTGCCGTAGCGTTCGCCTGCTGCGGCATCGGGCGGGAAGATGGCATCAATGGCGGCCAGTTCCTCTTTCGTCAGCGTGACATCCAGCGCCGCGACGTTCTCTTCCAGATAGCGGCGGCGTTTAGTGCCTGGAATCGGCACGATATGTTCACCCTGTGCCAATACCCACGCCAGCGCCAGCTGTGATGGCGTAACCTGTTTTTCCTGCGCCAGTTGGTTAATTTTCTCTACCAGTTGCAGATTCTTGCCGAAATTTTCCCCCGAGAAGCGTGGATTGGTACGACGGAAATCGTCGGCAGCCAGATCGTCCGGGCTGCGAATCGCGCCAGTCAGGAAACCACGCCCTAGCGGGCTGTAAGGCACGAACCCGATACCCAGACGCTCACAGGCAGGCAGAATCTCGGCCTCCATATCGCGGGTCCACAGTGAGTATTCGCTCTGTAACGCAGTAATAGGGTGTACGCGATGCGCACGTTCCAGCGTGGTGGCGGAGGCTTCACTCAGGCCGATGTAGCGAATCTTGCCTTCCTGAACCAGTTCGGCCAGCGTGCCGACCGTCTCTTCAATGGGAACGGTTGGATCAATGCGATGCTGATAGTAAAGATCGATAACGTCGGTGCCGAGTCGCGTCAGGCTGCCTTCCACCGCGCGGCGGATGTAGTCCGGTTTACCGCAGACGCCGCGTGCATTGGGGTTTGCCGGATCGCGGATGATGCCGAACTTGGTCGCCAGGAAGACCTGCTCACGCTTGCCTTTTATCGCTTTGCCGAGCAGCAGCTCGTTGGTGTGGGGGCCATACATGTCGGCGGTATCCAGCAGCGTGACGCCCAGTTCCAGTGCGCGATGCAACGTGGCAATGGATTCTTTTTCATCCTGCGCCGTGGAATAGAAATCACTCATTCCCATGCAGCCCAGCCCAATAGCGGAAACCTGCGGGCCGTTCGCGCCTAATTTGCGTTGTTGCATTGTCATCTTCCTCATCTCGTTGGCAGTGAAAGCAGTCTGGTTGTTTATCCAACAAAGATAAATACCGCTTTTTATGCAACACTATTCAAAAATAACCAACAATGGTGGCGGCGATGGATCACATTCAGGCGATGCGGGTTTTTGTGCGTATTGTCGAACTGGGCAGCTTCAGCCGCGCGGCGGAGCGACTGACGTTGCCACGCGCGACGGTGAGCAACACCATCAAACAGCTTGAAGCACGGTTGGGGGTTCGTTTGCTGCAACGTACGACCCGTCAGGTGCAGATCACCGATGAAGGGCGCGTTTATTATGAACGCTGCCTGCAATTGCTTGCGGAAATTGAAGAGATCGACACGCTGTTCACGCAGCAAAAGCAGCAGCCGGTGGGCAAAGTGCGGGTGGATATGCCGCATTCGCTGGCGCGGGAAATCGTCGTTCCGGCGCTGGGCGAGTTCTACGCGCGCTATCCGCAGGTGACGCTGATGCTGAGCGCCAACGATGCGGCGATTAATGTGCTGCGTGAAGGCGTTGATTGTGTGCTGCGTGCCTGGCAGACGGACGACGAAACGCTGGCGACCCGCCATTTGCCGTCAATGCCGCAGATTACCTGTGCGTCGGCCGACTATCTGGCGCGATACGGCGTGCCGCGTTCGCTCGATGAGCTATCGGGGCATCAGATGATCGGCTATTTCTCTTTGCGTACTGAACACCGTTATCCGCTGGAATTCATGTCGGGCGATGAGTGCATTACGCGTATGTTGCCCGGTGCATTGCAGGTTAACGGCACCGATGCCTACATCGCCAGCGCGCGTGCCGGACTGGGGATTATTCAGGCGCCGCGTCGTGGCCTGCGCCCGTTTCTGGAAAGTGGAGAACTGGTGGAGATCCTGCCGGAAATGCCGCCGCCTGCGATGCCGCTTTACGTGATGTATGCGCCCGGTCGTTTTCTCGCGCCACGGATTCGGGTGTTTATAGAATGGCTCGATGAGCTCTTTACACGCAACGCCGCAGCGAGATGATGATTTTTGCAGCAAACCCCGCATTCCAGAGGAAATAATCATTGACGTGAACGCGAAAACCTCTAGAATTCGCCCCCGTAGTGATATTGCGTAAAGCAGTGTTGCGAAGGTGGCGGAATTGGTAGACGCGCTAGCTTCAGGTGTTAGTGTTCTTACGGACGTGAGGGTTCAAGTCCCTCTCTTCGCACCAACATCACTACAACGGTTCTGGTTTGTCGAACCGAAGCAGTAAATCAATATTACATGAAAAAGTTGCGAAGGTGGCGGAATTGGTAGACGCGCTAGCTTCAGGTGTTAGTGTTCTTACGGACGTGAGGGTTCAAGTCCCTCTCTTCGCACCATGTCGTGATAGATTTACCGTATAAGACAAACAACGTTCTCAGTGCGAAGGTGGCGGAATTGGTAGACGCGCTAGCTTCAGGTGTTAGTGTCCTTACGGACGTGAGGGTTCAAGTCCCTCTCTTCGCACCACAGACTTGCTCTGTACTCCCCTGATTTTATTCCCTATTTGTTCTCTTTTATCCCGTTTCTGGCTTTTCTATACCTGTTCGTTGTTCGAAATTCTGATTCTTTGCATCTTGCCACGTCTACTTATCCATTTACTGATCAACGTACATTTACAGCGTCGTCAGGTTAAACGTGACGGACAACGCCGCCAAACCGCCAGCCAGTGCAATGCAGGATGGCAGCAGTAAATAGTGGCGTAAGCGTTGATGGAACAGCATGACAAGCGTCGCTAGCAGGGCGATGGCGATAATCACTTTCAGATGTGTCAGATTCAGGTTGAGCAGTGCCAATAGCGGCATGATGGCACAAGGCAGCAGTACGCCCCACGCACTAGACAGATGCTTCCCCATACACCAACTCACACCCCATAGCCCGCAGGCTGTGATCATTGCTGTCAGCATTTTTCCACCCGTCAAAAATGATAATGATAACTAATATCATATAAGAATTTATATCAATTACTAGCTTTTTGACGAGCAGATTGTTGGAATTTTCTACCTAGGCGCGTTAATCGGGATGCTGAGTGCTTAAATGCTGGCGTATCAGGTGGATCATATTCATGATAGCGGGCGATCGTTCATGTTTGCGCCAGATAGCCGCAATTTGTGTATGGATTTCGGGCATGCCGATATCATGATAGGTCACATTATCCGCCTTAATACAGGCGAGAGACTCCGGCACAAGCGTGATGCCGAAGCCCGCGGCCACCATCCCGACGGTGGCCGTTAACTGTGGAGCAAATGGGCTGGGTCTAGGGCCATAGCCTGATAGATAGCAGGTGCGGATAATCATATCGTGCAGCCCCGGGCACACCTCGCGCGGGAAAATAATCAGCGGTTCCTGACGCAGCTCGCTAAGCGAGACCTGCGCTTTATGGCTAAGCGTATGCCCGGCAGGTAGCACTAGTTTCATCGGCTCTTCAGCCAAAATTTCCCCGTTAATGTCATCACTAAGATCACAGGGTAGGCGCAGAAATGCGATGTCGATATTGCGTTCTTGCAGCGCCGTGATGAGCGCTGCTGGATTTTCTTCCTTTGGTAGAGGCTGAACGTGTGGATACTGCTGACAGTAGCGATGCAGCAGCGCAAGCACGGTCGGGTGGAACATGGCCGACGGTGAAAACCCTACGTTCAGGCTCCCTTTTTCGCCTCGCGCAATGCTTCTGGTTCGCGCGATTGCCGAATCGGTCAACTGCAAAATCTGGCGTGCGTCCTCATACAGCGCCTGTCCCGCTTCCGTCATTTCTACGCCGCGCGTCAGTCGCTTGAACAGCGGTGTACCGATCTCCTGCTCGAATTTTTTGATCTGTTGGCTGAGTGGTGGCTGTGACATCCCGAGATTTTCCGCTGCACGCGTGAAATGCTTAGCCTGTGCAACAGCGACAAAGTAGCGCAGATAACGTAGCTCCATTTACGTGACTCCATATGTATCCGATCTTGAAATGACCTTAATTGCATATTGGAATTTTGTCCTCTTCCACGTCAATCTTTATCTAAATATTAGTATTGTTTAAGTAATTGGTGCGATGAGAAGGACGGTATGAAAACGAGTGTCAGTGACCAATCCTGTGAAGAAGCCTTTGTTAGCTACGCTTATGACTTTCGTCGACAGCATGCAGACAGCGTTATTTATCAAACCTCATTAATGAGTGGACTAATAAATGGCGTATACGAAGGTAGCCGAACGATGACCGAATTACTGGAACATGGCGACTTTGGATTAGGGACATTTAATAGTTTGGATGGGGAACTGGTTGCCTTGAATAGCCAGATTTTCCAGCTGTTATCCGACGGCAGCGCACGGGCGGCAAAGCCAGAGCAGAAAACGCCGTTCGCGGTGATGACGTTCTTTCGTCCGACAGAAACGATCCGTTTTGATCGCTGGACCTCGCGTGAAGACGTGCATCGTCAGATCGATGAGGTTGTGGGAACGGATAACCTGTTTTGCGCCTTGCGGATTGACGGGAATTTTCGCTGTGTTGAAACTCGTACCGTCCCCCGGCAGTGCCGACCTTATAAACCGATGCAGGAAGCGGTTGAAGGGCAACCAACATTTCATTTTGAACACCGTAGCGGCAGCGTTATTGGTTTTCGTAGTCCAGCTTACACTCAGGGAATTAATGTCGCGGGTTACCACGAACATTTCATTACTGACGATCGCCAAGGCGGCGGACATATTCTGAATTATGACGTCGAACACGGCACGCTGACGTTTGGCGTGATCGCCAAACTGATCATCGATCTGCCTCAGGATCGGGAATTTCTCAATGCCGACCTGTCCTCAGAAAACCTCAACAGCGTCATCAAGTCAGTAGAGAGTTAGTCATTTCATCGGAGTCATGTCATGGAAAAGTCCACCGAACAGCAAAGCTGGAGTAGCGGAGCCGAGCTGATTGTAAAACACCTGGAAGCGCAGGGCGTGAAGCATATTTTTGGTATTCCCGGCGCAAAAATCGATCGCGTGTTTGATGAGCTGGAAGATTCAACGATCCAAACGATCCCCGTACGGCATGAGGCGAACGGCGCGTTTATGGCGGCAGCGATAGGGCGTCTCACGGGGAAAGCGGGGGTGACGCTGGTAACGTCCGGCCCCGGTTGTTCCAACTTGGTCACCGGGCTGGCAACGGCAACCGCAGAAGGTGATGCGGTCGTGGCGCTGGGCGGGGCGGTTAAGCGGGCGGATAAACTTAAGCTGACGCACCAGAGTCTGGACACCGTTAGCCTGTTTCAGCCGGTCAGCAAATTCAGTGCGGAAATCACGGCATCCAGTGCGATTTCTGAAGTGCTGGCGAATGCGTTCCGAGCCGCGGAAAGCGGCCGTCCGGGGGCGGCGTTTGTCAGCTTGCCGCAGGATATCGTCAATGAACCGGTGATTAGCCCGGTGCTGGCTTGCCCACATTTACCGCTGTTAAACGGTGCGCCGCATAGTGATGTTGCCGAAGCGGCCAAGCGGTTGCGGCAGGCTAAAAATCCGGTGTTACTGCTCGGGTTAATGGCTAGCCAGCAGGAAAATGCGCAGGCGCTGCGTCGTTTCCTTCACCATAGCAAACTGCCTGTGACCAGCACGTATCAGGCTGCTGGCGTGATCGATCAGCAGCAGTTCGATCACTTTGCCGGGCGTGTCGGATTATTCAACAATCAGGCTGGCGATAAGCTACTGCAACAGGCGGACGTGATCGTGACCGTGGGTTACAGCCCGATTGAGTACGATCCGGTGTTATGGAATAGCGGTAAGGCGACACTGATCCACATCGATGTGCTGCGGGCGGAGATCGACAGTGCGTATCGTCCCGATATTGAGCTGCTGGGGAATATCGCGATGACGGTGGACACGCTGAATACCTGTATCAGCGAGCCGTTTATCTTGTCTGCTGATACACGGCTCGTATTGGAGGATCGCCAGCGCCAGCGTCACGATCTCAGTACGCGCGCGATCGACATGGCTGGATTTGCGATCCACCCTCTGCGTCTGGTGCGGGCGATGCAGGATATCGTGAATGAGGATGTCACGCTGTGTGTAGATATGGGGAGTTTCCACATCTGGCTGGCGCGTTACCTGTATAGCTTCCGTGCACGACAGATTCTGATGACCAACGGCCAGCAGACGATGGGGGTTGCGCTACCGTGGGCAATTGCTGCATCGCTGGTGCAGCCCGGCAAAAAAGTGGTGTCCGTCTCCGGCGACGGTGGGTTTATGCAGTCCAGTATGGAGCTGGAAACGGCGGTGCGCCTGAAAAGCAATCTTCTGCATATCATCTGGGTGGATAACGGCTACAACATGGTAGAAATCCAGCAACTGCACAAATACCACCGTCCGGCGGGCGTGTCGTTTGGGCCGATTGACTTCAAAGCGTATGCGGAAGCATTCGGTGCGAAAGGGTTTGCCGTTGAATCCGCGGATGAACTGGTTAGCAAACTCCGTCAGGCGATGGACGTTGACGGTCCCGCTGTTATTGCGATCCCCGTTGATTATTCCGACAACCATTGGCTGATGGAGAATCTGAATATTAGTGTGCTGATCTGATAGTGCAGGTAATCACCCGCCCGTGTGGTATCGGGCGGGAGTGTGTCGTATTTCCCTAAATAATACTGTGTGTCTGCATGATTTTCTTTAGAATCATCTGCATCGCTACACGGTAACGGTAAGGGAAACGAGCATGCTAATGAAATCAGCCCGGCGCATTGTCAGACGTGGGCTCATTGTGATTGGGGTGATCGCGATGACGCTGCTGGTTATTCGCGTTTATGATACGCAAAGCGGGCCGCCGCTTGCACCCTGGCATACCTATGTGCCGGATGAACTGTCCGCTGATGAATTGGATAAAAGCGATTGGACTGCGTATGTAAAGCAGGAAGCACTCATCTTCCAGCAAGTGAATCAGCACGTCACGCAGGAACTGGACGAAGATGAACAGCGTCCGGTCAACCGCTATTTTTCGGGTAGCCCGGTTTATCCTGGGAAATTTCAACATGACTGGAATCGTTCCTATGAACTGTCGCCGGAAGGGGAACTGAAAGGCGCGGTAGTGATGTTGCACGGCCTGACCGACTCCCCCTACAGCTTGCGACATGTTGCGGAGCGTTATCGCCAACGTGGTTTTTTCGTGGTCGGGATTCGTTTACCTGCCCACGGGACGGTGCCGGGGGCGCTGACCGATGTGGAATGGGAAGATTGGCTAGCGGCTACGAGGCTTGCTGTGCGTGAAGCGACGTCACACCTGACGGTGCAACAGGGCCAAAGGCTGCCGCTACATATTGTCGGCTTTTCCAACGGCGGTGCGCTGGCGCTGAAGTACGCACTGGATGCGTTAGATAATCCCGCGCTGGTGCGCCCTGACCAGCTCATCCTCATTTCCCCGATGATCGGTATTACCAGCTATGCGCGCTTTGCGGGACTGGCTGGGTTACCCGCGATCTTTCCCGCCTTTGCCAAATCTGCCTGGCTGGGTATTTTGCCGGAATTTAATCCCTTCAAATACAATTCATTTCCGGTAAATGGTGCTCGCCAATCCTGGCTGTTGACGCATGAACTTCAGAGTCAGCTAAGCCGTAAAGCGCAGGCGAGCACGTTGGTCAATCTGCCGCCGGTGCTGACGTTCCAGTCGGTGATGGATTTCACCGTTAGTACGCGTGCCGTTATTACGGCGTTCTATAATTTGTTGCCTGCTAACGGCAGTCAGCTGGTACTCTTTGATGTAAACCGTACCGTTAATTTTGGCCCGCTTCTGCGTGAGTCAACGAATGGTGCTGTCAGCCAACTGCTACCTGCCGCTCCACGCCATTACGATACAACGGTGATATCCAACGCTGCCCCGCATAGTTCGCGTGCCGTAGCGTTTGACGTCGCCGCGGGGACGACGCAAGAACAGACGCGCGAGCTGGGAATGGATTATCCATCTGACGTGTATTCACTATCGCATGTCGCGCTGCCGTTCCCGGATTCAGATTCGCTGTATGGCCGTTTCTCACAGAACCCTACCGAGTTTGGCTTGCCGCTGGGAAAAATTACCCCAAGAGGAGAACGTGCTGCGCTGGTGGTCGATCTGGATACGCTGCTGCGACTGTCATCGAATCCGTTTTATCCCTACTTGATCCAACGTATTGAAGAGAAAATTCCACGATAGTGAACGGCCACCCGCGGGATATCGCGGGTGGCATTGAGATATTCTCAATAAATAGATCGATACAGCGCTTTAATCTCATCGATATTCGTATCGCGCGGGTTGCCGCCGGTGCAGACGTCGTCAAAGGCGGCCTGCGCCAGTGCTGGAATATCCTCTTCCCTTACTCCGACATCACGCAGTCTCGGTGGAATATCCACGTCGTGGGAAAGCTGCCGCACGGCGTTAATCGCGGCTTCTCGCGCTTGAGCAATCGACATCTCTGCCGCGCCTTTTACTCCCATTGCCGCAGCGATGTCTCGGAATTTTTCACCGGTATAATCCGCGTTGTAGGCCATGATATGCGGCAACAGGATCGCGTTAGCAACGCCGTGTGGCGTGTTGTAAAACGCGCCAAGCGGGTGCGCCATACCGTGTACCAGCCCAAGCCCGACGTTCGAGAATCCCATGCCAGCGATGTATTGCCCCAGCGCCATCTCTTCCACGCCTTTTGGTTTCCCGGCGACGGAATCGCGCAGTGAGCGGCTGATAATCTCAATGGCCTTCAGATGCAGCGTATCGGTCAGTTCCCAGGCGGCTTTGGTGGTGAAGCCTTCAATGGCGTGCGTCAGGGCGTCAATCCCCGTAGCGGCTTTCAGCGAGGCAGGCATGCTCATCATCATGTCGGGATCGACGATGGCGACAATCGGTATATCGTGCGGATCGACGCACACGAATTTGCGGCGTTTTTCTTCATCTGTGATGACATAGTTGATGGTGACTTCTGCGGCTGTGCCGGAGGTGGTCGGGATCGCGATAATCGGGACTGCAGGGCGTCGGGTGGCTGCAACGCCTTCCAGACTGCGGACATCGGCGAATTCAGGGTTATTGATAATAATCCCGATAGCCTTACAGGTATCCTGCGGTGAGCCTCCGCCAACCGCGATCAGATAATCGGCCTGTGATGCCTTGAAGCGCTCGACGCCTCTTTCCACCACGGTGATGGTTGGATTGGGAATCACTTCATCGTAGATATCGTAGGGTAATCCTGCCGCATCCAGTTTCGCCGTGACGTTGGTCACGACGCCAAATTTAACCAAATCCTTGTCCGTCACCAGCAGCGCTTTTTTGAACCCCCGCCGCTTCACTTCATTGACGATGTGCGCAATCGCGCCCGTGCCAAAGTAGGACGTTTCGTTAAGGATCATTCTGTTAGCCATCATCTATCTCCTAATCACGTTTGATTTTGATAAAGCGAAAAATACATGTCGCGCAATTCCTTGCTATTAGTGTGGGATAAGTCAGTTCTCAGCGCCTTCCGTCAGGTGCCATGTCATTTTGTTCGCTGGCACTGAGGTAAAGACGCCTGAGAAGCGGTTCACAGAATCGTGATGATGGCGGAAGGGAGGGCGTCAGGTTGGGAGTCGTTGTTGGGTTTTGATTGAAAAAATCTAATTTAGGTTTGTTTTTATCATTATATTATCTAATCCGAATGGCATTTTCAGTTGGGTGTCAATGCCTGCGTTAGCCAGTTTTAATGTCATTAATCTGTGGTTTTCGCTGATTTAAATAATTTACGTGCTTATTTTTGTTAATTACTAAGAATATTACGCTACTTTGTTTTTTGTGGACGATTCGACTTTCTTTGTCTTCTATATAATTTATCTTATGTCTGAGAGAGTGGTTTAACCTGCGCGTCGGTGGTAAGTTCAGTCATAAGATATCGTTTGCGCAGTGTGTTTTATCGCCTGAACGCCATGCGCTGAAGAGGGATGAAGAATGGCAAAGCAGACCCCGTTGTACCAACAACATCTGGCCGATGGCGCCAAAATGGTGGATTTTCACGGCTGGATGATGCCGCTGCATTACGGTTCCCAACTGGATGAGCACCACATTGTGCGTCGGGAAGCCGGCATTTTTGATGTCTCCCACATGACCATCGTCGATTTGCACGGTGTGAGAACGCGTGAATTCCTGCGCTATCTGCTGGCGAATGATGTCGCCAAACTCACACAGCCGGGCAAAGCGCTTTATAGCGGCATGCTGAATGCCTCCGGCGGTGTCATCGACGATCTGATCGTTTATTTTCTCACGGAAGACAATTTCCGACTGGTTGTGAACTCTGCGACCCGTGAAAAAGATCTCGCTTGGATCGGGCAGCACGCTGCACCGTTCGGGGTTGAACTCCGCGAGCGCGACGATCTGGCGCTGGTCGCGGTGCAAGGTCCGCAGGCGCAGGAAAAAGTGCAAGAAATCCTGAAGGCAAAAGGCCTGAGTGATGCCGACGTGGCAGCAGTCGCTGGCATGAAGCCATTTTTTGGCAAGCAGGCGGGCGACTTCTTCGTTGCCACGACGGGTTATACGGGCGAAGCCGGTTATGAAATCGCGCTGCCGAATGAGCAGGTGGTCGATTTCTGGCAACAGCTGCTGGCAGTTGGCGTGAAGCCATGCGGACTGGGCGCACGCGATACGCTGCGGCTGGAAGCGGGGATGAACCTGTACGGTCAGGATATGGATGAAGGCATTTCGCCGCTGGCGGCCAATATGGGCTGGACAATCGCCTGGCAGCCGGAGGATCGCGAGTTTATCGGACGTGAAGCATTAACGCATCAGCGCGAAAAAGGGACCGATCAACTGGTTGGTTTGGTACTGACGGAAAAAGGCTTATTGCGCAATGATTTACCTGTGCGCTTTACTGATAGTGATGGCGTGATGCGAGAAGGGGTCATCACCAGCGGATCGTTCTCGCCAACGCTTGGCGTGAGCATCGCGCTGGCGCGTGTTCCGGTGGGGATTGGTGAGCAGGCGATTGTGCAGATTCGTAACCGCGAACTGCCTGTCCACGTGACCAAACCCGGCTTTGTCCGCGCCGGAAAAGCCATCGTTCAGTATTGAGAGCAGCTTGCCTGTAAAGATAAGCGCACGGGATTAACGACTTTAGGAAAGGGGATGCAATGAGCAACGTACCAGTAGAATTAAAATACACCGCGTCGCACGAATGGGTGCTGCACGAGGGCGACGGTATCTACAGCGTGGGCATTACCGAACACGCGCAGGAGCTTCTGGGTGACATGGTTTTTATCGATTTGCCGGAAGTGGGCACGGTCGTTGCCGCAGGCGATGACTGCGCGGTGGCGGAGTCGGTAAAAGCGGCGTCGGACATTTATGCGCCCATCAGCGGTGAGATCGTGGAAGTGAACGAAGATCTGGAAAGCGCCCCTGAGCTGGTCAACAGCGCGCCTTACACCGATGGCTGGCTGTTCCGCATCAGAATTTCTGATGAGTCTGATTTGGACGAACTGCTTGATGCCGAAGCCTATCAGGCGTCGCTAGAAGAAGACGAGTAGTTATCGCGCCCCCGGTTTTGCTGAACCGGGGGCGTTTTGTTTTATTCGCCCGCGTCGTCTTTCAGCGCGGCAGCGATCACGATTGATGCAAGCACGATTAATGCAGGAAATTACTGTAATGACCCAGACACTCAGTCAACTCGAACATGACGGCGCGTTTATCGAGCGCCATATCGGTCCTTCCGTCAGCCAACAGCAGCACATGCTGTCGGTGGTCGGCGCGACGTCGCTGGATGCGCTGATCCGCCAGATTGTCCCGGTGGACATTCAATTGCCTGGCCCGCCAGCGGTGGGAGAGGCGGTGACGGAACATGAAGCGTTAGCTGAGCTGAAGGCCATTGCAGGACGCAATCAACGTTATAAAAGCTACATCGGCATGGGCTACAGCGCGGTGCTGATGCCGCCAGTGATTTTACGCAACCTGCTGGAAAACCCAGGCTGGTACACCGCCTATACGCCGTATCAGCCGGAAGTCTCTCAGGGGCGTCTTGAAGCGCTGCTGAATTTCCAGCAGGTTACACAGGATTTAACCGGTCTGGATTTGGCCTCCGCCTCGCTGCTGGATGAAGCGACCGCGGCGGCGGAAGCGATGGCGATGGCAAAACGCATCAGCAAACTTAAACAGGCTGAGCGTTTCTTCGTCGCCGACGATGTGCATCCGCAAACGCTGGACGTGGTGCGTACCCGTGCGGAAACTTTCGGTTTTGAGATTGTCATCGGTAAGGCTGAAGAAGCGCTGAAAGACGATGCGGTGTTTGGCGTACTGCTGCAACAGGCGGGGACAACGGGCGAACTGCACGATTACAGCGACCTGATGGCCGCTCTGAAAGCGCGCAAGGTCGTCAGCTGTGTGGCGTCGGACATCATGGCGCTGGTGCTGTTGACCGCACCGGGCAAGCAGGGCGCGGATATCGTCTTCGGTTCCGCACAGCGCTTTGGCGTGCCGATGGGCTACGGTGGGCCACACGCGGCGTTTTTCGCCTGCCGTGATGAACATAAACGTGCGATGCCGGGACGTATCATCGGCGTGTCGCGCGATGCGGCAGGCAATACCGCGCTGCGCATGGCGATGCAGACGCGTGAACAGCACATTCGCCGCGAGAAGGCGAACTCCAATATTTGTACCTCGCAGGTGTTGCTGGCCAACATTGCGGGGATGTACGCGGTATTCCACGGGCCGGAAGGGCTCAAACGTATTGCAGGACGCATTCACCGTCTGACCGATATTCTGGCGGCGGGATTAACGCGGGGCGGGCTGCTGCTGCGCCATCGCAGTTGGTTCGACACCTTGACTATTGAGGTTGCGGACAAAGACGCGGTGCTGAGCCGGGCATTAAGTTTTGGCATCAACTTGCGCAGCGATTTGGCGAGTGCGGTAGGCATCACTCTGGATGAAGCGACCACGCGTGAAGACGTTCTGGCGCTGTTTGCCGTACTGCTAGGCGACGATCACGGGTTGGATATTGACGCGCTTGATGCGGCCATCGGCCAGAAAGCGGCAACGATCCCCGCCGGGCTGGTGCGCCACGACGCGATTCTGTCGCATCCGGTGTTCAACCGCTATCACAGCGAAACCGAGATGATGCGCTACCTGCACCGTCTGGCGCGTAAGGATCTGGCGCTGAATCAGGCGATGATCCCGCTCGGTTCCTGCACCATGAAGCTCAACGCGGCGGCAGAAATGCTGCCGATTACCTGGCCGGAATTTGCCGAGCTGCATCCATTCTGTCCGACGGAACAGGCGCTGGGCTATCGTCAGATGATCGAACAGCTATCAGGTTGGCTGGTGCAACTGACGGGCTATGACGCGATTTGCATGCAGCCCAACTCAGGCGCGCAGGGTGAATACGCGGGGCTGCTGGCGATCCGTCGCTATCATGAAAGCCGCAATGAAGCTGGCCGCAATCTCTGCCTGATTCCTAGCTCCGCCCACGGTACGAACCCGGCATCGGCGCAGATGGCGGGGATGGACGTGGTGGTGGTCGCCTGTGACAAGCAGGGCAATATCGATCTGCACGATCTGCGTGAGAAAGCGCAGGCGGCGGGCGAACAACTTTCCTGCATCATGGTGACCTATCCATCTACTCACGGCGTTTATGAAGAGACGATCCGTGAAGTGTGCCAGATCGTGCATCAATACGGCGGTCAGGTATATCTGGACGGTGCGAACATGAACGCGCAGGTTGGCATCACGACGCCGGGCTACATTGGCGCAGACGTTTCGCACCTGAATTTGCATAAAACTTTCTGTATTCCACACGGCGGTGGCGGACCGGGCATGGGGCCGATTGGCGTGAAAGCGCATCTGGCACCGTTTGTACCGGGTCATCAGGTGGTAAAAATCGAGGGAGTGCTGACGGAACAAGGCGCGGTCTCTGCTGCACCGTTCGGCAGTGCGTCTATTTTGCCGATTAGCTGGATGTACATCCGCATGATGGGCGCGGAAGGGCTGAAACAGGCTAGCCAGATGGCGATCCTGAACGCCAACTACATCGCGACGCGCTTGCAGCAGGCGTATCCGGTGCTCTACACCGGCCGTGACGGTCGTGTGGCGCACGAATGTATTCTGGATATTCGTCCGCTCAAAGAGAGTACGGGTATCAGCGAGATGGATATTGCCAAGCGTCTGATCGACTACGGTTTCCATGCACCGACCATGTCATTCCCGGTAGCGGGCACGCTGATGGTGGAGCCAACGGAATCGGAAAGTCAGGTAGAGATCGATCGCTTTGTTGACGCTATGCTGGCGATCCGTGCCGAAATCAACCGCGTTGCACAGGGCGAATGGCCGCTGGATGACAATCCGCTGGTGAACGCGCCGCACACGCAGGCGGAGCTGGTGGCTGACTGGGCGCATCCGTACAGCCGCGAGCTGGCAGTCTTCCCGGCAGGCAGCGAACACAAATACTGGCCGAGCGTGAAGCGTCTGGACGACGTGTACGGTGACCGTAACCTGTTCTGCTCGTGTGTGCCGATGAGCGATTATGCGTAATTAACCACGATCGTTGAGATGGTTACTGCCAGTGATAGGCGGACACTGAGTTATCGAATTAACGATAGTTTTCAGATACCGCCTTGTATCACCTAATCAGTTAGGCATAAGCAGTGGGTAGGGATAGCCCAAAATGGAGAAAAAATGAAAGTCAGACTTGCAGAACCTGATGAAGCAGAAGAATGTTGGGAGATCAGGAATCAGGCTATCCGCCATGGATGCAAGAGCAGCTATGAAGCGACAGTTATTGCAGCATGGACACCAGAATCCATGCCGGAGGGATACAGGCGAGCTATTGCTACTAACCCATTCTTTGTTGTTGTGGATTTAGATAACAGACCAGTTGCTACAGGCTTTCTCGATATTTCTTCTCGCAGTGTTGAGGCTATTTTTACCTTACCTGAGTATGTTGGGAGAGGGTTGGCTGGAATGATTCTTGACGCTATAAAGAATGAGGCTCGCGAACGTGGTTATGAGCAATTAACATTATCCTCAACCCCTAATGCCCACTCTTTCTATCAAAAGCATGGTTTCCTGTTTCAGCAGGAAAGCTTATATCAATCCACTCTTACTGGGAGTGAGATGCGCTGTATAGATATGGTTTTCAAATTATAGTATTGGCTGCTTTGCGGCTTATATGGCGCTAGCTCATTGTTGTACTGAATTTAACCCCTCAACTTAGCCAACGAATTATTTACTTTCGAAAACAAACTGTCATTAAACTGACGCCCCACTGACACGCTAGCGTTCTAGGGTAAGGCCTCTGTGTTTCACACTGAGCGACCTTTGAGTTATGCGTGCAAAATGCTTTCCCTATCTTGTGCTGTTGCCGACGCTGGTTTTTTTGCTTGCCTTCACCTATTTCCCCCTGTTGCGCTCGGTCATCGACAGCCTGTATGACACCCGGCTGAATGCCGATACGCCGCTGTTTGTCGGGATGGATAATTTTGTACGTCTGGTGCAGGACGCAGTGTTCTGGCAGGCGTTGCTGAACAATGTGCTGTATATCCTGATGACGGTGGTGCCCGGCGTGCTGCTGGCGCTGTTGCTGGCGGTATTGCTGTGGGAAAACACGCGCGTTAACCGCTGGCTGCGTACCGCTTTCTTCTTTCCGATGATTATTCCGCTGGTGAGTGCCGCGACGCTGTGGCTGTTCATCTTTATGCCGGGGCTGGGGCTGCTGGATTACTATCTGGCGAAAGTATTTGGCCCGATGAACAACAACTATCTCGGCATGAGCGACAGCGCGCTGGTGGCGGTGAGCATCATCGGTATCTGGAAATTCGCCGGCTACTACATGCTGTTTTTTCTCGCCGGTCTGCAAGCCGTTTCAGCCTCTGCTCGCGAGGCGGCGCTGATGGAAGGGGCTTCACGGCGTCAGGTGTTTTTCTACGTCACGCTGCCGCTGCTGCGGCCAACCATCGCCTTCGTGGTCACCATCGCCTTTATCTACGCCATTACCCAAATCGACCATGTTGCCGTGATGACGCGCGGCGGGCCGAATAATGCGACGACCGTGCTGCTCTATTACATCCAGGATCTGGCGAATGACACGCACGATCTGGGCAAAGCCTCTGCGGCGACCTTCCTGACGCTGGCGATGCTGTTCGCCTTTTCCATTATGAATCTGAAAGTGCTGGAGAAAGGGGCGCACTATGAACGTTGAAAATCCGAGCGTTGATCGCCCGAATGTTGAGAACCTAAGCGTTGACGTTCGGCATGTTGCTAACCGCAGCGTTGCCAATCGTCATCCGCTGCGCATTACGACGCGGTTCACGCTGCCGCTGCTGCTGATTTGCGCCGCGTTACTGTGGGTCAGCCCGTTTATCTGGATGCTGTCTTCTTCCGTCAGCACCAGCAGCTTTGGCGTGGACATGGCCTCACTGCTGCCGCGTCTCCCACTGACGCTCGATAACTTCCGCGATGCGTGGGACAGCGCCGACTGGTTACGGCTTTACACCAACACGCTGATCTTTGCGGTCGGCACGTTTCTGGTGCAGTTAGTGACGATCACCACCGCGGGCTACATCTTTGCCTATCACGAATTCCGCGGCAAAACGCTGCTGTTCTACCTGCTGTTGATTCAGATGATGATCATGCCCGTCGTCATGATGGTGCCAAACATGATGACGCTCAAACAGCTCGGCCTGCTTAACACTCTGACCGGTGTGATGATGCCGTATTTCGCCTCGGCATTTGGCGTATTCCTGATGCGTCAGGCGTTTCTCAATATCGCCAAAGAGATTGAAGAAGCCGCGTTGATGGAAGGCTGTCGCTGGTGGCAGGTGGTGTTTCACGTCCTGATCCCGATGACCTGGCCGTCGATTCTGGCTTTTGCCACGGTCAGCATTACCTACCACTGGAACGAATATCTCTGGCCGCTGATGGTGCTCAACGACCCTGACAAACAGGTGCTGACCATCGGGCTGGTGTCGTTTGCCATGGGCGCGGAGTCCGGCGGGCAGTGGGGATTGATCTGCGCGGGTACGCTGCTGGTGTGCCTGCCGTTGATGGTGGCTTTTGTGGTGTTCCAGAAGCAGTTCCTGAGCAGTTTCGGCTTCTCGGGCATTAAGTGAATCGCCAATGGGCGAAATAACGATGAGGTGGTAGTTATGTTGCTGGCACAAATTTCCGATCTGCATTTTCGCAGTGAGGGGCGCAAACTCTATGAATTTATTGATATTAACGGAGAAAACGCCAAGGTCATTAACCAGCTAAACGCGCTGAGCGAGCGGCCGGACGCGGTGGTGATTAGCGGCGACATCGTCAACTGCGGAAGCCCGCAGGAGTATCAGGTGGCACAGCGCGTGTTGCAGATGCTGGATTACCCGATGTATGTGATTCCGGGCAATCATGATGATAAGCAGCATTTCCTCAACGCGATGCGCCCGCTTTGCCCGCAATTGGGCGATGATCCCGAGAACATCCGCTATGCGGTGGATGACTTCCCGATGCGCCTGCTGTTCATCGACACCAGTTTGGCTGGGCAGGCGAAAGGCTGGTTGACGCCGTCTACGCTGGGCTGGCTGGAGCAGCAATTGCAGGATCACTCCACGCGCGAAACGGCGATCTTCATGCATCATCCACCGCTCCCGCTGGGATCGGCGCATATGGATCGGATCGCCTGCGAAAACGGAAGTGAGCTGCTGACGCTGATCGAGCGTTTCCCGCAGCTTACGCGGATCTTCTGTGGACATACGCACCGCCTGATTATGACACAGCATCGGCAGGCGATTATCGCCACCGTGCCGGGTACCGTCCATCAGGTACCGTATTTCTACTATGACGATACGTCGTACTACAACCTGGAACCCGCCAGCGTGGTCATGCACCGCTATGTGCCAGTCACCGGGCTGGTGAGCTACAGCCAGTCGATCACCTCGTATCCTGGACCTTACCTCTACGATCCGCGTATCAGCTGCCCGGTGGATGCGTAATGGCCGTGATTCAGTTACGTAATATCAGTAAACGCTTCGAGCACATGCAGGCGCTGGCGTCGCTTTCGCTGGATATCGCTGACGGTGAGTTTCTGGTGCTGGTCGGGCCGTCTGGCTGCGGAAAAAGTACGCTGCTGCGTATGCTGGCCGGTCTGGAAGACGTGAGCGATGGGCAGATCCTGCTGGGTGACGACGACATTACGACGTGGAGTCCGAAGCAGCGCAATTTCTCGATGATTTTCCAGAACTACGCGCTGTTTCCGCACCTGACCGTCGAGCAAAACATCACTTTCGGGATGCGGATGCGCGGTGAGCCGAAAGCGGAGTATCCACAGCGCGTGCAGCGCGTTGCCAGCCTGCTTCAGCTTGAACCACTCCTGAAACGTAAGCCGGGAAAACTGTCCGGCGGTCAGCGTCAGCGTGTAGCAATGGCGCGGGCGATCGTGCGCGATCCGCGCTTGTTTTTGATGGATGAACCACTGTCGAATCTGGATGCCCGCCTGCGCAGCGACGTGCGGGACGGCATTATGGATCTGCATCGGCAGTTGAAAACAACCACCGTTTACGTCACGCACGATCAGATCGAAGCGATGACGATGGCGGACAGAATTGCGGTGCTCGATCGTGGCGTGCTGCAACAGGTTGGCACGCCGGAACAGCTGTATTCTCACCCCGCAAATGTCTTTGTCGCCGGATTTATCGGCACGCCCGCGATGAATATGGTGACGCTGCCTTGTGCTGATGGGCAGGCATTTCTACAGGCATTGTCTGTGGCGCTGCCCGCCAGTGAAGAAACGCGTTCACTAACCAGTGTGCTGCTCGGGATCCGCCCTGAGCATATTACCGAACACGCCGCGTCAGACGGCGACTTGTCATTGTCGGGAACGGTGAAACAACGGGAGCTATTTGGTGCGGAGTATCTGATCCATGTGGATACGCCGTTGGGAAATATTCGCTACCGTCGGCCAAATCGCGATGGCGTGCCGGATGTCGGCGCCTCCATTGTGCTTCATTTTTCACCGCAGGATTGTCATTGGTTTTCCGGGCAGACCGCCCGTAATTTATCCCAGGAGAAAAGAAATGCGTAAGCCCCGTATTATGGCGCTGGCGATAGCCTTGCTGATGTCCGGCCCCGCGTTGGCGAAAGAGAGTATCGATTTCATGTTTCCCGCGCCGGTTGATGGCAAGCTGACGATGGAAATGACGCGCATCATCAAGGAGTACAACCAATCGCAGGATCAGGTTGAAGTGCGTGGGATCTTCACTGGCAATTACGACACGACGAAGGTGAAAGCGGAAGCCGCTGCCAAAGCGGGCGATCCTCCCGCGCTGGTAATTATGTCGGCAAACTTCACTGCCGATCTGGTCATCAAAGATGAAATTCTGCCGATGGACGAGCTGTTCAAATACGGCAACGAAAAGGCCACGCCTTTCCTGACCAAAAATTTCTGGCCTGCGCTGCATCAGAACGCGCAGGTGATGGGCGTAACTTACGCGATCCCGTTCCACAACTCGACGCCGATCCTTTATTACAACGAAGATATGTTGAAGAAAGCCGGTTTCAACGAACCGCCGAAAAACTGGGATGAAGTGATTGCAGTTGCGAAGAAGCTGACTGATCCGGCGAAAGGACAGTGGGGCATCATGATTCCGTCCACGAACGACGACTACGGCGGCTGGATGCTGTCTGCGTTGACACGTGCCAACGGCGGGGCGTATTACAATGCCGACTATCCGGGCGAAGTGTATTACAACACCGCATCAACCAAAGGCGCGCTCCAGTTCTGGCGCGACTTAGTGTACCGCGACAAAGTGATGCCTGCTGGCGTGCTGAATTCCAAACAGATCAGCGCCGCATTTTTCTCCGGCAAGCTGGGCATGACGATGCTGAGCACCGGCGCGCTGGGCTTTATGCGTGAAAACACCAAAGATTTCCAACTTGGCGTGGCGATGATGCCGGAAAAAGAGCGTCGTGGCGTGACCATTGGTGGGGCAAGTCTGGTGAGCTTCAAAGGGATTTCCGAAGATCAGAAGAAAGCAACCTGGCAGTTTATGAACTATCTGGTCAGCCCGGAAGTGAGCGGCAACTGGAGTCGTTTTACCGGCTACTTCGCCCCGCGCATGGCGGCCTACGATCTGCCAGAAATGAAGGACTATCTGGCGAAAGATCCGCGTGCGGCGATTGCGCTGTCACAGCTGCAATATGCCCATCCGTGGTACGCCACCTATGAAACGGTCGCGGTACGTAAAGCGATGGAAAATCAGCTGGCGGCGCTGCTAAACGATCCGGCGAAAAAGGTCGATGACGCTGCTGCTGCCGCACAAAAAGAGGCGGATGGCATCATGAAGACTTATGTGGATAAAACGGCGTTGCGAGACGTGAAATAGTAATATCGCGCCCCGTTGGTATTAAACCGATGGGGCGCGATAATGTTAATGCGCAGCCTGAGAACTCATCCCCGCCGAGCTACGTGACGATGACAGAGTAAAGGCAGAGATTGCAGTGAAGGTAAGCGCGATGCCGCCCAGAATAAGGTAAGTCTGGTTGAAGCCGATGCGGTCATACAGATTGCCCGCCGCGGAGGAGAGGAATATCGCCATAAACTGCTTGGCGAACTGGAAGCCCACCAGATAAATCGTGGCCGACAGGCGCGAATCAAACGTATTGGCGATGTATTTGAAAATCCCGATGAGCAGCAGCGGCACTTCAAAGGCGTGCAGCATTTTCAGTATGATCACCTCCGTGACGGACGTGGCACAGGCCGATCCCAATATCCTGATCGACATAATCGTGCCAGCCACCAGAAGCGCATTTTTAGCGCCGATCCGGTTAATAAGCCAAGGCGTACAGAACATCACTAGCGCATTTGCAGCTTCCCCCGCGGTGGTGACAAAACCAAAGATCTGGTTGCCCTGTTCCTGCGAGCTAAAGAACGATTTAAAGAAATTAGCGAATTGCTGATCGTAGACGTCATAAATACAGGCGACGCCGACCACGTACAGCACCAGCAGCCAGAACTGACGGTTGGCCAGCAATCCTAACGCCAGCTTCACACTAAAAGGCGAAGCGTTAGCCCCGAGCGAGTCCATGACGGCGGCGGTCGGGTTGCTTTCCGTCTTCGCCAGACATAGCAACACAATCAAGATAATCGCCGAGCCGGATCCCATCCAGAACACGATATCGGGGTTGATGTTAAACAGCATACCCGCCGTTGAGGCGCAAATTCCCCAGCCAAAACAGCCAAACATGCGCGCCTTGCCGTACTCAAAGTGGTGCTGTCGGCTGATGCGTTCGATGTAGGCTTCAATGGCTCCGGCTCCCGCGCTGAAAGAGAACCCGATATACAAGCCGCCGACTAAAGCACCCAGTATCACGTTGATTTTTAACAGCGGCGCGAAGACATACAGAAAGAAAGGGGCAAAAAAGAGCAACAGCACCGAGATCACCCATAGCAGGTGCTTCTTCATGCCCAGCTTATCGGACAGGATGCCGAGGAAAGGCTGAAACAGGATCGCGAACAACGACAGGAAGGAAAAAACGATGCCGGTATCGGTCTTGTTGAGCCCGATAACGTCCGCCAGCCAAATTGGCAAAAACGGAAAGCACGTTGCCATGATAAAGAAATAAAGAAAGAAGAACGCGCCGAAAATCCAGAAGTTACGGTTGTTTTTGTAGTAGCACGAGGTGGTAGGCATCTTACTTTCCCCCTGGAAGGTATACCTGTCATACTTCAAGTTGCAGGTGTGTTGGCTGCGCTTAGTCACCCGAATCACTTACTTGAGTAAGCTCATCGGGATGCCTTCTCTTGCCGCCTGCCTGCAACTCGAATTATTTAGGGTATCGGTGTGTGGTTATGTGTTGGTGTTCCATGATTGCTATACAGCAAAAAAGCTAGCTGCCAGCGGTGTCCGGCACTGCGGAAAGCGCGACCAGAATGGCGGTTTCCGGCGTCAGGACGGGCAGGGCAAGGCCGGCCTGCATCAGCCAATCACCGGAAACCACGATCGGCTGACGTAACCAGGGCGGGAGCTCACGCATAGTGCCGCCGCCTTCTCGCACCGTTTTGATTTCCGGACCGTCCAGCAGCGTGACCTCATAGCGCGCGTCGGGCTGCAGGCCGGGGATGCGGAGCGTCCCCGCCAGCGAATAATCCGGCATACGTAGCTGAGCGACCTGGAAAACGGCGTGCTGCCGATCGTTGCTCACCACGCCGGTGACCTGCACCGTATCGTCCGGCATCTCGACCCGCCAGGTGGTGCCGCTGTGCAGCAGTGGGCGCAGCGTTTTGTGCAACTGGATGTAGTGGCGATAGCCTTCCAGCTCGTTGTCGTCAGCCTTCACGGGATCCAGCTCAATGCCCATGTGGCCGAACAGAGCCGTCAGGCCGCGAAAGGCGATGGTGTGACGCCGATACGTGGCGTGACAGCGAGCGTGCCCAATGTGTTGCCCCATGACTTCTGGTGGAAAGAAGTAGCTCATGCCGCGCTGGATGGTCTGGCGCTCCAGCGCGTCGTTGTTATCCGACACCC
This sequence comes from Pectobacterium jejuense, assembly GCF_026800125.1. Lineage (NCBI taxonomy): Bacteria > Pseudomonadati > Pseudomonadota > Gammaproteobacteria > Enterobacterales > Pectobacteriaceae > Pectobacterium > Pectobacterium jejuense. The sequence goes on along the minus strand of NZ_JAPQKX010000004.1, from coordinate 17,487 downwards.
AGAAGCGCTGGGTACGTTCCAGTACGCCGTAGTCGATGCGTCCGCCACCGGAGGCGCAGGATTCAAATTCGACATGGGGAAAACGCTGGCGCAGGGTATTGAGCAGACGATAGAACTGTCGGGTTTGCGCATCGGCGGCCAGACGCCCTTCATGACCGGGCTGCACCAGCTCGCGGTTCATATCCCACTTCACATAATCGACCGGGTGTTCGCCCAGCAGCCAGCTCAGCCGCTCCAGCAGATAAGCAAAGGCCTCGGGCTGGTTTAAATTCAGCACGTACTGGTAGCGGCCCGTTGGCTGTGCGTAGCCGGGCAGTTGCAGCACCCAGTCGGGATGGGCGCGGAACAGGTCGGAATCGGGGTTAATCATCTCCGGTTCGACCCAAATGCCGAACTCCATCCCTAAGGCTTTGACGTGCTCAATCACCGGCATCAGCCCGTTAGGGTATTTTTCCTCGTCCAGATACCAGTCGCCGAGCGCGGCTTGGTCGTGGTGACGCCCACGGAACCAGCCGTCATCAATAATGAAGCGCTCTACGCCGACGTCGGCGGCTTTGCTCGCCATCTGCATGATGTACTCGGGGTCATGATCGAAATAGATCCCTTCCCACGTATTGAGGTGGACCGGGCGTGGTTTATCGCCGGAAAATTGGATCAGGGACTGGCGCAAGAAGGTGTGATAGCGCTGGCTCATGCCGTTTAAACCGGCATCAGAGAAGGCGGCGTAGACCCACGGCGTGGTGAGGGATTCCGACTGCGCCAGCGTGATTTCGCCCGGCAGATACAGGGCTTCAGCCTGCACGACGCGACGGCCGTCCGTTTTGATATCGGCACGCAAGCGGTGGTTGCCGCTCCAGCCTAAATGCACACCCCATACCGATCCACGCTGTTCGCTGAACGCGGACTCACCGAGGATAAAAGCGGGGAAATATTCGTGGGAGCTTCTGCCCCGACGGCTTTCCTGAATAAAACCGCCATGCTGCAACGTGAGGCGGTGAGCCTGAAACTCACGCAGCCAGCGGCCGTGGAACGCCATGACGTCGCTCGCCCGTTCCGGGATGGGCAGCGTGACGGCGAGGCGCTGTACTTGCCAGGCATCCGTACGCAGATTCTCTAGCGTGTGGCGCAGTTGCAGGACGTCGGTCTGCGGATCCAGACGCAGTTCGCTGATCAGGCGTAGCCCTGCCAGTTCATCTTCTGCCGTGATGGTGAGCGTATTGCCCTGAACGTCAGCCTGCGTCGTCGTGAAGATCGGCGCGGCGTCGTAGCCTGAACAGTGCCCCTCAATACCCGGCGAGCCAAACTGACCGCGCCCGTATTCCATCGCCAGCGTCAGAGGAAGATCCACATCCAGACGACCGTTAGCGACGGGGCGTTGCAGAGAAACGATATCTTCTGGTGAAAAACCGCGCAGCCGTGGTCCCCAGTAGAGAATTTCCGCCGCAGGGGCGCAGCGTACGATGACATCGCACTGTGCGCTGGTTAATTGAACAATATCACGCATCATGAGGAGGATTCCAAATTACGAATAGTGGATCTCAGTGAAAACTTAAACGTTTAAGCCATCAACTTAAACGTTTAAGAAATGTGATATTGTTAAAATAATCGTTAGAAAATGGAAAAAGTTTGCGATGGGGATGTGAAGATCATCTCGCTGACGGCTGGAGTCGTAAACCAACCGGTGGCTTTATGAAATGTGGCAGAGAGCGGGATAGATTAGGCGGGAAAACTCGTGTTACCGAGGCGTAACGTTGGCTGCCATAACACCTGCAAGTTTTCTACGGCTTCGCCTGCGATGAGCGCCTGCATCATGCTGGCAATCTGTTCGCCAACCTGCTCGCGTGTCGCCTGCTCGATGGCGGTCACGGTGATGTCGGTCAGGCTGTCCTGTGGTAAGCCGTCATACATCACTAATGCGATAGGGTGTGAACCGGAAAGCCGACCCGCCTGCTGTAATGCGGCAACGGCACCATCGCCGTGGACGTTGCCGTCCATCACCATCGCGGTGGGCGGTTCAGGCAGCGCCAGAAGATCGAGCATGGCCTGATAGCCCGCGCGGCGCGTGGGGTTCACACAGCGCAGATAGGTGTCGTGAAACGGCAGGCCGTGGTGTTGCAGAGCATCGCGATAGCCCTGACGACGCTGCATGATAAACGCCTGCGGGTGATCTTCGCTTAACATGGCGATACGGCGATGCCCAAGCGCGATCAGGTGTTCGGTTGCCAGCGCCATGCCTGCGCGGTTGTCAAAATCGAACCAGGCGTAAGGGTGAGGGAGCTGGCTGCGCCCCAGCGCCAGAAAAGGCACGTTGTGGCGTTGCAGTAACGTCAGCCGTGCATCCTGCTCGCACGTATGCGCCACAATCAGCGCGTCGATACGGCGGCTGGCGATCAATCTGGCGGCACCCTGACAGGCGTCTTGCTCGTCTGCCAGCAGGAGAAAATCGACTTCATGCTGTGCCAGCTTGCGGCTGATCGCGCCAATCATCTCAAAAAAGATATCGTTACTCAGGGAAGAGGCGTAGGGATAGACCAGCCCGACGGCGTTGCTTTTGCCCATTTTCAGACGGCGTGCGTGGGTATTGGGGCGGTAGCCAATGCGCGCCGCTTCTTCCTGAATACGCTGGCGCGTGGCGTCGGAGATATCACTATGGCCGTTCAACGCACGACTCACCGCCGCCACGGACAAACCCAGGTTATTCGCGATTGTTTTTAAAGACATCACCCTCTCCTGACGTGCATGCCCGGCGACGGGGCGTCTAGCGGGAAAACCGAATTATAGCAACCAGCCCTTGGCTTTGGCGTCTTCCAGATGTTGCTGGAGGTATTGCCACAGTTCTGGATTGATTGTGGAGATGAACTCGGCGCGGTCAAGAACCTGTTCCAGACGGATGCCGTTTTCTACCCAGCTTTGGCCGCCGTTAGACAGGTTCATCAGCATCGGCATGACGCGATCAAGCACCAGAGCGAACTGGGCACTGGGGGTTTCATTGGCTTCGTATTCTTCCCACAGATCGTGGAATTGCTGACGCTGTGGCTCGGGCAGCAGGCCGAAAATACGGGCGGCGGCGGCGACTTCCTGATCGTGAATCGCCAGACGAGCGGAAAGATCGTAAACGAGCACATCGCCCGCATCAATTTCGACGATGTCGTGAATCAGCGCCATTTGGATCACGCGCTGGATATCCACGCCTTCACCGGCATAAGGCGCCAACGCCATTGCTGCGACGGCAAAGTGCCAGCTGTGTTCGGCAGAATCTTCGTGACGTTCGCTGCCGATAATTTTGTTACGGCGCTGTACGCTTTTTAATTTATCGATTTCTATCAGAAAGCCGAAGACATCGGTCATGGAACCGAAATTCAGAGTAGATGGGGCAGATGACATGAAAAACTTACCTCTTGCAGTGAACACGATGCAGTAAAAATCATGCAGTGAAACGATATGTAGTGAAAACCAAAACGATATGTAGCGAAAACTACAGGAAGGTGCTGTGAGCGTCAGAACCGGATGACCGTTAACGCGAATAACCGGTAACAACGGCAGAGCCCTTCAAAAAACAGGGAGATATCAACGTCGATCATTGTAGGGGATGTCGCCCGAGATTGACATGAATGATTACACGCTTAGTGAGAGAGAAAACCGGAAATCAGGTGAGTGTAAATATTTTAGCTTACACGTGTACACTGAAACTATTCTCAGTTAATCTGCTCAAAGGTTAAGCACCTGCACCTGCGTCCCTGCATGAAAATGGGAAAGGCAAGGTGGATAACGTCAGCGCACGACGTGTACTGTTGAATACTGCGGAATCGATTGATGTCAAAAAATGAACAAATGCCGGATTACTCTCTGGCAGAGGAAATTGCGAACAGCATAAGCCATGGAATCGGTGTGATTTTCGGGATTGTGGGGCTGGTTTTATTGCTGGTGCAGGCGGTCAACAATGACGCTGGCAGCGTCGCGATTACCAGCTACAGCCTCTATGGCGGCAGCATTATTCTGCTGTTTTTGGCATCGACGCTGTATCACGCGATTCCGTCTCAGCGTATTAAGCCGTGGCTGAAGAAATTCGATCACTGCGCCATCTATCTGTTGATTGCCGGAACTTATACGCCGTTTTTGCTGGTCGGGCTGAATTCGCCGTTGGCGCATGGCCTGATGGTTGTCATCTGGAGCATGGCGCTGCTGGGCGTGATCTTCAAACTGGCGTTTGCTCACCGTTTTGAAGTGCTGTCGTTGATTACCTATCTGGTGATGGGCTGGCTGTCGCTGGTGGTGATTTATCAGATGGTGATGAAACTGGCGGCGGGGAGCGTGACGCTGCTGGCGGTGGGCGGCGTGGTGTACACGCTGGGGGTGATTTTCTACGCCTGCAAGCGCATTCCGTATAATCACGCGATTTGGCATGGATTTGTGTTGGGCGGCAGCGTCTGCCACTTTCTGGCGATTTATCTTTATATCTGAGCCTGCATAAAACGCATGAGCCAGACTGGCTCATGCGCGGTATTACTCGTCGAATTAATCCGTTATTTCATACGGCAGCGGCTGAACCGTGAGCTGGCTTTCGGCATCTTCACGGACGCGCAAAACGTTCTCTGCGGTAAGATCGTTATTCAGCACCGCCTGTACCCACACGTCACCGTTCTGCAATTGGCTGGCTGCCAACACCGTACCGGTACGACGCCAGTTCTCACCGAGCTGCAATTCGAGATCATCCCCCGCCTGCGGCACCTTGCTTGCCTTACCCGCTAGCCAATAAAGCGCACGTTTGTTGGCACCACGATATTTTGCCCGAGCGACCATTTCCTGACCGGTATAGCACCCTTTGCTGAAACTAATTCCATTTAATGCCTGTAGATTAGTCGCTTGCGGGATGAACTGCGCACTGTTTGCGCTGTCAATGATGGGCTGACCTGCTTCAATATCCAGCGTTAGCCATTGACGGCTGTCATTTAGGCTGACTTTATCGCCGAGCTGTTCAAGCAGCGATGCACTGTGCTCAGGCGACAGAACCAGCAAGAAACGTTCTGCAGGATGGGCGAAATGCAGTAAGGTAGCCCCTTCGTGCTGCACAACAGGGTGTTCAGCGTCAGGAAGCTGGCTAAATACAGATGCCAGCAGATCGCGGATGCCCGCACCCGCCGCGCCCAGCAGGATGGCGTTGTCGTCCGGTGCGATGGTTGTTTTCGAGAAAACGGCGTATTTTTTCAGTTCGTTAAGCTGGGCATCGCGTAGATTACGACGCTCAATAAACGCAAAGCCTTCGCCGTGATGGAACAGACGCAGGTTGCTCCACATTTTTCCTTTCGCGTCGCAGTGGGCGCAAAGGATGTGCCCATCGTCAGGCAGCGCGCCGACATCCGCGGTGACCTGCCCCTGAAGATATTTGACGGTATCCGGCCCGACCATCGTGACCAGTGCCCAGTCATCCAGCGAGATGAGCGTGGCGGCCAGTTGAGCGGAAGCAAATGGGGGTTGTGATGCAAAAGGGCGTTGATGAGCCGTATGTTGATTAACCATATAGTACAATCCTGCGCTAAGGGCGATACCCGAATGACCTAATGGTAAAAGAGCGCTCAGGGTTTGCAAGTGGTTATTCACGCTGCGTTATTAGAGAGCACATCCTGATACTGATGAGCGCACTCGGCGCGGCGCACGCCGGTAAACTATGTCAAAATGTTACTATTAGTTGATACCCGCTACCGGAATCAGAGTACACTAGCGGCAAGCAGCGATAACAAGGTGGACATGAAATATGGAAATCGATAATAAATCACGCATTCATTGGGCATGCCGCCGTGGTATGCGCGAATTGGATATCGCGATCATGCCGTTTTTTGAGCATGACTATGACACACTTAATGACACTGATAAGCGCACGTTTGTACGCTTGTTACAAAGCGACGATCCCGATTTATTCAACTGGCTGATGAACCACGGTGAACCGGAGGACGGAGAGCTGAAACGCATGATTTCCCTTATTCAGACGCGAAATAAAGATCGTGGCCCAGTGGCGATGTGACCTTCGCGTTTCCTGGCGCATGCAACTGCTGTCATTGGTTGTGCATGGCCTATTAGTATTGCTCATTCTGCTGGCACCGTGGCCGGACGGCTACGCGTGGCTATGGCTATGCCTGGTCACGATGGTGATGTTCGGTTTTATCCGTAGCCAACGGAATATTAAATCCCGACAGGGGGAAATCGTTCTGCTCAGCGAAACGACCCTGAACTGGCGGCAGCAGGAATGGCAGATCGTTAAACGACCGTGGCTGCTGAAGAATGGCGTATTACTGTCATTACAAGCAGTTAACGGTAAAGACAAACAACAGCTGTGGCTGGCATCGGACAGCATGGGCGATGACGAATGGCGTCACTTGCGCCAAATTCTTTTGCAGCAGAAACACTGGGCAAGATAGCAGTGCGTTGGACAGGTTTTTATTCGGTCATCGTTTGGCCGTGCTTTGAAATTGATTGGATATAACTGATGACTAAGCCCGCAGTGCAAAAAAATGGTCTGCACCCTCGTAATCGCCATCGCGACCGATATGATTTTCCCGCGCTCAAACAGAGCTATCCTGCGCTGATCCCGTTTGTAAAGGTGAATGCCTACGGTGATGAGTCCGTGGACTTTGCCAATCCTGAGGCGGTAAAAACGCTGAATCAGGCGCTGTTGCAGCATTTTTATCAGATTGAGCACTGGACGATTCCAGAGGGCTTTCTGTGCCCGCCGATTCCTGGCCGCGCCGATTATATCCACCATCTGGCTGACTTACTGGCGGAGGATAACCGTTCGGTGGTGCCGCGCGATGCATCCGTGCTGGATGTCGGCTGTGGTGCCAACTGCATCTATCCGCTGATTGGACATCGCGAGTACGGCTGGCGTTTTACCGGCAGCGAGATCAATCCGCAAGCGATGAAAGCTGCCAATGAGACCATTGAGGCGAACCCCGGCTTGAATCGGTCGATTCGTCTGCGTCGTCAGAAGAACAGCAAAGCGATACTGGCAGGGATTATTCATAAGAACGACACGTTTGATGCCGTCATGTGTAATCCGCCGTTCCATGCGTCTGCGGAGGATGCCCGTCAGGGATCGCAGCGCAAACTGCATAATCTGGGGCTGGATAAGCGCTCACCGCTGAATTTTGGCGGGCAGCAGGATGAGCTGTGGTGTGAAGGCGGCGAATCTGCTTTCATTGGTCAGATGATCAAAGAGAGCGCCGGTTTCGCCCGCCAGTGCCTGTGGTTTACGTCGCTGGTGTCGCGCAAAGAGAACCTGCCAGAGATTTATCGTGCGCTGGAAGCGGTTGATGCGGAGAAGGTCAGAACGATAGATATGGCGCAAGGCCAGAAGCAAAGCCGCTTTGTCGCGTGGAGTTTCCTTGATACCGCCGCGCGTACCCGCTGGTTACAAAAACGCTAAGCCATTTCAACGTCTACAAATATCAATATTTGCGGATACCGGTCACAACGGTATCCGTGAATGTGTTACTCGACGGTAATCGTATCCGGTTCCTGTTGGGTCACCTTCAACGACGTTCCCTGAATCGCCATAAACACCGCTTCCCGCCGGGTCAGATAGCCTTTGACGGGATGCGGTTTAATCGCGCCAGTCAACGTGGTATCGGTGATGATGCCACAGCCTGTTGCATGCGCGATTTGTTGTGCTGTCTCATCAAACCTTGAGAAATCGATAGTGTAATACTGCGGCACATCGCATTTCCCGCCCAGATTTCTGGCGTATTCCTCTGTGCCTGTTTGAGCACAACCAGCAAGCAACAATCCTGCGACCGCTATGAGTAACATTTTCATCGTGCTTACCTCTGTTGAGTCGTACGGTTTACAGCAGTGACGACATCTCTTGCAGGATCTGTTCGCACCACTGTTCCAGCCGTTCATCGCTGAGATCGTATTGGTTCACTTCGTCCAGCGCCAGTCCGACAAAGTGTTTGCCGTCGGCGGTCAGCGGTTTCGGGCTGGTGAATTCGTAGCCCTCTATCGGCCAGTACCCAATGAATGTGACACCCAGCGGCAGCAGTTGGTCATGCAGCATACCCAGCGCATCAAGGAACCATTCGCTATAGCCAAGCTGGTCGCCCATACCGTAGAGCGCGACGACTTTGCCTTTGAGGTTTAGCGTCGCCAGTTGACCCCAAATGTTCTCCCAGTCTTCCTGAATCTCACCGAAATCCCAGGTGGGGATGCCGAGAATCAGCGTACTGTAATCTTCCATACGTTGAGGATCGACATCCTTAAGATTGTGCAGATCCACCAGTTCTTCGCCCAGAATGTCGCGAATTTTTTCCGCCGCCATTTCGGTGTAGCAGGTGCTTGAGCCGTAAAACAGACCGATTTTCATACTATCTATAAGTCCATGATTTAATTATTTTCTACAATCAATGCGTTGGTTCAGTCTCTGCGCGGCGATGTCACTGCCTAAAGGCGATAAGCCCATCGCTCATTTGCTGCAGGAAACAGGCAATGGGTGCCATATTCGATGATATTGAGGTCTTTTACAATCGCTGGTGAAACATGCGGGGCAGAGCTATTGGCTTAAATGGCGGGGGAAAGAACCGTATTGAGGGAATGAGTTCGGAGGGAAGCACAGATCTCATTACAACATTCAGGATCTCTGCATTAGCACACCCGCGTATATGTCGAGTGTGCTAACAAAGAGAACTCATGGCAACACGAACGCTTAAAGCGCTAACGCATTCACTACCGCTTCTGGCATGGATGGGCGACCATTAGTCAGGCAAGTAGCGACAAACGTGGCTTCTGCGTAAGGGACACCGCCAACCTTGATTTGCTGAACGAAATTGACACGATTACGTTTCTCGTTCTTTTCCAACTGGCAGGTCACTTCTAATTGATCGCCTTTTTGCAGGCTTTTACGGAAACGCAGAGTGTACTCAAGCACCATGTAAATCTTTCCCTGCTTGAACTCTTCTTCAATATCAATGCCCAGCGCCTCTTTCATAAAGGCATGGCGCGTCCACTCCATGTAAAACGGGTAATAGAGACCGTCGACGACGCCCTGAAAGTCGATATGGCTGTCCTCAACTTCATAATGTTTTGAAAACATTTTTTGCATCCCAATCTGGTTGTATGTACTGAACAGATTTGTTGTACCGAATGAATTTGTTGTACTGAACGGATTTGTTACACCGACAGGCTTGTTGGTATACCTCACTTGATTAGCGTGGTAAATGCGAAAATGTATCAAAGTGATAATAACGTGGGGTTATGGTTTGAGCGGGGCTGAGCGGTGTGGTGACATCGTGAAAAGGAAAGGTGCAGTGAGGGCCGTAGCCCCCACTGAAGGGACATTATCCCAGAGACTGGTGACGCGTTTCTTTGGTTGCCAGCAGTGCGATCAGCGTCAGCGACGCCATGGCTGCCAGATAAACGCCGACGTAGAACAGGCCATAGTTAGCCGTCAACCACGCCGCGATATACGGTGCAACCGATGCACCCAGAATCGACGAAACGTTATAGGAGAATGACGCGCCAGTGTAGCGCACTTCCGTCGGAAACAGCTCCGGCAGCAGTGCACCCATTGGGCCGAATGTCAGTCCCATGATGCTCAGACCCAGCACCAGGAAGCCCATCACCAGCGCCTGATTACCTGAACCGAGCATATACGGGAACAGCATGGCGAAGACGATCATGAGACAGGTGATAGTAATCATGGTCTTACGGCGGCCAAAAGCATCCGCCAGATAGCCAGCTACCGGCACCATCAGACCAAAACCGATCACCGCAATCATCAGCATCAGCAGGAAACTGTTACGAGAGAAGCCAAGTCCTTTAGGTTCTGGCGCCGTACCGTACGTCATGGAATAAACGGTCATGATGTAGAACAGCGTGTAGGTCGCCAGCATGATGAAGGTGCCGAGGATCGTGACTTTCATATGCTTACTGAGTAGCGTGCCTAGAGGCATACGTACCTGCTTGCCGGCTTTGACCGCTTTGGTAAAGACGGGAGCTTCATGCAGAGAGATACGGACATACAGACCAACCAGCACCAGCGCGGCGGATGCGACGAACGGCACGCGCCAGCCCCAGGTCATGAATTGCTCTTCTGTCAGCAGCCAGGACAACAGCAGGAAGGTACCGTTAGCGAAGAAGAAGCCAATCGGTGCGCCAAGCTGAGGGAACGACCCATACAGCGCACGTTTATGGGACGGGGCATTTTCGGTCGCCAGCAGCGCTGCGCCACCCCATTCACCGCCTAGACCCAGCCCCTGGCCGAAGCGTGCCAGTGCCAGCAGAATCGGTGCAAAAATACCAATGGTTTCGTAGGTCGGTAACAGTCCAATAAGAACGGTTGAAATCCCCATGGTCAGCAGAGAAGCGACCAGAGTGACCTTACGTCCGACGCGGTCGCCAAAGTGACCGAAGACCGCCGAGCCAATAGGGCGAGCCACAAAGGCAATCGCAAAGGTGGCCAGCGACTGTAGCGTGGCGGCAGTCGGATCGCCTTGTGGGAAGAAAATGTGCGGGAAAATCAGCACCGCGGCAGTGGCGTAGATATAAAAATCGAAAAATTCGATAGCGGTGCCAATTAATGACGCAACAATCACTTTATTGCGTGAGTTTACGGGTGGTGCTTCCGCTTCGGCATCGAGAGTGGGAGTGACGGTGGTGGCTTGCATAATGTTTCTTTATTTTAACAACACGAACGACCATTCTACGCACAGAAAAATCGGCTTTTCAACGTTGATTAAGTAAGGGCAATGCCAGTCGGCACGCGGCTTCAAGGAGCCTGTTCCAATATATTATCGATACATAAAATATAATGTGCCACGGCCTTATTTTTGCCGGAGAATGTTATGGCGATGTTGATGTTCACGGGATATGTGAGATCGCACACAATTCTGTTTGCGAGAGAATGCGGACTTGATGAGGGTGTAAAGTCTCCGCTTCATCGGCATAATATTGCCAATCAGTGAAGAAGGACACAGCGATGCAAGAACACGATCAGGCGCTTATCGAACAGTTTCTCGATGCGCTGTGGCTGGAAAGAAATCTGGCAGAGAATACGCTGGCCTCTTATCGGCTGGATCTGCGAACGCTGGCAGAGTGGCTTGCGCATCATGACAACGATTTATTGCAGGCGCAGTCGCTCGATCTTCAGGCGTTTCTCGCTGACAGAGTTGAAGGGGGCTACAAGGCAACCAGCTCGGCTCGCTTGCTGAGCGCGATGCGTCGCTTCTTTCAGTACCTTTATCGGGAAAAGCTGCGCAGCGACGATCCGAGTGCCGCGCTGTCATCGCCAAAACTGCCGCAGCGCCTACCCAAAGATTTGAGTGAGGCGCAGGTGGATACGTTGCTCAACGCCCCAAGCATTGAACAACCGCTGGAATTACGCGATAAGGCCATGCTTGAGGTATTGTATGCCACGGGTCTGCGTGTTTCCGAGCTGGTCAGTTTGACGATGAGCGATGTCAGCCTGCGGCAGGGCGTGGTGCGCGTGCTGGGAAAAGGCAATAAAGAACGGCTGGTGCCGCTGGGTGAAGAAGCGGTGTACTGGATCGAGTATTATCTGGAACATGGTCGTCCGTGGCTGCTGAACGGGCAGACGCTGGATGTGCTGTTTCCCAGCAATCGCGCACGGCAAATGACGCGCCAGACGTTCTGGCATCGTATCAAGCATTATGCGGTACTGGCGTCCATCGACAGCGAAAAGCTCTCGCCGCACGTCTTGCGTCACGCGTTTGCGACCCATTTATTGAACCACGGCGCGGATTTACGGGTCGTACAGATGCTCTTGGGGCACAGCGATCTTTCCACGACGCAGATTTACACCCATGTCGCGACGGAGCGGCTGAAACAGCTGCATCAGCAGCACCATCCGCGCGCCTAGGGATAACATAACCAATTGAGTCACTATCAGAGTAACAGGACGTTATCTGGCTGACGGGACACCCCGTTCACTATCACAACGCATTGGTACAAGGCTATTTTGCTACGAACCATGTTGCGACAAACAGGATTGATGAAATGAAAAAAGGGTTATTACTGCTTTCTTTGCTGGTGGCGACGGCGACCAATTTTGCGCACGCCGATGATGCCGCGATCAAGCAGACGTTAACGCGTCTGGATATGCAGGGGGCGGAAATCCTGCCTTCGCCGATGGCTGGCATGAAAACCGTCATTACCGACAGCGGCGTGCTGTACATCAGCGAAGATGGCAAGCATTTGCTGCAAGGCCCGCTTTATGACGTGAGCGGCACCATGCCGGTTAACACTACCAATAAGATCCTGATCGGCAAGCTGGATGCGCTACAGGAACAGATGATTGTGTATAAAGCCGCGCAGGAAAAACACGTGATCACCGTGTTCACCGATATCACCTGTGGCTATTGCCACAAGCTGCATGAACAGATGAAAGACTACAACGCGCTGGGTATTACCGTGCGCTATTTGGCCTTCCCGCGTCAGGGTATGAAATCGCCAGCAGCGAAAGACATGCAGTCCATCTGGTGCGTGGCCGATCGCAATAAAGCATTTGATAGCGCGATGAAGGGCGACGCGATCTCGGCAGCAACGTGTAAAACTGATATTGCCGCGCATTACCAACTGGGCATACAGTTTGGCGTGCAGGGCACTCCTGCCATCGTGCTGCAAGACGGTATGGTCGTGCCGGGATATCAAGGACCGAAAGAAATGCTGGCGATGCTGGAAGCACACAAAGCTTCGAAGAAAACCGGCGGTTAATGCTACGTGAATATGATTACCCAACTCCGTCGGCGTCCGCTGGCGGAGGACATTGATTTACCTGACACCGTTCCGCCTTTGCTGCGTCGCCTTTATGCGCAGCGCGGCGTGAAAGGGGCGCAGGAGCTGGAACGTAGCCTGAGCGGTTTACTCAATTACCGTTTGCTCAGCGGCATTGATAAAGCGATTGATCTGCTGCAACACACGCTGGCCGAGAAGCGCTGTATCGTCATCGTTGGTGACTTTGATGCCGATGGTGCCACCAGCACGGCGCTCACCGTATTAGCGCTGCGCAGTATGGGCGGCGTGAACGTGAAATATCTGGTGCCGAACCGTTTTGAAAACGGCTACGGGCTAAGCCCGGAAGTGGTGGCGCAGGCTGCCGCGCTGGGTGCCGAAGTGATTGTGACCGTAGATAACGGGATCTCTTCTCACGCGGGCGTCGAAGATGCGCATCGGCGCGGTATCGCGGTGCTGGTGACCGATCACCACCTGCCGGGCGAAATCTTGCCTGATGCCGACGCGATGATTAACCCCAATCTGCCTGACTGCCAATTTCCCTCGAAGGCGCTAGCGGGCGTGGGCGTTGCGTTTTACCTGATGATGGCACTGTTCGTACGCCTGCGTGATAGCGGCTGGTTTACGCAGCCCTTATTTACGCAACAGGGGCTGGCGAAGCCGAACCTCACCGAATTACTGGATCTGGTGGCGCTGGGCACGGTGGCTGACGTGGTGCCGCTGGATGCGAATAACCGCATTCTGGTCGCTCAGGGGCTGAATCGCATTCGTGCGGGCGAGTGTCGTCCGGGCATTCGGGCGCTGTTGGAAGTGGCGAACCGCGATGCCAGCCAGCTAGTCGCCAGCGATTTAGGCTTTGCATTAGGCCCACGGCTGAATGCTGCTGGGCGATTACACGACATGAAAATCGGTGTCGACTTGTTGCTCAGCGATGACATTGTACAAGCACGCATCCTTGCCAACGAACTGAATGAAATGAATCAGGATCGTCGGGAGATCGAACAAGGGATGCAGGTCGAAGCGCTGCGCCTGTGCGAATCGCTGGAGCGCACTCGTACTGAGTTGCCTTACGGGTTGGCGATGTATCACCCAGAGTGGCATCAGGGCGTTGTTGGCATTTTGGCGTCGCGTATTAAAGAGCGTTTTCATCGTCCGGTGATTGCTTTTGCACCCGCTGGCGACGGCATGCTGAAAGGGTCAGGACGTTCCATTTCCGGCCTGCATCTGCGCGATGCACTGGAGCGGTTGGATACGCTGTATCCCGGCATGATGCAGAAATTCGGCGGACACGCGATGGCGGCAGGGCTATCGCTGCATGAAGATCGGTTCGAGGATTTTCGTCAGCGCTTCGGTGAACTGGTCGGCGAATGGCTCGATCCATCTCAGCTTGAAGGTGTCGTCTGGTCTGACGGTGAACTCGTGCTGCCGGAACTGGATTTGCTCTCAACGGCAGAAATGCTGCGTTATGCAGGGCCGTGGGGACAAGCTTTCCCCGAACCAACGTTCGATGGCTGCTTCCGTATCCTGCAACCTCGCCTACTCAAAGAGCGCCATTTGAAAGCGATGTTTGAACCGATCGGTGCAACAGGGCAGGTGCCGCTGTTAGACGGTATCGCGTTCAATATCGATACCACCATCTGGCCGGATCCGAGCATTAAAGAAGTGGAAATGGTCTATCGGCTGGATATTAACGAATATCGCGGTAAACGCTCGGTGCAATTGATGATTCAACATCTGTGGCCGCGCTGATATACCCGTCATACTTCAAGCTGCTTGTGCGTTGGCTGCCCTTACTCACCCCAGTCGCTTACTTGAGTAAGCTCCTGGGGACTCGCGCGGTTGCCGCCTTCACGCAGCCCGAATTATCTAGGGTAGAGTGTGGACGGAATACGGCAGGCAGAAAGTCTATAAAATGGGCCTTTTATCCGCTAGAATGGCGGGTTACACCATTCCGTTGTCAACGACTTAACGTAAGAATATAAAAAATCATGTTTGAAATTAATCCGGTAAAAAACCGCATTCAGGATCTGTCTGAACGTAGTGCCGTTCTTAGGGGGTATCTTTGACTATGATGCCAAGAAAGAACGCCTCGAAGAAGTAAACGCCGAACTGGAACAGCCTGATGTCTGGAATGAGCCTGAACGCGCTCAGGCATTGGGAAAAGAACGTTCCTCGCTGGAAGCTATCGTCGACACCATCGATCAACTGACTCAAGGTCTGGAAGATGTGAATGGTCTGCTTGAGCTCGCGGTGGAAGAAGACGACGAAGATACGTTTAATGAAACGTCGGTAGAACTGGACGCGCTGGAAAATAAATTAGGCCAGCTCGAGTTCCGTCGCATGTTCTCTGGCCAGTACGACAGTGCGGATTGCTACCTGGATATTCAGGCGGGTTCTGGCGGTACGGAAGCGCAGGACTGGGCCAGCATGCTGGTGCGTATGTACCTGCGTTGGGCGGAAGCCAAAGGGTTTAAAACCGAAATTATTGAAGAGTCAGACGGTGACGTGGCCGGTACGAAATCCGCCACCATCAAGATCATCGGTGACTATGCGTTTGGCTGGCTGCGTACTGAAACCGGCGTACACCGTCTGGTGCGTAAGAGCCCGTTCGATTCCGGCGGCCGCCGTCACACCTCATTCAGCTCCGCGTTTGTCTACCCGGAAGTGGATGACGATATTGATATCGAAATCAATCCAGCCGACCTGCGTATTGACGTGTACCGCGCATCCGGTGCGGGTGGTCAGCACGTTAACCGGACAGAGTCCGCGGTGCGTATTACCCACATTCCGACCAACATTGTTACGCAGTGTCAGAATGACCGTTCCCAGCATAAAAACAAAGATCAGGCGATGAAACAGCTGAAAGCGAAGCTGTATGAGTTTGAGATGCAAAAGAAAAATGCTGAGAAACAGATGATGGAAGACAACAAGTCTGATATCGGCTGGGGTAGCCAGATTCGTTCCTATGTTCTGGATGATTCGCGCATCAAAGATTTACGTACCGGCGTGGAAACACGTAATACTCAGGCGGTGCTGGATGGCGATCTGGACAAATTTATTGAAGCAAGTTTAAAAGCGGGGTTATAAGAATTCACATGGCTGAATCACAATCACAGGGTGCCGATCAGGCGCAAGATCTGAATAATGAATTAAAAACGCGTCGTGAGAAGCTGGTGGCGCTGCGTGAAACCGGGATCGCATTCCCGAATGATTTCCGCCGTGACAGCACGTCCGATCGTCTGCACGCTGAGTTCGATGCCAAAGAGAACGAAGAGCTGGAAGAACTGGGCGTTGAAGTGACTGTCGCGGGCCGTATGATGACCCGTCGCATCATGGGTAAAGCCTCTTTCGTGACCTTGCAGGACGTCGGTGGCCGTATTCAGCTGTATGTGTCCCGCGACGATCTGGCGGAAGGCATCTATAACGAGCAGTTCAAGAAGTGGGATCTGGGCGATATTCTGGGCGCGCGCGGCAAGCTGTTCAAAACCAAGACGGGCGAGCTGTCCATCCACTGTACCGAACTGCGTCTGCTGACCAAAGCGCTGCGTCCGCTGCCGGATAAATTCCATGGTCTGGCCGATCAGGAAACCCGCTATCGTCAACGTTATCTGGATCTGATTGCCAACGACGAATCACGCAATACCTTCCGCATTCGTTCTAACGTGATGGCTGCAATTCGCCGCTTCATGGTGGATAACGGTTTTATGGAAGTTGAAACGCCAATGATGCAGGTGATCCCCGGCGGCGCGTCTGCCCGTCCGTTCATCACGCACCACAACGCGCTGGACATCGACATGTACCTGCGTATCGCGCCGGAACTGTATCTGAAGCGTCTGGTTGTGGGTGGTTTTGAGCGTGTGTTCGAGATCAACCGTAACTTCCGTAACGAAGGCGTTTCCCCGCGTCACAACCCTGAATTCACCATGATGGAACTTTATATGGCGTATGCCGATTATAAAGACCTGATTGTGTTGACGGAGAACCTGTTCCGTACGCTGACGCAGGATGTGCTGGGCTCGACGACGGTGCAATACGGCGACCAGACATTCGACTTCGGTAAGCCATTCGAGAAGCTGACGATGCGTGAAGCGATATGCAAATACCGTCCTGAAACCAACGTTGCCGATCTGGACGATCTGGAGAAAGCGACCGCGATCGCTCAGTCTCTGGGGATCAAGATCGAGAAAAGCTGGGGTCTGGGCCGCATCGTTACCGAGATCTTCGAAGAAACGGCAGAAAGCAGCCTGATCCAGCCAACCTTCATCACCGAATATCCGGCTGAAGTGTCACCGCTGGCGCGTCGTAACGATCAGAACCCAGAAATCACCGATCGCTTTGAGTTCTTCATCGGCGGCCGTGAAATCGGTAACGGCTTCTCCGAGCTGAACGATGCCGAAGATCAGGCAGAGCGTTTTGCACAGCAGGTGAATGCTAAAGACGCGGGTGATGACGAAGCGATGTTCTACGACGAAGACTACGTGACTGCGCTGGAGCACGGCCTGCCGCCAACCGCGGGTCTGGGTATCGGTATCGACCGTATGGTGATGTTGTTCACGAACAGCCACACCATCCGCGACGTGATCCTGTTCCCGGCGATGCGTCCGCAGAAATAAGATAGAGAAAGTCAGACTGACGTTGTCGTCAAACTTCATTAAGCCGGTGCAACTGCACCGGTTTTTTTATTGTCAGCTTTAAACCACCTCCTCGGGAGGTGGTGATTGTTCCTGTGAGGCTATAGCCTGAAGAAAGCCC